>NZ_BKAJ01000111.1 GCF_007992495.1 Reyranella soli
CCCCCTAGTGGGGGAGAGGAACATGACGATGAGAACGACTAGACCGTCGGCGCCGCCGTCTCGTAGCCGAACTCCTTGTCCAGCGCGGCGATTTCGCGGCGAAACGCCATCCTGAGCGCGCTCTTATCGCTTTCGTCGAGCCACGAGCCTTCGACCGAGTTCAGGCTGAATTTGCGCGCCATGTCCGGCCCCCAGCCGATCGACTCGAACAGCGTCGTGAAGCCATGGCCGAGATCGGTCTCGAACATCGCCGGATCGTCGGTGTTGATGGTGACGTTCAGCCCGGCCTCGACCATGCGCCGGATGCGCTGCGGGCGGTGCGGCCGGTTGTGCACCAGGCTGGTCCAGGCGCAGGGCGTGAAGTAGAGCCCGTCGCGCCGCGCCTCGGCCATCACGAAGTCAGACGCCAGCATGTTGTAGCCGTGGTCGATGCGGTCGCATTGCAGCACGTCGCGGCAGATCAGGTAGTTGGTCGGCGGCGCCTCGACGAGCGTCTGGTTGTCCTCGCAGCAATGCGCCGTGCGATGCAGGCCAGCCCGCTTGGCCAGCGCATAGGCCTCGGCGAAGGTGGCGGGCGGCCCGGCACGCTCGGCGCCGTCGAGCCCAATGCCGACCACATGGTCGCGGCGATGGGCGATCGCGGTCTCGACGATCTCGACCGCCTGGGCCGGCGTGTTGGTCGAACGGTCGATGCAGCAGATCAGCAGGCTCGACACGCCGAACATCTTCTTCGCCGCCTCGATGCCTTCGATCATGCCGTCGACCATCGCCGGATAGTCGATGCCGTTGGGATAGAAGTAGTCGGGATTGAAGAAGAACTCGACGTGCCTGAGGTTGCCGTCGCGCACGGCATCCTCGACGTATTCGTAGACGGCGCGCGAGAAATCCTCGGGCGTGCGCAGCACCAGAGCAGTGAGCCGCAGCACATCCAGAAAGCCGTAGAAGTCCGGCCACTGGTAGAGCTTGTCGGCCGGCCGCGGCAGGGCCAGCCCGGCGCGTGCGGCCAGCTCGGCCACGGTCGTGGCGCGCAGCGTGCCGGCGAGATGGCAATGCAGCTCGGCCTTGGGAATGCGCCGCAGATAACCGTCGGCAACAGCCTTCGCCATGGTCGCCTCTTACTTCTTGTCGATGTTGTAGAGCAGCATCACCGGCGATTTCAGCACGCCCTGCAGGTTGTCGCGCCACGCCGACGGCGTCGTGAACTGCGCCAAGGGCAGGTAGAGCACCTGCTCGTAGGCCCGCGCCTGGATCTCGGCCGCGACTGCTTTGCGGGCGGCCTCATCCGGCGCCTTGGCGAACGTCAACCGCAGCTCCTCGGTCCGGGGATCGTTCGGCCAGCCCCAGGCCGACGCCGGATGGCCGACGGCCACCAGGAAGGGGTTGCTGAGCGGGTTGCCCTGGTCGGGCACAGAATTGGTCGTATGGGCGAGGTTCCAGCCGCCTTCGCTCACCGATTTGGTGTTGAGCCGGCGCGTGGCGAAGGTCTGGAAGTCCATCGCCTGCATCTCGACCTTGAAGCCGAGATCGACCAGCAGCTGGCGCGTGACATTGCCCAGCGCCGCGATGCCCGGCGCATTGGCGACATGCAGCATCACCAGCGGCTTCGACATGTCGACGCCCGCTTCCTTCAGCATCGCCTTGGCGGCGGCGACGTTGCGCGAGGGGATGCCGTTCTTGCTGTCGTAGGGCATGCCGCAGCCGAAGATGGCGGCGCAGTCGGTGGCGAAGCTGGGATCGCCCGCGACCACGGCGGCATACATCGAGCGGTCGATCGCGTGGGCCACCGCCTGGCGCACCTTGATGTTGTCGAAGGGCGGCTGCAGGTGATTCATGCGCATGATCGCCTGGAAGCCGAACTTGCTCACCACCTCGGCCTTGGCGTCGGACTTGGCGTCGAGCAACGGCAGCAGGTCGGCCGGCACGCGTTCGAGATAATCGACCTCGCCACGCAGCAACGCACTCACCTGGGTCTGGGCGTCGGGCATGCCCAGCATTTCCACGCGGTCGAGCTTGGCGATCTTGGCGCCCGACGCCCAGTTGGGCGGCTCGCCACGCGGCTTGTAGTCGGCGAATTTCTCCAGGACGATCTTCACGCCGGGTTCATGCAGGTCGGCGCGGAACTTGTAGGGACCGGAGCCCACGATCTCCTTCACCTGCTCGCTGCCCGGCGTCTTGGCGATGCGCTCCGGCATCATGAACGGCACCGGCGCGCCGACCTTGGCCAGGCTGTCGAGCACCATGCCGTAGGGCTCCTTCAGCACGAGCTTGAAAGTGCCGGCGTCCGTGGCCTCGAGCGAATCCAGGAAGCGCGTCAGCATCTGGCCCATGCTGTCGCGCGAGGCCCAGCGGCGGATCGAGGCGACGCAGTCGGCCGCGGTGACCGGCTGACCGTCGTGCCACTTGAGGCCGGGCCGCAGCACGAAGGTGTAGGTGAGTTTGTCGGGGCTCACGGTGTAGCTCTCGACCATCTGCGGCTTGGGCTCGAACTTGTCGTCGACGGCGAACAGCGTGTCGTAGATCAGGTAGCCGAGATCGCGTGTGGTGAACGACGTCGTGAAATGCGGATCGAGGATGCGCGACAGGGTTTCGGGCGCCACGCGCAGCACCGATTGCGCCTGCGAAGGCGTTCCGGCCAGCAGCGATGCGGCCGCGATTGCCACCAACGACCAGGAACGACGGATCGTCATGCTGTCCCCCAATGGCCTGAAAACGGCCCATCGCATGTAACACCCGGCCAGGGGAGAACTAGAAGCTCAACTTTGCGCACGCGCCGTCGCCTTTTTGAGGACGGTGCTATTTGACGGGCAGCCGCTGTAGTTGGTCTTTCAGATGATCCGCCACCATCGCCGCCGCCGGCGACAGGCGGACGTGCCGGTGCGCGATCAGCGACAGGCTCGATCCCCTGACATGGCGGTCGGCGAAGGGGATGTAGACGAACTCGCCGTCCAGAAGGTCGGAATGGATGTCCGGCAGCCCGAGCAGGGCGATCTGGCGGTGCTCGCGCACCAGCGTCTTCATCACCTCGATGGAATTGGTCGTCACCATCGTGGCGGGATGCAGCCCCGCCCGGCGCAGCGCCCTGTCGAGGATGCCGCGCGAGGTGAGAGAAGCATCGGGCAGGACGAAGCTGTGCCTGGCGCAGTCGGCCAGGCGGATCGACTTGCGGTTGGCCAGCGGATGGCCGCGCGCCACGACGATGCCCGGGTTCGACGGCACGCGGGCCAGGAACTGGATGTCGGGCTGGCGCGGTACGGCATAGCAGATGGCGAGGTCGAGCTTGCGGGCGACGAGCTGGCCCACGATCTGCTCGGTGCCGCCGATCTGGACGTCGAGCGAGACCTGGAAATGCCGCTCGGCCATGTGGGTCATCAAGCGCGAGACGACCGCGCGGCCGAAGCTTTCCATCAGGCCGATCGCGGCATGGCCGCTCATGGGGCTGCGCAGTTCCGCGAGGCTTTGCAGCGTCCGCGCATGATCGTGCTGCCAGCGCTCGACGTTGGCGACCAGCATGCGGCCGGCCTCGGTGAGGCGGAGGCCGCGCGGCAGCCGCTCGAACAATGGCGCGCCGTACTCGGCCTCGAGCTTCAGGATCTGGCGATTCACCGCCGAGGGCGACACGTTGAGCTGTACCGCGGCCCGCCGGATCGACCCGACTTTGGCGACGAGGCTCAGCCACGAGGCGGCCGGCGAGATCAAGGGCATGGCGTCATAAGAGCAGACGCCGCCGGATCAGGCCACGGCGCTCCACATTGTCCAGCGGTCCTTCTCGACGATCGGTCCGCCAGGAAGCCGCGTCTCGATGTAGAGGATCAGCCCGGCGAGCTCCTCGTCGCTGAGATCGTGGAGGATGGAGCGGCCGGTGCGCTCGGTCAGGTCCTGTTTCAGCTCCTGCCAGTCCTGGTGGACCTTGCGCACTTCCCAGAGCACGGACATCTCGACCTCGGCGAAGCCGGTTGCGTCGAGGGCGGCGCGGACCGCCGTGTCCGTCGGCCGGCGGTCCGTTTCGACCGCGAGCAGGCGCGGAAAGCATTCGAAGAAATAGCCTCGCAGGTGTTCCGGCGAGCCCGGCAGTTCGACGTCATCCGGCGTGCGGTCCTGCACGATCAAGGTCCCGCCGGGCGCCAGCACGCGGCGCGCTTCGGCAACGCATGGACTGTAGTCCTTCAGGTGATGGATCAGGGCACGCTGGAAGACGACGTCGGCCGAGGCTGGCGGCAGGCCGGTCGCCGTGGCATCGCCCTGCCGAAAGGAGATGTCAGTAAGCCCGGCGGCCTGCTCGCGCGCGGCATCGACCATCGCCTGCGAGAAGTCGACGCCCGTGACGGTCCGAGCGCCAAGCTCGTGCCAGGCCCGGGAGTAGATGCCGCCGCCGCAGCCGATGTCGGCAACGCGCCTGCCGGAAGGCTCGACAATCCGTTGGATGGCTGCCTTCCAGCCGTCATCGGCGTGCCGGCTGGCATAGGTGCCGCGATTTGCTTGGGAATGAAAATCGATCGCCATGGGACGATCGTAGCCAGGATGGCAGTGATCTCAAATATATGGCTCAGCCCGCCGCCATATCTTCTTCATATGATCTTTTCCAGCGCCGCGACGAAGCGGTCGAGCTCGTCCTCGGTGTTGTAGACATGCACCGAGGCGCGCATCACGTTCAGCAGGCCGCGGCCCTTGAGATCGAGGCGCGAGGAGAACTGGGTCGAGACGGTGACGTTGATCGCCTGCTCGCGCAGCCTGGCCTTCAGCTCGTTGTGGTCCTTGCCCTCGACCGCGAAGGTCACGATGGCGCCCTTCACCTTGCCGAGATCGGTGAGCTTGACGCCCTTCAGGGTCGCGAGCCGCTCGCGCAGGCCGTCGGCCAGTTCGCGCAGGCGGGCCCAGATCGGCTCCATGCCGAGCTCGTTGATCTGGTCGGCGGCGACCTTCAGTCCGATGACGCCGGCGAAATAACGTTCCCAGTTCTCGAAGCGCCGTGCGTCGTCGCGCACGGTGTAGGCGTTGTCGTCGGTCCACTTGGCGGCGTGGTTGTCGAGCAGCAGCGGCTCGATCTGGCTCGTGGTCGCGCGCTTGGCATAGAGGAAGCCGGTGCCGCGCGGAGCGCGCATGTACTTGCGGCCGGTCACCGACAGGAAGTCGCAGCCGACCTTGGTGACGTCGACCGGCAATTGGCCGACCGACTGGCAGGCGTCGAGAAGGTAGAGGATCCCGGCATCGTTGGTGATCTTGCCGACGGCCTCGGCCGGCTGCACCAGCCCGCCCTGGGTCGGCACATGCGAGATCGACACCAGCTTGGTGCGCTTGTCGATCGCCCGCTCCAGCGCGCCGAGGTCGATCTGGCCGTAGTTGTCGTCGGGCACGACGACGATCTCCGCGCCGGTCTTCCTGGCGACCTGCAGGTAGGAGATGTAGTTCGATGAATATTCGCTGACGCAGGTCAGGATGCGGTCGCCCGGCTTGAAATCGAGGGAATAGAAGGCGAGGTCCCAGGCCCGGGTGGCGTTCTCGACAAAGGCGATCTCGTCGGCCTTGGCGCCGATCAGCTTGGCCACCGCGGGATAGAAGCCCTCCAGGTCGTCATGCGCCTTGGCGGCCGCCTCGTAGCCGCCGATTTCGGCTTCCAGCTGCAGATGGTTCACGGTGGCGTCGAGTGTGCGCTGGCTGGGCAGGGCGGAGCCGGCGGCATTGAGGTGCAGGACGTGGGCGCAGCCGGGCGTCTCGGCGCGCAGCCGGGCAAGATCGAGGGTCACGTCAGAAGCTCCTCTGTTGTATGATCGGGTGCATGTCGTTGTCCGGCACCGTGTTGCGTTTCGTCCTGCCTAGAGCGGCGCCCGAGCCGGAGCAACTGACCATTGTTCATGCAGGCGATACCCTGCCCGTGACCTTCGTGCGCAGCGGCCGCGCCCGCCGCGCCTCGCTGCGCGTCGACGTGGCCCATCGCCGGGTCGTGCTGACCGCTCCCCTGCGCATGGCCCGCGGCACCGCCGTGGGTTTCGCCGAGTCCCAGGCCGGCTGGATCGCCGCCCGGCTAAAGCGCCTGCCGGACCGGCGGCCGTTCGCCGACGGCGCCGAAGTGCCGCTGTTCGGCGAGCCGCACCTCATCCGCCATCGCGCCGACAGGCGCGGCACGGTGTGGCGCGAGCCGGGCGAGATCCATGTCGCCGGCCAGCCCGAGCATTTGCCGCGCCGGCTGCGCGACTGGCTGACCGCCGAGCTGCGCCATCGCCTGGTGCCGCTGGTCCACGCCAAGGCCGGGCGCGTCGAACGGCCGGTGAAGCGCATCAGCGTGCGCGACAGCCGCTCGCGCTGGGGGAGCTGCGGGCCGGACGGCGCCCTGTCGTTCTCCTGGCGCCTGGTCTTCGCACCGCCGGAAGTGCTGGATTACCTGGTGGCGCACGAGGTCGCTCATCTCGTGCACCTCAACCACGGCCCGCGCTTCTGGGCGCTGGCGCGCAGCCTGTGCGACGGCCCGATGGAGCCGCCGCAGGCGTGGCTGAAGGCCAACGGCGAGACGCTGCTGCAGTACGGCGCCTGACTACTCCGCCGCGACCTTCGCCCGCTCGCTGTTCAGCACAGCCGCCGCCTCCTTGGCCACCACCGTGCCTTCGAAGAAGCTCGGGTTCTGCTGGCCCCACAGGCGCACGGCGTTGGTGAAGGTGAAGTCGCGGAAGTCGTCGGGCGTGATCAGCTCGTCCTCGACCAGCTCGTGCGCTTCGGGCACCGGGCTCAGCATGTCGGGCACGTCGAAGTGGCCGATGTCGGAGCTGAAGATCGCGTTGATGCGTGCGCCGAACGGGTTGGCCCGGCCGAACGCCGTGACGTTCATGCGGTCGTCAGCCTCGCAGCCGAAGTAGTAGGGCCGGGCGTAGAGGTCGACCCAGTCCTCCTTGCGCGTGATCTTGCAGGCGGCGAAGTCGTCGAGCACCGGCATGCCGCCGGTCGCCTCGTCCTCCTCCTTGGAGGGCCAGCCGTCGCGCTTGTCAAGCTCGGCGGCGATCTCCTCGTAGCCGTACTTGTCGACCAGGCTCTTGAGCATCTTTCGGTCGAGCTTCTTGGGATCCATGTAGGCGATGCCCTTGGCGCCGCGCCGCTCCCAGTGCTCGATCAGGTCGGCGAAGAGCTGGCAGCCCCAGCCCACGCCGCCCTCGAGGAAGGCGAAGTTGAGATCGGGGAAGCGCCGCGTCACGCCGCCCAGGAACAGGCCCTTGGCGATCGAATGCCCGGCCGCCGCGAAGTGGCCGATGTGGTTGAAGGTGAAGTTGCTCGGCGAATTGCGCAGGCCAAAGCCGCGGCCGCCGGCATGGAAGGTGGGCGCGATGCGCAGCTCGCGGCACTTCTGCCAGACCAGGTCGTAGTCATGCTCGCTGTCGATGCCGAGGTTCTCATAGGTGACGGCGAAGCGGCCGACCGTCGGGTCGAGATCCTTGGCCATCGGTATCCGGCGCGGCACGCCGCCGCCGAACATGCCGACCTTGCTGCCGAGCTCCTTGGTGCAGAACTCGAGCTCGGCGATCGCTTCCTCGGCCGTGAACATCGGGATCACGGCAGCCGGCGACAGCCGGTCCGAGAGCTTGGCGAAGTATTCGTGGGTGACGATGTTGAAGCCGCGCACCACGGCGCGCCTGGTCTCGTCGTCGGGAATGCGCGGGATGCTGAGGCCGGCGGTCGGATAGATCACGCCGAAATCGATGCCGAGCTCGTCGAGACGGTCATAGAGCATGCGCGGCATCATCGCGGTGGCGCGATCGCGCGTGTTGGTGGTCTGGCGGCTCCAGTAGCCTTCCATGGCGATGCCGCGCTGCTTGCGCTCGGCGATCGAAAGGTTGAGCGCGTCGGGAATGCGGCGCTGCGAGGCAAGGAAGCCGTCGCCGGCCTTGTCGCCTGCGACCTTGCGCATGCGCTCGGCGAAGACCGGGCCGTACTCGATCCAATGGCCGTCGGCGTCGATGATGGGATGCTTTACGCTGGAACGAACTTCTGCGGGGCTGCGATGAGAACTCATGCCGGCCTCCTGGGAGCTGTCGATTCGCCAGATTAGCCCGCAAACGCTAATCCCGTCGGCGTGGCCGCGCAACCGCCGGTCGCTGGATCACACTCGCTGTCATCTCTTCCGGACCGCGCGCATCCTGCGCGCTCAAGCTCATGAGCGCGCTGGAAGCGCGCGGTCCGGAAGACCATGAGCTTGGGATGACAGCAATTTCGTAATTGCTGAATTGCGAAATTGGCTTAGCCGAATCGACCAGGATCGCAGGCCTGCAATGTCGAAGGCAGATCCTCGCCCATCATCTGGCGTGCGATCAGACGGCCCGTCGCGGTGGCGAGCGTCAGCCCGACATGCTGATGGCCGTAGCCGCAATAGACATTGGCAAGCCGGGGCGCGCGGCCGATCGCCGGGCGGAAGTCGGGTAGGGTCGGCCGCTCGCCGATCCAGCGGCTCTGCTCGGCGCCGCCGACGCCAGGGAAGATGTCCTTGAGGTGCCGCACCAATATATCGGCGCGGTGCCACGACGGCGGCTGGTGCGGGGCGGCGAGCTCGACGGTGCCGGCCACCCGCAGGCCCTCCTCCATCGGCGTGATCATGAAGCCGCGCTCGGCCGGACTCACCGGCAATTCGAATCGCACATTGTCGGGCGCCAGCATGACGTGATAGCCGCGCTCGGCGACCAGCGGCGCATTGAAGCCCAGCAGTCGCGTCAGCTCGCCCGAGGCGCGGCCGGCCGCGATGACCACGGCCTTGGCGGGCAGGCTCTGGTCGGTGATCTCGACCGAGGTCACGCGATTGCCGTCGCGGCCGAAGCCACGCACGCGGCCACGCAGCAGGGTGCCGCCTTCGGCCGTGAAGCGCTCGGCCAAGGACGTCACCACTTTGTAAGGGTTGATGGTGTGCATGCCGTGCGAGTAGTAGACGCCGCGCACGATGTGCTCGCTCAAGCCCGGCGCCAGCTCGCGCGCGCGGTTGCCGTCGACGATCTCGAACACCGTGCCCTTGGTCTGCTGCAGTGCACGTTCCTCCGCGCCCGACGCGAAGGCCTGTTCACTTTCGTAGACGTAGAGGGCGCCTTGCGTGCGGAAGAGCTCGCCCAGGCCCGACGCCTGGATCTCGGCCTTCCAGGCGATGTTCGCCTCGGCCATCAGCGGCCCAAACGAATCGACGCCCTTCTGGACCTCCTTCTGGCTGTAGGCGGCGAGCGCGAACCGCGCCATCCAGGGCAGCAGGGCCGGGATGCTGGGCGGATGGACGGTGAGCGGCCCGTTGCGGTCCATCAGCATCTGCGGCACGCGCTTCAGGGTCGACGGCCGGGCCAGCGGCAGGACGTGGTCGATGGCGATGAAGCCGGCATTGCCGTAGGACGTGGCCCGGCCGGGCTCGCCGCTGTCGATCAGGGTGACGGCATGGCCCTCACGCTGCAGGGCGCGGGCGGTCGCGGTGCCGACGATGCCGGCGCCGATAATGATGACAGGCTGGTCGTTCATCGAGCGAGATTAGCTCGCTTTGTGCGGCGCTTCACAGATCGGTAGAAGAGCCCGCGCTTGGCGCCCGACCAGTCTACAACTTCCGGAATATCAGCCGTGTCGATATGGGCCTCTGGCAAGGCCGCCAACGCCTTTAGTTCGGCGTGTCGCTGAGCGACGGGGCTGCGGGATTTCGCCTTTCTCATTCGTTCTCTTTTGGTGCCTGGCAAATGCAGGGACAAGGACGATTCCAAGTCGAAGTTGTGCAGCCTAGCGGAGAATATGCCACCGGAGCAGCGCGATTGATTTGCCGCCGCAAATGACTATTTACGGGGCCATGTCCCCACAATCCGAAACTTCCTCCGGGCCGGGCTGGCACGCCACGACCATTCTGTCCGTCCGCAAGGGCGGTCAGGTGGTGATGGCGGGCGATGGCCAGGTCTCGATGGGCCAGACCATCGTCAAGGGCAACGCCAAGAAGGTGCGCCGGCTGGGCAATGGCCAGATCGTCTCGGGCTTCGCCGGCTCGACGGCCGATGCCTTCACCCTGTTCGAGCGCCTCGAGAGCAAGCTCGAGCGCCATCCCGGCCAGCTGCTGCGCGCCTGCATCGAGCTCGCCAAGGACTGGCGCACCGACCGCTACCTGCGCCGGCTGGAAGCGATGATGGCGGTGGCCGACAAGGACGTGTCGCTGCTGCTATCGGGCTCGGGCGACGTGCTGGAGCCCGAGGGCGGCATCATCGCCATCGGCTCGGGCGGCAACTATGCGCTGGCCGCGGCGCGGGCGCTGATCGACGTCGATGGCCTCGATGCCGAGGCGATCGCCCGCAGGGCGATGGGCATCGCCGCCGACATCTGCGTCTACACCAACCACAACCTCGTCATCGAAAAACTCTGAGTGAAATGAGCAACGACTTTTCCCCCCGCGAGATCGTTTCCGAGCTCGACAAGCACATCGTCGGCCAGCAGGACGCCAAGCGCGCCGTCGCCATCGCGCTGCGCAACCGTTGGCGCCGCCTGCAGCTGCCCGAGGCACTGCGCGAAGAGGTGCTGCCCAAGAACATCCTGATGATCGGGCCGACCGGCTGCGGCAAGACCGAGATCGCGCGGCGCCTGGCAAAGCTCGCCGACGCGCCGTTCCTCAAGGTCGAGGCGACCAAGTTCACAGAAGTCGGCTACGTCGGCCGTGACGTCGAGCAGATCGCGCGCGACCTGATGGAAAGCGCCATAGACATGGCGCGCGAGCGGCTGCGCAAGGACGTGCGCGCCAAGGCCGAGCTTGCCGCCGAGGACCGCGTGCTCGATGCCTTGTGCGGCAGCGGCGCCAGCGAGGAGACGCGCCTGCGCTTCCGCCACAAGCTGCGCGCTGGCGAGCTCAACGAGCGCGAGATCGAGGTCGAGGTCGCCGATTCAGGCGCCCCCATGCAGTTCGAGGTGCCGGGCCAGCCCGGCGCGTCGGTCGGCATGATCAATATCGGCGACATGCTGGGCAAGGCGTTCGGCGGGCGCACCAAGAAGCGCAAGCTGACCGTGGCCGAGTCCTACGAGACGCTGATGCGCGAGGAAAGCGACAAGCTCCTGGACCAGGAGAAGGTCGTGCGCGAGGCGCGCGACTCGGTCGAGCAGAACGGCATCGTGTTCATCGACGAGATCGACAAGATCACCGCCCGCAGCGAGTTCCGCGGCGGCGGCGACGTCAGCCGCGAGGGCGTGCAGCGCGACCTGCTGCCGCTGATCGAGGGCACGACGGTGAACACCAAGCACGGGCCGGTGAAGACCGACCATGTGCTGTTCATCTGCTCCGGCGCGTTCCATCTTGCCAAGCCGTCGGACATGCTGCCCGAATTGCAGGGTCGCCTGCCGATCCGCGTCAGCCTGGCGTCGCTCAACCAGGAGGATTTCCGCCGCATCCTGACGGAGCCCGAGGCGAGCCTGGTGAAGCAGTACAAGGCGCTGCTGGCGACCGAGAAGGTCGAGCTCGAGTTCAAGCCCGACGCCATCGACGAGCTCGCCAAGCTCTCGGCCGACATCAACGAGACCGTCGAGAACATCGGCGCCCGCCGCCTGCACACGGTGATGGAGAAGCTGCTGGAAGAGATCAGTTTCACCGCCTCCGACAGCCCGGGCAAGAAGATCGAGATCGACGCGGCCTACGTGCGCGAGCGCGTCGGCGCGCTGGCGAAGAACGCGGATCTCAGCAAGTTCGTGCTCTGATCCGTCAGCGAGGCGAAGCCAGATTCCCGACGGCGTAGCTCTCATCCGCCGTCGAACCGGCATTCCTCACGATCAGCTTGGGCGTGCCCTGGTGAAACAAGGCACCACTGATCATCTCGGACTGGCCCGCTCGATACGGCCCCGCCAGGACCTTGCCATCCCAGGCAAGGTGGCGGGCCTGTCTTTCGTCATCTTCAACGGCAATGAAGCTCAGGCCATCGGGCGCAACGACGATGCGGCCCACAGCACCAAGTTCCGAGGCCTTGAAAGGCAGCTGCTGGACAGCGCCGTCGCGGGAAAGGCGCGCGACGGTACCGTCGGCCAGGCCAATGGCGAAGCCGGTGCCGTCAGGCAATGGCGCAACGCTTTGGGCCGCCAGGGCCACGCGGCGAATGCTTTTGTCCGCCGGATAGGCAAGCCATACCGCCGACCCTTCTTCTGCAGCGGCGATCGCATCGCCATTCGTTGAAACAGCGAGGCCGGAGAGCCTGCGGCCCGCAACCTGTTCGCCCGCCTTGAGGGCAATGGCGTCGGCCTCGGTGCCATCCCTCGACCAACTACGCAAGGTCTTGTCGGATCCTTCCGCGACGATTCGGCTGCCATTGGCGGCGACCGCGACGAGCGGCCCTCCTGGCGGCGAGAGCGCGGTGCCCCACGCCCGCGTGCTCAGCTGCGAAATCACGCTGAGCGCGTCCGAACCAAGCGCCGCGAGGATGGCGCCGTCTGCTGACAAGGCGACGAATCCACGGTTGTCCCGCCCGCCTGACTGAATCCGGCGGATGAACTTGCCCTCCTTGGTGTAGAGGTCGAGCCAGCCAGCCTGCTCCGCAGCCACGATCACTTCGTCTTTCGCCCCCGGCACCGCGAGGCCGAGACTGTAATTCTCGAGCCGGACGGGCTTTGTCAGTCGCTTGCCCTCCAGGGACCACAGCGTGATCTGATCGCCTGCCAGAAGAGCGATCTCGCGTCCGCCTGCCAGCCGCGCGCACCAGTCCGCCGAAACATCCGGGTCACCGAATCTGGTGGAGGCGAGTGATTTCATGCGGACCAGAGCCGGCGCTTCCATCCCGTAGAGGATCACGGCGTCGCCGCCGTCGACGAATTCGACCTTGCTCGCCCCGAAATTGGCAGGTTTCAGGCGATGGCCATTGGAATCGAAAATCGTCGTCACCATCGGGCCAGGGCCCCAGCTGACCGCGAAGCGATCGCCGCGCGGTGACCATGTCAGCTTGAAGAGAGCGCCGATGTCCTGATCGGCCGGTGTCAGGTCGCGATTGATCGTCTTGAGGTCGAGTGTGCGCTGGATCGCGCCGTCGTTGGAGCGCCAGGTCGCCACCCAATCGTCGACGATGGTCACCAAGCCACCATCAGGGCGGAACGCAAAGGTGAACTGCCTGTCGGCTGCGACTCCGAACGTCGTGCGCAATGCGAGCCGTCTCGCCGTTCCGGATCCTTCGACCGACAGCAAAGCCAGCCAGCCGCGGTCACTGCTGGCGGCGATCCGATCGCCCTTCGGCGATACCGCCAGTTCCGTGATGGCGCCGACGGGGCTGCGCAACGGTTCGCCAAGTGCACGGCCGGCTTCATCCAGCAGGAACAGGGACGTAACGGGTTTGCTGGCGGCAGGGGTGTCGGTGGTGCTGTACACGATGAACGCGCCGTCGGGCGCCACGGCAAAATTCTCGACGCCCGGTGGCCCGAACGGCGTGATTGAAACCTTGGCGGTGGCGCGATCGAAGTGCGCACGCAGAAGGCGCTTCTCGACGTGCCTGCTGTAAACGGCGATCACGTCGGCATCCGCCGCCGCCGCGACGCGCGTTTCCTGGCCAACGGCCTGCGCGGCCAACATGAACAGGCCGAGGGCGGCGGCCATCAGGCGGAGTATCGGGATCACGGCGGCAACAGTGCCGCGGTAACCCAGCTAGAGGCAATACGCCGCGATCAGATCGATCAGATACGCCGGGCCGTTCAGGCCCCACATCACGAACGACACCGCGACCGCGGCGACCAGCAGGGAGGTGGCGCCCCAGAGGACGACGGAGCGCCACCCCTCGGTCATGGTCACGCCGGCTGCGCCACGGCAGCGGCCGGCCGCGCGAGCCGCTCCTCGACGATCGGCCAGTGCAGC
Organism: Reyranella soli; assembly: GCF_007992495.1. Lineage (GTDB taxonomy): Bacteria > Pseudomonadota > Alphaproteobacteria > Reyranellales > Reyranellaceae > Reyranella > Reyranella soli. The sequence goes on from NZ_BKAJ01000111.1 coordinate 13,787, forward strand.
AGGGCCGAGACGAGGCCGAGCGCGATCGAGATCCACCACATCATGTCGTAGTTGCCCTGCAGGTCGTACAGCCTGCCGCCGCCCCAGCCGCCGAAGAAGCTGCCGACCTGGTGCCCGAAGAACACGATGCCGTTCAGCATGGTGAGATGGACTGGCCCGAAGATGTAGCCGACCAGCGACGTGGTGAGAGGCACGGTGCCCAGCCACAGGAAGCCGAGCGCTGCCGCGAAGATCAGCACCGAAGCCGCCGACAGGGGCGCCAGCACGAAGCCCAGGAAAACCAGCGAGCGCAGCAGGTAGAGTAGCGTGAGCAGGTTCTTGCGCTTGTACTTGCCGCCCATCGAGCTCCACAGGATGGCGCCGGCGATGTTGAACAGCCCGACCATGCCGATCGCCCAGCCGCCGAGCTCAGCCGGCGACAGGTTGATGCCGAACAGCGAGAGCCCGATGCCCTTGTCGGAGATGTAGGCCGGCAGGTGGCCGCCGACGAAGGCGACGTGGAAGCCGCAGACGAAATAGCCGATCACCAGCAGGACGTAGCTCCTCTGGGCGAAGGCCTCGGACAGCGCCTCGCCGGTCGATTGCTTGCCGCCGCCCGCTCTGCGGCTGGCCGCGATCTGCTGGCTGTCGTTGAGGCCGGCCGCCAGGAAGATCATCAGCACGGCAATGCCCGTCAGCGCCCACATGGTGGGCCGCCAGTCGCCGAAATAGTTCTGTAGGACCGCCGCCAGCGGCACGATGAAGAACTGGCCGAACGAGCCACCGGCCGAGCAGATGCCGACCGCCAGCGCCGCCTTGGCGGGCGGCGCCACGCGCAGGATCACGCCCAGCACGGGACCGAAGGAGGCGGCCGACAGGCCGACGCCGACCAGGATGTTGCCCAGCACCAGCATGAAGCCGTCATGCATGACGGCCGTCACCACCATGCCCAGCACGTAGATCACGCCGCCGCCGGCTATCGTGATGGCTGAGCCGAAACGGTCGCACAGCCGGCCGGACAAGGGCGCCACGGCACCCATCAGCAGCATGGAAAGCGCGGTGCCGAAGGAAAACAACTCGCGGCCGACATGCAATTCGGCCGAAACAGGCTTCAGGAAGATGCCGAAGCTCTGGCGTACGCCCAAACCGATAGTGAGGACGAGGAAACCGCACCAAACGGCGGTCCAGTAGGAACGGGAGGTCATCGGGGCAACTTGCGGTCGAGGGGAGGGGCTGACAAGGCGTTCGCCTTGGGTCTTTCCATAGAATTACTTCATGCCGTCAAAAGCCATGATGTGGCACAAATTGTCCATGGCTCGACTGTGCTGGCGAGGCGGCTTGGCAGCATTCCTGTTCATTTTGGCAGGAAGCGCGTTTGCCGCGCCGCGACTGGAGCGCGAGCGCTGTTCCTTCAAGCCGCCACGCGGCGATCGCGTCGAATGCTTCGTGCTGATCGTGCCGGAGAATCGCGAGCAGCCCGAAGGCCGCGAAGTGCGCCTCAAGGTGGCGGTGCTGAAGGCCAAGCGCACGGCCGGCGCCGAGCCGATGGTCTATCTCTCCGGCGGTCCGGGCGATGCGCCGCTGGTGGCTTCGAGCCCGGGCGCCGACGCGCTGGCCGAAGGCGACTGGTGGAACGAGACCGCCAACATCCGTCGCAAGCGCGACGTCATTATCCTGAGCCAGCGCGGCGCGGGCGGCGCCACACCCAATCTCGACTGCTTCGATCCGCGCACCAGCGAGCCCGCCAAGGCGCGCCGCCGCGCCGTCACTGAAGAGCAGGAACGCGAGATCCTGACGCGCTGCCGCTCCGGGCTCGACCGGCGCAAGATCGATCTCGGCATGTACACCACGCCGGCGCTGGCCGACGACGTGGCCGATCTCGCCGCCGCCATGTCGCTGTCGCGCCTCAACATCTACGGCGTCTCCTACGGCACGCGCTGGGCGCTTGAGGTGATGCGGCGCCATCCCAACCTGGTGCGCGCCGCCGTGCTCGACGGCGTCTACCCGCCGCAGGTCAATGGCGAGCAGAACGAGCCCGATATCGTGCGCCGCGCCTTCGAGCAGCTCTACACGGACTGCGCCAACGACGCGCTGTGCCGCGAGCGCCATCCGACGCTGCGCGGCAACGTCGAAAGCGCGATCGAAGCGGCGCAGGGCAAGCCGCTGGAGCTCAAGCTGCAGCTCGAGGACGGTCCGCAACCCGTGCAGCTCGACGGACCCAAGCTCCTGATGGTGCTGCTGCACATGATGCGGGAAGGCGAGGCGGCGCTGATCCCCGAGACGGTCGCTGCCATCCAGCGCAACGACCTCAGGCTGCTGAAGATGTTCGCCGAGGATCTGGAGAGCAACGACGGCGGGCTGCTCGAGCAGAACGCCCAGCAGTTCGACGGGCTCTACAACAGCATCGAGTGCCGCGAGACCTGGGCCGCCGTCGATCGCGCGGCGCGGCGCAAGCAGATCGAGGCGAGCGGCGTCTACGGCCTCACCGCCAAGACCAGCAAGTCGCCGGCTTTCTGCCCGGTGTGGCGCGTGGCCCCGGCGCCGGCGGCGGAGCGTCAGCCGGTCAAGGCGACGACGCCGACGTTGCTCTTGAGCGGCACCTTCGACTGGCTGACGCCGCCGGCCTGGGGCCGCGAGGCCGCGCGCCATCTCGCGTCATCGCGCCATGTCGTGTTTCGCGGCCAGGGCCACGGCGTGGTCGTGCAGGATCCGTGCGCGGCGCGCCTGCGCGACGCCTTCATCGAGGATCCCGAGCCGAAGCGCGCGCTGCCCTGCCGCGCCGACACGCCGCCGAATTTCACCGCGGCGTTCGAGCGGGCACGCAATCTGCCGTAGTCATATGCGGACCGCGGGCGGTCCGATTTGCTTTGTGTCAAGGACTGTTGCGCGGCCATGGCACTCTGAGGGTGGCCAGCCACCGAGCGCGATTTTTGCTTGCATCGACGATGCTCGGGCGCGCTGGCCCGGAAGTCGCTAGATTAGACACAAAAAAACAGTAATAATGGACCGAAACGATATCCCGAGGCAGCCGTGCCGGAATTGTCTGCGTCAGGCGCCGCTTTAGGGGCACTGGCTGCCGCCGCCGTCTTCGCCACATTGGTGCGCGGCGCGGCGTTGGCGCTCGTCTACCCGCTTTGCGCCGTGGCGGCGCTGGTGCTGGGCGCTGTCGACCTGCGCGTCCTGCTGACGGGAACGGAGCTGACGCAGCAGCTGCCGATCGGGCTGCCGACCATCGGCCTTCATCTGCGCCTGGACCCGCTGTCGGCGTTCTTCGGCATCGTGGTCAACGGCGGCATTCTGGCGGCCAGCGTCTATGGCATGGGCTTCGACCGGGCCAAGGAATTGACGCGGCGTGTCGAGCCGCTGTTCCCGCTGTTCGCCGCGGCGATGAACCTCGTGCTGCTTGCTGACGATGCTTACGCCTTCCTGTTCTCCTGGGAGTTGATGTCTCTTGCGTCGTGGGCGCTGGTCGTCGCCCGCCACGCCGATCCGGAAAGCCGGCGGGCTGCGCACCTCTATCTGGTGATGGCGGCGATCGGCACGGCGGCGCTGCTGTTTGCCTTCGGCGGACTCGCCGGACCGGCCGGCGGCTATGCCTTCGACACGATGCGCGGCCATCCGCCCCAGCCGATGGTCGCTGCGCTGGTGCTGGCGGCCGCGCTGATCGGCTGCGGCTCGAAGGGCGGACTCGTTCCGCTGCATGCCTGGCTGCCGCTCGCTCATCCGGCGGCGCCGAGCCACGTCTCCGCGCTGATGAGCGGCGTCATGACCAAGGTGGCGATCTACGGCTTCGTCCGCATCGCCTTCGACCTGCTGGGACCGCCCGCCTGGTGGTGGGCGCTGCCGCCGATCATCCTGGGCGCGCTGACGGCGGTGCTGGGCCTGCTCTATGCCGTGCTCGACCGTGACCTCAAGCGCGTGCTCGCCTACTCGACGATCGAGAATGTCGGCGTGATCTTCGTGGCGCTGGGCTTGGCGCTCGCCTTCCGCGCCAACGGCGAGCATGAGGCTGCGGCGGTCGCCATGGCAGCGGCGCTGCTGCATGCGCTCAATCATTCCTGGTTCAAGTCGCTGCTCTTCCTGGGGGCGGGTGCCGTGCTGCACGCCACCGGGCGGCGCGATCTCGACGGGCTGGGCGGTCTCATTCATCGCATGCCGCGCACCGCCGCTTTCTTCCTGGTGGGCGCGCTCGCCGCCTCCGCCTTGCCGCCGCTCAACGGCTTTGTCTCGGAGTGGCTGCTGTTCCAGGCGGTCATCGCTGCGCCGGCGCTGCCGCAGGCGGCGCTGCATTTTGCTTCGCCGGCGATCGGCGCCATGCTGGCGTTGGCCGCGGCCCTCGCGGCCGCCTGCTTCGTGCGCGTCTACGGCACGGCGTTTCTCGGCCGGCCGCGCAGTGCCGAGGCTGCCCAGGCGCACGACGTGCCGCTTGCTCAGCAGATCGCGATGGGTGGGCTCGCCTTCCTGTGCATCCTGGGCGGGCTGCTAGGCAGCGTGTTGGCCACGGCCCTGGCGCCGGTCCTGGCCGATCTCGTGGGCGGCGGTCTGCCGCGGGCGGGCAGCGGCCCCACGGTGTTCTCCCTCGTTGCCTTCGATCCGGCGCGCAGCGTCTACGACGCGCCGGTCATCGCGCTGTTCGTCGCCATCGCCTCGCTCACGACGCTGGTCGTGGTCCATCGGTTGTCGGCGCGGCGCACGCGCCGCGGCCCAGCGTGGGATTGCGGCTTTCCCGACCCATCGCCGGCCACGCAATACACCGCCTCGAGCTTCGCCCAACCGCTGCGCCGCGTGTACGGCACCGCAGCCTTTGCGGCGCGGGAGACGGTCGTGATGCCGCCGCCCGGCGACAGCCAGCCGGCGCGGTTCTCGGTGGTGCTGGTCGACCATGTCTGGCGCGCGCTTTACGCGGCGCCCGGTCGGGCCGTGCTCGGCCTTTCCGAGCGCCTGAATGCGCTGCAGTTCCTCACCATCAGGCGCTACCTCGTCCTCATGTTCGCCGCCCTCGTCATCCTGCTCGCCATTGCGGCGGTGACGACATGACCGGCGACTTGCTCGTCCAGTTCCTGGCGCAAGGCGCCCAGATGACCTTCGTGTTGCTGATCGCGCCGCTCGCCGTCGGCGTCGTGCGCCGGGTGAAGGCGCGGCTGATGCGCCGCCAGGGCCCGCCGCTGCTGCAAGGCTATTTCGACCTGGCCAAGCTGCTGCGCAAGGAATCGGTGATCGCCGAGAGCGCCTCCTGGCTGTTCCGTTCGGCGCCCTATCTGATCTTCGCGTTGACCTGGGTGGCCGCCGCCCTGGTGCCGAGCTTCGCCTCGGGCCTGATGTTCAACTGGGCGGCCGATGTCGTGGCGCTGGTGGCGCTGCTGGGCGCGGCGCGCGCACTGCTGGCGCTGGCCGGCATGGACGTCGGCACAAGCTTCGGCGGCATCGGCTCGTCGCGCGAGATGATGATCGCCACGCTGGCCGAGCCCGCCATGATGCTGATCGTGCTGACGCTCGCCATCGCTGCCGGCACGACCCGCCTGGCCGGCGTGGCCGACTTCTTCCTTGCCGAGCCGTTCGCCGTGCGCGTGTCGCTGGCGCTGTCCCTGGTGGCACTGGTCATCGTGGCGCTGGCCGAGAATGCCCGCATTCCCGTCGACAACCCGGTGACGCACCTTGAGCTCACCATGGTCCATGAAGCCATGGTGCTGGAATATTCCGGGCGCCACCTGGCGCTGATCGAGGCGGCGAGCCATCTCAAGCTGGTTCTCTACATCTCCCTGCTGATCTGCCTGTTTGCGCCGTTCGGCATGGCCCCGGCCAGCGCGGGCGTGACGGGCTGGCTGATCGGCCTCGCGGCGTGGACGGCCAAGCTCCTGTTCGGCGCTGCGCTGCTCGGCCTGTGGGAGGTCAGCATCGCCAAGATGCGGGTCTTCCGCCTTCCCGACTTCGTCGGCATCGCCTTCGTGTTCGGCTTTCTCGCCATCCTGCTGGCCTTCCTGACGCGCGGGGTGTTCGCGTGAACCAGGCCTATGAGATCTCCCACCTGCTTTCCGGCGCCATGCTGGTGACCAGCTTCGCGCTGCTCTACCAGCAGCGCGTCGCCGCCGTCCTCAATGCCTTCGCCGCCCAATCGATCGTTCTGGCGCTCGCCGTTGCCTGGGCGGCCTGGTCGAGCAACCGGCCGGACCTGTTCATCACGGCGCTGATCGCCTTCACCTTGAAGGGCATCGTCATACCGGTGGCCCTGCGCCGCACGGTGACGCGGCTCGGCATCCATCGCGAGGTCGAAAAGGTCGTCGGCGTAGGTGCCGCCCTGCTGGTCGGGCTGGCGCTCACCGGCCTTGCCCAGGCGCTGGTGGTCAAGGTGGCGTCGGGAACGGCCAGCCACGCCCGCGAGGAGCTGGCGCTGGCGCTCGCCATCATCCTGCTGGGCTTCCTGATGATGATCGTGCGGCGCAACGCGGTGACCCAGATCGTGGGCTTCATGTCCATGGAGAATGGGCTGATCCTCGCCGCCACCGGTGCGCGCGGCATGCCGCTCGTCGTCGAGGTCAGCGTCGCCTTCTCGGTGCTGATTGCGCTGTTCGTGTTCGCGGTCTTCGTGTTCCGCATCCGCGAGCGCTTCGATACCGTCGACATCGAGGCGCTCGACCGCATGCGCGGGGATCGCCGATGATCCACGCCTACCAGCTCGTCGTGCTGGCGCCCTATGCGGCGGCGCTGGTCCTGGTGGCGATCCCGGGCTATCGCGTGGGTGCCGTCCTCAATGTGCTTGCCTCCGCCGCGACGCTTGCCGCCGGCCTGTGGCTGATGGTGAGCCAGGGCGTCGTCGGCGAATACGCCATCGTCGATGAGTTCAACGTCGTCTTCATCGTCATCAATACCTTGGTCGGCTTCACGACCGCGCTGTTCAGCGCCTCCTACATCGGCCACGAGATCGAGACCGGCCGGCTGCCGCCCGGCTTCGTGCGGTTCTATCACGCCATGTTCCAGGCGATGATGGGCTCGATGAACGTCGCGCTCGTCGCCAACAACATCGGCGTGATGTGGGTCGGGCTGGAGCTGGCGACGCTGATCACCGTGGTGATGGTCGGGCTCTATCGCACGCCGCAGGCGATCGAGGCGGCATGGAAGTATTTCATCCTGGCCAGCGTCGGCATATCGCTCGCTTTCTTCGGTACCATCCTGATCTATCTCGCCGGCCAGCCGGCGCTGGGCGAGGGCGTCCCGGCGATGACCTGGAGCCTGCTGCAGGCCGCGGCCGCTCAGATGGACCCGGCGATCCTCGACCTCGCCTTCATCTTCCTGCTGATCGGCTACGGCACCAAGGTCGGGCTGGCGCCGCTGCACGCCTGGCTGCCGGATGCGCATGCCGAGGGGCCGACGCCGATCTCCGCCGTCCTGTCGGGCCTGCTGTTGAACGTCGCGCTCTATGCGCTGCTGCGCTTCAAGATGTTGGTGGCCGGCCAGCCCGCGGCGCTCGATCCCGGGCCGGTCATGATCGTGATGGGCCTGGTGTCGCTGATCTTCGCCGCCTTCATGCTCTACCAGCGGCGCGACATTAAGCGGTTCTTCGCCTACTCGTCGATCGAGCACATGGGCCTGATCGTGTTCGCCTTCGGCATGGGCGGGCCGCTCGCCAACTTCGCTGGCCTGCTGCACATGGCCATGCACAGCCTGACCAAGTCGGGCATCTTCTTCGCCGTCGGTCATATCGCCCAGGCCAAGGGCACCCAGCGCTTCGCCGACATCAAGGGGCTCAGCGTCACCCATCCGCGCCTCGCCGTCGCCTTCGCCCTGGCCGTGATCGCCATTGCCGGCCTGCCGCCATTCGGGGTCTTCACCAGCGAGTTCCTGATCCTGACCACGACCTTCGCCCGCGAGCCGTGGCTCGCCCTGCTGCCGGCCTTCGGCCTGCTTATCGGCTTTGGCGCGTTGCTGCTGCGCCTGCAGGGCACCATCTTTGGCGAGCCGGTAGGGCCGGCCCATCGCGTCGACGCCTCGTCCGTGCCGCTGGTCCTGCATCTGCTGCTGGTGCTGGCAGCGGGCATCTTCCTGCCGCCAGCCCTGGTCGCCTGGTTCCAGCGCGCCGCGGAGCTGCTCGGATGAGCGCCGTTGCCCTGGCCCTGGCCGATCTCGTCGACGACCGGACGGCGAGCCCCGACGGCTATGTGCGGCTCGCTGTCGGCGCAGATACCTGGATGGCGCTGGCCGAGGGCTGTGCGGCGGGCCATCACGACCTTGGCGCGCTGTGGGCGGACGACGGCAGGATGTGCCTGGCGCTGAGCGCCCCGTCGCCCGGTATCCGAGCCATCGTGTCGCTCGAGACGGAGGGCGGCCGCTACCCCTCGGTCGCTGCCCGGCACTTGCCGGCGCTCCGGCTGGAACGCGCGGCACGGGATCTCTACGGCCTGCAGCCGATCGGCCTGCCCGACACGCGACCGTGGCTCGACCACGGCCGCTGGCCTGGCCGGCAAAGCGAGGCGCGCTACGAATTCCTGCCGGTCGAGGGCGAGGGACTGCACCAGATCCCCGTCGGACCGGTCCATGCTGGCATCATCGAGCCGGGCCACTTCCGCTTCACCGCCAATGGCGAGACGGTGGTGCGGCTCGAGCAAAGGCTGGGCTACGTGCACAAGGGCGTTGAAAGCCTCATGGCGGGCGCCGAGATCGGGCAGGCGGCGCGCATCATCGGGCGCATCTCCGGCGACAGCACGGTGGCCTATGCCTGGGCCTTCGCCCGCGCCGTCGAGGCCGCGCTTCAATGGGCGCCACCGCCGCGCGCGCTCCTGCTGCGCGGCATCATGGCCGAGCTGGAGCGGCTGGCGCACCACATCAACGATGTCGGAGCGATCTGCAACGACGCCAGCGTGCTCACGATCTACGCCCGCTGCACGCTGCAGCGGGAGGATGTGCTGGCGGTGGCCAATGCCTGCTTCGGCCATCGATTGATGATGGATTGTGTCGTGCCCGGTGGTGTCGCCGCCGATCTGACGCCCGAGGGCGTCGGCCGGATTCGCGGCCTCATGCAGCGTCTTGAGGACACGCGCGCCGAGGTCCTGCGGGTCTACGATTCGATGCCGTCTCTGCAGGATCGCACCGTCACGACCGGCTTCGTCTCCTGCGAGCTCGCGCGCCAGTATGCGGCGGGCGGCTTTGTCGGCCGCGCTTCCGGCCGTGCCTTCGACGCCCGCAAAGACTTCGCCTATGCGCCTTACGACCGCGTGGATTTCGACCTAAAGGTTCGCCAAGCGGGCGACGTCGATGCGCGCCTGATGGTGCGCCTCGACGAGATCGCTGAGAGCCTCAGGATCCTTTCCCAGCTTCTGGGCCGCCTGACGCCGGGCGCGATCCGATCCGATCGACCGGTCACCGCGACGGTGACGGGCGAGGGGGCCGCCCTGATCGAGGCCTTCCGGGGCGATGTCTTCGTCAGTGTCCGCTTCGAAGCCGATGGCAGGCTGGCGCGGGTTCACGCCCGCGACGCAAGCTGGTTCCAATGGCCGCTCCTGGAGGCCGCCATCGAGGGCAATATCGTTGCCGACTTCCCGCTGTGCAACAAGTCGTTCAACTGCTCCTATTCGGGCCACGATCTATGAGGCCACGATGAGATCGTTCCTGCTCGATGCCCTGCGCAAGGGCAAGGCCACCATCGCGCCGCCCAGCCCGGGCGCCGACGCGCTCGAAGAAGTCGCCCGTGCGCTCGGGGAACGGGCCCGCCAGAAGCTCGGCCGCTCCCTTGCCATCCGCGAGGTCGATGCCGGTTCGTGCAACGGCTGCGAGCTCGAGATCCATGCCGTCAACAATCCGGTCTACGACGTCGAGCGGTTTGGCCTGAAGTTCGTGGCCTCGCCGCGCCATGCCGATGTGCTCCTGGTCACCGGACCGGTCACCTGGAACATGCGCGAGGCGTTGCTGCGCACCTACAACGCGGTACCAGAGCCCAAATGGGTCGTGGCGCTGGGCGATTGCGCCACCAATTGCGGCGTCTTCGCAGGTTCCCCCGCGATCGTCGGACCCCTGGCCGATATCCTGCCAGTCGACCTGCACGTGCCGGGATGTCCGCCGGCGCCCCTCGAGATCGTGAAAGCGCTGCTGGCCCTGATGGAGACGCAAGCCTAGCTGGCACGGTTCCAGCTAGGCCCATTGCCTGCGTATAGTCGGCGCGTTGGGATCCATGACTGAAACACAATCATTGAAGCTGCTGCTTTCCGCCTTCGCCTTGCGAACCTGGGGAGAGCGAATCGAAGCAGCCGACGCCGGCCTGTCGTTCGTGACTGCAGAGGAGGCCCTGGCCGCCGAAGGGCCCTCGGCGATCGACATCGCCTTCATGACCCGCGAGGTCACCGGTCGGTCGAGCAAGGACAACCAGTCTCCGGAGCTGCGCGGCTTCGAGGCGGTCTTGCGCAAGTCACCCAAGCTGCGCTGGCTACAGATCCATCCGGCCGGTGCCGAGCGGCCGATCTATCGCGAACTGCGCGACCGCGGCGTCAAGGTGACCACGGCCTCGGGCGCCACCGCCGTGACCGTGTCGCACAGCGTCTTGGGCGCGGTGATCGCCGTCAACCGGCGCTTCCCGCTGCTGGCTGACGCCCAGCGCCGCCATGCTTGGGAGCCGCGGTTGGCCGACCGCTCGCCGCGCGATCTCAAGGGCCAGTGCGCCGTGATCGTCGGCATGGGCCCGATCGGTCGCAACATCGCCTCGCTGCTCAAGATGCTGGGCATGAACGTGGTCGGCGTCCGCCGTACGGCTGAGCCTGTCGAACCCTGCGACCAGACCGTCGCCTACGAGCAGCTTCACACTGTCCTGCCCAAGGCGGACTGGCTGATCCTGTGCTGCCCGGCGTCGCCGGTGACACGCGGCATCGCCAATGCGGCGGCCTTCGCGGCGATGCCCATGGGCTCGCATTTCGTCAACGTCTCGCGCGGCGAGATCGCGATCGAGCAGGACGTGATCGAGGCGCTGCAGAACGGCCGCCTGGCCGGCGCCTATCTCGACGTGTTCGAGCTCGAGCCGCTCGATCCCGCGTCGCCACTGTGGAACATGCCCAACGTGCTGGTCTCGCCGCATACCGCGAGCCATTCGCTCGGCCAGAACGAGGCGATCTTCGATATCTTCCTCGACAACCTCGCGCGCTTCCGCGCGGGGCGCGACCTGCGCAATGACGTCGACAATCTCGCCTGATCAAGCCGCGTTGCGGCCTTTCTGGCTCTCGAAGTAGGCGGCCTTGCGCGCCCGCATGACCTCGCCCAGCGGCCGATGGGCGGCGAGCCCGCTCCAGGGATCGAAGCGTGCGGCCTCGGCTTCAGCAGCCGCGGCATCGACACCCTGCCGCGGCAGGACGAGGCGCGCCGCGATGACGACGGGCGTCTCGGCGTCCGGCCAGGCCACGGACGAGTCCTCGATGGGCGTCGTCGCCTCGTCGACGAAGAACTGCAATTCGAGGTTATAGGTGAGGCCGCCGATGGGGAGCCGCTCGCGCATGTCGGCGACGATGTCCTTGGCGCGCGTGGCCGGCGGCGGATTACCGGCAGGCGCGAGGCGCACCCGCACGGCGTAGGGGCCGCAGCAGAGCGGCGCCACCGTGTTGAAGCGCTCGGCGGCGAAGCCGTCGAACTTCTTGTTGAGCATGCCGAACAGATCGCGCACGCGGCTGAGCCCGCCACCCAGCCCGTACGCCTTGAACAGATGCAGGATGCCGGACAACGGCCCCGGGGTTGCGGCCTCGATGAAATCGATGAACTCGCGGCTGTTGGCGCCCGGCGCGCGATCCTGGTTGATCATCAGGAAGTCCTGATGGTCGGTCGTGCCGCCCAATGCCGACTCGCCCGACACGTTCAGCACCTTCAGGGCGAAGCCGCGGATGTCGGGCACCCGGTCGGCCTGGATGTCGGGCCCGCCGTTCGACAGGCGCACCAAGGCGCGATGTTGGCCGGGCCGGGCGAACAAGCCGTGCCGGGCATGGTCCGGCAACCCGTCGAGCACCTCCAGCGTGCCCGTGGCGGCCAGAAGCTGCTTGCGATGCAGGGCGCGGCCCTGGCCGTACTTCTTCGATCTCGCCTGCTGCAGGTCGCCGATGACCTTGGCGACTCGCACGAGGTGCGCTGCCTCATCGGGCGCAATCCGCTCCCGCCACTGCTTGCTGGGCTGTTTCATTGCCGATCCCCCGTCTGATCCGTTCTACGCCGTCGGACGGGGAGCGGACCAGTCGGCTAGCTCTTGGCGGCCAGGCTCTTGAACAGGGCATCGCTGCGATCGTCGGCCGGAAAGAAGCTCTCGATGCGCACTTCCTGCAGGGTGATGTCCTGCGGCGTGCCCAGCGTGGCGATAGTGGTGAACACCGATAGCGCCTTGCCGCCTACCAGATAGTCGACCGTCAGCACCGGCGGCGGCCGCTCCTCGAAGCGCAGCTTGCGAAACGAGGCCGGCACGTCGGGGTAGCCCATGATCTCCTCGATGAAGGCCAGCGCCTTGGGCTCGCCGCCGTCGGCCAGGATCTCGGCATAGGTCGTCGACACGAGATAGCGCGCCACTTCCTCCCAGTTGGCGATTTTGGGCCGCAGCGCCTTGGGATCGAGCAGCCAGTGCAGGACGTTGGGCGGCTTGCCCGGCGGCGGCGCGGGCGGCGGGCCCTCGAACAGGAACACCGTGAAGGCGGTCGCCGCTTCGTTGCCTTGGATGAAGTTCCACAGCCGGTCGATCACGATGGCGGGGTAGGGCTCCATCTGCTTCAGCATGTGGTCGATCGCCTTGCGCACCGGCAGGAGCTCGGGCGCGGCGAGGTTGCTCTCGCGATAGGCCGGCGCGAAGCCCGCCGCCAGCAGCATGGCGTTGCGCTGGCGCAACGGCACGTCGAGCGCGGTGGTGAGCTGTACCACCATCTCTCGGCTCGGCCGGGCGCGGCCGGATTCGAGAAAGCTGACATGGCGCTGCGAGACACCGGACTGAAGGGCGAGCGCGAGCTGGCTGGCGCCACGGCGCCGGCGCCAGGTGCGCAGCATGGGGCCGAACATGTCGGGCTGTGGGGGAAGGGCGGCCGAGGCCGTTGCAGGGGATGTGCGCATCATGAGGCGGAAGATAGCACCCGGCCGACGGCCCGCCGATTACCTGGGGCGTAATTGCTGGAAGGGCAGTCCAATGCGACGTCTGGCGCGTCGTTTCAGCCAAGGAGGACGTCATGAACGCTTCAACCGACCGCCTGCTGCGCCGCACGCTGTGGGGCAACGCTGCCTTTTCCGTCGTCTCGGGTGCCGTGCTGGCAGCCTTCGCCGGGCCGTTCGCCAGCATCGCGGCGCATGAACCGGTCTCGGTGCTGGGCCTCGACCTCGCGATCGTCTTCGAGCTTTTGGGCGTGGGCGTGATCGCCTTCGGCGCGCTGTGCGCCTGGGTGGCTTCACGTGAAACGCTGCCGCTGGCCTGGGCCCGAGTCATCTTTGCGGCCGACCTCGCCTGGGTGGTTGCGAGCGTCCTGGTGCTGGCAGTGCCAGCGACCTGGAGCATGGCCGGCTTCGTCGGCATCGGCGTCGTGGCGCTGATCGTGGCCGATTTCGCGATCATGGAGTATCTCGGCCTGCGCCGGCTGGGTGCTGCTGTAAACTAGGCACGGCACTCCCTCTCATCTCATTCCTCCCCCGTCATACGGGGGAGGAAGACTCTTTCAAAACGAACGAACGTCAAAGGACACCTCCCATGGACAAGCTTCAGTTCCTGAACGACCACCCGCTGCCTTTCGCCAAGGTCCTGGGGCTGAAGTTCGTCGCCGCCAGCGACACGGCCGTGAAGGCCGAGATGGTGGTCAAGCCCGAGCTCTGCACGCGGCCCGACATACTGCACGGTGGCGCGGTGATGGCCTTTGCCGACACGCTGGGCGCGGCGGCCACCGTGCTCAACCTGCCGGAAGGCAAGGGCACGACGACGATCGAGAGCAAGACCAACTTCGTCGGACCGGCGCCCGTCGGAACGACGGTGACAGGCGAGACCACGCCGATCCATCGTGGCCGGCGGACCATGGTATGGCAGACCCGCATCACGACCGCCGAGGGCAAGCTGGTCGCCGTCGTGACGCAGACCCAGATGGTGCTTTAGCTCAGGCGAGCCGGCGCAGCTTGATTGTCAGCACCAATGCGCGGGCGAGCATCGCCACGGCGCAGACCACGGCGCTCAGCGCCGCCCAGAAGCGGACTTTCTCGAGATCGGGACTTGCGTAGGCGCCGATGATCTCGAGGGCGGCACAGACCCCCACGCCGACCGCCACGGCGAGGAATATCAGCTTGGCGTCGCGTGAGATCATCACGACCGGTTGGTAATGGTCGTGCTGGACGGCGATCATCAGGCCGCGCACGACACCGATGACCAGACCAATCACAGCCGCCGCGGCGAAAGCCAGGCGCGGCTGTCCGGCGCCGATCTGGATCAGGAACAGACCGCTCGCCACGAACAGGGCGGCCACGCCCGGCGCGAACAGGCGCCATTCCGAGATGTAGAAGCGGCGCATCTCGCGCACGACGAGATAGATGGTGGCCGCGGCGCCCAGAGCCAGCAGCAGGTGGACGAGGGACAGGTTGTGGACCATCCCGCGGCCTGACCTGCTTAGAAACTTTTAGTGGAACAGCGCCGGCACGAAGGCCTGCAGGGCGGCGTCTGCGTCGCTCGCGGTCTGCTGGCGGGCCTGCGACCAGTCGATGCGGATGCTGATGAAGTTATCGCGGAAGCCGGTCATCATCATCTTGGTGTAGAGCCGCGCATTCGCCTGGTTCACGGCGCTGTAGGTGATGCAGCGGAAGGAGATGCCGCCATAGGTGCAGGTTGACGGCACCGACGGCCGCTCGAAGTCCTTGTAGCCGCCGAACTTGACTTGCTGCTCCGAGGAGCTGATCTCGCCCATGAACTCGTCGACGACCAGCGGATTGCCGCTTCCAGGAGGCACACGACGGCCGCCGTCATAGATATGGACCGCGATCATCATCTTCTTTGGCGTCGAATAGAAGTAGGTGACGCCCTGGTCGGGCCGGTTGGTGGGCGGCCCGGCGTAGTTCACCACACGCTCGAACTGCGCGCCGCCCAGGGTCGCCGGGAAGGCGAGCTTGGTGCCGGCGTGGGTGCCGGGCGTCGTCGACTGGGTCTGGGCGGCTGCCACGCCGACCCAGGCCATCGCGGCGAGAAGGACGATCAGAAGCCTAGACATCGAGGTTCGCCACCTTGAGCGCATTTTCCTGGATGAAGTCGCGGCGCGGCTCGACGACGTCGCCCATCAGGGTCGAGAAGATTTCGTCGGCCTCGTCGGCGTGGTTGATCTTGACCTGAAGGAGCGCCCGCGCCTCGGGGTCGAGCGTGGTCTCCCAGAGCTGGTCGGGGTTCATCTCGCCCAGGCCCTTGTAGCGCTGGACGGCGAGACCCTTGCGTCCGGCCTCGAGCACGGCGGTGTAGAGTTCGGTCGGCGAAGCGATCGGAATCTCCTTGTCCTTGGAGACGAAGGTGCCGGGCCGCTGGTAGATGGCCTGCAGCTCGTCGGCCAGGGCATCGAGCTTGCGTGCCTCGGCACTCTTCATCAGCGGGCCATCGATGACATGCCGCTCCTGCACACCGCGCAGGCGCCGCGTGAAGGCAAGCCCGCCGTCGGGCGTGGGTTCGCCGGCCCAGCCGCGCTCCAGCGGCTGGCTCACGACGTCGAGCCGGCGCACGATATAGGCTGCGGCCTGGGCGGCGAGCTCGGGGTCGGCCAGCACGTCGGGCTTGAGCGCGCCGGCAATGGCGGCCTGCTCGATGACGGCCTGGTTGGTGACGCGCCGTGACAGCGAGAGCGGCTTGACCATGTTGGTGACGGAACGGGCGATATCGACCGTGCGTCGCAGATCTTCTTTCGCCAGCACCGAGCCGTTGCCCAGCTTGAAGGTGGCGCCCTCCAGGCCGGTGTCGATCAGATGGTCGTCGAGCGCGCGCTCGTTCTTGAGATAGATCGCGGATTTGCCCTTGGCGGCTTTGAACAAGGGCGGCTGGGCAATGTAGAGATAGCCGCCGTCGATCAGCTCGCGCATCTGGCGATAGAAGAACGTCATCAGGAGCGTGCGGATGTGACTGCCGTCGACATCGGCGTCCGTCATGATGATGATCTTGTGGTAGCGCAGCTTGGAGATGTCGAAATCGTCGACGCCGATGCCGGTGCCCAGCGCCGTGATCAGGGTGCCGATCTCGGCCGAGCTCAGCATCTTGTCGAAGCGTGCGCGCTCGACGTTCAGGATCTTGCCGCGCAGCGGCAGGATCGCCTGGTTGGCGCGGTTGCGGCCCTGCTTGGCCGAGCCGCCGGCCGAATCGCCCTCGACGATGAAGAGCTCGGAGAGCGCGGGATCGCGCTCCTGGCAGTCGGCGAGCTTGCCGGGCAGGGAGCTGACATCGAGCGCGCCCTTGCGGCGGGTGAGCTCGCGCGCCTTGCGCGCGGCCTCGCGGGCCGCGGCGGCCTCGATCACCTTGGTCAGGATCTTGCGCGTCTCGGACGGATGCTCCTCGAACCACTGGCCGAGCTTGTCGCCCGTCACGGATTCCACGACCGGCCGCACTTCCGAGGAGACCAGCTTGTCCTTGGTCTGCGATGAGAACTTGGGGTCCGGCACCTTGACCGACAGCACGCAGGTCAGGCCCTCGCGCATGTCGTCGCCGGTCAGGCTCACCTTCTCCTTCTTGGAGAGCCCGCTTTCGTCGGCGTACTTGTTCAGGGTGCGGGTCAGCGCGCCGCGGAAGCCCGCCAGATGGGTGCCGCCGTCGCGCTGCGGGATGTTGTTGGTGAAGCACAGCATCGTCTCGTGATAGCTGTCGTTCCACTGCATCGCGACCTCGACCGTGATGCCCTCCTTCTCGCCGCGGATCGAGACCGGCGGGCTGTGCAGCACCTGCTTGTTGCGGTCGAGGTACTTGGCGAAGGCCTCGATGCCGCCTTCATAGAACAGGTCGGAGATCTTGGGCTCGGCGCCGCGCTCGTCGGTCAGCACGATGCGCACGCCCGAGTTCAGGAAGGCAAGCTCGCGCAGCCGATGCTCCAGCGTGGCGAAGTCGAACTCGGTCTGGGTGAAGGTCCGCTTGGACGGCAGGAAGGTCACTTCCGTGCCGTGCTTGTCCATGGGTGCGTCGCCCACGACCGCGAGATCCTTCTCCGGATCACCGTAGCGGAAGCGCATGTAGTGCTCCTTGCCGTTGCGCCAGATGCGCAGGTCGAGATGCTCGGACAGCGCGTTGACGACGGCGGCGCCGACGCCGTGCAGGCCGCCTGACACCTTGTAGGAGTTGTTGTCGAACTTCCCGCCGGCATGGAGCTGGGTGAAGATCACGTTGGCGGCCGAGATGCCCTCTTCCTTGTGGATGTCGGTCGGCACGCCGCGGCCGTTGTCGCGCACCGTGACCGAGCCGTCGCCGTGCAGGATGACCTCGGCGCGGTCGCAATAGCCGGCCAGCGCCTCGTCGATCGCATTGTCGACGATCTCGTAGACCATGTGGTGCAGGCCGGTGCCGTCATCGGTATCGCCGATATACATGCCCGGCCGCTTGCGCACGGCGTCGAGGCCACGCAGCACCTTGATCGAATCGGCGTCATAGTCCTCGGCGCCGGGGGTCATGTTGTTGTTTTCGTTGCTCATGAGTCTTGCTTTCGAAAGAGGGGTCAGGCCGCCGCGATCGAGCCGTCGGCGATGCGCAGGACCTGCGCGCGACCGGCGAGCGGGGCGAAGAGTTCGGCATCGGTGCCCGTCATCCAGCACTGCACGCTGAGTGCCACCACCTCCTCGAACAGCGCCGCCCGCCGCTCGGCGTCGAGATGGGCCGCGATCTCATCGAGCAGCAGCAGCGGCGCGCATCCGCGTGACAACGCCACCAGCCGGGCGTGGGCCAGCGCGATCGACACCAGGACCGCCTTCTGCTGGCCCGTCGAGCCCTCGGCTGCCGGCAAGTCGAGATCGAGATGGCGCACCGCGAGGTCGCTGCGATGCGGCCCACAGGATGTGGTGCCTGCGTCGCCATCTCGCAAGCGACTGGCGGCGAGCTCGGAGCGCAAACGGTCCTCGGCGTCGAGCGCCGCCATGGTGGCGACCCAGCCGTCGACTTCGCCCGCCATGGCCAGCGCCGCCCGCGGGAATGGGCCAATGCCCAGCCGCGCGGCTGCGTCGAGGCGATGGACGGTGTCGGCGCGTGCCGCAGCCAGCGCGACGCCATGGCGAGCCATGGTGTCCTCGAGCGCGGTGAACCAGTGCGGATCGCGGCTGCCCTCGCCCAGCAGGCGGGCGCGCTGGCGCAGCGCATTCTCGTAGGCGGCCACGTCGCCGGCGTGCTGGGGATGCAGCGCCGTCACCAGCCGGTCGAGGAAGCGCCGGCGTTCGCCCGGCCCGTCGAGGAACAGCCGGTCGAGCTGCGGCGTCAGCCAGACAGCCGCGACATGCAGGCCAAGCGCGGTCTGGCTCTGGGCCGGCCGGCCGTCGATGCGCACGGCCCGTCGCGGCAGGCTGCTCTCGTTCTTGGCCGGTTCCAGGCCGGTGCCGATGGCGAGCCGGCCCTCTGGCGTATCCAGGGTTGCGGCGACCGCCCAAGTCGTCGCATCCGGCTCACCGGCGCGGCTGCGGCGGGCGACCTCGTCGAGGCGGGCGCGGCGCAGGCCGCGGCCGGGCGCCAGGAAGGAGAGCGCCTCCAGCAGATTGGTCTTGCCCGCGCCATTGGCGCCGACCAGCACGATGGGCTCGGGGCCGCAATCGAGGCGGAGCTGGCGGTAGTTGCGGAAATCGGTCAGCCGAAGCTGGCGCACGGCCAGTACGGCCGGCGCTGCGCCGGTTGCGGCGTCGGGGGAATAGGCGAGAGCGCTGATCGGCGGCGCCGTCATACCCGCATCGGCATGAGCACGTAGAGGGCGCTTTCGTCAGCGCCGTCACGTACCAGCGTGGGGGAGCCTGCGTCGGCCATCAGGAAACGCGCCTCCGAGCCCGCGATCTGCTCGGTAATGTCGAGCAGGTAGCGCGAGTTGAAGCCGATCTCGAGGGCGGCGGCCTTGTATTCGACCTCGATCTCCTCGGTGGCGCTGCCGGCATCGGGGCTGGTGGCCGAGAGCGTGACCACGCCCTTGGCGACTGCGAGCTTGATGGCGCGCGACTTCTCGGTCGAGATGGTCGAGACGCGGTCGACGGCGTGGGCGAACTCCTTGCAGGGGACGTTCAGGACCTTGTCGTTGCCGGTCGGGATGACCCGTTCGTAGTCCGGGAAGGTGCCGTCGATCAGCTTGCTGACCAGGGTGACCCCGCCTGAGGCAAAACGAATCCGCGTGTCGGAAAGCTCGACATCGACCGAGCCGTCGCTCTCGTCCAGGAGCTTGCGGACCTCGCCTACCGTCTTGCGCGGCACGATCACACCCGGGATGTCCGCGGCGCCCTTGGGCAGGGGGACCTCGACCCGGGCCAGGCGGTGGCCGTCGGTTGCCACGCCGCGCAGCACGGCGGTGCCGCCGGCAGTGGCGGCATGGAAATAGATGCCGTTCAGGTAATACCGCGTCTCCTCGTTGGAGATGGCGAAGCGGGTACGGTCGATGATGCCCTTGAGGTCGGTCGCCGGCAGTTGGAAGCGGTGCGGCAGGTCGCCCTCGGCCATGGCCGGGAAGTCGGCCGGCGGCAGGCACTGCAGGGTGAAGCGGGAGCGGCCGGCCCGGATCGTCAGGCTGTTACCGTCGGAGGCGGTCTCGAGCTCGACCTGGGCGCCGTCCGGCAGCTTGCGCACGATTTCATAGAGGGTGTGGGCGGGTGCCGTCGTCGAGCCAGTCTTGGACGCGGTCGCGTCGACCTGCTCGGTGATGGCGAGGTCCATGTCGGTGGCGGCGAGGCTCAAACGCCCCTTCTGCGCCGTGATCAGGACGTTGGACAGGATGGGGATCGTGTTGCGCCGCTCGACCACACTCTGGACATGGGCCAGCGCCTTCAGGAGGGCTGCCCGTTCGATCGTCAGTTTCATGGTTTGGTCGCTATAACGAGGGGCCAAAAAAGCGGTTTAGACACCCCGTTTCGCGGGCCTGAAAAGGCCATTGCGGAACGGTTGCAGACTATAGCACGGCGGGCCTTGGCGGGAAGCGAATTCGCCCGAAATTAGAGGCTCTTAAGCCCTTGGGGCCAAAGCAAAACGGGGCCCTTTCGGACCCCGTTTCACGCCTCTCCCCGGGAGTTGCCTAGCCCTGCAACTGGCGCTTGAGCAACTCGACATCTTCTGCAATCGAAAGATCGGAGATCTTGAGCTCCTCGATCTTGCGAACGGCGTGCATGACCGTGGTGTGGTCGCGGTTGCCGAAGCGCTTGCCGATCTGCGGCAGGCTCAACGTCGTGAGCTGCTTGGCGAGATACATGGCGACCTGCCGGGGCCGCGCGACCGAGCGTGCGCGACGCGGCGAACTCATCTCGGCGAGCTTGATGTTGTAGTGCGCGGCGACACGCTGCTGGATCTCGTCGACCGTCACCTTGCGATCGGCTTGGCGCAGCAGGTCGTGCAGGACGTCCTGCGCCATCTCGACAGTGATCTCGCGGCCGATCAGCTGGCCGTGCGCGACGACACGGTTCAACGCGCCTTCGAGCTCGCGGATGTTGGTGCTGATCTTGTGCGCCAGGAACTCCAGCACCGCGACCGGCACCGGCACGCGCGCGTTCTCGGCCTTGGTCTGCAGGATGCTGAGACGCAGCTCGTAGGTCGAGGAGTGGATGTCCGCCACCAGGCCGCTGCCCAGCCGCGAGCGCATGCGCTCCTCGATGTCCTGCAATTCACTCGGTGGCTTCTCCGAGGAAAGGACGATCTGCTTGTTCTGCTCAACCAGAGAATTAAAGGTGAAGAAGAACTCGTCCTGGCTCGCTTCCTTGCCGCAAATGAACTGGACGTCGTCGACCATCAGCACGTCGACGTTGCGGAACAGTTCCTTGAACTGGCCGGTGTTCTTGGTGCGCAGCGCCTGGATGAAGCGGTTCACGAAGCTCTCGGCCGTGAGGTAGAGCACGCGGGTCTTGGGATCGCGCTCGCGGATGGCGTGCCAGATGGCATGCATCAGATGGGTCTTGCCGAGGCCGACGCCGCCGAAAATATAGAGCGGGTTGCGCTCGGGCAGCGGCCGGTCCTGCTCGGCGATGTTGCGCGCGGCGGCATAGGCGAACTCGTTGGGCTTGCCGACCACGAAGTTGGCGAAGGTGTAGCGCGCCTCTGGACCCTGGAAGGCATCCTCACTGCCGCGACCGATCGCCGGTCCCAGACGGGGCAGTGCCGACGACTGGTAGTTCTGCGGCGAGGTCGGCACCGGCGGCATGGCGATGATGTCGTTGGCGCGACGCGGCGCGGGCGGCGGCACGAGGTTGACCTCGACGCTCGCCACCGTGGTGTTGACCGCCTGCCAGTAGGCCAGCACGCGATCACCGTAGTGGCGGGCGACCCAGTCGCGCACGAAGCGAGTCGGAGCATAGAGGCGGAGCTTGCCGGTCTCCAGCTTGCCGAGCTCAACCTCGCCGAACCACGTCTTGAAGGCCTTGTCGCCGATTTCCTTGCGCAGCCGATCGCAGACGCGCACCCAGTGCGCTTCGAGCTCCTTTCGGCCCGCAACTTCTTCCATATCGGCCCCCGCCACTGTCTTTTGTTCGTACGATGCTGCGTTCTTGTTGTTGCCCGTTACCGGACTTTGAATTCGGTTCATTATGTCTGTCTCCACGGAAGTCCCGCTGCCTTCCATCCCCCTGCCGTGCCGCGCTTGGCCTGCGCATCCAGGGGCCCCTCGAAACCGTCAGCTACGTTGAGACATGTACTGTAGCCGGCCGCGGTCATGGCTTTCGCCGCCGCGGCCGAGCGAACTCCACTCCTGCACAGAAAGAGCAGCGGCGTCTCCTTGTCGGGGAGCGCGCCCGAGAGCGCGGCCACGAATTCCGGGTTGGGCTGCATGCTGGGAAACACCTGCCACTCGATCAGCGCCGCCTTCTTGGCCAGCGTCTCGAGGTCGGGCAAGCCGACATAGTTCCACTCCGCCCTGGTGCGGCAGTCGATCAGGACTGCGTCCTTCTGCTCGCTCAGGATCTTCCAGGCGGTCGTCGGGGCCACGTCGCCGGCATAGCCGGCGGCAGGGGAGACCTCGTACGTGCCCGCGATCTTATTGTCTTTCGCCATGGCCCCCGCTCTTCATTTTACGAAGCAGGCTGCTCAGACACGAGCCAACGATGTACGATGGACACACAGCGCACGAATGACAATGGCGGATCGGTGAGCGTCGTTAGAGGGAACGCTTCTGTTTTCGATCGACTGTTGTCAGGTGGCTGCGGCTTGCTCCCTCGTTCGTCTTCCAGCGAGGTGGTTGCCCCCCATCCTCACCTTGGCTCGCGTCTTTGCGCCCCACGCTCCGTCGCGATGGCCGACTCTTAGACAGACTCTCGGCAGTGCGCAAACTTTTCGATTCGACATCCAAGCAGGCTATTCATGTTGTTCGCGGCGTGTCGCTGTTGACTCGCGTGAGGATTCGATTCCCCTCTTCGCCGCTGCGTATGAAGCCGCTCAATATCTAGCGCCTGATCGCGCGCCCGATCCGATAAAAGGGAATCGTATGTCGTTCGCCCTTTTGGCGACCAAATGTTCAGACGCGATTCGCTTAAAATTTTTTCTCGAAGATTTTTTGTTGTCGTCGCAAAAAACGAAAACGCCGCTCGTTGGAGCGGCGTTCACATTCTCTGCGTCGTCGTCGTTCACGCCATCGCCTTGATGCGTGCGGCGAGTCGCGACACGCGACGCGCAGCAGCATTCTTGGTCACGATGTGCTTGGTCGCACCGCGCTGGATCTCCGGCTGCGCAGCGCGCAGCGCCTCGGCGGCGGCCTTCTTGTCGCCCGACTTGATCGCTTCCTCGACCTTCTTGACCGAGCCGCGCACGCGGCTGCGACGCGCGGTGTTCACGGCGGTGCGGCGCTTGGTCTGACGCGCACGCTTCTCAGCCGACTTGTGACTAGCCATCTATTCCTCGTCCTTCGGAAGGGCGCGTGTATACGGGCCTGCCGCCAGCCGGTCAACCCCGCCAAAACCCGCCATTTATAGAGCATTTCAGCCGGCTGGAGCCAGCAGCGTTATCGATGCTTCCAGGCGGCTTTGCGCTTGTCGGCAAAGGCCGCCATGCCCTCGGCCCGATCGTCGAAGGCGAAGGTCGCATGGAAGGTGCGGCGTTCGAAGCGCACGCCCTCGGCCAATGTGGTCTCGAAGGCGCGGTTGACCGCTTCCTTGGCGACCATCGTGGCGGGCAGCGACATTCCGGCGATCTTCTCGGCCGTGGCAATGGCGTCGTTCATGAGATCGGCCAGCGGGACCACGCGGCTCACCAGGCCACAGCGTTCGGCTTCGGCGGCGTCCATCATGCGGCCGGTCAGTACGAGGTCCATGGCCTTCGACTTGCCGACGAAGCGCGGCAGGCGCTGGGTGCCGCCAGCGCCCGGTATCGTACCAAGTGTGATTTCCGGTTGACCGAACTTCGCAGTGTCGGATGCAATGATGAAGTCGCACATCATCGCCATCTCGCATCCACCGCCCAGAGCATAGCCCGCGACCGCGGCGATGATCGGCTTGCGGACCTGGCTCACCTTCTCCCAGCCG
This sequence comes from Reyranella soli, assembly GCF_007992495.1. Classification (GTDB taxonomy): domain Bacteria; phylum Pseudomonadota; class Alphaproteobacteria; order Reyranellales; family Reyranellaceae; genus Reyranella; species Reyranella soli. The sequence continues at coordinate 37,352 of NZ_BKAJ01000111.1, forward strand.
ACGGTGATGAAGTCCTTCAGGAAGACGTCCTGGTAGGTCTGGTCCTTCATCTCCTTGATGTCGGCGCCGGCGGCGAACGCCTTGTCGCTGCCGGTGAGCACCATGCAACCGATGTTCGGGTCGGCCTCGAAGGCGTCGAGCGCCTGACCCAGCTCGCGCACCAGATCGGCACAGAGTGCGTTCAATGCCTTCGGTCGATCGAGTCGGATGATGCCGACCCGGCCCTTGGTCTCGGTCTTGATGTTCTGATAGGCGGTCACGGTGTCCTCCAGCCCTCCTTCGCTCCTTCGGAGCTACGAAAGGCTTACGCTACCGTTGGCAATGCGCGCAATAGAAGGTCGAGCGGCCGGATTGCACCAGGCGTTTGACGAGCTTGCCGCAAGCGGGCGTGGGACAGACGATGCCGGCGCGGTCGTAGACGTTGAACCGTGTCTGAAAGTATCCGAGCTCGCCGCCCGGCTGCACATGATCGCGCAAGGTCGAGCCGCCATCGTCGATCGAGCGCAGCAGCACCCTCTTGATGGCGGCAACCAGGCGGTCGGCACGATCGCCCTGCACGGTATGCGCCGAGCGACGCGGCGAGATGCCGGCCAGGAACAGCGCTTCGCACGCATATATGTTGCCGACCCCGACCAGGGTCTTCTGATCGAGCAAGGCGGCCTTGATGGGCGTCTTGCGTCCCTTGAGACGACTCGCGAGCGCCGCCCCGTCGAACGCCTCGTCGAGCGGTTCGGGACCCAACCCCTTGAACAGCTTGTGCTTGGGCACCGCCTCGTCAGCGGCCAGCAGCATCAGGCCGAAGCGGCGTGCGTCGTTGAAACGGACCTGCCAGCCTTCGTCGGTCTCGAACACGACATGGTCGTGGCGTTCGAACGGGTGCTCGGCGGCGCTTGTGGCGTCATGCAGGGTCATGCGGCCCGACATGCCGAGATGGGCGATCAGGGTGTTGCCGTCGTCGAGCCGCAGCAGCAGATACTTGGCGCGCCGGTCGATGGCCCGGATCATCCGGCCTTCGACCCGCTGCGCGAACTTGGCAGGTAGGGGCACCCTGAGATCGCGGCGCCGCTGGACCAGCCGCACGATGCGCCGCCCGACGAGTTTCGGAACGAGACCACGCCGGACCGTTTCGACCTCGGGCAGCTCGGGCATGGTCTAGGGGCCGCCCCCCTGGGTTCCGCGACTCCCGAACAGGGCGGTACCGACACGGACATGGGTGGCGCCAAGCCGCACGGCCATCTCGTAGTCGGCGCTCATGCCCATACTGACCTTGGCCAGGCCGTTGCGCGCCGCCATCTTCGCCAGCAGCGCGAAGTGCAACGCGGGCTCTTCATCGACCGGCGGGATGCACATCAGGCCGACGATAGGCAGCTTGTGGACGTCGCGGCAGGAGGCGACGAAGGCATCGACGTCCTTAGGGAGAACGCCGGCCTTCTGCGCTTCTTCGCCGGTGTTGACCTGGATGTAGCAGTCTAGGCGCCGGCCGGCCCGCTCCATCTCCTTGGCGAGCGTGCTCGCCAGCCGCTCGCGATCGACCGATTGAATGACGTCGAACAAGGCCACGGCATCGCGCGCCTTGTTGGTCTGCAACGGGCCGATGAGATGCAGCTCCAGGTCGGCGAACTCGGCCTTGAGTGCCGGGAACTTGCCTTCCGCCTCCTGCACGCGGTTCTCGCCGAACACGCGCTGTCCGGCGGCCAGCAGCTCGCGCACGCGATCGGCGCCATGAGTCTTGGAGACGGCGACCAGGGTGACGGATGCAGGATCGCGGCCGGCTGCCTTCGCCGCGTCGGCGATGTCCTTGCGCACCTTGGCCAGTCGATCGGTGGCCTCGCTCATGCGCCGAGCTTCACCAGGGCGTCGAGGGCTTCGGCGTTGTTGGGATTGGCCGCCAGCGCCGCATCGAGGGCCTCGCGCGCCTTGTCCGTCTGGCCCAGCGCAACCAGGCAGACGCCATAGTTGCCGAGCAGGCGCGAATCGCCGGGCAGGCCGCGCAGCGCGTGCTCATGCAGCGACCGCGCTTCGGCCGCCCGGTCGAGATCGACCAGCACACAGCCGAGGTTGGTCAGCACCATGGGATCGTCGGTCGCGAGCCGCGAGGCGCGCTTCAGTGCCCGGCGCGCCTCCTCGAAGCGTTTCAGGCCGCGCAGCGCCAGGCCCTGGTTGTTGAGCGCGCGCACATCGTCGGGCGTCTGCTTGAGATGGGGCTCGAGCACGGCCAAGGCCTCGGTGAACTGCTTTTGCTCGATGTGCAGCAGCGAGAGCTGCAGGATGGCGTCGCTGTCGGACGGGTTCTGACGCAGGGCGCGCTGCAGCAGCTCGACGGCCTCGCCGCCCTTGCCGAGCGCGGTCTGGACAAGCGCCAACGTCCTGAGCGCTCCGGTGAAGTTGGGATCGATCTCGAGCGCGCGCTGGACGGGGTCGAGGGCTTCCTGGGGCCGGCCGGCGAAGTTCAGGACGAAGCCCAGCACGTGCTGCAGCACGGCACTGTCCGGCGCCAGCTCCACGGCCTGCCGGGCGCCGTCGATCGCCTCCTCATGATGGCCGAGCCCGCCCAGCGCCAGCGCGCGGTCGCCGAGGATCTGGCCGCGACGGGCGGCATCGTCCCCGGCGTCGGCCAAGGCCATGTCCAGCACCTCGATCGCGGGCCCGAAGTGGGCCAGGCGATACAGCGCGTGGCCCAGCATGTTGCGCGCCCGCGCCTGTAGAGGCTTCAGGCCTTCCGTGCCCGGGCCGCCCTTTTCGATGGCCTGGTCGACATTGCTCACGAATTCGCCGAGCTCGCGCTCGGCGGCGGCGAAACGGCCCTGGTCCATATGGAGGGAGGCGAGCGCCAGCCGAGCCTCGACATGGGCTGGCGCCTTGCGGATGGTGTCGCGCAGGCGCCGCGCCGCCTCGTCGAGGTTGCCCAGCCGCCGCGCCACCAGGGCGAGATTGTAGGAAAGCATGGGCTCATTGGGGTCCTTGGCGATCGCCTTGCGCCACAAGCCCTCGGCGTCGGCGAGCGCGCCGCGCTGCGCCATGCAGACGGCAAGGAAGTGCAGGATGTCGGGCCGCTCGCCGTGACGCGCCAGGGCCGAGCGGAACAACGGCTCGGCGCGATCGAACCAGCCCGCCTTCAGATATTGAAGGCCGGTCTGCAGATCGGGATCGGGCGGCGGCGGAGTCCGCGAGGGGGTTGGGGGCGCCAGTGCCATGGCGCGCTGTGTAGACCCGCCCCGGCGCCAAGGCTACACGAAACGGTATGGTCAAGGACGCGCACCTGTTCGCTGCTGCCATGTCTGAGGTGAAGCCGCTGAAGGGTCGCAAGCCGGCAAGCCGCGCCAAGACTGTCATCCCGAGGCCGAAGGCCGAGGGACCTTCGAGGCCGCATAAAAGGTCCCTCGCTGGGCTCGGGATGACAAAAGAGCCGGAACTTTCAGCCGACGATCAGAATTTCGACCGCGATACCTCCCGTGCCCTGTCGCGCGGCAAGCTCGTGCCGCAGGCTTCGCTCGATCTCCATGGCATGACGCTGGCCGCCGCCGAGCGTGCCGTCGCGGCTTTCCTCGAGCACGCCACGACGCGCGACCTGCGCGTCGTGCTGATCGTCACCGGCAAGGGGCTGCGGCTGGAAGGCGGCCGCATGCTGGGCGGCCGCATCCGCGCCGAGTTCGTGGGCTGGCTGAACCGCGCCGACAACCGCCATCGCGTGCGCGCCGTGCGGGCAGCGCACCCGCGGCATGGCGGCGGCGGCGCCTTCTACGTGTTGCTGCGGCGGCGTTCGTCGGCCAGCAACCGCTCCTTGCGCGCCACGCCCCAGCGGTAGCCGGTCAGGTCGCCGCTCGCGCCGACGGCGCGATGGCAGGGAATGACGCCGGCGGCCTGGTTGGTGGCGCAGGCGCGGCCGACGGCGCGGGCGGAGCTCGGTGCGCCAATGCGGCGGGCGATCTCGCCGTAGGTGCGGGTCTCGCCCGACGGGATCCGGGTCAGCTCTTTCCAGACCTTCCACTGGAAGGCCGTGCCCACGATGTCGAGCGGCACGTCGGCCGCGTCGAGGGCCGAGGGCTTGCGGCCATAGAGCCGCGCCAGCACGCCCTTCACCCGCGCTGCCAGGACATCGTCGTTGCGCGTGATGTCGGCGGCCGGGAAGTCGTGCTTGAGGTCGTTCTCCAGGGCGCGGTCGTTGTCGCCCAGGAACACCGCGGCGATGCCCTTCTGCGTTGCCGCCACCAGCACGCGGCCATAGTCGGAATCGACGGTGGTGTAGTCGATATGCGCGCCGGCGCCGCCCTTGGCGTAGGTCGCGGGCGTCATGCCCAGCGCCTTGTCGGAGGTCTCGTAGACGCGGCTCGGCGAGCCGTAGCCCGCGCCGTAGAGCGCGTCGGCCACCCCTTCGCCCTCGCGCAGCGCTTTGCGGAAACGCTGGCGCTTGCGCGCCGCCAGCCAGTCGCGCGGATTGACGCCGAGCTCGGCGATGAAACGCTTGCTGAGCGCGCCCGCCGTCAGGCCGACCTTGCGCGCCACCTCGGCCAGCGAGGGCGGGGTGTCGCCGTCGGTCGAATCGAAGAGCTTGCAGGCCTGGGCCACCGGCTTGCTGAGGCCGACATCGGCCTGCCAGTCGCGCGGCTTGCAGCGCTTGCAGGCGCGGAAACCCGCCGCCTCGGCCGCATCGGGCGAGGCGTGGAAATCGACATTGCGCCGAAGCGGCGGCCGCGCCGCGCACGACGGCAGGCAATAGACCCCGGTCGTCCGGACCGAGAACCAGAACCGGCCGTTGTAGCCGCGGTCGCGCCGCTGAACGGCCTGCCAGCAAGTTGCCTCGTCCGGCAGGGCGTCGGCCAGCAAGGCGTCGGGATGAGTTTTGGAAGCGAGCGCCAAGGTGGGGAGCGAAAGAGAATGTTGGGTCATGGCGCCATCAAAGCACCATGGCCCAACCTGCTCTATCCGCCACCCGCCGGCAATTGTCCCTTGCTCGGTGGTGCCTTAGGCCCAGAAGCCTTTGGTGGCTTCGAGCCGGGCGGTCGCCCGGTCGAGCCCGATGTCGCGCAACAGGCGCTCATCGAGCTGGGCGAGTTGGCGTCGCGAACGGGCAAGCTCGGCGCGGGTCATGACATGCTCGATCCCGACCACGACGCCGCCGGCCAGGAGCGCGAAGGCGCGGCCGAAGGAGAAGGAGAGGGTCGCCGGGCGGGCGAATTCCCGCACGCTGGACAGGGTCGACATGACTTAGCTCCGTTTGAGGCGTCGCGGCTGGATTGCCGTGTTGCACCTCGTTTGCTTGCCCTATTTGCGCTAAGGTAACGCGTTCTTCAAAGGACGATCTCTCGGGGGAGGCCTATAAAAACTATGCCGTCGGTGCCTTAAATGAGCCGCTCTCAACTGCCTCTGAATGCGCTCCGCGCCTTCGAGGCTGCTGCCCGTCACGCCTCCTTCACCCACGCCGCAGAGGAGCTGCACGTCACCCAGGCCGCCGTCAGCCATCAGGTCAAGGCGCTCGAGGAGCGGCTGGGCGTGGCGCTGTTCGTGCGCCGCCCACGCGGGCTCGAGATCACCAGCGAAGGCGAGGCGCTGCTGCCCGATCTGCGCGATGCGTTCGATCGCATGACCAACGCGCTGGAGCGCGTCGGCCGCAAGGCCAACTCCGGCACCCTCAACGTCAGCTTGGTCACGACATTCGCACTGGGCTGGTTGGCGCCACGTCTGCATCGCTTCCAGACCAAGCATCCCGAGATCGAAGTGCGCATGACGACGACGCAGCGGCGCATCGATTTCGCCCGCGAGGACTTCGACTGCGCCATCCGCTTCACGGTGCAGCCGGAGCCGGAATTACATGCAACAAAGCTGTTTTCCGACGTTCTGACGCCGCTTTGCGGGCGCCGTTATCGCGACAAGCTGAAGACGCTCGATGACCTGAAGCGCGTGCCTTTCATCGACATGACCTACGATCCGGAATGGGCGATCTGGCTGCGCGCGGTCGGCATGGGCGACTTCAAGCCCAAGCGCGTGCTCACCTTCGACTCGACGATGATCGCTGTCGAGGCGGCGATGGAGGGCGCGGGCGTGGCTGTCGGGCCGCCGCAGCTCTTCCGCGAGGATCTCGCCTCGGGTCGACTGTTCCAGCCGTTCCCGCAGATCGTCGACTCGGGCAAGGCATGGTGGTTCGTTTGCCCGCCGGCGTCGGTCAGCCGGCCCAAGACCAAGGCCTTCGAGGAGTGGCTGATCGAGGAACTGAACGCGCCGCAGACGCGCTCCAACCGCGCGACCATCGCCGCCGTCGGACGGCGCTGAGGACGCAGCTGCGGGCGGTCTGAGGCCAAGAGAAATTAAGGACTAGCCAGACAGGACGAAGGGCTCGAGAATCGGATGGGGGAGCACGCACTTGAAAGAAATTCTAATGGAGCGTCGGGCGTGGTGAGCTGGTTTCGCCGTCCCAAGGAGGCTCCGCCTTCGACCCCAGCGGCGGTGCATGGGTCGCTCGAGATGCACAAGCCGTGGGCGCGGTCGTCGTCGCATCGCCTGCCGGCCAACGTCGCCGGCGCCTTCCTGTTGATCACCAACAAGGGCTCAGCCGACGACCGGCTGGTCGCGGCCTCGAGCCCCCTGGCCGAGCGGGTCGAGCTGCATGGCATCAAGGTCGTCGGCCCCGACATCGATATGCGGCCGCTGGCCAACGGCGTGGTCATCCAGGCCGGCCATACTGCGACCTTGAAGCCGCGCGGCTACCACCTTCTGCTGCAGGGTGTGAAGGCGCCTTTGGCCAAAGGATCGACCCTGCCGGTCACGCTGACCTTCGAGAAGGCGGGGGCCGTCGCCGTGGAGTTCGCAGTCGAGGAGCCCGGCCCGATCGGCGAGGCCATCCTCCACGAGGAGCATCACCGCGGATAGCGATGCCGTCCGCCGAAGGCGTCCTCGACCAGGAGCGCCCCGGGGAGCGCCCCAGGGAGCGCATCGGGATCGTCGCCAAGGTAACCCGGCCCGATCGGCACCTTGCCGTGGCCGCCCGGCACGTCGAGCACATAGGTCGGTTGCGCAAGCCCGCTCAGCCGGCCGCGCAGCGCCCTCATCAGGGCCTGGCCGCGTTCGACCGAGACCCGGAAATGGCCGGTCCCGCGCACCAGGTCGGGATGGTGCAGGTAGTAGGGTTTGACGCGAGCCGTCACCAGGGCGCGCATCAGCGTCTCCAGCGTCTCGACCTCGTCGTTGACGCCGGCCAGCAGAACCGTTTGGCCTATCAAGGGAATGCCGGCATCGGCCAGCCGCGCCAGGGCGGCGCGTGCCGCGACGCTGAGCTCGCGCGCGTGATTGCAGTGCACGGCAAACCACAGCGCGGTGCGGCGCGGCTTCAGCGCGGCTAAAAGCTCGTCGGTCACGCGCGAAGGGTCGACGATGGGCACGCGGCTATGGATGCGGATCACGCCGACATGGTCGATGGCGTCAAGCGCCGCGATCAGCTTGGCCAGCCGCCGCGGCGCCAGCATCAGCGGGTCGCCGCCGGTCAGGATCACTTCCCAGATCTCCGGCCGCGCCTCGATGTAGGCGATCGCGGCGTCGAGCTCGCTGGCCGACAGCGCCTCGCCGCCCGGTCCCACCTTCTCGCGGCGGAAGCAGAAGCGGCAATAGACCGGGCAGACATGCAACGGCTTCAGCAGCACGCGGTCGGGATAGCGATGCACGATGCCCTTCACCGGCGAGCGCGCCTCGTCGCCGATCGGGTCCAGAAGCTCGTTGGCCGCGATCTCGGTCTCGGCGGCGCTGGGCACGAACTGACGCGCGATGGGATCGGCCGGATCGGCGCGATCGATCAGCGCCAGCATCTCTGGCGTGATGGCGATCGCCATCGCGTCCGCGGCCTCGGCGAGGCGCGGATCGACCGGCAGCAGCCCTTCGCGGTGCAGGGCTTTCAGAGTCCGCAGCGTCTGCATGGCGGCGCTCAAATACTCCCAAACGTCGCTTCCAACCAGTTGCGAAAACCACCATCATCCGGGCCAAAGTGTGGCGCGTACGGGGAGGGGATTTCATGGCAGGTGGAGGGCGTCCCCTGTTCGGGGAGCAGACGCGATTCATGCTGCTCCTGATCACGCCTGCAGCGCTGCTGCTCACCCTGTTCCAGGTCGTGCCCATCGCCATCGGCGCCAATGCCAGTTTCCGCGACTGGGCGCTGTACAATCCCAAGAAGACCTGGGTCGGCCTGGCCCACTATCAGGCCGTGCTGAGCGACCCCGAGTTCCTCTGGGTCGTGCTGCCCAACACCTTCATCTTCATGATCCTGAGCGTGGCCGGTGCCCTGGTGCTGGGCCTGGCGCTCGCCCTGCTGCTCAACCGGCCGTTCGCCGGCCAGAAGCTGGTGCAGACCGTGCTGCTGGTGCCGCTGATGGTGGCGCCGGTGATCGCCGCCATCATGATGCGCTGGATGTTCAACGACCAGTTCGGGATCGTGAACGCCGTGCTCGAGGGGCTGGGCCTCGACGGCCAGCCCTGGCTGGTCGAGCGCTGGACCGCCTTCGGCGTCATCGTCATGACCGACATCTGGCTGTGGACGCCGTGGTACACGCTCCTGCTGCTGGCCGGCCTGCAGAGCCTGCCGCGCGAGCCGTTCGAGGCCGCCGCCATCGACGGCACCTCGACCTGGCGTGTCTTCACCCATCTCACCCTGCCGATGCTGCGCTCGGTGATCGTGGTCTGCGTGGTGATCCGTGCCATCGATGCTTTCCGCACCTTCGACATCGTCTGGACCCTGACCGGCGGCGGGCCGGGCCGTTCGACCGAGCTGTTCAGCCTCTACGCCTACGTGCTCGCTTTCCTGACCCTCGACTTCGGTCGCGGCTCTGCCGCGGCGATCATCGGCGGCCTCATCATCCTGGTGGTCGGCGCGGTGCTCTACCGCGTTGTCGACCGCATCGCGCGAGCCTGACGCCATGGCGATGGTCAAGGAACCCCTGCTGTTTGCCCGTCTGCCGCTCAATGCGCGGCGCGTCCTGTTCGGCCTGGTGCTGTTCGCGATCTGCTTCCTGTTCGCCTTCCCCGTGCTGTGGCTGATCCTGACGTCGCTGCGTCCGGAATCGGGCGTCTACTACGTCCATCGCGGCACCGAGATCACGCTCGGCAATTTCGCCGAGGTGCTGAAGGACGATCGTGTCGTCGAGGCCTTCGCCAATTCCGCCCTGATCGCCACGCTCGCCACCGTGTTCTCGCTGCTGGTGACGGTCTCCAGCGGCTACATGCTGTCGCGCTTCCAGGGGCCGGCGGCGCGCACCTGGTTCGGCACGATCTATGTGTTCCGCTGTGTGCCCTACATCTCCTGGGTGCTGCCGCTTTACTTCGTGGCCCAGAGCTGGGGCCTCTACGACACCTATATCGGCCTGCTGCTGCCGCACATCGCCGTCCACATCTGCTTCTTCTCCTGGCTGATGAAGGGCTTCTTCGACGGCATCGATCCGTCGATGGAATATGCCGCCCTGATCGACGGCTGCACGCGCTGGGGCGCCTTCATCCGCGTGGCATTGCCGTCGGCCATTCCGGCGATCGCAGCACTCGGCGTGCTGTGCTGGCTGTTCACCTGGAATGAGTTCCTGTTCGCCCTGATCCTGACCGGCAACCGGGTGCCGGTGATCACCGTGGTGATGGCCCAGTTCGTCACCGAGATGGGCATGCGCTGGAACCTGATGGCGGCGACGGCGGTGATGGCGCTGCTGCCGGCTTTCGTGCTGGCCCTGTTCGGCCAGAAGTACGTGATCCGAGGATTGAGATTGTAGCAACCTGTCACGACAAAAAGGGAGGAGGAAACATCATGCATCGGATATTCAGACGGACATTGACCGCGCTCGCGGTCGGCGCCCTCGCCGTGGGGACGGCCGAGGCGCAGGTCAAGGAACTCAGGATCGGCTACCAGCCGAGCCCGATCCAGGACGCCTCGATCGCCATGTTCGAGACCTGGGGCGCCAAGAAGGGCATCAAGATCGTCAAGGTGCCGAACTCCTATGGCGTCTACGTCGAGAAGATGACGGCGTCGCTGACCTCGAACTCCGATCAGTACGACGTGATCTGGCACAATGACGACTGGGGCCAGCTGTGGGCCCATTTGCTCGAGCCGACGGACGACGTTCCCGGCCTGCAGTTCGCCGACAAGTGGGGCATGGACAAGGTCGTGTTCGGCAACGCCCAGGGCCAGAACACCGTGGTGCCGATGGGCCAGACCTTCAGCGTGTTCTTCTATCGCACCGACCTGCTGCAGCCCAACGAGGTGCCCAAGACGCTGCAGGAGGTGGTCGACGTCTCCAAGAAGCTGCAGGCCGCCAACAAGGTGAAGTGGGGTTACGTCGGCGGCATGGCCATGAACCACACCTGGTTCAGCTGGTTCTGGTCGATGTGGGGCAACAATTGCGACGTGCTGATGCCCTACTACGAGCGCGACAACAAGGTGCTGGCGCAGAACGGCTGGAAGTCGAGCCTCGACCAGCCCTGCATGAAGGAGACGGCCGAGTACTGGTGGGATGCCATCAACACCCACAAGATCTCGCCGCGCGGCATGCCGGCCTACGACCGCAACGAGGCCAACGCCATCTTCATGGCGGGTGATGCCGCCTTCACCGTGGCCGACACGCTGTGGTGGGGCACCTTCACCGATCCGGCCAAGTCCAAGGTCGCCACCAGGATCGCCGCGGCGCGCTTCCCGCTCGGGCCGCACCGGCAGAAGAACTTCGCCTGGAACGACATCTGGGGCTGGGCGATCCCCAAGTCGATCCCGGCCGAGCGCAAGGCGCTCGCCAAGGAGATGCTCGCCGCCATGATGGTCGACGAGGAAGGCCAGATGAAGATGTGGAAGGCGACCGGCGCGCCGCCGCCCAACACGCAGTACTGGCCCAAGATCGCGGCCCAGGATCCCTTCATGAAGCTCCTGTCGGAGGCCGTCCTGGAGTCGCCCGACAAGGTGCGCGGCGCCTACTACTTCCCGCAGTGGCCGGCCGTGCATAAGGCGTTCAACGACGCCGTCACCAAGGCCGTGACCGGCAAGCGCGAGGACATCGCCAAGGTCCTCGCCGAGAACGCGGCGTCGGTCAGCAAGGCGGCGCAGGGGCAGTAGTCAAGTCTTCC
>NZ_BKAJ01000112.1 GCF_007992495.1 Reyranella soli
CTGTGCAGAGCTACTAGCAGATGGCACGCGTCGTTCCAGGATGGCTACGATGAGTTGTCCAAGAACGCGGAGGGCCGGCGCCAAGTGCGAGACGCTGGAGCTGGTGCGGGGCTACTACAAGATCCGCGAAGGCCGCGTGCGCAAGCGCATCTTCGAGATGGTCAAGGCGGTGGGTGCGGCCAGTCACGCCGAGGTCCTGAGCGGCCGGAATAAGCGATAGGTCCGGCGGGCTTCCAGCTAGTCTAGCAGCAGTTCGGTAGTCGCATTTGTGCGGTGCCCTTTTGTCAGGCGTGCCGCTGATCGTTAATGCCTTGAAACCAAAGGATTATGCCGAAGAACCCCAATCCCTCGGCGAGCACCTCAAGAAACGCCGCCGCGAAGTGGGTCTCCTCCAGCGGGAGGTCGGCGAGCGGATGGCCGACCACACCAAATCCGACGGAAATTCTCAACACCACCGAAACCTTACGCAGCTCTTACCCGGTATTGGGGTCATATCGTCGAATTAATCTGAATTGTTCCACTATCCGGTTAGGTCTTTGAGCGAAATAGTCCTTCAGCCTCTCAACGACATGGTGGCCAAACCAAACTGCGAGCAGTTCGAGATTTTCGACTTCTTCAAGGCGCGCAGGCTTCGATTCTCCCGATCGATAAAGGAACAACTGATTTGAACCGACTGGCTGATGACGATATGCGAGCCACTTCAGGCAGCAAGGTATCATTCCGCTCGATATCTTCGCGGAGCACGTGCTGACGGCGATCACCGGCCACTGACAACACGCGACCTGCTGAACCGTTTTAGATCTATGACCTTCGCACCTCTGGATGGACTGGCCGGTCGCAGAAGACCGGGCGCTGCGTCCGGCAAGATCGGGCAGTCAGAGTTTCAGAATCCCCCAGCCTTCTTCCCGTGGCCGAGCAGCTGATCAGCGCAGGAGAGCAGCCTGGAATGCACCAGGCGTCACGCCCATCGTTCGCCTGAATGTGGCGATGAAGTGCGCTGGCGTCGCAAAGCCAACACCGTCGGACACCTCGGCAACTGACTTCCCGGGCTTTTTCAGCAGCGTAATCCCCCGCTCGAGCCTACGGAGAACGATGTGCCGATGCGGTGTCACGCCGGTTTGTTGGCGGAACGCGCGGATGAAGTGGTTGACGCTCAAGCTTGCAGCGCCGGCCAATTGACTCAAGGTAAGCGATGGGGCGGTCGCGTCCTCTAGTGCGGCGGTGATCATGTCATTGACACGACGATGAGCCGCGCGAGCAAGACCTCCGCGCGCTGGCTGCGCAGACCGGGGATCGCCGCGGACCAACAGGCGGGCCGCGACGCGCCGGACACCGGATTCGAGCAGCAGTAAATCGTCCGGGTCTCCTCGTGTCGCTGAAACGAAAAGCTGCATCGCAGCCGCCTGTAGTTCGCTGTCATGCGAGTTAAAGAGCGGCAAACAGTTAAATGGCGCTTCCAGCGCGGTTTCGAGAAAGGATTCGCGGAGAAATAGCTGCAGGACGTCGGCTTCCCCTCGTACGGAGATCTGATTTCGCTGGTGCGCAGGCGTCACCGAAACACTCCCAACCGCAGCAACATGCGCGCGCGGCGCCGAGTCCCCGATCCTGTGGCGGACGGGCACGCCGTCTTGCAGGTTTACTACGACGCTAACGATATCGGATGCGCCGATGTCGAAATCCCCGCCGCTGTGGCGCCATCGGGCGATCATTGCGCTCGGCGAAGCTTTCTCCCCTATGGAATGCATGAACACTGGCGGACCAACCGCGGCGATCGTTTCGGCGACGGGTTTCATTTGTCATGTCCGAGGTGGTGGTTAGTCGCGCCGCAAGTCTAGACAGCATCCTAAGCGCGAGTCTGTTCGCTATTGACCACTGCAATGACGCCGGTACGGCGCGTTCGCTCGCCAACGAGCAGCAGCGACCAGACTGCTTCTGGCGGGGCTTCGATCTCAATCGTATCTTGCGCGAACACTCTCAGGCGCGGGCGCCGCAATCCGCCAATTCGCCTCGCGCCGCTATGAAGTTTAAGCGGCCTTCGCCGCCTTCGTCGCGCGGGCCCAACAGACGAGTTCATCCCAAGCCGACATCCTGGGGGCAAGCAGGTTGCCTCGATGTCTTCGAGCGGCTTGTTTGCACCCGTTGGGGAGGACGCCATGACGTCGTTGCCGGCACCTGTCAGGGCTTTACGAACCGATAGGCGAAGCGATCTGTCTCGCCCTTGATCGAAGGGTCGAACACTTTGATCAAGTGCGGATCGTCCTTGTTCGCGAGCATGCTGCTTTCCGACTCCAGCACGAGGCCGGCCGCCTCCACCTCCTCGCGGACGGATGCAGGGTCGATCCGATGCAGCGACTGGGCGTCGCCCGCGCCCGCCCCTGCGGCGGCGGCGTGGTCGACGATGACGTAGGACCCACCGGGTTTCAGCCGCCCGTAGACGGCCCGATTGAAGTGGGCCGCCGTCGCACCCTTCTTCTGCACCAGCGCGGTGTGGAGATCGTGGTAGAACAGGTGCAGCCACAGGACGTCTGCAGGTTGCGTGGCCTCCGGCATCGCGACGAGGTCCGCTGAGACGGCTTCGACGTTCTCTCGGCCCGGCTCCTTCGCGAGAGTCCGCATGCGGCCGACCTGATCGGGCTTTAAGTCGGCGATTTCGGTCGGCACGAAGCTGAAGACCCGCCCTTTGGGTCCCACGACGTCGGAGAACAGGCGCGTCCAGTCGCCGTCGCCCGGGTAAACGTCAATGACAGTGGAGCCCGCCTCTACACGTGCGAACCGGATCAACTCGGATAGCTTGGCTTGGTCGTACATCGGGATCTCCGTTACGGTTGGGCATTCGACGAGAGCGCGGCGTGCGGGGCGGCGATCCGCGGCTCGTTCACCGTCGACCCCGGACCGATCACCGCAGACGGCCAGCGCTATGGCCTGGCCGCGTCCACCTGCGCGGCCCGCGCCAATGCCTGCGTGTCGATAAACTCCCGGATGTGGGCCAGCTTGCCGTCCCGGATGGTAATGTCGAAGACGAAATGGTCCTCGAACGCCTTGTTCGTGGCTGTGATCTTCCCCTTGGCAAAGCCGATGACCAGAACCCGATCTCCCTGCGCTACATATTCGGGGGGCTCTGGATAGGAAAACGGCACCTCCTCGGAAGCCTTCTGAAATGCAGCCGCCACCCCGGCGCGCCCGCGGTGCGTACCGGCCAACGGCCAATCCTCGCCCGGAATGATCCACTCGATGTCTTCGGCGACCAGCGCCACCAGCCCCTCCTTGTCGCCGCGGCCGATGGCGGCAAAGAAGTCCTTCACAGTCTGGACGTTGTCTTGAGTACTCATAACAACTTCTCCTTTCCTCGGATCGTGTCCGATCTACTCCATTGTCAGGCCCAACGACCGGCCTCCTCAAAACCAAGGCGAGGATTGCGCGGGAACACGGAAGCTGGATCGCCGTAGCCAATGCTGCAGATAAAGTTCGAGTGGATTCGCGTGCCAGAGAAGAACGCCTTATCCACGCCTGCGTTGTCGAAGCCCGACATGGGGCCGCAGTCCAGCCCCAACGCCCGCGCAGCGACGATGAGGTAAGCGCCCTGCAGCGTTCCGTTCCGCATCGCCGTCACCTCGGCCATCCCCGGCGCCGCAAAGTACTGCTGCATGACCTCGGCAGCGTGAGGCAAAAGCTTTGGGAGCTCGGCGGCGAAATCCAAATCGTGGCCAATGACGATCGTGACAGGGGCCTTCAGAATTTTCGGCCTGTTCGCTTCCGCAGCCAGTCCGGCGAGCCTTGCCTTTCCATCGGCGCTTCGCACCCAAACGAAACGCGCGGGGCTGCAGTTCGCAGATGTCGGCCCCCATTTCATAAGGTCATAGATCTCGCGCACCGTAGCGTCCTCCACGGGACGATCGGCCCAGCCGTTAAACGTACGAGCGGACCGAAAGATCTGATCGAGCGAGTGGTCGGGTAACGCGGCGGTCATGGATAGATCACTTTCATAAGATGCAGATCAGGTGCTTGCGGCGACATCAGCGATCACGATTCATCAGTCGAACTTGACCAGGTCCTGAAAGACCAGCCGACCCCAACTTATTCCGAACGACTGCACAAGCAGCCCGCCTTCGGACAGTCCGCCAAGTGTGATCGGCGCGAAACCAAGTCTTTCCGCGAGCGCAGCAATCTCGGCTGCAGCGTCTTCATGGTCGCTCGCCAGGAAGATGGCTCTCTTGCCACCGTGCACGGCCGGATCTTGGTCAAGGACAGCAGCGAGCAAATGGTTGAAGCCTTTGACCACTTTTGCGCCCGCGAAGGCCTGCGCGACGAACCTGGAAGAAGGCTGTCCTCTCAGTTCCTCAGGGAACACGCCGTGGGCATTGGTCACATCGACGATAGTCTTGCCGTGCCAATTGGGGAGCGCTTTCGCGACATCCGGATGGGACTCGTAACGGACAACCAAGAAGATGATGTCCGCCTTAACCGCTTCCGCCAGGGTCTTGGGAATGATCTGAGGTCCGATAGCGGCCGCATCGGCCGCCATGCTTTCCGGTTCGCGCGTGGTTGCAACGGATACTTCGATGCCATTACGGGCAAACGCCTTGGCCAGAGCCTTACCGGTAATACCGAAGCCGACAATGGCGTAGCTCATAAACTCTTCCTCGAAGTAATCGCGGAACAATCGAATGTCGCGCCCGGCCGGGCATGGCGCGTCACAGTTGCGCCAGGCCGCCGTCGACGGCGACCTCGCTGGCCGTCATGAAGCTGCTGTCCGACGAGGCGAGAAAGGCAGCAGCGGCCGCGATCTCCGCCGGATCGGCCATGCGCTGGAGCGGAGTCATCGCGCCGTAGGCCTTCTGGCCCTGCTCGCCCAGCGCTTCCTTCGCGAGTTCGGTCGCCGTCACCCCGGGCGACAGCACGTTTACCCGGATGCCGGTGCCCTTCAGGTCTCCCGCCCAGGTCCGCGCAAGGTTGCGCACGGCCGCCTTGCTCGCGCTGTAGGCGGTGAATGCCGGGGCGCCCGTGGTGCCGGCGCTCGATCCGGTCAGGATGATCGAACCGCCCTGGCCCATCAGCGGCAACGCCTTCTGGACCGTGAAGATCGTACCCTTCACATTGACGTCGAAGGTTTCGTCAATGTGCTCGGCGGTGATCTGGCCGAGCGGAAGCGGGCTTCCCACCCCGGCATTGGCGAAGACGATGTCGAGGGTTCCGCGCTCGCCCTTCACCGCCGCGTAAAGCCGGTCGAGGTCGGCCTCGTCGGAGACCGAGCCCTTCACCGCGCGGGCATTGGGCCCGAGCCCGGCCACGGCGGCGTCGAGCGCTTCCTGCCGGCGGCCGAAGATGAAGACGAAGGCGCCCTCCTCGATGAAGCGCTTAGCCGCGGCGAGGCCGATGCCGGTAGCGCCACCGGTGATCACGGCGGTCTTTCCATTCAGTCTGGTCACGACGTGCATCCTTTGTTGGCGTTATTCCCTTAGCGTGTGGATCACTAGATCGTATAAGTTCCAACCCTGATCCGCTTCCGCGCGCCACCAGTGATGCCGCCTTCAGAACGTGTGCGATGTGGCTCCGTTCCTAAAACCAAAAGCGAAGGGTGATTTCGCGATACTGCTGCCGTCGACCTCGGCAGCACATCGGCGCATGGTTCTGCTGGAAGCTCGGGCTCCGACCTAGAACCTGAGCCTCAACAAACGTTTGATCCGCGGCAGGGGTTTGGCGCAACTTTTGATTGGAAACACGCAGCGATCGTGGCCTGCTGCTGCAACTTCCGCCGGCGGTTCGTCAGTGATCGCAGCGAAAGAAAGCAGGTCTTGCTGGCCTGGCGCCTGCCAGCGACCCCATAGACAGGCTTAGTCGCTACCGATGCAGCCACTTGCGGCGGAAAGCTTCGAGGAAATCGGGTGCCCGCAGCGATTGAAGACTACGCCTTGATCGGCGATTGCGAGACCTCGGCGCTCGTCGGCCGGGATGGTTCGATCGACTGGCTATGCTGGCCGACTTTCGATTCCGCCGCCTGCTTCTCGGCGCTGCTCGGCGACGAGAACAACGGTCGTTGGATTATTTGCCCGTCCGACGAAGTTGTCTTGACCTCGCGACACTATCGCCGGGACACGCTCGTTCTCGAAACTGCATTTGAGACCGCGGAGGGCTCTGCGACGCTGATCGATTTCATGCCGCCGCGCGGCGACGCGTCTCACGTCGTCCGGATCGTGCGCGGGGATCGCGGGCGCGTGCGGTTTCGGACGCAGGTGATCCTTCGCTTCGGGTTCGGTCTCGATATTCCATGGGTTCGACGGGACGACAAAGGTGCACTGCTCGCGATTTGCGGATCCGACATGACAGTGATGCGAACACCCGTCGACCTGCGCGGGAAAGACATGACAACAGTCGCGGACTTCGAGGTCTCTGAGGGCGATTCCGTTCCTTTCGTGATGAGCTATGGGCCATCCCATCTTGCCCTCCCGGCTTCAATCGACGCGATGGATGCCCTTTCCGACACGGAGGCCTTCTGGATTGACTGGTCGGCCCGCTCAAACTATCGCGGCCAAAGCCGCGATCTGATCATGAGGTCCCTGATCACACTGAAGGCTCTCACTTTTGCGCCTACGGGCGGAATGGTCGCCGCCCCCACGACGTCCCTGCCGGAGAAGCTGGGCGGCACTCGCAACTGGGATTATCGGTTCTGCTGGCTGCGCGACGCGACCTGCACGCTGCTGGCTTTCCAGAACTCCGGATACACGGATGAGGCGCTCGCTTGGTACAGGTGGCTGTTGCGGTCCGTCGCCGGCACACCGGCGAGTATGCAGATAATGTACGGCATTGCTGGCGCCCGTCGGTTGCCGGAGTGGCAAGCAGACTGGCTCGCGGGATATGAGGGTGCCAAACCGGTCAGGATCGGTAACGCTGCACACGAACAACTGCAGCTCGACGTCTATGGTGAACTGCTCGACTCGTTCTATCAGGCGCGTGTCGCCGGCCTGAGCCTGGATGACGGCACCTGGGCCGTCGAGTGCCAGGTGCTGAAGCATCTAAGCGAGATCTGGGGCAGAGCGGATAGCGGGATCTGGGAGCGGCGTGGCCCACCACAGCATTATGTATCGTCGAAGGTGATGAGCTGGGTCGCCTTCGACCGCGGCATCAAGAGCGCCGAGAAGTTCGGCTTAAAAGCTCCGTTAAACGAATGGCGCACCGTTCGGGATAAAATTCATGAGGACGTCTGCACGAACGGCTTCGATCCCGGTCTCAATGCGTTCACGGTGTCTTATGGCACGGCGTTCCTCGATGCCAGCATTTTGCTGATGCCGGTCGTCGGCTTCCTGCCCGCGAACGATCCGCGCGTGATCGGCACGCTGAAGGCGGTCGAGCGTCATCTCTTGGTTGACGGGTTCGTCATGCGCCATGATCGTCGCGACCCTCATTACGGTGGCGAGCATTCCGTCGAGGGCGCTTTCCTCGCGTGCAGTTTATGGCTCGCGGACGCCTGGCTGCTGGCAGGCGACATCGACAAAGCCAGAAGGTTGTTTGATCGCGTCGTCGGGGTCGCCAACGACGTCGGTCTGTTGGCCGAAGAGTATGACGTTGGCGCGGCCCGCCAGGTCGGCAATTTTCCGCAGGCGTTGACGCATATCGCGCTGATCAATACGGCGCAAAATCTGGCCGAAGCCAACCGACAAACGGTCGCCACGCAGCGCGCACACGCTGGATAATTCACACCATTTCTTAGACGCCAGCTGGCCCGTCGGCCAATCGTGCGGCCAGGAAGTCGGTCACCGGGGCCGAAGCTGACCCGGCTAGCATCTGTTGGTAACCTGATCGACCTCTTTCCGGGTCACGTCCCCGTAACGCCAAGATACAAGAACCGTGAAGACGTCGGTGAGTTCATCTAGGCTTCATTTGCGGCGCCGCACGAAGCGGGCCTAGCGGATCTTCGAGATGGTCAAGGCGGTGGACGCCAGCCATGCCAGGGTACTAGGCGGGCCGCCGAGGACGCAAAACCCGGCGCGCTTCCGGTTGATCACAGTGTGGCAGTCACATTTGTGCGGCGCCATTTTGTCAGGGCGTATCGCTCGCCGTTAAGGCCAGGAAACCAAAGGATTATTTCGAAACACTCCAGTCCTTGGGCCAGCATCTCAAGAGGCGCCGCTCGACGCCTCCCCCACCGCCGCCAGCCACAGCACCAGCGGCTCGTCCCAGGCCGGCGTCACGCGGACCCGCACGCCGGCACCGCACATCGCCGCGACGCCTGCCAGCACTGACTGCACGACGTAGTCCGCCGGCGCGCCGGTCGCCCGCTCGGTGTCGGTGGTCCAGTCGCGCCAAGGGTTCGGCAGCAGCGCCAGCGGAACGACCGGCACGGGGCCACGGCGACGATCGAGGATGCTGAGGTCGGGGTCGCGCCAGTTGTCTTTCGACTTTCGCGCCTCGACTGGTCGAGACACTTCCCTGCGGATCGAGGATGCATTCAGCCATGGTGATCGAGCTGCAGCTTTACCCGCTTCGCCAGGCTGCCGTCTAAGCGAGCTACCAGCCGAGCGCGTAGCCGGGTCGCCTCGGATCGGCTCCACCGACCAGAATGCCGGTTTTCATGTCTTTGACGATCGTGCAGACGGCGCCAGCCCGCCAGGACCAGTCGGGCCAGTCGACCACGTCATGTCCAAGCTCTCGAAGGCTGGCGCGGACCTCCGCGGGTATGCGTCCCTCGACCTGCACGCGGCGAGGAAAATAGTCGTGCGGTTCGAAGCTGTCCGGGAAAGAGTACGAAGCGAATCGCGGCGCTTCGACGGCCGTCTGCGGATCCATGCCCCACAGGACGACGTTCAGGAACACCTGCAGCATCATCTGCTGCTGGATGTCGCCGCCCGGCGTCCCGAATGGCATGGCCAATTCCCCCTTCTTGATCGCCAACGCGGGCGCCGGCGTAAGCCGGGGACGTTTGCCAGGCGCCACCGAGCTCGGATGATCCGGCTGCGTCCAACTCTGCGAGCCTCGGGTCGACAGGCACAATCCTGTGCCCGGAATGATCGGGCCGTCGAAGGTCGTATCGGACGGCGACGACGAGAAGACGTTACCTTCTGCGTCGACCACGCAGATGTACGTCGTATCCTTGGGGACCTGCGGTGCCCCGCTCGCTCCGCGCGGGGCCTCGCCGGGCGGCGGCATGCCTGGCCATGCACGCTCACTGTCGATCAGCCGGCGCCGTTCAGTAGCATAAGCGCGCGACAGAAGATGCTCCAGCGGCACGGTCACATGGCACGGGTCACCGTAGTATTTCTCCCGGTCCGAAAATCCGAGCTTGATCGCCTCTATCAGGAAATGGACGTAAGCCGCAGAGTTGTGCCCCAACGCCTTCAACGCGTCGGCATCGATCAGCCGAAGGATTTGCAACAGCACGGGACCCTGGCACCAGGGGCCGCAGGCGAAGACGTCGATGCCATTCCAGTCGACGGTGGTCGCCCGTTCGATCTCCGACTGGAAGTCCGCCAGGTCCTCGTGGCGAAGCCAGCCGCCCTGAGAAAGATGATAGTCGATGAAGCTCGCCGCGAGATCGCCGCGGTAGAAGGCATCCCGGGCGGCCTGCAGACCGGCCAGCCTCCCCTTTGTCGAAGCGGCCTGTTCTTCGTCCGCCATGTATTGCAGCGACCGGCCGAGATCCTTGTTCTGGAACATCTCACCAACCTGCGGGACGCGGCCGTTCGGCAGGTAGAGCGCCGTGTTCGAGGGCCATCGGCTGTAGTCCGCGCGGAAGAGTTGCAGGACTTCAGCCAAGAGCGGGTAGACGGGGAAGCCCTCCGAGGCGAACCGTATGGCCGAGCGCGCCGCCTCGCCGAAGGACCACGTCCCGAATCGCGCCAGGGCCGTGATCCAGGCATCCGGCGCGGCCGGCACGACCGTGCGCAGGATGCCCGGCGGGATCTTTCCCTCGAACTCCTCGATGAACACCCGGGGATCGGTGAGTTTCGGCCAATGGCCAAGTCCCGCGATCGTGAAGACAGTGTCGGATTTCTTCTCGTAGATGACGATGGGCGCCACGCCGGCCGCACTCACCAGATCCGGCTTGAGCACGCCGAGGGCGATTCCGGCTGCGCAACCGGCATCGATCGCGTTGCCGCCAGCCTCTAGCACGCAGAACGCGGCGTGGGACGCCGCGTAGTGCTCGGTCACCACCATATGCCGGGTGCCCCTGATGGCGGGCCGGTAGGACGACAGATCTCCGAGGGCTTTGGGCTTCGTAGTCAGTTTCGTTCCCAATTCATCGAGTCACCTCCCCCAGATCGACGTTGGATCGTCCGGCGGCCCAGCCCGTGACCGTGTCCGCATCGCATTCCCCGACGATGGCCCGCGCAAGGCCGTCCGTGATCAAGGGCTGAAGCTTGAAACCGTGACCCGAGCATGCGCTCACGACCCAACCTGAGGCGCCGATTGGCCGAACGACGAATTGCTCCTTGTCCTCGACGGTGTAGTAGCATGCCTTGCGTTCGAGTTCCGCGTAGCGCTCGAAGCCGAGGAAGGCGCGGCGGACTGACCGCCGGACGGGCTCCAGGTCATCGTCGCTGGCGAGGCGGGGGGCATCCGGATCTCCCTCGCGGGTGAAATTGTGATTGCCGACCTTCATGCGCGTTCCGAAACGTGGCGGCAACGCATAGCACCGAGACTCCTCGCTGAGATCGGCAATGACCGGCGCCCGGCTCCACGCCTCTGCGAGCTCCGGCGGGGGTGCCAGGTAAGCCACCGCTTGCCGAGACGGCGTGACCATGCGCTTCAGCATCGGGATGAGGCGGTCGACCCAGGGACCCGCGGTCACCGCGACCACATCGGCGCCGATGGTCTCCCCGCCGACCGTGATGGTCGCGCGATCGGGGTCGACGGAATCGACCTTCGAATAGGCATGCAGACCCACGCCGCGCTGGCTGAGGAGGACGATCAGGTCGGACATGATTCGATTGGGAAAGAGCATGCCGGCGCCTTCCGTCTCGAGCACGTGCGTCAGCCCCTCCGGATTGATCATCGGAAAGCGGCCGGGGACGTCGGCAATCGGCACCTCCTTGTACGGCACCGCCAGCTGGTTCAACGACGCCAGCGACGGCTCCAGCCAGGGCGTTCCACCGCGCATGAAGTAGACGATGCCGACAGGCTCGTAATGCCGCCGCCCCAGATCGCGGAACAAGGTTTCCCAGATCTGGAAGGCCTTCGGCATCAAGTTGGCGTAACCGGTCATGCTGCCGTACGCGTGGCGGGTGGTGCGATGTTCGTCGAACGACGACGCAATCGGGTTGGGAATGGGCCCCTGCTCGTACACGGAAACGGCATGGCCGCGCCGGGACAGTGCCCAGGCGAGCGTCAGACCTGCGATACCGGCGCCGACAACGATGACTTTCAACGGAACACCTCTCACCATCGCACACCTCCCCTTTCGAAAGGGTCGGCCGTCACTTGAAGCCATAAAGCTGCGCCGGGTTCTCTACGAGAATCCTGTCGAGGATCTTTTCGACGCCGACGAAAGAGCAGAACGCCAAGAACATCGCGACGGTATCGGGCTGGTCCTTCTCCGTCGCGTGCGGCCAGTCCGAACCCCACACCAGCCGTTCCGGCATCGCTTCGACGAACGCCGCCACCGTCCGGGCAAACCGGTCGCTTTGCGTGCCCTTCGTATCCGGCTCCAGATACGGCGACGACAACTTCACCCATGCCCGGCCCCGCTCCACGATCTTCGCGATCGTCGCGAAGGCGTCGGCGTCTTCTCCCTTCGGATCGCGAATCCGGCAGATGTGCTCGAAGACGATCGGCGTCGGCAAAGACTCCAGGATCCCAGCCATCTCTACAATCTGGCTCGGGCCGGCATAGACCTGGACGTGCCAGCCGAAGCCGGCGATGCGGCGGGCAATGGGCGCCATGTCCTCGATTTTCCAGGGACCTCCCTGGATGCAGTTGAACCGGGCCGCCACGAAGCCCGCCTTGTTCAACTCAGAGATTTCGGCGTTGCTGGAGTCCTTCGTCAGGACCGCCGTTGCTCTGGCCGGAATGCCGAGGGAGACGATCGCGTCGCGTGAACAGCTATTGTCCGAGCCATAGATGGAAGGGCCTGCCACGACGCAGCGCGCAATACCGATTCTTTCCCGGACCTTCGTGTAGCCCCCCACCAAAGCATCCGGCGGATTCAACGCCGCGCCCGACCACAGGGGGTAGCGATGGTCGAGGATATGCATGTGGCAGTCACAGATGTCGCGCATCGCCATCCCATTCCGTCAGTGAAGCCGCTTGCAGGCTTCGACGATGCGCAGACAGCCTTCCTCGATCGCCTCGAGCGAGTTGGCGAACGACAGGCGGAGATAGGGCGACAACCCATAGGGCGTTCCATCGAGCACGGCCACGCCGTGATCGAGCAGGTACATCGCCACATCGGTGTCCGTCTCCAAAATCTTGCCCGCCGGCGTTCTGCGGCCGATGAGTCCCGCTACCGACGGATAGAGATAGAAGGCGCCCTCGGGCTTGGTGAGGCGAAGGCCCGGCGCCTGTCCCAGCAGCGCCATCATGCGATCACGCTTCTGCTCGTAGTCCCTGACCGCCTGCCGCACGTGCGTCTGGTCACCATCGAGGGCGGCAATGGCTGCGGTCTGGCTGATGGACGACGCGCAGGAGGTGCTCTGGCCCAGGAGCTTGGCGATCGCGGCAATCAGCGCAGCCGGCCCCGCGGCGTAGCCGATGCGCCAGCCGGTCATCGCGTAGCCTTTCGACATGCCGTTGACGAGCAGCGTGCGCGAGGCCAGGGACGGATCGACCTGCACCGGATTGAGGGAGACATTGCCGTCGAAGGTCAGGTACTCATAGATCTCGTCGACCATCACGCCGACATGAGGATGGCGCGCCAGCACTCGCGCGATCTCGCCCATCTCGTCACGGCTGTAGACGGCACCCGACGGATTGTTCGGCGAATTGAGAACCAGCCACCTGGTGCGGGGCGTGATGGCTTTTTCCAGCCCGTCGCCGCGAAGCTTGAAGCCGACATTCTCGCCGCATTCGACAAGGATGGGCTTCCCGCCGTTCAAGCGCACGATCTCCGGGTAGGAGACCCAGTGGGGCGCCGGAATGATGACTTCATCCTGTTCGCTCAAGGTCGCCGCGAAGGCCTCGAAGATGAGCTGCTTGGCGCCACACCCGACAACGATCCGGTCGATGCCGTATTGGAGGTGATTGTCCCTCTCCAGTTTCCGGCTGATGGCCTGGCGAAGGGCGGGCTTGCCCCAGGCCGGCGTGTAGTGGGTATCGCCCGCCTTCATCGCCTCGATGGCGGCCGCGACGATGTGCGGCGCCGTATCGATGCACGGTTCGCCGATCGTGAAGTCGACGACCTTGATGCCGGCTGCCGCCAGCCGGACGACCTTCTCCTGCGCCTCGATACTGGCCGAGGCCTTGAGACGGGTGACGCGCTCGGCAAGCACAAACGACATGATTACATTTCCACCTTGATACCGGCCTTCGTGATGACTTCACCCCACTTTGCCACTTCGTCGACGAAGAACTTTGCCGCTTGCGCGGGGGTTGAGCCGACCGGCACCAAGCCCATTTCCGAAAACTGCTTGGTCAGCTCCGGGCTCTTGACTGCTTTTTGGACCTCGGCCGAAAGACGTTGAATGATCTCCGCAGGCGTTCCTGCAGGCGCCAGGAACATCACCCAACTGGAGGACTCGATCGCCGGTCCACCCGCTTCGACGATGGTCGGAATCTCCTCTACGCCTGGAGCTCGATCCTTCGAGATCATGGCCAGCGCCCGAATTCGCCCGGCCCGTACGTTTGAAAGCGCATTGCTCGGTCCGTCGACGAGCACCTGGATATTTCCTGCAGCCAGATCCGCGATGGCCGGGGCGGAACCCTTGTAGGAAATGTTCTCCATCTGGATGCCGGTGGCTTGCTTCAACATTTCCGCCGTCAACTGTCCCGCGGAGCCGACGCCTGTCTCGCCATAAGATAGTTTCCCCGGGTTGGCTCTCGCGTAACTGATCAGCTCAGCGACGTTCTTCACGGGCAGTGAATTCGTGACCAGAAGCATGGTGGGCGTGGTGGCAATCAGCGACACCGGACTGAAGCTCAGTTGATGGTCGAACTTGAGCTTACCCGCGTAGAGCGTCTTGTTGATGGCATGAGCGGCCACCACGGTGATGAATGTGTAGCCATCGGGCCGCGCATGCGCGACCAGTTCGGTCCCGATCAGCCCGTTGGCGCCAGGGCGACTATCAACGACGAAAGGCTGACCGAGGTCGAATTTGCTGAGCACCAGACGCGTGAGAGAGTCGGCGAAACCGCCGGGCGCATAGGGAATGATCCAACGGATTGGCTTGTCGGGCCACGTTCCAGCACCGGCATTGCGAGCGCCGGACGCTACACCGACGGCAAGCGCTCCTCGAATCGCCGTACGTCGATCTAGCTTCATCACGAACGATACTCCGCTTTACTGTTTCTTGCCGACGCCAGAGAACTCGATGACCGGCGGCAGCGGATCGGGGACCTCGACGTTGCTGCGCACCGCGCCGAGAACGTACCACTCGCCGAACGCGGGGTTCCGATGGAGAACTCGGCGGGGCGCCGGGCGAGGTACCGGCTGGCCGGCACTCGACAGGCGCCGCCCAGATCGTCGCGATCAGGCATGATCGAAACAATATGGATCGGCATCTCTGCACAAAAGAGATAGTTTGTTATAGGATTCCATCTCTTTTCTGCATGTCATACGGTTCAGGATGATCACGTTGAAACAACTCGAGGCGCTGCTCTGGATCGTCGAGCTCGGCACCTTCGAACGCGCGGCGGCCAAGCTGAGCACATCGCAGTCGGCAATCTCGAAGCGCATGCACGAGCTTGAAGCATCGACTGGTATCGCGATCTTCGACAGGCGCGAGCGCAAGGCGCAGCTGACCGACGAAGGCGATCAGGTCCTCGTCCTGGCGCGCCAGATGCTGGCTTTGCAGGATCAGATCGTCACGCTCAAAGGCGGCGAGAATTCACCCTTCCGCAAGCTCAGATTGGGCGTGACGGAACTCACGGCTTTTACGTGGCTGCCGAGCCTCGTGTCGGCCATTCGCGTCAACTACCCGAACGTGACGCTGGAGCCGCAAGTCGATTCGACGCGGGCCCTCTGCGAGAGCCTCGCCGACGACAAGATCGATATCATCGCCGTGCCCGGGACGTTGTTCGATTCCGCGTTCACCTCGGTACCGCTGGCCAAAGTCACCAACGTGTGGATGGCACGACCCGGGCTCGTGAAAAGAAAACGCTCCTTCAGGCTCACCGACTTGTACGAGTACACGATTCTCATGCAAGGGCGACGGTCAGGGTCGGGTTTGTTTCTCAGCAAATGGATGGAGGCGCGCGGCGTGTTCTTTCCACATTCCATTTCAACCGATAGCCTCCCCGCCCTGGCTGGCCTGGCTGTCGCGGGGCTTGGCGTCGGCTATCTGCCGCGCCAGTGTTTTCAACCCCTCTTTTCCAAGAGGATGCTCACCATTTTGCCCGTCAAGCCGGCGTTGCCATCCGTTCCATACTCTGCCGTGTATAGACACGACAGGCCATCGGCTCTGACGTCAACGATCGCCGAGCTCATGCGGGCCGTCTGCGACTTCGATCGTGAGTCGCCTGCCGAGCCGCTGAACTCGATCAAGCCCTGACCGGCATCGCCTTAACGTTCAGCCGACCGGCTTCAGGAATAAGCGCCAACGTAGGTTCCGTTTGCGACGCTTCGGATCATGTCCGCTTCCTTTTCGGCTTGCTTCTTCGTTGCGGCGAGGAGGTCCCCGGCGATGTCCGGCGAGAACGCGACGATCCCATCGGCGTCCCCTACGATGATATCGCCCGGATTGACCATCATTCCGCCAACGCCGACCGGCACGTTGATTGCGCCCGGCCCGTTCTTATAGGGACCCAGGTGAATTGAAGAGCGGGCGAAAACAGGAAAGTCTCCCACGGAAATCTGTTCGACGTCCCGAATCGCCCCGTCGATGACAAAGCCGGAGGCGCCGCGAGATTTCGCGATGGCGGCCATGATCTCGCCGATCAAGGCCCTGCCGTCGAAGCCGCCGCCATCGACAACGATGACAGCCCCCGGAAACACCTCGTCGAGGGCTTTGTGGATGAAAAGATTGTCTCCCACGGCGGTCCGAACGGTCAGCGCACGGCCAACCAGCCTCGTCCTCTTCGAGAATGGCCGGATGCCGACAGCTCCGATAGCGCGATCGAGATTATCGCTTATGTTGGCCACCGAGCATGTCCCCAAGGCTTCGATTATCTCTGAGACATTGGCTTCGACCCGGAATGTCATTTGTCGACTTCCTCACTTGATCGGGTAAGCAGGGGTGGCGGTGCGGGACGTCACAGGAAGCCGATCGACAGCCAGGGGAAGAGCACGATCAGCACGACGCCGACCAGTAGCGCGGCGAGGTAGACCCAAACGCGGCCTAGGGCGAGGTCGGGATCGACCTTGCCGATGGCACAGGCCACGTAGAAGCCGACGCCGAGCGGCGGCGCGAACAGGCCGAGGCTCATCGACAGGATGGCGACCATTGCATAGTGCACCTCGTTGACGCCGACCTGTCGGGCGATCGGGAACAGCAGCGGCCCGAACAGGACGATGGCCGGAATGCCCTCCAGCACCGAGCCCAGGATCGCAAAGGCGACTACCGACACCGCCAGGAAGCCGAGCGCACCGCCCGGCATGCGGGTCATCACCTCGGCGAGCTGCCGCGAGAAGCCGGACTGGGTGAGCGCCCAGCCCATCGCGGTGGCAGCGCCGATGATCAGCAGGATGGCGCCGGTCAGGGCAGCGGTCTCGACTAGAAGCGGATACATCGTGCGCAGCGGGAAGGTGCGGTAGACCAGGATGCCGATGATCGCGGTGTAGACGATGCCGATAGTCGAAACTTCGGTGGCCGTCGCCACGCCTTCGACCACTGCGGTGCGGATGACGACGGGCAGGATCAGGGCCGGGATGGCGACCACGAAGGCCTTGCCGATGGCGCGGGCGCCTGGACGCCCTACGGCGGACAGGTCTTCGCGGCGCGAGCGGAAGTAGGCGACGACGGCCAACAGGAGCGCCAGCAGGAGGGCCGGCAGCAGGCCTCCGGTGAAAAGCGCGGCGATCGAAACGCCGGTGACCGAGCCGATGGTGATCAGCACCAGGCTGGGCGGGATCGTCTCCGACATCGCGCCGGAGGCCGAAAGCAACGCCACCAACTCACCGGGATGGGCACCGCGCTTCTTCATTTCGGGGAACAGGACCGGCGCGACCGCGGCCATGTCCGCGGCCTTGGCGCCGGAGATGCCCGAGACGAGGTACATGGCGGCCAGCAAGACGTAGCTCAGGCCGCCGCGCACATGGCCGAGCAGCGAGGCGAGGAAGCTCACCATGGCGCGCGCCATGCCGGTCACCTCGATCAGCAGGCCGAGGAAAACGAACAGGGGCACGGAGAGCAGGATGAGGTGGGACATCCCCTCCTCCATGCGGCTCACGACTACCGTGAGCGGCACCGAGGTCATGAGCGCAAGGTAGCTCAGCGTGGCGATGCCGAAGCCGAAGGCGATGGGCACGCCGATGGCGATGCAGACGGCGGTTAACCCGCAGAAGAACACTAGCAGATTGAAGTTGCCCATCGCCAGCAGTAGTGGCTGCAGCAACCACAGGCCGCCGGCTGCTACGGCGCCGACTGCCGCCACCGCGAACAGCCGGGAGGGCCGCGCCTGCTCGGCCATACGCAGGAGGACGACCGCCATCATGAGGACGGCGCAGACGACGATCGCGCTGGTGCGCCAGCTGTTGGCGACCTCGAGCGCGGGCGTGGTGATGAAGCGTTCGGCGGCGGCATACTCGGCGGCTGGCACGATGATCAGCGCGACGAACAAAGCGATGACGAGCGAGCCTGCGGCTTCGAGCCAGGCGCGCATTGCCGGCGGAGCAAGATTGACGAACAGGGTGAGGCGCATGTGGGCGCCGCGGCGCAAGGCGATGGTCGAGCCCAGCATGGCGAGCCAGAGGAACAGGATCGCAGCCAACTCGTCCGACCAGATGACCGGCTGGTGGAAGACATAGCGGGCGACCACGCCGGCGAACAGCAGCGCGGTCTGGACGAAGATCAGGATGGCAGCCGGGACCTCGGTAATCAGCGCCAGGACGCGATCGGCGCGGGAGCACCAGGCTTTGATTCCCGCCGGAATCTCCTCATTCCGATCGACAGTCGCCGCCGCCGTCGCGCGCTCCGTCAGGATAGCTCACCCGAATATTTCTCGAGGAGGTGCCAGGCCTCGTTGCCGAACTTCTCGTGCCACTCGGCGTAGAACTTGGCCTTGGCCAGGGCGGCGCGGAACGAGGCAATGTCGGGTTTGTTGAAGACCAGGCCCTTCTTCTCGAGATCGGCCTGCAGGCTCTGGTTGAGGCGCAGGTTCTCCTTGCGTTGGTCGAGCGCGGCACGGTTGATGTTGCGCGCCACGATCTCCTGCAGGTCCTTGGGCATGCGATCGAAGGCGCGGGTATTTGCGAGGCACAAGTAGCCGTCCCACATGTGGTTGGTGAGCGAGCAGAATTTCTGCACCTCGTAGAGCTTGGCGGTATCGATCGAGACCAGCGGCGTCTCCTGGCCGTCGACCACCTTGGTCTGCAGCGCCGAGTAGACCTCACTGAAGTTGATGGCGGCGGGCGCCGCGCCAAAGGCCTTGAACATCGAGGTCCAGAGCGGACTGACCGGCACGCGGATCTTGAAGCCCGACAGGTCGGCTGCCGAAGCGATGGGCTTGGTGCCGCTGGTGATCTGGCGGAAGCCGCCGTCCCAGATCTTGTCCATGGGCGTGAGGTTGCGCTGGCGGATCTCCCGCCGCACCAGTGCGCCGAGGTCACCATCCATCGCCGCCCAAGCGGTCTCCGAATCCTTGAAGGCGAAGCCCAGCCCGGTGATCGCCGCCACGCTCACCAGCGACGACAGGATCAGGGGCGAGCTGGTGAAGAACTCGAGCGCACCAGAGCGCAGTTGCGATAGCATGTCGGTGTCGCCGCCGAGCGCGCTGTTGGCGAAGACGCTGATCTCCACCCGGCCGTTGGTCTCCGCCTTGATGCGTTCCACCGCCTGCTGGAAGCCGACCGTGACCGGATGATTTGCCGGAACCTGGTTGCCGTACTTGAACGTGAACTCAGCGGCGCGTGACTTGAGAGGAAACAGGGCGACCACGGGCGCCGCGAGGCCGGCATTGGCGAGCTTCAAGAGTCTGCGACGCGTCGCTTTCATGGACCATTTCCTCATGGGTTCCCCTGAAGAAGCGGAACGCACAGACGATATGGAACGGTGTCTCTGCATAAAAGAGATAGTTTGTCATAATATTCCATCTCTTCTTCGCATGTTTCGCAAAGAGATCGAAGCGCGTGGTTTTCGCGGAACGACGCGTCCGGCGGCAGTTGCGCCCCTTCGGGACTACGCTGTCGTACCTTGTCGCAGGCGCCGCACCCTTGACTGCCTCCATCAGACAGTCCGGCACGACTACGCCGCGAGACGGGCGGCGATCTTGTCCAGGGATTCGAGTTCGTCGATCGGCCCGAGCGCGGCGAGCGTGAGCTCGCCCTGCAGGAGCCGGCGCACGACCCGCTGCACGGCCGCCTGATCGACCGCCTCGATGCGGGTCACGATCTCGGCATAGGGAATCGGCCGGCCATGGATGATGAGGTGACGGGCCGCCTGCTCCGAGCGCGCGCCGCTCGATTCCAGTGCCATCAGCGTGCCGGCCTTGATCTGGTTGCGCGCGCGCACCAGCTCGGCCTCGCTGAGCGTATCGGCGACGCCGGCGAATTCCTCGCACACCGCCGGCGCCAGCTCGCCGAGATCGTCCTCGCCCGTGCCGGCATAGATGCCGAACAGGCCGCCGTCGGCATAGGCGGTGTTGAAGCAGTGGATGCCGTAGACCAGCCTCCGCTCCTCGCGGATGCGCTGGAACAGGCGCGAGGACATGCCGCCAGGGGAACCGCATCATTATAGACGCGGATATACCCGGCCAGTTGGGCCGCTTGGCGCGTCGGGTTCTGCGCCGCAGCCGCCGGCGCTGGGCTGGCATTTTCGGCCGTGGCAATCGAGTGGCCGACCACGGCCGCGACGGTTTTGCGGACAAAAGCCTTTCCGATCACATGCGAACTGCGGGCAACAAATGCCGATCTGCTGCCATTAATACGGCACCGCCGGGGTACAGGTGTCGCGTCTAGTCGTCCAAGGTCTGTTGGCCGGGTCTCTCGATCGTCCGCGGGTCTTGCCAAGTGAATCAGGGACGCGGCGCCTGCAGTGGCGGTACGTTGTGTGTGTGGGCACAAATACCGCGGATCCGGTGAACCGCATTGTGCGGCAGGCGGCTCCCAATCCGTGCGTTTGGCGTGCTTTACAGTCGGAAGTCTGCGTTTGGACGAAACTCTTCGCAGTACGGTGACCGCCGCCAATAGCTCGGAACATACCGGCCGCTATGACGAAGGTAGTGGATCTGCTCACGGAGGGCGCTCGTGTCGTCGCGCGGGTGAAATTGCTGGCGTCGGACATGCAAGCCAAATGGGAGCAGCTGCGCAAAGCGCGCACCGGCCTTCAGCGTCAGCGCGCCGAACTGCTTGCGGTAGGGAAGGAAGTTTCAAACGAGCTCGGTAATCTCAAGGGACTGAGAAAGCGCCTCCGCGCCGAGCTGAGCGAAAGCAACGACATCGAAGAAGGCCCGGCGGCCGATGGTTTCGCGCAGATGGAAGCAGAGATCGAGGCGATGATCGCTTCGTACTGGCGGCCCGACCATGAAATGCCCACGGATCTCGAAGAGCTGATCCGCGTGCTCGACACACTCGACATCCGGGCGGGTTTGCAAACCTCGCACGACGGTGTGAGTATC
Source organism: Reyranella soli (assembly GCF_007992495.1). GTDB lineage: Bacteria > Pseudomonadota > Alphaproteobacteria > Reyranellales > Reyranellaceae > Reyranella > Reyranella soli. Next base: position 20,857 of record NZ_BKAJ01000112.1, read on the forward strand.
TGGATCAGCGATCGGAATTACCGAACCCGACACGAGTGTCTCGTCCAACGAGACCGGAGTGGACTCATTCCGGGAGTCGCTACGGTCGCGCAGTGCCTTCATGAAGCAGCGATGCAGCTGTTTCCCAAGTATGCAAGCCTGCACAAGGCTCAGCCGCAAAGGCCCGCCACGAACCGCCGAGGCTAGCGTGTCGCGCCATCAGGGCCTGATATAGGACCAGCCCTGCTCCTGCAGCTCCATCAAGCGAACGACGCCTGACTTGACGAGCTTGGCCTGTGAGACGAGGCGAATCTCCTTGTTCTCCGCCTTGTGCATGTTTTCCTGCGTGTTGCTGCAGGCCTGGAATGATATCGAAGGTTTCGTCTCGGCGATCGTTTTGATGCGATCCTTCACGGGTGACGTGTCCTCTCGCAACATGTGCAGGCCAGCGCCGAAAACGACAACCTCGATTTCCACCTTCTCGCCGCGGTTCTTGTAATACTCCTCGACGTTGGTGGCGTTGTTGAGCGCAAGATTCAAAGCGACTGGCTCAGCACTGTTCACCTGAATTGCGAGCCGATGCACCTTGCCGGCAGAGATTGAGAGGCGCGCATTAGGCTCACTTGTTTCATTTGCGGCCAGCGGCACCATGAGCAGCAACCCTGCAAGGCACACGACAGCTGTCTGCATGGTTTGTCGAAAGAACATCATTTCGACCTCCCTTGCTGTTCGCCTCTACTGAACTCTGGCTCCAGCCCGCTTGCGCCCGGCCATCGGCAGGGACGGGCGAGGCGGCCCAGGGTCGACTTGAGCGCTGGAAGAGCATAGCGGCTCTCCAGCGTCGGACCGGGACGGGCAGTGATGCGGAAAACGAGGGTGCCCTCGGCGGGCAACGCCTGCAGCAAACCGACGACGTCGCCCTTGAGTGCAATGCCTCTTCCCGAGGGCGGCGCCATGACGGCGACCTGCACCGGACGATCGTCGTCGATGCTGTAAGAGATCGCATAGTCTTCGGGTTGACCCATCACCGATACGCCACTGAACACGGCATCGGTCCGTCCACGTCGACACTGGATCGAAAGCTTGATGGGTGACCCCCAGATCGCATCCTTCGACTCCTCGGTCGCGATAGCCACTGGAGAATAGTCGACCGGAGACGTCGTCTCGCTGACCAGCCAAGTGGCAGGCATGGCTGGCCGCGAATCCAATCGTGCCGTCCCGGCGGCCGTTGCCGCCGTATATGGACTCATGGGCGGCGTCGCTGTCGGAATCGCTTTCGCTGCCTCCATAGGCTGCGCGCGGACTGGCGGTAGGCTCGCAACCGAATTGGTGGCGGGACCATGCGCGGTCGGCGGATCGGTTGGTGAGGAGGCGGCCACGCTGGAGGATGCAGGTGGAGCCGGCGTCGCATCCGTCGCCACGGTGCTGAATGACGGGCTCGACGGTGGCGTCACGCTCGGTGGTGCTGTCCTGGCGGCCGCTCGTTCAGGCGCAGGTTCCGAGGGCGGCATGCTGGCCGTCGCGCTTGACGACAACGGCCCGTCGTGCGCCCTGACGCGTGCTGGATCGCCGAACGGCGGGAGTGTTAGCGGGCGTGTGTCGGTCGCCGCGATGTTGAGCATCTGCTCGGTCGCACGTTCGACCAATACGGGCTCGACCAGCGTGGGGTCCAGCAGGCTGGGCTCGATGATGGCGGTTGTGCCGGACCCGGGCCTGCTCGACGAAGGCAAACTCGATGACGCCGGGCTTGTCACGGCCGTTGCCCGGGCACTCGCGGCACCGGTGCCGGTTGCCATCGGACGCGATGTCGGGGGCACGACGGCCCCGGCGCTTCCGCTTATCGAAGGGCCTGGCGTCGCCGCCGTCGGGTCGGGTATCGGCGGCACGGTGATTTCACGTGAAATCCTTTCCAGGCAGTCGACGCGTTCGAGGATCGGCAGTTGCGCGCAGGCTTGGATCTTCTCCTTCATGGTCCCGGTCGGGCCTTGCGCCAGGGCAAGGCCGGAGGGCGCGGCCGCGAGGACCACGCAGATCCAGGCGGGCTTCATGGCTTCACCTGTGCGCCGCGAGATCGGCCTTCCAGCCACTCCTGCGCCGCCGGGAACCGATCGAGCCCGGGAACCGTCGCGCTTACGTCGAGTGTCTGCCACTGCGGGTCGAACCCTGGTGCCCGCAGCTTGTCGACTCGGCGATAGAGATAGTCGATGAAGCGCGCGACTCGCTGATATCGGTTGGAGCCGGGCGGCCAATTGTACGCGACTAAGGCCGTCGGCACCGCGACGGTCTCGATGCGTTCTCCTTGCTTGATTAGCGCAGGATAGTCGGCTCGCTCGAGCTGGGCCGGCAGGTAGTAATCTTCGAACCGCTTGTCATAGGGCACGGGCAGGAACTTGAAGCCCGGCGGCCAGGTGCCGCGTGTAAAGGCGTCGACGGGCTTCGACGTGACGAACACGACTGCCGCCATACCGTCTTCGCCTTTGCGCAGCTGCTGCAGCGCTATCTGATGCGGTATGAAGGTCTTTTCGATGTCGATACCCAACCGGCTCAGCATCAGGGGGCCGGAGTAGGCCGCAGCGGTGCCCGGCGTGTTGAAGTTCACCTTCCTGCCAGCGAGCTCTTGCAAGCTCTGGATCTCCGGTCGCACCAGCACATGCAGTTCGGACGGGAAGAGGCTGAAGAGATAGGCGATGTGCCGACGGATATCAGGGAATTCGGTTCGGTATTCCTCCAGGACGTCGGCGTTTATCATCGCAAGGTCGACGCCGCGCAGATAGAGCAGCGCATTGACGTTCTCGGTTGGGCCGCGTGTCACGATGGGCAGCACATGCATGTTCGACCCATCGTCGACCACGCGCGCGATCTCAGTCGCAAGCCTGAGCGGAGCGCCTTCAATGCGCCCGGCCGCCAATCCGACGGTCCAGGCGTTGACGCGTTCTTGGTGCGCCTCGTACGTCATCGGGCGCCGCGGTATCGTTTGGGTTTGCGCCTTGGCTGAAGCTGCTTGCAGCGCAATCAGAGCCGTCGCTGATGCCATCAGCCGACGGCGCGTGCAGTTGGCGAATCTCGTGATCATGAGCACCTCCTGTCAGCAGGTCGGAAACTTTTCGGCGTTGTGCAGCAAGTCGACGGCCTGGGTAAGCTTGTGCTGGATCTCGTAGGCGAGCTGGCACAACGCATCGACTTCCTCCCCTCCGATTTCTTGCGGCGGCGTCGCAGCAAGTGTTATCGACAGGGCGAAACTCAGCGCCCGGGACTCTTCCACGAGCGGCACCGCCTGGGAGAGGTAGGAGCAAGGCATGTCTAGGTCTCGCGAAAACTGCGCCACAGCGCGTCGCGGAACGGCTTGCTCAGGTAGTCAATCATCGTCCGCCGCTCGGTCACGATCAGTACTTCCGCCGGCATGCCGGGAATGAGTTCGACTGTGGGAGCCAGCTTGATCACGAGGCTCCGGTCGATCGCGACGCGCGCCAGGTAGTATGGCTGGTGCGTGGTTTCGTCCATCAGCCTGTCGGCCGAGACGGTACGGACGGTGCCGGCGATGGTGGGCACGGTGCGGCTAGAATATGCCGTCAGGCGCACCTTGGCCTCTAGCCCGCTATGGACGCTCTTCACGTCCGTCGGTTGCAGTCGCGCCTCGATGATCAGTTCGTCGCCCGCCGGAACGATGCTCATGATCGGCTCGCCGCGCTGGACGACGCCGCCGATCGTCCTGAACTTGACGTCGGCCACAGTTCCATTCACGGGTGCGACCACGACGGTTCGCCTCACCACATCGGCGCTTGCCTGCAGCTTCTCGTTCATCTCGGCCAGCTCGGCGCGCACCTTGTCCTGTTCGCCCGCGATCTGGTCGGCGCGTTCCGCCTCCACGCCGAGGACCTGCATCTTGGTTTCGCCGATCTGCTGCTGGGCCTTGGCGATTTCGGCAATGTATTCGGCCCGCTTGCCGGCAATTTCTGCGTCCGTGCGCTTCAGGCGCAGCGCTTCTGGTTTCGGGACCAGGCCGCGGCCCAACAGGTATTCCTTGGCGCGCAGCTCCTCGGATACGAAATCGATCTGCCGGGTCGTGCTCTCGACCTGTGATTCGTAGCCCTTGATCTGATGCAACAGTTGCTCGATACGCTGAGCCAGGATGTCGAGGCGCGATGCGTGGGTGGACCGACGCGTCTCGAATATCTCCTGCTGCGCCATCACGACGCTTCTGACCTGCAGATCGGTGGCCTGCAACTCGGGTGGCAGCTGGATGCGGCTGGCGTTCCCCTTCTCGGCTTCCAGTCGAACCTTGCGGGCCAGCAACGACAGGCGCTGCTGCACCAGCTGCTCGTGTGCGGCGCGTGCCTGCGTGCTCTCGAGCACCGCCAGTGGCTTCCCGGCCTCGACCTTCTCGCCCTCGTGAACGGGCAGTTCGGCGATGATGCCGCCTTCCAGATGCTGGATCGTCTTCTTGCCGCTGTCCGGGTTGATCACGCCGGGAGCGATGGCGCCGCCGTCGAGATGGACGAAGCCGCCCCAGCCCGCGAACGCCGCTCCGAAAATCAGGATCAGCAGGATGCCGAGCCGCGCAGGGGCGCGTATCTCGGGTTTGCGCGGCGCGAAAGTCACGGCTGTCGAGGAGAGCCGTGCTAACTGCGGGGGAATGCGCTCGACATAGTAGGTCATGACGCTTCCGCCATTGCCTTGGTGTTGCTGTTTGCCCCACTTGCGGGAACGGTGCCGCCCGGGGACAGGCGGCGGGGCGCCTTTTCGCCGCCGTCGGTCGGCAGTGGCTCGGTGGCCTTGGCCTTCAATGCCTCGAGGACGTGATCGCGCTCGCCGAACATCACGGCCCGCCCTCCCTGCAGGAAAAGGACCTTGTCGGCGACGGACAAGGTCGATGGGCGATGGCCCACGATGACCAGGGCGACGGCGGCGCGCTTGAGGTTGTCGATCGCCTCGGCAAGCGCGGCTTCGCCCGCCTGATCGAGGTTGGCATTGGGCTCATCGAGCACGATGAAGCGTGGGTTTCCGAAGACCGCGCGCGCAAGACCGATCCGCTGACGCTGCCCGCCCGACAGCCGCACGCCGCCATCGCCGATGGGCGTGTCGTAGCCTTGCGGAAAGTGCTGGATCATGTCGTGTGCATGAGCGAGCTGCGCCGCTTTCACGACCGCCGCGTCGTCCGCTTCCTGCATGCGTGCGATGTTGTCGCGCACGGTTCCGGGGAACAGCTCGACATCCTGGGGCAGGAAGCCGATGTGCCGGCCGATCTGCTCGCTGTCCCAATGGTGAATGGGCGAGCCGTCCAGCCTGATCTCGCCTACGTTGGGCACTGCCAGTCCGACCATCAACCGGCACAATGTGCTCTTGCCTGCTCCGGAGGGGCCGATGATGGCCAGCGCCTCGCCCGGTTCGACCGCGCACGACACCTGGCTCAGGATGAGATGCGCCGTGACGGGCGTAAGGTAGGTGAGGTCTGCCACCTCGACTTTTCCTTTGGGTGTTGGCAGCAAAGTGCGTGTCGGCGGCGGCGGATTGGCGTCAATGGCCGTCTTCAGGCGATCGTACGAAAAACGCGCGCCCATAAAGTTGCGCCACATGGAGATAGCGAGCTCCACCGGCGCCAGGGCCCGCCCGAGCAGGATGGAGGCGGCGATCATCGACCCGGACGTCAGCTCCGAACGGACCACCAGCCAAGCGCCGACTCCCAGGATCGCGACCTGCACGAAGAACCGCACGAACTTGGTCATCGCGAGCACATAGCCGCCGATATCGCCCGCCTTCCGCGTGCCCTCCACGACTGCACCGTTGATCGACGCCCAGCGTCGCGTCATGGCCCGTAACATGTGCATCGCCTGAACGATCTCAGCATTGCGGATGGTGACATCGGCGAGCAGAGTCGCCTCGATCTGCTTCTTGTTCGATGTCTCGGTCGCCTTGCGCGTGGCGAATTCGTTGGCGATGCTGAGCAGGAACAACACCACGGCCGCGCCGACAGCGACGCTGCCCAGCAGCGGATGAAGAATCCAGATCAGGCCGACGAAGATCGGCACCCATGGCGCGTCGAAGAAGGCCGTCAGGCCCTGCGTTGCGACGAAATTCTGGATTTGCGAAATGTCACGCAGATGCTCGACGCCGGCACTTTCTCCGATCAGTCGACCGCGTACGCCGCAGGCGAGATAGGCCGGGCCGAGCTGCTCGTTCAGCCAGCAGCCGATGCGGATAGTGACCGACGTGCGCAGCGTGTCGAGGGCGCACATGACCGCGAGGCCGACCGTCGCCATCAGCGTCAGCATCACCAGTGTCTCGATGCTGCCCGTGGTGAGAACCCTGTCATAGACCTGCAGCATGTAGATGGGCGACACCAGCATGAGGAGGTTGATCATCAGGCTGAACAGCGCGCAGACGCCGAACGCCGAACGGCAGGCCCAGATCGCTTCCGCAAGTTCGGTCCGATCGGTCGAGCGGTGGTCGGTGGAAGGGCGTCGGTCGGACGATCTCAGCGGCATGGTCGAACCTGCGCGGAACCTGGTGGATGAGCGGCGCCGGAAATCTCCTACCTTGAGAGCTTGAAACTGTGTCGTCCGCCCGTTGCGGCCGTTGAGCCTGCAGCGCCGTTGGTTGGACCCGTCTCTGTCTGGGCGACGCTCGAGATGCGCCCGCTTCCCGTGGCCACACTGCGAGCGCGGCTGCGGATCCCGCTGCCGTCGGCACGCGCGGCTCTCAGCTCGAGAAGGATGGTCTCGCTTTCGTTGCCTGCTTGGAGACGGACCGTTTGGCCGTCGACTCGATAGTGCGGGCGCATGCTGATCACCTTGTTCCGCTGACGTTTCGAGCGCCGGCAGCGGTCATCCCGCTGCCGGCAACTGTCCGTTCGATCAGTGGTGCCAGACGAAGTGTGCGCCATTGGTGGCGGACAGCGATTCGGAGACCGAACTCGAGCCGACCCCCTGAACGGCCGTCGTCTGAGTGAGTGTCTCGGTCGTCGAGTTCGGGCCGATTGCATCCGCGGTAGCGTTTGCCAGGGCAGAATTGCCAACGACATACGCGCGCACGTCAATCGACTTGTCGATGTCGACATTCTCGCGAACGTTCACGTTCTTCAGAAAGCTGACGTCAAAGGTCATCTCACTCTCCTGTTTTGTTCGACAACGGCCGGTTCAATTATCGCGCCGGCCGCACGACACAGGCTACGAACCGCGATTCGCGGCAGCAAAGGTTCATCGGGTCGATTGCCTTTCGGCCTAGCGCGTACGACTTTGGTGTATGGTCTGGGAGGTTCGGTCATTCGGATGCCGACTGGCGAATCGACCATTGCCTCTTGGGTTGTTGAAATCCCATGCGCGTGTTCACGCCGCGAAAAGGGGCCGGTCAGGAATCAGCGAGCGACGAGGCTACCGAGCCTCGCAGCCCGCGATTGCCGCCCCGAAAGCCTCTTAGAGCAGACCGTGTAGCGACGGCGCCGTCAGCCCGTATCCGGAGAGGGCGCTGCTGTCGCCATAAGACGACGCGCCCGTGATCGAAACATCGACCGATACCGACGTCGGCCCGTAAGGATAGTCGACCGACCACGTCGAAGTATGAGAGCTGGAGATGTTCCCTCCGGACGCAAAGCCCGCAGTGGAGGCGCTCGTTTGGGGAGTCGAGGGCGCCGTATCCTGGGCAACGGCAACGGCGGCGCCATACCCGACTGCGGTCCCGGACCAAGCCGCGCTGCTCGACACCGTTGACGCGGTTGTCGTATCGCCAAGTGCCGTTGCTTTGCTGGTGAGTCCAGCCGAGTACGAGGATCGGGACACGGCGTGATCTCCCTCTTTTGGCCGCGATCAGTATTGGATTGCGCTACCTTCAGACTGCGACCAGTGCCGTCGCATCGACGAACGAGAACTGGTTTTCGACCGTGATTGCCGTAGCGGACGTGGCAACCGCCGTGTGATCCCCATGGGCATCTGCGGCCGCTGACACCGCGGCGACATTGCCCGGGCCAGCTCCTGTCCCCGACAGGTGGTCATTATCCGATTGCTGGACATGGACCACCATGGGGCCGTGTGATGAATTGCCGGGATTGTCGATGGCGACATAGCGGAGGATCGACAGGGCCGTCGCATCGGAGCCGTCCAGCGTATCGACGCTCCTTTCATGCACCACGATACGGTCGGCATTCGACACGAACAGGAAAGTCGTGGCGTCGGCGATAGGGCCGGTATCGGCCGATGTAGCCTCGGCTTGAACGATCGCATCGCCCTTGGCGATCGACGCGTGGCCGTTGCCGTGTGCGGTATTCTCAATCGAGATCGTCGCCGAAGTGTTGTTTCCGACTGCAATCGCGGTGCCGCCTATAGCCGTGATGAGGTTTCCGCCGGAATCCGATTGGTCTTGCTTGGGCATGGCCGAGCTCCCCTGATGCGCGTTGGATGCGCCATCTTAGAGTTTATCGTGTCGCCAAGGCCATTGACCTCATGGCCTATGTCTTTGGTGTAGGGTTCCATTCCGCGCCCTCTCCAAAGGGCATAGGTTCTTGCGACGCCCGTCCTTCATGAGCTCCCGTTGCCTCGTTGCCAATCTGTGGCCTCGGCGAAGCGAACCAAAAAGAAAAGTCGGCACAAGGAAATACAGGACTAACTTCAACCCGCCGACAGTGCCTCCATTTTCTTGTTTCAGATAAGAAAGAGGAGTAGGCGTACAGTTCGCAAATTGAACAGAAGCAAGGGGGATTAAGTCCCGAGTGGACTAGGGGGTACAGCTTACAATTGGTGGTTGTCCTTGGGCCCAAAGGTGTCAGCCAATGCTGAACAGCTTGGGGGGGTGTCATGCCTAGCTTGTTGGGGTCATCGGAGGAATCGACTGTCCTCATCGTCGATCCTCTGCCATTGCGGTATCTCGGGCTGATGAGTGTCCTGGAGCGGCTGTCGCCGTACCGCAAGTTCAAGGTTGCATCGCTGGTGCCAGGCGATGCGGAAAAGTGGATCCGTGCCGAGGCAGTCTGCAGTCTCATCATCTACAATGTCGGCGGCGGATCCCTTGCAGATCACAAGCATTTGAAAACCGTCCGGACGCTGCTTCGCACATCGCGGGGAAGCCCGCCTTTGGTCGTGTTCTCCGACAACAACGCTCGCAAGGAGGTGCTTCTCGCGCTGAATGCGGGGGCCCGGGGGTTCATCTATGCCGGTACGGAAGTGCATCTTGCGCAACAGGCGCTCGCCTTCATCCTGGAAGGAGGTTCCTGTTTCACTGCCGTTCAACAGTACCGCGAACGCCTGCCGGAGCCTGCCGCCGTGAGCGTCTTGTCGGACCGGCAATTGCCCCCGGTGGGAGCGGGTCAAGGTGCTGGCGAGACGGTCACCGCGGCATGGGCGAAGCTTGATTTGACCACTAGGCAAAAGGCTGTGCTCGAGCAGCTTACCCATGGGGATTCGAACAAGGCTATTGCGCGCAAGCTGGGGATTCGGGAAGGAACCGTTAAGGTGCATGTTCGGCAGATCATGCGCAAACTTGGCGTCACGAACCGAACACAGGTAGCCATTGTCTGTTCGGGCGGCACGACACTTGAAGGCGGCTCAGAAGGGCCAAAAGACAGATCCGAGATCCAGGCGTCGGGTTCTCAACGCGGGCTCGGGCTCACCCCTCTGCCAAGCTGATGGGCGGCAAAATGCTTCGTCGCGACCGCTAGAGTGCGATCCTCCATTTTCTCGAGCCCCCAGCGCTCGACGCTCCAAGATCAAACGAATATCGCCCGGCTGTGCAAGCGCTGGGCTTTGGGGCGTGCAAGTGGTGACGCGACCGAACCCGATGGCTCGGAATCCCAGGTCGTGGGGTCAGATCCCCTACCTCCTGACGTCCGACGCAGCGGTCTTTAGCTCGGCTGATCTCTACCGCGTTCCGACTCGATGCCCGCTGCAGAGCCATCCGGAGCGCCTCGCCTCCGTCTTGCACCGCGCCCCTGATTGCCCCATCAGACCGGCCGGCACGACTACGCCGCCAGGCGCGCCGCGATTTTTTCGAGAGTCTCCAGTTCGTCGATCGGCCCCAGCGCGGCGAGCGTGAGCTCGCCCTGCAGGAGCCGGCGCGCCACCCGCTGCACGGCCGCCTGATCGACCGCCTCGATGCGGGTCACGATCTCGGCATAGGGGATCGGCCGGCCATGGATGATCAGGTGGCGGGCCGCCTGCTCCGAGCGCGCGCCGCTCGATTCCAGCGCCATCAGCGTGCCGGCCTTGATCTGGTTGCGGGCGCGCACCAGCTCGGCCTCGCTGAGCGTATCGGCGACGCCGGCGAATTCCTCGCACACCGCCGGCACCAGCTCGCCGAGGTCGTCCTCGCCCGTGCCGGCATAGATGCCGAACAGGCCGCCGTCGGCATAGGCGGTGTTGAAGCAGTGGATGCCGTAGACCAGGCCCCGCTCCTCGCGGATGCGCTGGAACAGGCGCGAGGACATGCCGCCGCCGAACAGGGTCGAGTAGACGGCAAGCGCGAAGTAGTCGGGATCGCGATAGCCGATGCCCTGGCAGCCCAGCACCAGGTGGGCCTGCTCGAGCACCCGCGATTCGCGGCCGTCGCCGCCGACATAGGCAAGCGGCACCGGCGGCGTGGCGTTGGCGGGCGTACGGGGCACCGAGCCGAAGTACTTCTCGGCGAGATCGATGATCTGGTTGTTCTCGACACGCCCGGCCGCCGACAGGACCATGTTCGACGCCGTGTAATGGCGGGCGAGGAAGGCGAAGAGATCGTCACGGCCGATCGCCTCGACGGTCTCGGCCGTGCCCAGCACCGGCCGGCCGAGCGGCTGGCCGGGAAAGGCCGTGACCTGGAACTGGTCGAACACCAGGTCGTCGGGCGTGTCGAGCGCCTGGCCGATCTCCTGCAGGATGACGCCGCGCTCGCGCTGCAGCTCGTCGGGATCGAACACCGAGTTGCGCAGGATGTCGGCCACCATCTCGACGCCCAGCGCCACGTCCTCCTTCAGCACCGAGGCATGGTAGGCCGTGATCTCGCGGCCGGTATAGGCGTTCAGGCTGCCGCCGACATTCTCGATCTCCTCGGCGATGGCGCGGGCCGAGCGCGTGCGCGTGCCCTTGAAGGCCATGTGCTCCAGCATGTGCGCCATGCCGTTGAGCTCGGCCGATTCATGGCGCGTGCCGCAGGCGACCCAGATGCCGAGCGCCGCCGATTCGACCTCGGGCATCGCGTCGACCGCGACGCGCAGGCCGTTGGGGAGAGTGGTGACCTTGACGTTGCTCATATCCGTCCTATCGCCTCGCCGCACGAGAAGGTTGCCGCAGTGCCGCCATGCGCTCGTCGATCAGGCTCTTCAGTGTTGCGACATCGTTGGGAAGCCCGTCGACGCGCTCGGTACGCTCCATCAGGTCGGCAAGCCGGGGCGGCAGCGCCGGCCGCTCGCCGACAGCCTTCTCGACGGCATCCGGGAACTTGGCGGGATGCGCCGTCGACAGCACGACCATCGGCACCTTGGGATCGCGCCGGTGCTGCTGGGCCACGGCGTAGCCCACTGCGCTATGGGTATCGAGCGTCACGCCAAACCGCTTGCGGCAGTCGACGATGGCTTTCAGCGTGCCCTCGTCGTCGAGCCGGCCGGCGTCGAACAGCTCGCGCACGCCGCCCAGCGCATTGGCACCGACCTTCAGCGTGCCGCGGCTCCTGAAGCCCGCCATCGCATCAGCCAGCGCCTTGCCGTCGCGGCCGTAGAGGTCGAACAGCAGGCGCTCGAAGTTGCTGGAGATCTGGATGTCCATGCTGGGGCTGTAGGTCGGCACCACGTCGGTCATGGTCATGCCGCCCGCCTCGAAGAAGCGCGCCAGGATGTCGTTGCTGTTGGTCGCCACGACGAAGTGCGAGACCGGCAGGCCCATCTGGCGGGCCGCGTAGCCCGCATAGACGTTGCCGAAATTGCCTGTCGGCACCGTGAAGGCCACGGGGCGCTCCGGCGCGCCGAGCTTCACCGCCGCCCAGAAGTAATAGACGATCTGCGCCATCACGCGGGCGAAGTTGATCGAGTTCACCGCCGTCAGGGCATGACGATCGCGGAAAGCGAGATCGTTGAAGCACGCCTTAGCGAGGTCCTGGCAGTCGTCGAACGTGCCCTCGATGGCGACGTTGTGCACGTTGGGCGCCAGCACCGTCGTCATCTGGCGACGCTGGACCTCGCTCACCCGGCCGTGCGGGAACAGCATGAAGATGTCGATGGTCCTGCGGTCGCGCACCGCCTCGATGGCGGCCGAGCCGGTGTCGCCCGAGGTGGCGCCGACGATGGTGGCGTGCTGCTGCCGCGCCGTCAGCGTGTGATCGAGCATGCGGCCCAAGAGCTGCAGCGCCACGTCCTTGAAGGCGAGCGTCGGGCCGTGGAACAGCTCGAGCAGGTGAAGACCGCTTTCGCCCAACGGCTTCACCGGCGCCACCTCCGGCGTCTCGAACGAGGCATAGGCCTCGCCGATCAGGCGACGGAAGGTCGCCTCGTCGAAGGCATCACCGATGAACGGCCGCATCACCCGATAGGCGACCTCGCCATAGGGCTGGCCCCTGAGGGAAGCGATCTCGGCCTTGGAGAATTGCGGCCATTCGGCCGGCAGGTAGAGGCCGCCGTCGCGGGCGAGGCCCGCGAGCATGACGTCCTCGAAGCCAAGCGGCTGGGGATTTCCCTGCGAGCCGTGGCGCGTGCTGATGTAGCGCAAAAGAAAAACTCCGACTGGGCAGCCCTACGCCACTTGCCTAAGCCACTTGGCGGCAGGGCGCATGATCCTTGCGGACCCTCTTGGTCGAAGCGGGGTGTTTCTCCAGCATCCGCGCCGGGCGCGTCGGACGCTTCACGAGGTCACCGCCGCAATTGGGGCAAAGGCCGCCCAGCCGAGTTCGGGCGCAATCCGCGCAGAACGTGCACTCGTAGGTGCAGATCAGCGCGTCAGGCGCGCCGTTGGGCAGGTCCTTGTCGCAGCATTCGCAGTTGGGGCGGAGATCGAGCATGGCTTCCTCTTACGCCGACAGGTAGCGGGTTTCCAGATGGGCCTTGAAGGCGGCGGTCCCGAGGCGATCGCCGGTCGCCTCGACCAGGACCTGGTCGGTGCTCTCCAATGAGCCCTTGCCGTGCACATTGGCCCGCAGCCAGGCCAGCAAGGGGGCAAAATCGCCCTTGCCGATGGCCTCCATCAGGCCCGGCTCGGCCCGCCGGGCGGCGGCGAAGAGCTGGGCCGCGGCCATCGCGCCCAGGGTATAGGTCGGGAAATAGCCCCAGCCGCCATCCGGCCAATGGATGTCCTGCAGGCAGCCCAGCGCGTCGTCGGGCGGCTCGATGCCCAAAAGATCGCGCATGCCCTCGTTCCAGGCCCCCGGGAGATCGGCGAGCTCGAGGTCGCCTGAAAGCATCGCCCGCTCCAGCCGGTAGCGCAGCATGATGTGCAATGGGTAGGTCACCTCGTCGGCGTCGACGCGGATGTAGCCCGGCGCGACCCGCGTGTAGATCCGATGGATGTTGTCGGCCGTCCAGGCCGGCCCGTCCTTACCGAAGGCGGCGCGCATGCGCGGGGCTGCAAACGCGAGGAAGGCGTCGCTGCGGCAGGCCTGCATCTCCATCAGCAGCGACTGGCTTTCGTGCAAGGCCATGCCGCGCGCATTGCCAACCGGCTGGCGCCGCCAGTCGCGCGGCAGGCCGAGCTCGTAGAGGCCGTGGCCGGTCTCGTGCAGCACGCCCATCAGGGCGCGCGCGAAGTCGGCCTCGTCGTAGCGCGTGGTGATGCGAACGTCGTCGGCCGTGCCGCCGGTGAAGGGGTGCGCCGAGACATCGAGACGACCGTGCGTGAAATCGAAGCCGAGCCGACGGCACATCTCCTCACCGAGCTTGCGCTGCTGCTCGACCGGAAATGGCCCGTCGAGCGCGAGCGGCTTGCCCGCCTTCGCCTGGCGCTCCATGACGCGGCCCAGAAGGTCGGGCAGGAAGGTGCGCAATTCGCCGAACAGCTCGTCGATGCGCGCCGAGCGGCCGCCCGGCTCGAACTCGTCGAGCAGCGCGTCGTAGAGTGAGGTGCCGAGCGCGGCAGCCTTGGCCTCGCCGACGCGGCGCATGACGGCCAGCACCTCACCGAGCATCGGCAGCAGCGACTTGAAATCGGCGTTCTTCTTGGCCTCGCGCCAGACCATCTCGCAAGCCGACGTGGCGCGGGTGCGCGCCTCGACCAGATCGGATGGCAATGCGCTCTCGTGCACCCACAGTCGGCGCATCTCGCGCAGGTTGGCAGCGCGCCATTGGTCGAGGCCCGTGGCCCCCTCCTCCGCCCGCGACAACAGCTCGGGCATGTCGGGTGCGGCGATCATGCCGTGGGCGATGACGCCCAGGGTCGCGAGCTGGTCGGCGCGGTCCTCGCTGGCGCCCGACGGCATCATGGCCGAGCGGTCCCAGTTCAGGATCGAGCTGGCGCGATTGACGGCGCTCAACCGCGCGAAGCGGCGTTCGAGCTCGGCATAGGGATCGTTGGCGATCATGGCGCGTCCTTGGGCTTGACCTTCGTGCGGCCGGCGACGGTGAGGCGGCCGTTCTCCCAGTGATAGGCGAGATAGACGCCGGCCAGCGCCAGCGCGAGCAGGAACCAGGTGATGGCGTACTGCAGATGGTCGTTGGGGATGTCGAGGCGCGTCTGGCCGCCGATCGGCACGCCGCCGGGGTTGGGCGCCGCATCGGCCTCGAGGAAGAAGGTGTCGAGCTTGGGATCGGGCTTGCCGCCCGCCATGCTGCGCATCAGCGGCACGTCGACATGGAACCACACGTTCTTGTCCGGCACGTTCTCGGGCGCGAACTGGCGGCGCTCCTGGTTGCGGCGGACGATGCCGGTGAGATCGACGCGATCGGTCACCTGCCCTTGGGCGCGCTTGGCCGGATCCTTCTGCTCCTGGGGAATCCAGCCGCGGTCGAACAGCACGATGCGGCCGTCGTCCGTCCTGAGCGGCGTCACGACCTGCAGGCCGACCTTGTTCTTGAGGTTGCGTGCGGCGAGGTAGAACTCCTTGTCGTTCAGGAGCGTGCCCGACACGGTCACGCGGCCGTACTCCTGGCGCAGCGGATTGCCGCGCAGCAGCTCGTCGAGCGTGATGGGAGCGGCTGCCTGGTTGACCTCGATGCGATGCAGGATGTCGCGCTTCCATTCGCGGCGCTCCATCTGCCAGAGGCCGAGCCCCAGCGAGACCACGAAGATCGGCAGCGAGATGAGGGTGGGCCACAAGGCTGGCCTGAGCCGGATCATACGCCCTCTCCTATTCGTCCAGCGCCGTCGAGCGATGGGTGTACTGCTGGGCGATCAGCCACGCCTTCAGCACGCGCAGCATCCATACGGCGAGTCCGACGGTGAGCGGTCCCCAGATCAGGACATGCACCCACCACGGCGGCTCGAAGCGGAACTCGACCCAGAACACCAGGATCATGACGATGGCGCCCAGGCCCAGGATGACGAAGACCGCGGGGCCGTCGCCGGCATCGTTGCCGCGCAGGTCGAGGTCGCACTCCGAGCAACGTTCGGCAACGTTCAGCAGACCGGCGAATAGCCGGCCACGGCCGCAGCGCGGGCAGGCCCCGCGCAGGGCGACGTCGACAGGCGATTGCCGCGGCCAATCAGACATCACGTGCCTCCCAAAGGCGAACCGCCGGGGATCACCCGGCGGTTCAAACATAGTCTGTGGCGCTGCGTCAGTGCAGGGCGATCGGCGCCTTGCCCGAGCCCCACCAGTAGATGCAGAAGAACAGGAACAGCCACACCACGTCGACGAAGTGCCAGTACCAAGCGGCGGCCTCGAACCCGAAATGCTGGTTCGGCTTGAACTGGCCGGCCATGGCGCGGAACAGGCAGACCAGCAGGAAGGTCGTGCCGACCAGCACGTGGAAGCCGTGGAAGCCGGTCGCCATGAAGAACGTCGAGGAATAGATGTTCTCACGGAAGCTGAACGGCGCGTTGAAGTACTCGTAGGCCTGGATGCCGGTGAAGCAGATGCCCAAGATCACCGTCAGCGTCAGCCCGCGCACCGCGTCGCGCTTGTTGCCCTCGAGGATCGCATGGTGCGCCCAGGTCACCGTGGTGCCCGACAGCAGCAGGATCAGCGTGTTCATGAAGGGCAGGTCGAACGGCGCGATGACGCTGATGCCCTTGGGCGGCCAGACGCCGCCGGTCGCCTCGGCGCGCACCGGCATCTCCGGCGAGTTCGGGAACAGCGAGGCGTCGAAGAAGGCCCAGAAGAAGGCGGCGAAGAACAGCACCTCCGAGGCGATGAACAGGATCATGCCGTAGCGCAGGCCGAGCTGGACCACCGCCGTGTGGTACTTGCGGGATTCGACGATGACGTCGCTCCACCACCAGAACATCACGGCGAGGATCAGCGCCAGGCCGGGCGCAATGATCCACCACTGCACCGCCTTGACGACGTTGGCGACGCCGGTGCCGAGTATCTCGGGATGCATGCCGAGCCCCGCCCCCAGCGCCAGCAGGAGCGCACCCAGCGCACCCAGCGCCGGCCACGGGCTGGGATCGACCAGATGATAGGGATGCTTGGGAGTGCCGTCGGCCATGATCATCCACCCTTTCCAGTGGCGTCGGCAGGAACGCTGCCGAGCAAGGTCTTCGCCCGCTCCGTCTTGGCCTCGAAGAAGGTGTACGAGAGCGTGATGGTGCGGACGTTGTCGTAGCGCCGATCCTTGTCCATCTCGGGATCGACGAAGAACACCACGGGCATGTCGACCGACTGCCCGGGCAGCAGCAACTGCTCGGTGAAGCAGAAGCATTGCAGCTTGTTGAACCACGGCCCGGCGTGCTCGGGCGTGACGTTATAGGTCGAGGTGCCGACGATCGGGCGCTGCGAAACGTTGGTCACGCGGTAGTGGACCAGCTTCTCCTCGCCCAGCTTGACCTTGACCTCGCGCTCGAGCGGCGTGAAGCGCCACGGCAGGTTGGCATCGACGTTGGAATCGAAGCGCACGTTGACGGTGCGCGACAGCACGGGGCGCCCCGCTCCATCGGCGCCCTGCTCCACGGCGACCTTGGGCGTGCCGCCGAAGCCGGTGGCGCGGCAGAACATGTCGTAGAGCGGCGAGGCCGCGTAGGCCAGCGCCAGCATGCCGCCGACCGTGGCGGCGAGCGTCCAGGCGAGCCGGGCGTTCTTGTCGCCGCTCATTGCTGCGGCCCCATGCGCACGATGGTGAGCACGAAGAAGATCACGACCAGCACCACCAGGAAGCCGGCCACGACAAGGTTCTTGCCGCGCTGGCGGCGGTGGATGTCGGAATCGCCGGGGCGGTTGTCGGCCATCACGCTCATCCGGCCAGCATCCGGGACACCAGCTGGTCGACCGGCAGCGCGGCGAACAGCGCGGCGAGATAGATCAGCGAGAAGCGGAACATGCGACGCGCCGGACCATGGCCGGTCGCGTCGTCGGCCGCGCGCCACACCGTCACGGCGTGGCCGATGAAAGAGAGGCTCAGCACCAGGGCGACGGCGCCGTAGAGCCAGCCGACCGCGCCCATCAAGGTCGGCACCAGCGCCACCGGCAGCAGCACGAAGGTGTAGATCAGCATCTGCCGCTTGGTCTCGCGCGGCCCCGCCACCACCGGCAGCATGGGCACGCCGGCGCGGCGATAGTCGTCGCTGCGATAGAGCGCCAGCGCCCAGAAGTGCGGCGGCGTCCACAGGAAGATCAGGCCGAACAGGGCGATCGAGATGAGCGAGACGTCGCCGGTGACGGCAGCCCAGCCGATCATCGGCGGGAAGGCGCCGGCGGCGCCGCCGATCACGATGTTCTGCGGCGTGCGGCGCTTCAGCCACACCGTGTAGATGAAGACATAGAACAGGATCGCGGCGGTGAGCAGCCCGGCCGCGACGAAGTTGGTCGACACCGCCATCAGCAGGACGGAGAAGATCGACAGCAGCACGCCAAGACCCAGCGCGTCGTCCGGCGCCACGCGGCCGGCCGGCAGAGGCCGGTTGGCGGTGCGCGCCATCAGGGCGTCGAGGTCGCGCTCGTACCACATGTTGATGCAGCCGGCGGCGCCCGAGCCCAGCGCGATCGCCAGCACGGCGAGCGCGGCGGTGAAGGGATGCAGGTGGCCCGGCGCGATCATCACGCCGACCAGGCCGGTGAAGACAACCAGCGACATGACCCTGGGCTTGAGCAAGTCGACGTAGTCGCGCACGCGCGTCGGCGGCGCCTCGTCGAATGCCCTCAGGATCTGTGTCGTGTCGCTCATTGCTCAATCAAGGCGAAGGCGCCGACCTCATGAATCCTGGAGGGGGCGCCTTCGCTCCTATCTCAGTGGTGCGCCGTCGGGGAGATGTGCGGCAGTTCCTCGAAGGTGTGGAACGGCGGCGGCGAAGCCACCGTCCATTCCAGCGTCGTGGCGCCGTCGCCCCAGTAGTTGGCGCCGACCCGCTTGCCGGCCAGCATTCCGCCGAACACGACGAAGATCAGCCAGAAGATGGTCGAGCCGAAGGAGATGAAGGCGCCGATCGAGGAGATGTAGTTCCAGTGCGACATCGCGTCGGGATAGTCGACGTAGTGGCGCGGCATGCCGGCGAGCCCGCTGAAGTGCATCGGGAAGAACGTCAGGTTCACGCCGATGAAGGTCGTCCAGAAGTGGATCTGCGCCGCCCACTCCGGATACTGCCGGCCGGTCATCTTGCCGAACCAGTAGTAGAAGCCGGCGAACATGCCGAACACCGCGCCGAGCGAGAGCACGTAGTGGAAGTGCGCGATCACGTAGTAGGTGTTGTGCAGCGAGTAATCGACGCCGGCATTGGCCAGCACGACGCCCGTGACGCCGCCCACGGTGAACAGGAAGATGAAGCCGATCGCCCACAGCATCGGCACTTCGAGGCGAATCGAGCCGCCCCACATGGTGGCGATCCAGGAGAAGATCTTGATGCCTGTCGGCACCGCGATCACCATCGTCGCGGCGACGAAGTAGGCGCGCGTATCGACATCCATGCCGACCGTGAACATGTGATGCGCCCACACCACGAAGCCGACGACGCCGATCGCCACCATCGCGTAGGCCATGCCCAGGTAGCCGAAGATCGGCTTCTTGGAGAAGGTCGAGATGATGTGGCTGACGATGCCGAAGGCCGGCAGGATCATGATGTACACCTCGGGATGGCCGAAGAACCAGAAGAGGTGCAGGAACAGGGTCGGATCACCGCCACCCTCGGGCTTGAAGAACGAGGTGCCGAAGTTGCGGTCGGTCAGCAGCATGGTGATGGCGCCGGCCAGGACCGGCAGGGCCAGCAGCAGCAGAAACGCCGTCACCAGGATCGACCAGGCGAACAGCGGCATGCGGTGCAAGGTCATGCCCGGCGCCCGCATGTTGAAGATCGTGGTGATGAAGTTGATGGCGCCCAGGATCGAGGACGCGCCGGCGATGTGCAGCGAGAAGATCGCGAGATCCATGCCCGCGCCCTGGCTGATCGTGAGCGGCGGATAGATCGTCCAGCCGGTGCCGACGCCGCCGCCGATCACGGCCGAGGCCAGCAGCAGGAGGAAGGCCGGCGGCAGCAGCCAGAAGCTGATGTTGTTCATGCGCGGGAAGGCCATGTCGGGCGCGCCGATCATCAGCGGCACGAACCAGTTGCCGAACCCGCCGATCAGCGCCGGCATGACGACGAAGAACACCATGATCAGGCCGTGCGCCGTGACGACGGTGTTCCACAGGTGGCCGTTCGGCGTGCCGTCCGGACCGTTGAAGTACTGCACGCCGGGCTGCAGCAGCTCGAGACGCATGACCACCGAGAAGGTGGCGCCGATCAGGGCGGCGAAGATCGCGAACACAAGGTACATCGTGCCGATGTCCTTGTGGTTGGTGCTGTACAGCCAGCGCTTGATGCCCGTCGGCGTGTGATGGTCGTCGTGACCATGAGCGTCGTGTGAGTGGGCGGCGCCGTACCCGGTGGCCATTTTATCTCTCCTGCGGCGAAGCGCTTAGCGGTTGGCGGGAGTGGCGGAAGCGAAGTCGGTCGCCGGTGCGAGGCCGGCCGCCTTCTTCTTCTGCTCCACCCATTTGTCGAAGACGTCCTTGGAGACCACGCGCACCGCGATCGGCATGTAGCTGTGATTGTCGCCACAGATCTGCGAGCACTGGCCGAAGTAGAAGCCCTCTTCCTTGACGTTGATCCAGCCCTCGTTGAGGCGGCCGGGGATCACCGTCTTCTTGATGCCGAAGCCGGGAACGGTCCAGCCGTGCATCGAGTTGCCGACGGCGGTGCCGATGATGCGGACGGTGGTGCCCTTGGGGATCACCATCTCCTCGTCGACCGCCAGCAGGCGCGGCACCTGCGGCTTCTGCTTGATGCGGTCGGCCTCGGGCAGGATGCGGCTCTCGACCGTGAAGTCACCCTGGTCGGGATAGTTGTAGGTCCAGTACCACTGGTTGCCCGTCACCTTGATGGTGAAGGCGGGATCGACGGCCTTGTCGCTGTAGTAGAGCAGCCGGAACGACGGGATGGCGATGACCACCAGGATGAGGATGGGCACGACCGTCCAGGCGATCTCGAGCACGGTGTTGTGGGTCGTCGTCGTCGCACTCGGGTTGCGCGAGGCATGGAAGCGCCACACCGCGTAGATCAGCAGGGCCAGCACGAAGATGCAGATCAGCGTGATGATGACCAGCAGGAGGCCGTTCAGCGATTCGACCTTCTCCATCACCGGCGTGAAGGGCGGTGGGAAGTTCGTCTGCCAATCGTGCGGCACGCCGACGATCGGCTGCGCCAGGGCGCTACCCGCGAACCCAAGCGCGGCGCTCACCACCATCCCGAGAATGCCCAAAACGCGCTTGCCGTTCATGCAATCGTCCCTTCAGCAGGCCGCTCTCTCTGGAGGGTTCCGACCCGCAAAATCCCCCGCATTTCAAAGCGGTTAGTACCAGATATAGGCCTGTGACGTAACGGGTTTTCGGCCTTAATCGGTATGTGGCGGCCGGTCGCACTCGTTAATGAAACACGCTGGAAAGCGCCTCGCCGTAGCCTGCCTCGTGCACGGTGCGGGCGAATGACGGCGTGCTCGCCCGACGCTGGAAGCCACCGTCCTTCTGATAGGCGAAGAGCTCGGCGCCGGTTGCATCCTCGATGGCGGTCACGACGAACGAGCCGCGCAGGCGGCCGACGCTGACCAGGAGATCGACAGATTGACGCGGCACGCCGGCAACCGCCCGCGGCTCTCCGGCGGCGAGAATGCCGCGCGCTCCTGCCGACAATAGTTTTTCCAGCGCCGCGGCGTCGGCTGGCTGCAGCGAGTCGACGACCAGCAGATCGGGGCGGAACTGATTGCCGGCGGCTAGCAGTGCACTCAAGGATACCTGCGCCGAGGCGACCAGCTCGACTTTCGCCATCGATGCCCCTGCCATCGATATTCCCCGGAATTCGCGGTGCGGTGCCACGGTAACAACCCTGACATCGGCAAGATCGCGCGTCAGGGCCGCCAACAGGGCGGTCTTGCCCGCTTTTTCAGGTCCGACCACGAGGATGTTCAGGCGGCTGCGGATGGCGATGCGCAGCAGGTCGGCCATCCTCCGGTCGAGCCGCCTGGCTGCGACCAGCCGTTCGAGGGTCGCCTCACCGGGCTCGCCGCGCCGCAGCGCCAGGACGGGCCCCGCCGGCGCCGCCGGTGGAAACAGCACCACACCCTCGCTGCCGTCTCTCAGGCTGACCGCCACTGCCGGCGACGCGCCCGGCCGCGCAAGACGTCCGACGATCTCTTCGAGATGGGCTCGATCGCGAAACCTCTCCTGCGACGGTTCGATGACACCCGCACGCTCGACTTGGATCGAGTCCGGCCCGTTCACGAACACGGCGCGGATCGAGCGATCGGCCCACAGGCGATCGATCGGCCCCAGGCCGCAGAGCTCGCTCAGTGCCAGTCGCGTCAGTCGATCGCGCTCTTCGGGCGCCGAGTCGACGAGCACCGATGCAATGGCGTCGACCACGACCTTGCGCGGCAGGCTGAACGGATCGCCGACGAGCCTGCCGCGGACCTTGGCCACGACGTCGGCGATCTCGCGCGGCGTCATCGTCACGAGACGCGACGGTGGCCCCGCGAACACCGCATCGCCGACCGGCGGCGGTGGCGCTGCGGCGTCGGCGCCGGTCCACGATGTCGTCGCTGTCGAAGGTTCGTTGGCGAACTGCACGAGCGGGCCGCTCGCCCCGCCGCGTCCGCTCTGCCGTTGCACGAGCAGCTCGGCGACCAGGCGACGCAGCTCATAACTGGTGAGCGTCACCCCGCGGGTGCGGAAGGTGTTGTGCACGACCTCGCCGATGGCATAGGCGATTTCCGGCGGCGAGCGGCCGCCATCGAAGGCCGCCGCTACCTTGCCCATCATCCCGACCACGAAGGCGCGCCAGGTCTCCTGCATCAGGCGTGCGCGCCCGGCATTGCCGCGCAAGGGGAAGATTTCCTCGAGCGGACGCGCGCGACCGTCGGCGTGCGGCCGTTCGAGCACGGAGTTCAGGGCGGCCGGGCCCTCATCGAGCCGCTCTCCGCCATCCATGGCGGTCATACGACAATCCGATTTATCAATGACTTCCCACTATTCCTGCACTCTAAGCGCCGGTTTCGCCGAAACTCCACGGGAAACGATGCACACCCCGACGCCGGCCCGATCGGCGGCCGACTTGAGGCTTGTCTTTCCGGGATCGGCCAGTATGGTCGCGCGCCGACCTATCGGCGTGGTGAGAGTGAGGGCCCCATGATGCGTCTGGCACTGACGCCGTTATTCGTCGCCGTCTCTTTAATGTTCGCAGGAGCGACCGCCGCCATGGACAAGGAAAACACGCTCTATATCGATCTCAAGGATGGCCGCGTGGTCATCGAGATGCGTCCGGATCTGGCGCCCAAGCACGTGGCTCAGATCAAGAAGCTCGCACGCGAGGGCAAGTACGACGGCGTCGTGTTCCATCGCGTGATCGACGGCTTCATGGCCCAGACCGGCGATCCGACCGGCACCGGCTCGGGCGGCATGGGCGAGACGCTGCCGGCCGAGTTCTCCAAGGAGCCGCATGTGCGTGGCGCCGTGTCGATGGCGCGCACCAGCGATCCCAACAGCGCGCGCAGCCAGTTCTTCATCGTGTTCAAGGATTCGAACTTCCTCGACAACCAGTACACCGTGTGGGGCAAGGTCACGTCGGGCATGGAGTTCGTGGACAAGATCAAGAAGGGCCAGGGCCAGTCGGGCTCGGTCCCGGCGCCGCAGGACAAGATGATCAAGGTCCAGGTCGCGGCCGACGCGAAGAATTAGGAGCCACGAAGACGATGTCATCCCGAGCGCAGCGAGGGACCTTTAGGCAACAGGAAAGGTCCCTCGCTACGCTCGGGATGACAGTTTTGCTGTCGCCGACGCCGTGCCTCAGCTTTCCTTCGTCACCGTATGGAAGGTCTTGGAGATGATCTGCCAACGACCGTCCACCTTCAGCAGCGTCAGATAATCCGTGAAGTAGCGCGGCGGCAGCTGGCATTCGACCTTGGCGATCGCCGTGGTCGGGCCGGAGAAGTCGATCGACACGATGCGGTCGGCGCGCGCGCTGCCCTTGGCCTTACCGGACGGCCGACCTTCCACCATCTTGAACCACTCGCCACGCGGCCAGTCGGTGGCCTTGCCGTCGCCGGCCGCGGCGTAGAGATGCGAGGCGGGATGGAACGCCTCGCCCAGCTTCTTGGTGTCGCCTTCGTAGAGGCCGTCGAAATAGACCTGCAGCATCTTCTCGACTGCCGAGACCTCCGAGCTCATTGCTTGTCCTCCGTGTTCAGATCGCCCCATTCGGGCTGACCAGGATCTTGCCGTTGCGGCCGCCTTTGTCGGCGTGCGCCAGGGCGTCCTTGATATTCTCGATCGGATAGACCGTGTCCACCGGCGCGGAAAGCTTGCCCGCCATGACCTGTCCGCCGAGATCGGCGTAGATCGCGCGGATCTCGGCGGGACTGCGCCGCGCCAGGAAACGACCCAGCATGAAGCCGGTGAGCCGTATGCCTCGATAGATGAAGTTGTTGCGCGTGACCTTCGGGTCCTCGCCGCTCATCGAGCCGTAGTGGACCAAGGTGCCGTCGGTCGCGAGGCAGTCGGCCAGCCGGCCGGTGGCCGCGCCGCCGATCGCCTCGACGCCCAGCATGATCTTGGCGTCGCCCGTCACCTCGCCGACGTGGCGCGCCAGGTCGCTGCTGTCGACCACCACGCTGTCGGCGCCGAGCGCCTCCAGCTCGCCGGCCAGATCGGCGCGGCGCACGACATTGACCGTGCGCAGGCCGCGCTGCTTGGCCAGCACGATCAGCAGTCGGCCCACCGCGGAGTTGGCGACGTTCTGGATCACCCAGTCGCCGGGCTTGAGGTCGACGAAGTCCGACAGCATCAGCTGTGCAGTCGGCGGGTTGATGCGCACCATCGCGGCCTGCCTGAGGTCGATGCCGGCCGGCAGCGGGATCGCGTCGTCGCCCTTGACCTTGCGGCGCTGCGCCCAGTTCTCGCGCTGCAGGTTGATGACAAGGTCACCCTTCTTGACGTGATTCACGGCCGACCCGACGGCGACGACACGGCCGACGCACTCGGCGCCCGGTGTGGCCGGCAGCGGCGGCTTCAGCCGGTAACTGCCGCGGCAGAACCACATGTCGGCCGGATTGATGGGGAACGCCAGCACGTCGAACACGACTTCGTCGGCGGCCGGTTCGCCGACATCGGGCACATCGGCGCAGCGCGCGACGTCCCAGGGCGTTCCATAGCGGTCGATCTGGACCTGCTTCATGCTGCTCCTCCCGACGTTTCACAGGCGCTTTGTTGGCCCGTCGATTGCTTATATTGTGATTCGACAGGGGGTGAAATGCCGGATGGCGGCCAAGGCATTCGATGAAATGAATTCAGGCGCAGCGGACGCTGTCCGCGCGCCCTATCGCGCCGTCGCCAACTGGCTGGCGCAGACCTCGCCCGAGAAGGTCGCGGCAACGCGGCATGAGGTCGACGTCTTCTATCGCCGGCACGGCATCACCTTCGGCGCCTATGGCGCCGTCGACGGCGCGGAAACGACGATCCCCTTCGACATCATCCCGCGCGTCATCGCCTGGGACGAATGGGAGTACCTGCACAAGGGCCTGGTGCAGCGCGTGCGCACGCTCAACGCCTTCCTGGCCGACGCCTACGGCGCGCGCGAGATCTGCCGCGCCGGCGTCATCCCCGAGCAGCAGGTGCTGATGAACGCCGAGTTCGTCGCCATGGCGCAGGGCCTCGACTTGCCGGGCGGCGTGCACGCCCACATCGCCGGCATCGACCTGGTGCGCGTCGGCGAGAAGGATTTCTATGTCCTCGAGGACAATGTGCGCACGCCATCGGGCGTGTCCTACGTCCTCGAGAATCGCGAAGTGATGATGCGGCTGGCGCCCGAGCTGTTCTCGGCCATGCGCGTGCTGCCGGTCGCCGACTACACCGAGGAGCTTTTGGCAACCCTGCGCTCGGTGTCGTTCAGTGACGATGCCGAGCCCAACGTCGTGCTGCTGACGCCGGGCCACTACAACAGCGCCTACTTCGAACATGCCTTCCTGGCCGACGAGATGGGCATCGAGCTGGTCAAGGGCTCCGACCTGTTCGTCGACGAGGGCCGCGTCTACATGCGCACGCCGCGCGGGCCGCAGCGCGTCGACGTGATCTACCGGCGCGTCGACGACGCCTTCCTCGATCCGCTGGCGATGCGGCCGGATTCCTTCCTCGGTGTCGCGGGGCTGCTGGGCGCGCTGCGCGCCGGCCGCGTCAACATCGTCAATGCACTGGGCAACGGCGTGGCCGACGACAAGTCGACCTACACCTACGTGCCGGAGATGGTGCGCTTCTATCTCGGCGAGGAGCCGATTCTGAACAACGTGCCGACCTGGCGCTGCGATCGCGCCGACGACTTCAAGTACGTGCTCGAGCGCCTGCCCGAGCTGGTGGTCAAGGAGATCCACGGGTCGGGCGGCAAGGGCATGCTGGTTGGCCCCACGTCGAGCAAGGCCGAGATCGAGGAGTTCACCACGCTCTTGAAGGCGCGGCCGGACAACTACATCGCCCAGCCGACCTTGGCGCTCTCGACCTGCCCGACCTTCGTCGGCCAGGGCGTGGCGCCGCGCCATGTCGATCTGCGGCCCTTCGTGCTGTCGGGCCGCAAGACCACCATCATTCCCGGCGGCCTGACACGCGTGGCGCTGAAGGAGGGTTCGCTGGTCGTCAATTCGAGCCAGGGCGGCGGCACCAAGGACACCTGGGTCCTGGCGCCCGGCGCGGCGGCGGGTGATTAACATGAGTTCATG
>NZ_BKAJ01000113.1 GCF_007992495.1 Reyranella soli
GGCGGCGTCGGCCCCGCCGGCGATCGCGTAGGTGAGCGGGTTGGCGTTGGCGTCGGTTGCGGTGATGGTGGTGACGAGCGAGCGGTTCTCGGGCGAGGTGAAGGTGGTACCCGAGGTGATGACCGGCGCGCTGTTGTTGGCGGAGGCGGGGACGAACGTGACGTCGACCCAATAATTCGAGTTGTTGTAGCTGGCGTTTGGAAAGACGCCGGGCGTGCCGTCGGCGAAGACGCCGGCGGAAACGCCGGCGGTCAGCACACCGTCGGGTCCGCTGTGGGCGGCGGTGAAGTAGTTGCTAGTGGCGGCGTAGTTCTGCGTGGTGCCGTAGGACACGACGTAGGTCGAGCCGGCTTGGATCGCGATCGGCGCCGAGAGGGTGCCGACCTGCCAGCCCGATTCGCCCGCGGCGGAGGTCACGGTGACGGACCCCAGCAGGACGCCTGCGGCGCTCCACAGATTCAGGACGCGCGTGTCGGTGTCGTTGGCGTCTGCCGCGCCGCGGAAGTAGCGCAGCTCGGTGATGGTGCCCACGGCGTTCGCCGTGAACCTCATGCCGAGCTCGTAGTCGGTCGGGTCGGTCGTCTCGGTCGTCGTCGGCGCGTCGGTCGAGGCGAAGACGCTTGAGCCGGTAATGCCGTTCTCGGCCCGGTCGGTGACGGTGACGGTGATCGCCTGGGTCACCGCCGGCGCGATGCCGTCGCTGACGCTGACGATCAGGTCGTAGACGTTGTTGGCGCCCGCGTCGGCTGGGGCCTCGTAGTCAGGCGCCGCCACGAAGCTCAGCACGCCGGTCGAGGCGTTGATGGTGAAGCGCGCGGCGTCGGCTCCGCCGACGATCGCGTAGGTGAGCGGATCGACGTTGGCGTCGGTCGCGGTGATCGTGCCGGCGATCAGCCGGTTCTCTGGCGAGGCCAGTGCCGCGGCCGACGTAATGACCGGGGGCGAGTTCACCGGCGCATTGAGGGCGTCGAAGGTGATGTCGACCCAGTAGTTGGCGCCGTTGTACGAATCCGACGGCATGACTGCAGTGCCGCCGCCGTAGTGGTAGACGCCATTGTTGCCGCCGGCCCCGTCCTGGACGACGCGCACGACGCCGCCGGACCCCCAGAAGGAATCGTTGTTGAGACCGTCGAAGGCGACGTCATTCGCATCCACGAAATAGTTGTTCGTCGACACGTAATTGTCGTTGGTGCGATACGAAACGATATATTGCGTCCCCGCCGTCAGGGTCACGGGCGACGACAGGGTGGCAACCTGCCAGCCGGTCTGGCCCAGGCCCGAGGTGAAGATCACCGTGGCGAGCAGGGTACCGTCGGCGCGCCAGAGATGGCCCTCGCGCACGTCGGTGTCGTTGGCGTCGCCACTGCCGCGCCAGTACCTGAGCTCGGTCACGCTCCCGGCGCGGTCGACGGCGAAGCGCATGCCGAGCTCGATCGTCGTCGCGTCGTTGGTCAGGACCGGAGAGCCCGGCGTTTTGCCGCCGAAGGCGCTGAAGGCGCTCGACGGCGTAACCGTGACGACCTCGATGTCCGGAGTAATGTTGTAGACGTTCAGGCTGTCGTCGATTGCCCGGGCCTCGATCGTGACGGTGCCCTGCTTCGTCGGATACCAGTAGAAGCTCCAGGTGGCCCAATTGTCGGCGGAGCTCGCAACCTTCCAGGTGGTGCCGCCGTCGACGGATACCTCGACCGCAGCTACCTTGCCGTCGGTCGTCAACGGGTTGCCATCAATGTCGGTCGCCGTGCCGGTGATCATCACCGGCGACAATGCCTCGACAGTGTCGGGCAAGTCGTTGATCGAAGCCACCGCGGCGGTGGTGTCGGTCGACGCGCTGGCGCGCTTCAGCCCTTGCGAGATCAGGAAGGCGTCAGCGACCCCCGGCTGGATTCCCATGTCCGCGAACATGTTGATCGTGAACTGCTGGATGTCGACGTTCTCGATGTTGGCACCGTAGGGTGAGCTGTCATGCTCGTCGCTGAGTCCCCAGGTCCAGAAGGTGGTGCCAGCACCAAAGACCAGCGAGCCACTCGCGGTGCGATAAAGCGACAGGTTGTGCGTCGCGACACCTGGGGCAGTGTTGTTGCCCTGGTCGGTCAGGATTGCATTCCACGACAGCGTCGTCTCGGACAGCTTGATGAGGCCGGCGGGACGCTGGTTGTCGTCGGGCGAGGTGTCCCACTCGTAGCCGAGGATTCCCGGGGCAATGTCGAGTTGGCCGCCGTTGGCGATGGTGGTGTCGCGCCAGACCCGCAGGGTGGCATAGTTCGACGGCACATCGAGGGCACCGCCAAACTGGCCGGCGCCATCGGGGCCGAACAGCTGGCCGGTCAGCTGGTTCTGGCCGCAGTGGCAGGCCGGGTTGAGGCCGGTGATCGGGTCCACATCCTGGAGGTTACCGCCGCCGGCCTGCGGGTTACCATGGAAGCGCGTGTCCATCCACGTTCCGGTCCAGATGTCACTCGGGTCTAGGTTGTAGTAGTCCGCCGGGCCGGCGTTGGGATCGGCGACCGCAAGCGTCTCCTTGTAGCAGACGAGCGTGCGGTAAGCCGTGCCGTCGGCGCTGTAGGCGACCTCCCAGCGCGTCTTCCAGTAGACTTCGTTGCCGCTCCAGAAGAGCAGGTTGACGCCAGAATCGCGCGCTTCTTCGACATTCGCGCGCTGGTCGCCCGACCAGTATTCGTCGTGGCCAACCGAGATGAATGACTTGTAGTTCTTGAGGTAGTCGGCCCCGAGCCGATCGGTGTCGACGCCAGAGATGTAGGAGACGTCGTACCCTTGCTTCTCGAGCCAGTAGATCGCCGAATAGTCGGCGCCGAACAGATAGTCCTGCGCGCCAGAGGCCGCGCCGGTGCCGTCATCCGTAATGAAGGGGCGATTGTAGCTGACCGCGTAGGCGCGATCTTGAGAGAAGTTACCGGCCCCTGGGATAGGGTCCCAGTTGATGCTGCCGTTTTGGTCTCCGTAAAGATTGGCGCCGACCACGCCGTTGTTGCCGCCCCAGGCATTGTAGGCCTGCCAAGTCGTGTCGGAGGTCTGCAGGACGATGTCGTGGCTCTCGCCGTCGTTGCGCACGACGAAGGGGATCTGGTTGACAGCTCCGTCGATCGGGTCGCCGTTCGAATCAAGGCGCTGCAGGCGGGCTAGGTAGACGCCGGAAACGGCGTCGGCCGGCACGTTCCAACCGTCGGTCACCGACCAGTTGCCGGCGTCGACCGTGCCGGTTGAGGCGTTGACGAGCGCGTTCGGCTGGACCTTGGCGTTGGTGTTCGTCCACTGGGCAACCTCGCGGGCACCGCTACCGCCGTAGTAGCCAAGGCGGAAGATCTCGACGATGTAGTCGCTGCCCGCGCCGCCGTTTACGTTGATCTTGAAGTCAACGCGCGTGCCGGCGTTGACGCTCATGTCTGTGGTGAAGCCTTCGATCTCCGTGCTGTGGGGTACGTTCCAGTACGACTCATCGGCACGACCTTCGACAATCGCATTCTCTTGGATAATCTCGTTCATGTACCCCTCGCAAACACGCATTGGTGAGGGGATAGATTCGAATGATTCAACAGCGACTGCAGGATCTCCTGCCTCCGCCGCCGCCCCTCACTCACCTCGCGCACAAGGGGCAGTTTGCCTTGCGCAATCCATGCGTGAAATCCTGAGCCGTGCGGTCATTCGGGGTAACCCCCTTGAGCCCGCCCCGGTTTGACGGAGCTCCAACTCGAGAAGGTCGAGCCATGACAAGCAACGCAGGAACAGCTCCGCCTGAAATCCGTAGGCGGTCATGAGTGTGAGCATGCGGCGCGATGGTCAGCGCTCGTCTCGATAGCAAGCAAAATTGGCTGAACGCCGCAGACGCTGAATGAGTGAAGAAGGTCGAGTGCGACGGCGGGCACAGGCACGGCCTGACAAGGGGCGTGGCAATCAGGGTCAGGCCTCTCGAGCCGGAGATCCGGGATTCTCGCCAGGCCAATGAGATCGATGTAAGGCGATCGCCGGGCGAAACCCCACCGCCGACACAGCCATGACCGCCTCAATCCACGATCACCCCCCTGGCGTAAGGGGTCGAGGCAATCTGCAGGATGCCGCCGATCACGGCGCGTGACCGATAGGGGATGGTAAGCGAGACTCTCGGTTGATTCGTGTCAGCTGGAATCGCGGTTTTCGCCGATATGCGCGTCGCCTGCAGCGACAATTTTGCGCTGAAAGCTGTGCCTCGGAACGAAACGCAACCGTGGACGTGAGACAAGACACCGTTCAAGTGCCGCCGTAAGCACCGCGCGATCCATGCCGGTTCCGATGAAGACCAGCTCTTGCCGACGATCGCCGAACGGCGCCCGCCAGTTCCCGTGGATTCGGGCGACGGCCTCGCTTTCGGTCGGCCAGTCCTTCTGTGGAATTGCCGCCCACCAGCGGCCGAGGGGACGGGTGTCGGTCAGACCGCCGGCGACACTGTACTCGAAAATGAGGTTGGGATCGGTCTCGACCCAGAACCAGCCCTTGGCGCGAAGGACGCCAGGCATGGCGCCGGCGAGGACGGCGTGGATCCGGCGGGCATCGAATGGTAGGCGAGCGCGCCAGACGAACGATTCGATGCCGTATTGCTCTGCCTCGGGGATGTGGTTCGCGGAGCCGTTCAGCTCCTGGACCCAGAGCGGGCGCGTGCGAGCCTTCTCGAAGTCGAACAGGCCGGTGTCGAACACGTTGGTCAGCGGGACGTCGCTGAAGTCGGTCTCGATGACCCGTGCGCCGGGGTTGAGGCTGCGGATGATGCGGCGGGCATCGGCCAACCGCTCCGGGCCTGCGGTGGTGACCTTGTTGAGGACGATAACGTCGGCGAACTCTATCTGGTCGACGAGAAGCTCGACTAGGGTACGCTGGTCCTCGGCGTCGCGCTTCTCGCCGCGGTCGCGGAGGAAGTCGTGGCTGGCGAAGTTGCGCGTGAGGTTGGCGACGTCGACCACGGTGAGCATCGTGTCGAGCCGGGCGACGTCGGAAAGGCTGACGCCGGTCTCGTCGCGGAAGTCGAAGGTGGCGGCGACAGGCAGCGGCTCGGAGATGCCGGTCGACTCGACGAGCAGGTAGTCGAAGCGGCCGTCGGCGGCGAGGCGGCGCACCTCGGTCAGGAGATCGCCGCGGAGTGTGCAGCAGATGCAACCATTGGTCATTTCGACCAGGGTTTCGTCTCGGTGCAGGACCTGGGGGCCCTCGGAGCCCACGCGCTGGGCGTCGATGTTCACCTCGGACATATCGTTGACGATGACGGCGATCCGCATCCCCTCGCGGTTGCGGAGCGCATGGGTGAGGAGTGTCGTCTTACCGGCGCCGAGGAAGCCGGACAGGACGGTGACAGGCAGTCTGGTCGGCATGGCTCTCACCCATCACGGAGAAGTGGCATCTGGTTGTTTGCCAAAGGCGTCGGGTCGCCGAAGGGAGACTGCGGTCGACGTGCGATGATAGGCTTGGAACCATTGGACGAACCGGTCGATGCCCTCGGCAATCGAGGTCGCTGGCTTGAAATCGACCTCGCGCGCCAAGTCGTCGACATCGGCATAGGTCGCCGGGACATCGCCCGGCTGCATCGGCAAGTACTCGCACTTGGCCTTGGTGCCGATGGCCTCTTCAAGCAAGCGGACAACTTCGAGCAACTCGACCGGACTGTGGTTTCCAACGTTGTAGATGCGCCAGGGGGCTGCGCTCGAAGCGGGGTCGGGCTTGTCGCCGGTCCAGTTCGGATCGGCTCGAGGCGTACGGCCGACCAGTCGGACAATCGACTCCACGACGTCGTCGACATAGGTGAAGTCGCGTCGCATGTGTCCATGGTTGAAGAGCTGGATCGGGCGCCCGTTGGTTATGGCATCGGCAAACAACCACATTGCCATGTCCGGCCTGCCCCAGGGGCCGTAGACGGTAAAGAAGCGCAATCCCGTCGTCGGCAGGCCAAACAGGTGCGCGTAAGAATGCGCCATCAATTCGTTTGCCTTCTTGGTGGCGCCGTAGAGGTTCAGAGGATGATCGACGTTGTCGTGAACCGAAAACGGCTGGTGCGTGTTGGCACCGAACACCGACGAGGATGAGGCATACAGCAGATGTCGGCAGCCATTGTGCCTGCATCCTTCCAGGATGTTGGCGAAGCCGACGAGGTTGGAGTCCACATAGGCATGAGGATCAACGAGAGAATGCCGTACGCCTGCCTGAGCCCCGAGATGGATCACAAGGGGGAAGCGGTTCCCAGCAAAGAGCGCCGCCATGCCCTCGCGATCGGCCAGATTCAGCCGGGCAAACCGAAAGGTAGAGTGCGCTGCCAGCTCTGCCAGACGCGCTTCTTTCAGGGCTGGGTCGTAGTAGGCGTTGAGATTGTCCAGCCCGACGACCTTGCGACCGTCCCGCAACAGCCGGCGCGCGACATGGTAGCCAATGAATCCAGCGGCGCCGGTAACGAGGATGGGAGACGCGGGCACTAGCGGAACAGCCGTTTATGCTTGCGACAGGGCGCTGGCGGCAGCGCGACCACCAAGCATCTGGCCGTACTGCGCGGTTGGCCGCACAAGCGGCCGTGCCGGATTGCCGACAACAACCATCCCAGCCGGCACATCCCGCAGCACTACCGCGCCCATGCCGATCAGGGCGCCCTCTCCGACAGTGATGCCGGGGCGCAGCATTGCGCCGGAGCCGACATACGCTTGTGCTCCGAGCGTCACGCTGCCGCCCAGCGTCGCGGAAGGCGCCACGGTTACGCCGGCACCCAGAACGCAGTCGTGGCCAATCACGGCACGGCTGCCAAGCCAGGCATGGGCGCCAATCTCCACCTGACCCGCGATGGCGCAGCCAGGCCCAATGCAGCTGCCGTTGCCGATCTCGGCACGGGTCGACACCGCTGCAAGGGGATGGATCAGCGTGACGAAGCGCGCAGCTTTGAGGCCGGTTCCGGCGATGATGTCGAGCTTGCGGCGATGGGTGCGTTCGCTGGCAATGCCGTTGATAAAGACAGTGTCGGCCAGCGCAGCAGCCTCAGCCAACGAGCCGACGATGGGCAGGCCGGTAAACTTGCTGCCCTTTCCGTGTTTGTCATCCAGCACGCCGGCGACCTTCCAGGGCGCGCCGAGTGCATCGATGATGTCGAGAATGTCGAGCGCATTGCCCGACGCGCCGAGGATAACGACACGCCGGCGGTTCAAGGCTGCACCGCGGTTTTCAGCGCGCCGACGACCTGATCCTGCTCGGCCTCCGTCATCTGCGGGTAGAGCGGCAGCAGGATTGTGCGGTCCTGCGCGTCTTCCGAGACAGGCAGTGGGAAACGTGCCGTTTCTGCATATGGCTTCTCGCGGTGGATGCACATGATGCCGCGGCGCGTGGCGACGCCGCGGTCGAGCATGGATTGCATCACCTCGCGCTGGTCCACCCCGTCCGGCAGGTGCACCGCGTAGGACTGCCAGTTGGTGCGGACGCGGTTCGGCTCTACAGGTGCCGCCACCTCGGGCGTCTCGGTCGCGATACGTTCGCGGTAGCGCTCGGCCAAGGTGCGGCGGCGCGAAACGATTTCCGGCAGGCGCTTGAGCTGTTCGATGCCGACCGCCGCCTGGATGTCAGTCAGGCGGTAGTTGAACGCCACGGCGTCGTAGGATTCGAAGATCACCTGCGGGCTACCATGGCGCACTGTATCCGGCACCGTCATGCCATGCTGGCGTAAAAGGCGGAAACGCGCGTCGAGCGCGGCATCCTGTGTCGTTAGCATGCCGCCGTCGCCGACGGTGACGACTTTGCGCGGATGCAGCGAAAAGCAGGCAACATCACCCGCCGGATCGCCGACGCGCCGCCACGATCCGCCAAATTGCATCTCGGATCCCAAAGCGCAGGCTGCGTCCTCGACCACCTTGAGCCCGTGGGCCCGTGCGACTGCCATGATCGCATCCATGTCGCAGGGTGTTCCGATCTGGTGCACGCAGAGGATGGCGCGCGTCTTCGGAGTGATGGCCGCAGCGATCAGCGCGGCATCCATGCCATAGCCGACCGGCTCGATGTCGATGAAGACCGGTGTCGCGCCGCACTGGTGTATGGCATTGGCGCAGGCAATGAAGGTGTGGCTGACGGTGATGACCTCGTCACCCGGGACCACGCCGACGGCGAGCAGAGCGAGATGCAGCGCGGTGGTACAGTTGGACACGGCGCAGGCGTGGGATGCGCCGGTGATTGCAGCGAATTCTTCCTCGAAGCGCGAGACGCGGGCGCCTTGCGTCAGCCAGCCCGAACGCACGACCTCGGCCGCAGCGAGGGCTTCCTCTTCGCCGATGAGGGGCTTCGTGATGGGGATCATGCAGCGACTCCGGTGAGCGCGGTCTCGGAACGCCACCAGCCGACCAACTCGGCAATGCCCTCCTCGAGGGCATGCGTCGCCTTGAAGTTGATCAGCTCGCGCGCCTTCGAGACATCGGCGAGGCGCTTCGGTACAGGGTTCACTGCGCGGGCCTCTTGGTGCACCGGTACGAGCTGCGGCTGGCCCATGACGTGGCAAAGGAGGCGAGCGAGGTCGAGCAGCGAGGTCTCCGTTCCGCTGCCGACATTCAGAGCGACGTCACTGGCCGGTGCGACGGCCGAGAGAATGTTGGCACGCGCCACGTCGCGTACATGGACCATGTCCATGGTCTGCAGGCCGTCGCCGAAGATGATCGGCGGCTCGCCGCGCGCGAGGCGTTCCATCCAACGCACCAGCACCTCGGTGTAACGGCCGTGGATGTCCATGCGAGGGCCATAGACGTTGAAGTAGCGCAGCGCTACGTAGTTCAGCCCGTGCATGTCGTTGAACGAGCGGTAGAGCCCCTCGTTGAAGGTCTTGGCCGCGCCGTAGAGGGTGCGGTTGTTATAGGGATGCTGTGCCTCGGTGGTGGGGAACTGGTCCGCCATGCCATAGACCGAGGCGGTGGAGGCGGCGACCAACTTTCGGATGTTCTCGGCGAGGCACAGTTCCACGAGGTCATAGGTCGCCGCGACCATCACCTCGAAGGCGGCGCTTGGTTCCTGTGCGCATTGCGTGATGCGTAGCGCGGCCTGGTGGAAGACGGTATCGCATCCAGCGACGAGCGACTTCATTGTCGCCGTGTCCCGGATATCGCCCTCTATCAGGCGCACCCGGTTGCTGGCGAGCGCACGAGCAAGGTTGTCGCGCCGCCCACGCACCATATTGTCGATGACGCGAACCTCGGCCGCACCGGCGTCCAGAAGCAGTTCGACGATATGCGAACCGACGAAGCCTGCGCCGCCGGTGACGAGGCAGGTGGTGCCGGCAAGCATGCCCTGAGGGTCGAGGGTTTCACGCGGCATGACTGGTCACCGGGTTAGGAACGAGGAGGCCACGCAGTGCACCGGCAATGTGGCGCTGCTGCTCGGGGCTGAGTTCGGGGAAGATGGGCAAGGAGAGGAATTCGGTGGCGAGGGCCTCGGCCACAGGGAAGCTGCCGGGCCCGCTGCCGAGGTCGGCATAGGCTGGCTGCAGATGCACGGGGCGTGGATAGTGGAGGCCCGTCGCGACGCCGGCTTCTGCGAGGCCGTGCGCGAGCCTGTCGCGGTCCGGATGGCGCAGTGCATAGACGTGGTAGACGTGCTCCAACGCTTTGGGCTTGGCTGGCAATTGCACGGGAAGCTCGGCGAGCAGCGTATCGTAGAGGGCTGCGACCTCGCGCCGGCGCTCCGTCCAGCGCGGCAGATGCGCGAGCTTCACCGACAGGATCGCGCCCTGGATTCCGTCCATGCGGTAGTTGAAGGCGTGCTCGACATGGTTGTAGCGGCCCTCTTGCCCCCAATCGCGCAGCTTGCGCATCCGAGCGGCGAGGGTGGCATCGTTGGTGACGGCGCCGCCGCCTTCGCCGCAGGCGCCGAGGTTCTTGCCGGGGTAGAAGCTGAAGCAGCCGATCGCGCCAATCGTGCCTGCGCACCTGCCCTTCCAGGTCGCGCCATGTGCCTGGGCGGCGTCCTCGATGACCGGCAGGCCATGCTGCTCGGCGATCGCCATGATGGCGTCCATGTCGGCCATGCGGCCGTGCAGATGGACGGGGATAATGGCTTTGGTGCGCGACGTGATCGCGCGCGCGATGCCTGCCGGGTCGATGTTCCAGGTGAGCGGATCGGCATCGACCAGCACTGGCGTCGCGCCGGCATAGCGGATGGCCGCGACCGTGGCGACGAAGGTCATCGAGGGCGCAATCACCTCGTCCCCCGGGCCGATGCCAAGCGCGAGCAGCGCGAGATGGAGCGCGGAGGTGCCGGAATTCAGCGCCACGGCTTCCTTGGCGCCAGTGTAGGTGGCGAAGGATTTCTCGAAGGCATCGACCTTCGGACCGGAAACATAGGCGCCGCTCGCCAGCGTCTCGAGCACGGCGGCGTCGAGTTCGGACTTGATGCCGGCGTACTGAGCGCGAAGGTCGAGAAGCGGAATCATGAAGCCATCCTTTTTGGAGAAATGTCGATGGGCTGGCCGCGCTGCCGCAGCGACAGCATGGCGGCTTCGAGCGTCTCGACGACGGTCAGACCGCAGCGCCCGGAGGTGATCGGCTCCCGCCCGTGGGTCACACAGTCGACGAAATGCTCAATTTCAGTAAGCAACGCCTCCTTCACCGAGAGCTGCGGCGCCCACATGTCGCCACTGCGATAGGAGATGCGCGCGGCGAGCTGCTCGGGGCCCTCGCCGCAGGTAACACCGCGGTCATAGACCTTGATCTTTTCGGTGGGCTCGAGGTCGTTCCAGACGATCATCTTGCGACTGCCGCCGACCAACGTCTGACGCACCTTCACCGGCGCGAGCCAGTTGACGTTGAGATAGGCAACGGTGCCCGAGGGATAGAACAGGCTGAGATGGGCCATGTTCTCCTGCCGCCCGCGGATGTGCCTTGCGCCGCTGGCCGAGACCGCGGTGGGCTTTTCCTGCAGCAGGTAGTCGAGCACCGAGAGATCGTGCACGGCGAGGTCCCAGATCACGTTTACATCGTGCTGGAACAGGCCGAGATTCACACGCGTGCTGTCATAGTAGTAGACATCGCCGAGGTCTCCGGAGCGGATGATCTCGCCGATCTTCTGCACCGCGCTGGTATAGACGAAGGTGTGATCCACCATCAGGGTGAGGTTGCGTCGCGTCGCCTCCTCGATCAGTCGGCGCGCATCGTCCGACGAGTCAGCGATCGGCTTCTCGACGATGACATGCTTGCCGGCGCGTAGCGCGGCAGCGGCCAGGTCGTGATGCGTCGCGACCGGAGTGGCGATCAGCACGGCATCGACGGCGGGGTCGTCGATCAGCGCGCGAGGGTCCTGATGCAGCGCGAGGCCTGGATAGCGCTTGCCAGCGCGCGCCAGTGCAGCAGCCGAGAAATCGGCAATGCCTGCAAGGCGGCAACCTTCCGTCTCGGCGACGCTGCGCGCGAGGTTCGGCCCCCAATAGCCGTAGCCGATGACTCCAATTCCGATCATTGCGCCGCCATTCCTGTTGCCGGGGTGGGAAAGTCTTCACGATTGCGAACATCGCCGACCACCTTGGCCGGAACGCCGGCCACGATGGCGTAGTCGGGCACGTCGCGCGTCGCCACCGCCCCTGCGCCGACGAGCGCGAAGCGCCCGACTGTGATGCCGCAGATGATGGTGGCATTTGAACCGATCGAGGCACCGTGGCGGATGCGCGTCGGCACCACCGACCAGTCGGCCTCCGTCTTGAGTCCTCCTTCCGGCGTGCAGGCGCGGGGGAAGAGCTCGTTGGTAAACATCACGCCGTGGCCGATGAAGACTTCGTTGTCGATCGTCACGCCTTCGCAGATGAAAGTATGGGAGGAGATCTTGCAGCGAGCGCCGACGTGGCTGTTCTTCTGGATCTCGACGAAGGGGCCGATCTTCGTTCCATCGCCGATTGAACACCCGTACAGATTTACGAGATCCGGGTGGGTGAGGACCGTCTCGGTACCAAGCTGGACGTTTCGGAGAGCCATTGCCCGGAACATCTGTGTTTGCCGGCTCTGTCGCAATCGGGCAATGGAGGTAAGACCAAAGTCCAGTCCAGGCTTGGAGCGCATGCAGTGCCGCTCGGGAACCCGATCGGGAGGACGATCACATTGCGGAGGCTGAGGGTGTCGACCGGGGGGGCGAACGAGAAACCAAGGCTAAGCGCAACCCAAGGGGCGCCAGGGTGGCCGAAGACCCTTCATCTCGATTCCGGCTTCACGCGGCCTTCATTCGTGCGGCCGCATCCAGGATGTCGTCCAGCCGTTTCAGTGTGGCCTTCCAGTCATGCCCCGCCAGCACGGCGGTGCGCGCCGCGGCGCCCAGATCTGGCGTCCTGCCGGCCAGCACCCGCGTCACCGCCGCCGCCATCGCTTCTGCACCATCCGCCACCAGCAGGTCGCGCCCAGCAACGGCCCGCACGCCCTCATGCGCTTCCGGCGAGGCGACCACGGGGCGCGCCATGGCCATCGCCTCAAGTACCTTGTTCTGGATGCCGCGCGCGATGCGGAGCGGCGCCACCGCCACCGCCGCATGGGCCAAATAGGGCCGCATATCCGGCACGCCGCCGGTGACGTGTACGCGCGGCAGTTCGGCCAGGGCCCGCACGGCAGGCGATGGACTGGCGCCAACGATGTGGAAATGCGGTGCCGGCAAGAGCGACACCAAACGCGGCATCACTTCGGTGGCGAAAAAGCTCACCGCCTCGATATTCGGCCGGTAGTCCATGGTGCCGGTGAAGATGATGGCGGGCGATGCGGCGGCGAAAGGGTCGGGCCAATCGTATTTCGGGTCAAAGCGCTCGACATCGACGCCGTTCTCCACCCAGTCAATACGGGACGCCACCTCGGGCGCGAGTGCGGCGAGGGTCTGTGCCTCCTGCGCCGAGACAAGCAAGGTGCGATCGAATTGCGCCGCGGCCCGGCGCTCGAAGGCCAGCAGGGTGCGCGCCTCCCGCGCCCAGACCAACCGTTTCGGCCCGCCGGCCGAGGCGGCGTAGGCGCGCCATTTCTCGGAATCCACATCGACCATGTCGAGGATGCGCAGCGGCCCGCCGGGCCCCGGCGGTACATAGGTCGCCATTGCCGAGGAATAGACCAGCACCGCATCGTAGCGCTGAGCGCCGAGGCCGGCGCGCACCCAGCGCGCGAGACCGGGCTCGCGGAACCAGGCGAGGCTCAGCGGCTCTCCGGGCCGCGTGCCAAACAGGGTGCGCGCAATGCGCCCGTTGCGCGTGACCGGCGCGGCATAGACCGCTGCGCAGCAGCCCCGCAGCACTGGCAAATGCTGGGCGTCCGCCGGATCGTCCACGAGGCAGCCGAGATCCACCACCCAGTCCCGCGCCAGATGCTCCAGCATGTGCCAAGCGCGGATCTTCTCCCCCTTGTCCGGCGGATAGGGGATACGATGAGCGAGGAATAAAAGCCGCGGCTTGCCCACGTGCTCAGCCCAGCCCGCGCACCAGATGCGGGCCGATCGCGTTGGCCACGGGCAAAGGCAGCCGCTTCCAGGCCGAAATGAAGTAGCGGAATTTCGGATTGTTCGGGTTGTTGTCCGGCACCTTCGCGCCCGGTGCGAGACGATAGCAGTAGTGCAGTTGCTCCGGCTCGAAGCCCCAATTCTTCTTGAAGGCGAAGGCGCCGGTATCGGCCTTGCTGCGACCGAAATCGAACATCGTGGCGCCGCGGTCCCGCGCAGCGCGACGCATCACCTCCCAGTACATCACATCGGCGGCGGCGAGGCCGCGCGCTTCCCGCGTGCCGCCGCCGTAATAGGGCAATACTTCCTGCTTGTAGTGGAAGGAGAGCACCGAGGCGACCGCCTGGCCGTTATGCAGGACCGTGGTTACATCGGACTCCTCGGGGAAGGCCTCGAGCAGCGCGCGGAAATACCGCTTGGGGAAGACCGGGCTGCCGAGGTTGCGCACGCTTTCCGCATAGACGCGGAAAAGCGCATCGACGTCGCGGTTGGTGTGGATCTCGAGGCCCCGCTTGGAAGCTTTGCGCACCTCGGCGCGCTGCTTGCGCGGAATGTTGGCGGCCATATCCTTGGCGTCATCGCCGGTGAGGGCGGCGATCGGCTTGCGGAAGGTGTAGTAAAGCGCCGGCCGTTCCACCCAGCCCGGATCGGCGGCGCCGAAGCGGCGATATTCGAGGCAGGGCGTACGGAGCTTCGCCTGCAGCTCGAAGGCATACTCGTTTAGCGCGTCGGCACCCTCCGACGTGGCGGCCAGCCCGCCGCCGTAGACACAGTAGGGCGTGGAGGCGAGCAGGTCGCCGAACAGCAGAGTCTTCATGCGCACGAGCGGCAGCACGCCGACCACGGCGCCATCCTGTTCAGCCAGCGCGTAGTGGGTGGCGTGGCCGAAACTCTGGGCAATCACCTTCGCCCAGGCTGAAAGGTGGAAGAAGCTACCTTCCGGCAGGGCGCGCACGAAGGCATCCCAAGCGATAGCGTTGGTCTCGTCGAGGGGGCGGATGCGGACCGACATGTCAGGCCGCCTCGAGATGCGGCGCGCCGATTGCGGCGCCGAACACCTCGTCCATACGGCCCCAGCGAAAGTCGCGCAGGAGCCGCACCAACCGCGCTTCCATCTCGCGCAGCCCGACATAGTGGCGGAAACGCGAAAGACGCCCGGCCCCCTCGGCGCGCGGCTGAGCGGGGTCGATCTCCCAGGGATGGAAGTAGAAGACACCGGGCTGGCCTTCGGTGGTATTAACGCGGCGCAGCCCGCTGCGCGTCAGCCCGTAGGGCAGCAGGCGGAACCAGCCGCCCCCTGCGCAGGGCAAGCTGCGCCCGAAGGCGCGCACCGTCGTCATCGGGATCTCCGCGACGCCGTCCGGGCGCGGCCGGTGCGGCCGGCGCGGCGCATCGGGATCGCCATAGAGGTCGTGGCGTACGGGGAAAACCGAGGAGGAGTAGCGGTAGCCTTCCTCCGCCAGCACCGCATGCGCCCAGGGAGTGTGCCTCGCACTGATCGAGAAGGTGGGAGCGCGATAGCCGATCACCGGTACGCCGCCGGTATCCTGCAGGATGGCTCGGGCGCGGCGGATGTCGGCACGGAATGCGGCCTCGCCGATGGCATTCACCTGTTCGTGGCCATGGCCGTGGCTTGCCAGCTCATGGCCCTCAGCGACGATACGGCGGATCAGCGCTGGATGTCGTTCGGCCACCCAGCCCAGGGTAAAGAAGGTGGCGCACACGTCGGCGGCGGCGAAGAGGTCGAGCACGCGATGGGTGTTCGTCTCCACGCGTCGCTCGCGCGCTTCCCAGCTGTCGCGCGAGATGACGCTGGTGAAGGCCTGGACCTGGAACCAGTCTTCCACGTCGACGGACATGGCATTGCGAAGCGAGCTCATGCGCGGCCGCCCAGCGTGGCGAACTGAGTCCACAGCTTCTGCAGGCGCCCCCTGCGTTCGCGGGGCGCCACGCCGCGTTCCAGCTGGCCTACGCGCTCGGTAAGCGCACGCAACGCGGTGCCGTCCTCCGCGCCATGGGGTGCCGGAGCCTTAGCACAGATCGCGCCAAGATCCTGCGTTAGCTCTTCGGCGGTGATGCTGACCAGTTCGGCGGTCAGCACCGTGGCATGTTCCAGTGCCCCAGCCAGCAGCACCCGCGTGCAGAGCCGGTTGATCCGGCGCGGGATGCCGCCGGAATGCTCGTGCACCAGGTCAAGCGCCTTCTCCTCCAAGGCGGGATAGCCGGTCCAGCCCACCGAAGTCATGCGGTGCCGGACGTAGAGATGCGTCTCCTCCCGCGTCAGGGCGGCGAGGTGATAGGCGGCGAGGACACGTTGACGGAGCTGGTCGAGATCTGGCCGCGCCAGGGTATGGCGCAGCTGCGGCTGACCTAGCAGCAGCACC
Source organism: Reyranella soli (assembly GCF_007992495.1). Taxonomy (GTDB): domain Bacteria; phylum Pseudomonadota; class Alphaproteobacteria; order Reyranellales; family Reyranellaceae; genus Reyranella; species Reyranella soli. The sequence continues at coordinate 15,825 of NZ_BKAJ01000113.1, forward strand.
TGCAGCAGCGCATGCGCGCCCTCGGTCACGTTGGAAAGCATGCGCAGCTCCTCAAGCGAGGCGACCGGCAGAGCCTGCGCCTCGTCCACGATGAGGATCTGCCGCCGGCCCCTTTCAGCAACGCCGCGGCGCAGCGTGGCGATGATGCCCTGCAGCAGCTCCGCCTTACCGCCGTCGGCCGGGGCGCCGAAGGCGATGGCGACGAGGCGCAGTAGCTCCGCGGGCTCGACCTGTGTCGTCATCACCCGCGCCATGGCATGGCCCTTGGTGGAGAATTCGGCGCAGAGCCGTTCAATCAGGGTGGTCTTGCCGGCGCCCACCTCGCCGGTGACAACAACGAAGCCCTCGCGCTGCGACAGGCCGTAAAGCAGATGCGCATAGGCGCGACTGTGCGCCGTGCTGGGGAAGAACAGCCGCACATCCGGCGTCATCCGGAAGGGCTGCTCGTGAAATCCATACACGTCGAGATTCATGGCGCTGCCTCAGAAGGTTCGGCGCAAGCTGGCGCGGATGACGCCCTGCGAGTAGCCCTGGTTCACTACCGAAGAGGTGTTGTTGGTCCAGGCGACCTGTATGCTGCCGGTGAGCTTATCGTTCAGCTGGTGGATCAGCGTCGCCGACAGAGCATAGGTGTCCGAGTCACCCTGGGCAGGTTGCCCGAAGCCGGATTGCCCGAAGCCAGGTTGCTCGAAGACGTGCCCATACTGCGCCGTCGCCACGCCGGTGGTGCGCGGCGAGAACTCGTGCCCCCAGCTTAACGTCGCATAGGTTCCGCGGTTGGAGATGGCGGGTACGGCGTTGTTGGCAGAAGTCATGGGATCCTGACTCTGCCAGGTGCCGGAAAGCGTGAGGACATCGCGCGGCCAGTGATGGCGCAGCGACGCCGTGCCGATGCGCATGCGGTAGAGCGTGTCGGACAAGCCGAGAAAGGGATTGATCAGCACGACCGGGGCGCCAGACTGGCTGTCCACCGGATTGCCGAGCGCATCCACGGTGGTGGTGGCCAGCAGGTCCTGGGCCTGAGTGAGTGTCGTGGCGAGAGTTTCCCTGTAGGTGGCGAAGAGAGTTGTCCGCACGCCGAGGGCCGTGCCCGCATTCAGATAAAAGGAATTGAAGCCGTTTTGTCGACCATATTTGATAACCACGATGGAATCGGGCCCCGGCGTCAGTCGCAGTCCAACCGACCAGATCGCATCGCTTATACTGAACGGGCTAGTGCCCGAGTATTCCTGGTTCTCATAGCCGATCTCGCCAAGGAGGGCGACGCTACGCAGAATGGCGTAGCGTGTCTCGAGTGCGGTGATGAAGCGGTGCGAGTCGTCATAGATGCCGTTGCCGACATACTTGGTGCCGTCGACACGCGCCTGCAGCGCCAACCGGCCGAAATCCTCACCGCTGCGCAACACCGCAAAGCCGCGATGCGCCGTGTAATTTTCGGCCGAGCCCGGGCTGTTCAGGCTGAATTCCGGGCTGCCTTGGCTGAAATTGGTAAAGTTTTGCGAGGAATACTGGAAAGAATAGCCGGCCTGCACCGTCGCAGCGCTTCCGAAACGTTGCACGAGAAAGGGCGTGACCTGCGCAGTGTAGGTTTGCATGGTGTCGCTCCCGGCGACAAGCTGCCCGCTGCCCGGGATGAAACCGGCGAAGCTTGGCAGCACACTCGCCGCCCCGCGCACGTCTACATAGAAGAGCCCGGGAACCAGCGCCGCGAGGAGCCGCCCGTCGCCGACCTGATCTACACCATCTTGGTTGGAATAGGTGGCGTAGAGGCGCAGTGCCGGCATATAGCGCAGTGTGCCGGTCAGGCGCGTCGTAGCGATCGCCGCTTCGAGGCTCGGCGCGATGGTGGTGACGATGTCACCACGGGCATCGGATGTCTGAAACACATTGTCAGTGGCCAGGACCTCGACGCCGATCGAGGGCCGAATGGCGTAAGGCCGATTGCCCAGCTCGAAGGGTGTGCCGACGCCGGCGACTCCAAGGCCCGGTGCTGTGTTCGCAAAGCCTGGCAGCGCACCGCCTAGGAAGGGACGGTTGATCGGAGTGTCGGGGGCGCTCAGCGGGCCGAGTGCGGGAGACTCCAGGGCAGGCGTGGCAGGCGGTGTGACGGTGCTGTCGCCGGGAACGGCCGGCGTCGGCGGCGCGCTGTCGCCTGTGACAACAGGTATCGTGCCACCCGCTGGCGGGGCGATCTGCGCGGCGGCGGGCAACGCGACCACCACGCTGGCCAGGAGGGCAGCGCCAAGCTTAATGGGCACCGACCGCCACATCCCCCGCGCGCGAGGCGGGCCCTCTGAATCGGTCACTGACCCCCAGTGCCAAGCGATTCAGGAGGAGTTGCAACGTCGGGCAGGCATCGAGGATGTCGAGGGCCGCTTCCATCTCCGCTCGCTTCGTGCGTTCCGCCTCCACCACTAGCGCAATCTGACCGGCCGCGGAAGCGAGCAAGCCGGCGATACTGGATTCCAGGCAGGCCGGTGTGTCAAGGACGACGATATGGTCCGAAAGCCGCCCGCTGAGATGAAGCAGTGCCGCCGCCATGGCACTGCCCTGCGAGCCGGAAGGCCCGGCCATGCCATACGGCAGGACTAACAGGCCGGGGACTTCGGTGCGCCGCAGCAAGCCCGCGGGGTCGGGGCCGCCCGTGTCGCGCAACTGCGCGAGTCCCGGCGCGCTGCCCAGGCCGAGAAGGGCGGTGAGCGAGCCGGCGCTCCGTTCGGCATCCACCAGGATTACGGGGCGATGCGCGCCCTCGGCGATGCTCGCAGCGAGGTTAAGCGCGACGAAGGACTTGCCCTCGCCGCTATGGGTGCTGGTGATCATCACCAGCCGCGCCTGCCGCCCCTCGGCCGGAGGCGTGGCTTCGACGCTGCGCAGCACCTGCTCGCGAACCAGCGCGATCTCCTCCCGAGCGGAGCCCGCCTTGTCGACCAAGCCAGCGCGCCGCAGAAGCGCGCGGGTGACCGGGGCGAGCTCGTTGTGGCCGAGCAGACTGGCGCCCTGGCTGTGGGGAGGCGGCGCCACTACCGTCTCCACTACCGCGGGGATCACCTCGACCGGTGCCAGAGGCGGCCGCGACGCACGGGCGAGGGATGCGTCGTCCGCTATGGCGATGCGGGCCGCGTCGGCCGCCCGTTCGACGAGATGGCGGCGCCCATCGTCCGCCATAGCGATGCGGGCCGCATCGGCCGCCCGCTCGACCAGATGGGAACGCCGAGGGATGGAGGCGCTCATACGGCGAACCTTGCCACGAGGTTGAGTGGCCCAATGGCCGTAACGACGAGTCCGAGGGGAAGCGGCAGCAGGCAGAGGAAGAGGAGCACGACGTCCGCCCTGCGCAGCCGGCCGCGCGACGGGGCGGAGAAGGCGCCGAGCACCGGCAGGCCGATGCCGCGCAGCTCGCGCAGCGTATAAAAGCTGGTGTCGAGCTGCACTTGGAGGAAAAGCAGCGCGCCGCCCGCACCGAGTGCCGCCAGCAGCACTCCAGCCGCCAGCAGCAGGCGCTTGGGACTGGTTGGAATGGTCGGCATGGTCGGCGGATCAACCACTTCGAGCGTCACGCGGTCGCTGCCTGTGCGCGCGGCTTCGGCGATATTCACTGACTCGCGGCGGGCCAGCAACTCCTCGTAGTTGCGACGGATGATGTTATAGTCGCGATCGAGATTGGCGAATTGCGCCTGTACCTCGGGCGCGTTGCGCGCCATTTCCTCCAGTCGGTTACTCTGCGCCTCCAGGTCGCGCAGTTGGCGTTCCAGCGAGGCAATCTGGGAGTCGGTATCAACGATGCGCACCAGCAGCTGCTCGCGCACTGGATTGGCGCGCGTCGTGCCAGCGGCCGTGCGGTTGGCGCCAACTGCGCGGGCAGCCGCAACCGCGGCGCGCGCCGCGGCCACATCCGGGTGCTGCTCGGTGTAACGCTGGCGCAGGATCATCAGGCGCTGCTCCGCGTCGGCGGCGGAGGCTCCGGCTGGGGCCGCCACCTCGGGCGTAGCGTCGATCTGTTGCTGTAGGAGGGCGCGGAGGCCGATCTTATCCGACAATTCGCCGCGCATTGCCTCGATACGTGCGCGCACGGCATCGAGCCGCGAGACGCTGCCGTTCAGGGCGAGCAAATCCTGGTAGCGCGAGGTGAACTCCGCGCGGCGCCGCTCTGCTTCGCGCAGCTGCTGCTCATACGCGGCAAGCTGCTGCAGCAGGAAGGCGCGGGCATTCCCCATTTGGCGGCGGTCCGAGCCGCTGGCCAGTTCGAGGAACAGGTCCACAACCTGCTGTACCACGCCATGCGCGACGATCGGATCGCTGTCGACATACTCAACGGTGAACAGGTTGCGCGCTTGGCTGCCGAAGCGGAGGTCGCGGGCCAGCGTATCGATGGTCTTCTCGCGGTCCGCGCCGGCGGCGATGCGTTGGGAGAGCGCGGAGCGGTCCACCAGCCTTTCGAGGTTGGGGCGACTAACCAAGGTACGCTGAAGCACCTCGACCTGCGCGGCAGGGGAATTGTCCATGGCGATGCCGCGCAGCAGCATGCCGAGCACAGCGTCGGCGTCGGCATAAATGCGCGCGGTGGAGACGTAGCGGTCAGGCAGCATACGCACGCCGGTCCAGCCGATCAGCGCCACCAGCCAGATCAGCGCCACGGCCTTCCAGCGGTGCCGCCAGGCCGAGGCGGAGTAGCGGCGGAGGAGGTCAATGGCAGTCACTGTTCAGAACCAAGCTTGCGGAATAACGATGGTATCGCCCGGGCGAAGTGGCACGTCCTGGCTGACGTCGCCGCCGCGCATCAGGTCGTCGAGGCGGACGCGTAGGTTGCGGGGGGGCATGCCGGAGGCGTCGCGGCGGATGATTTCGGCACGGTTGCCGGCGGCATATCGGGTCAGGCCGCGCGCCTCGATCACGGCGTCGACTACAGTCATGCCCTCGCGGTAGGGCATGGTGCGCGGTTGGGTGGCCTCGCCGATGATGCGCACCTGGTGCGCCGGGGAGCCGACGAAGCCGCGCACCATCACCGTGACATTGGGATCGATCACATAGGGCCGCAGCCGCGCCGTGATGTCGGTGGCGAGCTGGGTGGGCGAGCGCCCAGCGGCGACGATGTCTGGTACCAAAGGCAGCGAGATGCGCCCGTCCGGCCGCACCGGCAGGCCGGTCGTGCTCAACTCCGGAGATAGATAGACGAAGACGTCGAGTCCATCGCCGGGGCCGATCACATACTCGGGCGCGGCCGCCCCGGTGGACACGGCGATGCTCTCGGGCGGCGGCGCAGTAGCGCTTGTGCAACCCATCGCCGCGAGGGCAAGAACCGTCACGGCATAGTGCAAGACGTTCGTTGAACGCATTGATCCCCCAAACAATGATGGGGTGAACCTACGCAAGGTCGAATGCTCAACGCAACGCAGCGAAAGCCAAACATGATTGGTTCTTTTGGACTAGAACTTTTGGACAACTCTGAAAATTCAATGGGTTGTCGGCTAAGACGGGCCTTCTTGGGCGAGCGAGCCGAAGCATCTGGCTTGGCCTTCGCTGGCTTGCGCGACACAGGTGGCCCTGTTTGGCCGTCCCTACTGGCTGGCTGGCTGGCGGCGCGGCGATGGCAATCACACCGTCGACGGCGGCGCGGGTGCGGACGCCATGGACGACGGCCTGAGCGAAAACCTCTATCACGACGGCTATCTAACCCCGCCGGTGATGTTGCGACCGAGTTCGTGGCGGCAACGACGCGGTACACGCTTCGGTACCTTCGCTCTCTCGGTAACGTCGAGAACTTGACCTTGACCGGTGCGGCCGCGATTGAAGGCACCGACAACATCCTGCCCGAGCTTTGCCGGCATTAACACGCTGATTGGCGGCAGCAACGACACCTTGGGTTCGGCGCGACGCTCGTCGGCTCCAGCTGTCAGTGCGTTTCTCTTCCGAACGGGTGCCTCGGCCGGGCACATCCGAGGTACCTATTCGGCTTGGATGCAAATGTGCAGTCGAAGCGGATACGTTGCCCCAGCCAAGAGTTTGGCAGGGTGTGGGCGGCCGGTGGGACGGCTGCCGCTAAGGGAAGGAGAATTCATGTGCGTTTTGAACGTTCCCGGGCGGTATCCGACGATCGCGGCTGCAGTGACGGCAGCGTGATCGTGGCGCCAGACTATGCGGGCGGCGAGGCCGTCATGGTGAGCGCCGATGGGCAGGTGGTGCCGGAATTCTTGCCGCAGAACTGGCTACGCGGCACCCGCGCCCTGCGCCAGGGCGCGCTGGAGCATGTCCTGCATCGCGGCCTCGACATCTGTGCCAGCCTCTCACTGCTGCTGCTGACACTGCCGCTGCTGCTGGTGGTCGCGCTGGCCATCAAACTCGATACGCGCGGACCGCTCTTTTACCGCCAGGAACGCGTCGGGCAGCACCATCGCCGCTTCCATATCCTGAAATTTCGCTCCATGACGGTCGATGCCGAGAAGCCCGGCGCAGCGGTCTGGGCCACTGTGGGCGATAGCCGGGTGACGCGGGTGGGCCGCTTCATCCGCCTCACCCGAATCGACGAGATTCCGCAGGCCATCAACATCCTGCGTGGCGACATGGCCTTCGTCGGCCCGCGGCCTGAGCGACCCGTCTTCGTCGAGCAGCTCACCGCCGCCATCCCGCATTACGCGGACCGCGCCGCGGTACGCCCGGGACTGACGGGCTGGGCGCAGGTAAAATACTCCTACGGCGCCTCGATCGAGGATGCGCGGGAGAAGCTATCCTACGATCTGTGGTACATCCGGGAGCGCAGCCTATGGCTGGATCTGCGCATTATCCTCGCCACAGTCCGGGTGGTCCTGCGCCAGGCTGGAGCACGGTGAGGCATGGCACGCCTGTCCCCCTTGGCCGCCGCCGCCCCGTCGGCGGAGATTCTGCCCTTCCCCGTTGAGATTAAGCGCAGGGATGTCGCACCGCTGCGCTTGCTGACCTTCAGCACGTTGTACCCGAACGCGGCGCAGCCCAATCATGGCATCTTCGTCGAGAACCGGCTGCGCCACTTGGTGGCGAGCGGCGGGGCGACCAGCACGGTGGTCGCGCCGGTGCCCTGGTTCCCCTCTCGCGATGCGCGGTTTGGCGAATGGGCGCGTTGCGCCGCGGCGCCAGCCGAGGAGATGCGGCACGGGCTGCGCGTGCTGCATCCGCGGTACGCCGCGCCGCCGCGCCTCGGCATGTATACCGGCCCTTGGGCGCTGCTGCGGGCCGGCCGCGCCGCGCTCGCCCAATTGCTCGCCGAGGGCGCGCGTTTCGATGCCATCGATGCGCACTACCTCTACCCGGATGGCGTTGCTGCGGTGTGGCTTGCGCGCGAGGCCGGGCTGCCGGTGGTGATCACCGCGCGCGGTTCGGACACCAGCCAGCTGCCGCGCTTCGCGCTTCCGCGCCGGCTGATTGGCGCCGCACTGCGCGAGGCGGATGCGCTGATCGCGGTAAGTGCGGGTCTCGCTGCGGGGCTGAACGCTCTGGGGGCGGCACCTGGGAAAGTCACGGTGCTGCGTAACGGCGTTGATCTCGCCGCCTTTACCCCGCCGACTGATCGCACCGCGCTGCGGGCGGAACTCGGCTTTTCGGGACCGGTTATCCTTTCGGTTGGGCATCTGATTGAAAGGAAGGCGCATCATCACGCAATCGGCGCCCTGGTGGAGCTTCCTGGGGTCAGCCTCTTGATCGCCGGTGAGGGACCGGAGCGCCGGGCCCTGACGGCGCTGGCCGAGCGGCTCGGCGTGGCTGAGCGCGTCCATATGCTGGGTGCCCGGCCGCATGGTGAGCTGAAGAAGCTTTACGGCGCGGCCGATGCGTTGGTGCTCGCCTCCACCCGCGAGGGCTGGGCGAATGTGATGCTGGAAGCCATGGCCTGCGGCACGCCGGTGATCGCCGGTCCGGCTTGGGGCAGCCGCGAGGCCATTTCGGCCCCCGAGGCCGGACTGGTGCTCGACGAGGTCGGCGCGAGTCCGATCGCCACGGCGCTCCGGCAGCTGCTGGCCAACCCGCCGGCCTGCCGCGCCACGCGCGCCCATGCGGAACGCTTTAGCTGGGATGAGACGACGCGCGGCCAAGTTGAGTTATTCGCTCAGGTGCTGGCGGTGCGGAGCGCGGCATGACGCTTTGGCTGGTTACCGGTGGTTGCGGCTTCATCGGTTCGCATCTCTGCGCCGCCCTTGTCGCGGCGGGGCAGCGCGTGCGGGTGTTGGACAATCTGTCCACGGGCCGGCGGGAGAACCTTGCCCCCGGCGCCGAGTTGCTGGTGGGGGATGTGGGCGACCCGCAACTGCTGACGCGCGCCCTGGAGGGCGTTGTCGGCTGCTTTCACCTCGCTGCCATCGCCTCAGTGGAGCGTGGCGTACGCGAATGGCGCGAAACGCACCGAGTGAATCTTTCTGCTTTCGTCGCACTGCTGGACGCGGCGCGGGCGGCGGGCGGCGTGCCGGTGGTCTATGCTTCCTCCGCCGCAGTCTATGGCAGCAACGATGCGCTGCCGCTTGCTGAGACGGCGGACACCCGGCCGCTTTCCGCCTATGGCGCCGACAAGCTGGGCTGCGAGTTGCAGGCCCGGGTCGCCGGGGCAGTGCACGGCATACCGACACTCGGGTTGCGCTTCTTTAACGTCTATGGCGTGCGGCAAGACCCAGCCTCGCCCTATTCGGGGGTGATTTCCATCTTTGCGGACCGGTTGCTGCGCGGGGAGGCGCTGACCGTGTTCGGCGACGGGCTGCAGAGCCGCGACTTCGTGCATGTCTCGGCGGTAGTGGCGGCGTTGCGGGCTGGAATGGGCCGGGCCAATACAGCGGCGCCGGTGTTCAATGTCTGCGCCGGGCGCAGCACCACGGTGCTGGGACTGGCACGGACCCTGGCTGAAGCCTGTGACATGGAGCCCGTCATCCACCACGCGGTCGGCCGCGCTGGGGAGGTGCGCCATTCGCTCGGCGCGCCGGAGGCCGCACGCGCGACACTTGGTCTGAACGAGCCGTTGCCACTGCTGGATGGGTTGCGGGAGGTAGTGGGCTGGATGCGCTCCGGCCGTCCGCTGCTGGCGGCGGCCGAGCTAGTTGAAGGCGAGTAACGCAATGGCCGCGATACCGCCCCAAAGCAGCAGCGACAGGACAATGATGACCAGTGCAGCGGTCGGCCAGGCCAAGCGCGTGCCCGCGCGAGCTTGTGAAGGCAGAGGATTCCCAAACTCTGCGTGCGCTTTGTCAACTTTCTTGGCAGCGACCACGGGACATCCTCACGCGAATGAACGGTCACGGTACCAATCCAATAGCCGACACGCGCTAGGCGGCATAGGCCGACTTTGCGGCGTCGGCCCAGCTATACACATTACTGTGGAAAAGGTTCCAATATGTGCGGCATAGCGGGCCTCTTCCACCCATTCCGCCCCTCGGTTCCGCCGATGCGGAGTCTAAAGGCGATGGCCGAAGCGCAGCGCCATCGCGGGCCGGATGGAGAAGGCTTCCATGCGGAGCCGCATCTCGGCTTCGGCCACCGACGGCTGGCCATCGTGGACCTAGCCGGCGGGGCGCAGCCCATGGCGACGCATGACGGGGCGGTGGTCGTCACCTTCAATGGCGAAATCTACAATCATGAGGCGTTGCGCCGGATGCTCGAGGCGCGTGGCCATGTCTTCCAAAGCCGCTCCGACACCGAGGTACTGTTGCATGGCTGGCGGGAATGGGGGGCAGAAATGCCGGCCCGCCTGATCGGCATGTTCGCCTTTGCGCTATGGGACCGCCGGGCGGGGCGACTGCTGCTGGCGCGCGACCCCCTGGGCGAGAAACCACTGCATTACGCCTGGCTGCCGGATGGTAGCTTCGCCTTCGCCTCGGAGATCGCAGGGCTGAAGGCGCTGCCGGAACTGCCACGCGGCCTCGATCCGGTGGCGCTGGATGACTTCCTTGCCCTCGGCTATGTGCCGGAGCCGGCGACCATTCATGCCGCCATTCGACGCCTGCCGCCCGGGCATCTCATGCTGCTCGAGCTGGGGGAGGCTCACGCGACCCAGCAGCGCTACTGGGCGCCGCCACGCGTGGCCGTCGCCGGCGGCGCGGATGCGGCCGAGGCATTGCGATGTCGCCTCGATGCCGCGGTGCAGGCCCGGATGATGGCCGATGTGCCACTCGGCGCCTTCCTTTCGGGCGGCATCGATTCCGGCGCGGTGACCGGCCTCGCCGCGATGGCGGCTGGCCAGCCGCTCGCCACCTTCACCATCGGCTTCGCGGACGCGGCGGACGAGCGGCCGGATGCCGCGATGGTAGCGGAGCGCTACGGCACGCGGCATGTCGCCGAGGATGGCACGACGGCCGATTACCTCGCCATGGCGCGCGAGATCCCGCGCCTGTTCGGCGAACCCTTCGGCGACCATTCCGCGGTACCGACCCTGGCAGTGGCGAGGTTGGCGCGGCGCCATGTAACGGTTGCGCTGTCCGGCGATGGCGGCGACGAGGTGTTCGCTGGGTATCGTCGCTATCGCTTCCACATGATGGCCGACGCGGCGCGACGGTTGCTGCCGACCCGGCTGCGCCGTGGCGCGGTGGGTGCGCTGGCCCGGGCCTATCCTAAGCTCGACCGGGCGCCACGCTGGCTGCGTGCGAAGACGACGTTGACCGAGATCAGCTTGGATAGCGCGCTTGGCTACTACGGCACGGTCTGCAGGCTGGCCGAGGAAAAGCGCCGGGCGCTGTTCTCGCCAGCCCAGCGCGCGGCGGTAACAGGGCATGATCCCTCGACGAGATTCGCGGCGCTGATGGCAGAATGTGACCCGGAAGATTCGCTTCTCCAGGCACAATACGCGGACCTGCAGACCTATCTGCCAGGCGACATCCTGACCAAGGTGGACCGAACCAGCATGGCTGTTTCGCTGGAGGTGCGCCCGCCACTGCTGGACCCGGAACTCGTCGGTTGGGGCCTGGCACTGCCAGCGGCGGCAAAGCTGCGCGGCGGTGTGGGCAAGCGCGTGCTGCGCGAGGCCGCTTCGGCCTTGCTGCCGGCGACACTCCTGCAGCGACGCAAGCGGGGCTTCGCGACGGAACTCCGAGGACAATTTCAGGCCGCCGCGCCGCAGATCCGTGCGCGGCTGACGGGCGGGCCGATGGCCGCGAGCGGGCTGTTCAATCTGCCGGCGGTGGGGCGGCTAGTGGACCAGCACGGCAATGGCGATTTTGATCACACCCAAGCCCTTTGGAATCTACTTGTGGTTGAAGGTTTTCTTTTGGCTGAGGCAACGCGGTCGGACGAGGGTTCGATGGCGGGGCGTCGCGTCGCGTGAAGCAGGTGCTCTGCGCCACCGGGCAGCACCGCGAGCTGCTGGACCAGGTGCTGCCGGCCTCAACCCGGACGACGATCTCGTCATCATGCATCTGATGCGCTGGTTGTCGCCGCGCGAGTGGGCAGGGCTGCTTTCGGAGCGGATGGGATTGCAGCATGCGCATTCTCTATAGCCATCGCATTCAGTCCCATGACGGAATGGGTGTGCATATCGAGGCGCTGGTTGCCGCGCTGCGCGCTGCCGGGCATGAGGTCTGCGTCGTCGGGCCGCCGGCCTATGACGCCGTGGCACTGGGTGGCGAGAGCCCGGTGTTCGCGCGCATCCGCCGCCTGCTGCCCGGGGCACTGCGCGAGTTGGCGGAGATGGCCTATGGGCTGGTCTCCACCGTGCGGCTTGCGCGCGCGGCGCGGACCTTCCGCCCAGATATCGTCTATGAGCGCGCCAACCTTTTCCACGTCGCAGGAAGCTGGACGGCGTGGCGCCATGGCGTGCCGCTGCTGCTGGAAGTGAATTCGCCGCTCGCCGAGGAACGCACGCGCTTCAGCGGGCTGCGGCTGAAGCGACTGGCCCATGCCGCGGAGCGTTTTGTCTGGCGCCGCTCGGACATCGTTCTGCCGGTCACCGAGGTGTTGGCTGGCCATGTGACGGCGGCGGGCGTGCAGCAAACGCGCATCGCGGTGGTGCCGAACGGCATCGATCTCGAGGATTTTGCCGGGCTTGCCGCACGACCGGCGGACGAGGCCGTGCTGCTTGGCTTCGTTGGGTTCGTGCGCCACTGGCATGGACTTGACCGGGTGCTGCGCGGGCTTGCCGCCTGGAAGGGAGCGCCGCGCCTCGACCTCACCGTGGTGGGGGACGGGCCGGCGCGCGTCGATCTCGAGTCCCTCGCCGCGGAACTCGGACTCGACGACCGCGTGCGCTTCACCGGTCTTGCGACGCGGGAGGAGATCCCGAGCCTGGTGGCCAGCTTCGACATCGCGCTGCAGCCCGCCTCCGTGCCGTATGCCTCGCCGCTGAAGCTGTTTGAGTACATGGCGGCAGGGCGGGCCATCATCGCCCCCGACCAGCCCAATATCCGCGAGGTGCTGGAGCAGGGCCGCACCGCGTTGCTGTTCGACCCGGCCAACCCCGAGGCGATGTGGCAGGGTATCGAGACCCTGGCGCGGGATGCGGCGCTGCGCGTACGCCTCGGCGCCGCGGCGCGGAAGGAGGTGGTGCGGCGGGACTTCACCTGGGCCGGCAATGCGCGCCGTGTCGTCGCCCTGGCCGAACGCGCGCTGGACGAGCGAAGGACGGGATCACGGACATGAGACGCATCGGCCTGATCGGTGTGGGCGTCATCGCCCCGCACCCATGCCGAGGCATTGCGCGCCGTGCCGGGCGTTCGGTGAGCGCGGTGGTCGATTCTCGCCTCGGTGGCGGAGGGCCAGGCGACACTGCGGCTTCGTCCGCCTGGTCCCGCTCAATATCGACGCGCTGATCACCACGAGCGTGCGATGCGTCCAATCAAACCTATGGCTCACTTATCGCATTGCCCCTGACGATCCCAGATGGCGCACAGCTCCCATCGCTCCGTCCCAGCGCAGCCTGCGGGGTTTTGGCGCGCGTTAATACCAATCCTCTTGGCCCGTTGCGCTCAATCAGTCCTGCCGCCCTATCCCGCAATGACAGCTTGAGAAATCCGGGCTAGACACTCACTACAACCCATTTTCAGTGAGACTCATGAGCAAGCGGATATTGGTCACCGGCGGCGCGGGCTTCCTGGGTTCGCATCTGTGCGAGCGGCTGCTGGCGGCCGGCAACGACGTGTTGTGCGTCGACAACTACTTCACCGGCGCCAAGCAGAATTTGGCGGCGTGCCTCGATAATCCGCGCTTCGAGCTGATGCGCCACGACGTGACGTTTCCGCTCTATGTCGAGGTCGACGAGATCTACAATCTCGCCTGTCCGGCCTCGCCGATCCATTACCAGCACGACCCGGTGCAGACGACCAAGACCTCGGTGCACGGCGCCATCAACATGCTGGGCCTGGCTAAGCGCACGCGCGCCAAGATCTTTCAGGCCTCGACCAGCGAGGTCTACGGCGATCCGACGGTGCATCCTCAGGTCGAGAGCTACCGCGGCAACGTCAATCCGCTGGGGCCGCGCGCCTGCTACGACGAGGGCAAGCGCTGCGCCGAGACGCTGTTCTTTGACTACTGGCGCCAGCACAAGCTGCGCATCAAGGTGGCGCGCATCTTCAACACCTACGGCCCGCGCATGCATCCCAACGACGGCCGCGTGGTGTCGAACTTCATCGTCCAGGCGCTCAAGGGCGAGGACATCACGATCTACGGCGACGGCATGCAGACCCGCGCCTTCTGCTACGTCGACGACCTGATCGAGGGCTGGCTCAGGCTGATGGATCACACGCCGGACGACTTCACCGGGCCGGTCAATCTCGGCAATCCGGTCGAGATGCCGATCAGGCATCTCGCCGAGAAGGTGATCGAGCTAGTTGGCGGCAAGTCGAAGCTGGTGATAGCGCGGCCGCTGCCGATCGACGATCCGCTGCAGCGCTGCCCCGACATCACGCTGGCACGCGACAAGCTGAAGTGGGAGCCCAAAGTCAATCTTGACCAAGGCCTCGACCGGACCATCGCCTATTTCGACGGGCTGTTGCGCGCCAACCAAGACGTCGGGCGGATGGGGCGCTAGTCTGGATGCGTCACGCCGGCTTTTAGCTGCCGAAATGCAACCGCCTGCTGCTCGATATGCATGCGAAGGAGGGCGTGCCCGCGTCATCCCGCGCCCGGGCCGGATGGTGGGGGAGGGGACCTCGCCCTTCCACGTGATCGGTTGGAACCGCGGCACCGACCGGCTGCCTTTCGTGCTGGTGGCGGATGTCGCCGCCGCCATGCTCGGCGTGTTGCGTTAAAAGGGGATTAAAGGGCTGCTGCTTCAATCTGGTCGGCGGCATGCATCCAATGCGCGGGACGGAAGCGGCCTGCGCGCTACGCGCCGGTCTTAGTCAGAGCAGCTGCTCGCGGCGCGGACGGGGCCAGCCTTCGCCGTCAACTGAAGAATGTCCACCGCCGGCGCCAGCGCCTGCCCGCGGTGGATAGCCATTCCGGCAGCAAGCGGACGGCGGGACCGTAACGGCCCGCATCGCGCAGCTCGCCCAGCCGCCACAGCCGCCACCATTCACGCATCCGTGCCCGCGTGCTGAGCAGGCCGAGCTCGTATTTCAGCAGCCGGTTGCGGTCGCGCTCGCCATCGGGCTGTCCGCCGTGGATGGCCTGAATGAAGACATCGGGCTCGCCCTCGAACACCTGGTCCGGCGCCGCGGCGCCGCCATGGCGCGGCGCCGCCAGCGCCTGTCGGTACAGCGCTTCCAACCTGTCGAGCCAGGCGCCCTGAATGTGATTTGCGGCGATCTGCTCCTGCAGCGCCGCGCCGAGTTCTTGGCGATGCGACTCGTCGGTGATCAGCCGCGATAGCGCTTTGTGATAGGCGCCGCGGCTGCTGCAGGTAACCAGCAGCCGGTCCAACCCCGGCATGTTGCAGCCGAGCACGGCCGAATCGCGCCCGAAGGGGAACAGACTGACTGCCGGCGTGCCGAGGATCGCGGCTTCCAGCGTCGAGGTAATCGATACGAAGGGGAAGGAATCGACGTAGATGTCCGCAGCCTCGAAGAACAGGCGCGGATCGTCGTGCTCGGGCAGCGAGATGATGCGCCCCTGGCAGCGCTGCATCGCGTCGGACCAGTCCTCGCGCGCGCCCGGCCCGACGGTGAGCAGCACTGCTTTCGGATGTTCCAGCAGCGTCTGCAGGTGGAGATCGGCGAAGCTTATCCCGCCCAACGTCGCGTATTTCCGTTCCCGCGCCACGCTCACCAGCAGAACGCAATCCTCGGGCAGGCCGATCCGACGTTTGGCCTCCTGTCGGCTGACGCGGCGATGGCCTTCGTCGAGGATGGTTGGCAGCACCGCGATGCGCCCCGGCGGGATGCCACGCCGCTCGATCATGATGCGCCGCCCGGCTTCGCGCATGCTGGCCATGACGTCGGTGATGTGAGTGCCGAGCCAGAAGCCGTGGTCCGCGTGGTCGAGGTAGACCACCGTCGGCCGGTTTGGCGTCGCAAAGGCAAGCTGCGGGACGATGTCGAAGGGATGGATGTGCAAGACGATCAGGTCGGCCGCCTGCGCCGCATCGCGCAGGCGCTGCGCGCGCTCGAACAGCCCGCCGCGGCGATGGTCGAGGATCCGCACCGTGCCGCCGCGCTGAATCACCGCGTCACGGATGCTCTCCGGCAGCGGCATGATGGCTTGCCGCGTGATGGCGACGGAATGCGTCCGTCCGGCATCGGCGCGGATCCAGCGCTCCATCATGCGCGCCAGCCCGCCCAGTGCCGGCACCTGGGTCGCGACATGCATCACATGGCGGGTGGCGCCCGGCGCCCGACGCCCGGGCGTGTCGCGCAGCCTGCGCTCGGCGATGCGCGCCAGCAGTGCCTCCAGCCGCGGGCTGGCCCACAGGCCGCTGTGGCGCGCCACCGCATGGAAGGCGGCGATGAAGATCTGGACGCAAGCCTCGTCGTCGCGACCCTGGGCGGCGAGCCGCTCGGCCTCTTCGGCGATGCGTATGAAGCAGGCGGCGTTGCCCGGCAGCCGCGCCTGCCCGACGGCGCGGATCTCCGCCAACAGCGGGGCGAAATCATCGGCGGGGACGTCCAATATGGTCAACCTTTCCCGGCGCCGCCGCGAAGGCGCCGGTCGAGCACCGGGGAGCCCAGGAAGCGCAACGACCCGGCGAGGAAGCTGCCGAGGAAGCCTGCCTGCCTGCGCACGTCGCGCAGTGAGCCGCGGGCGCGCAGCAGCTCGCCGAGCAGCCGCGACAGCCGCCAGTAGAACCAGCGCGCCGCCGGGCGGTCGCCGCCCAGCGAGAATTTCGACAGCAGCGCCCCGTCGGAGAAATGGTAGTTGCGCTTCAGCGCATCGCCCTGCGCCGCGGTGGTGCGCTTATGGTTGTGGAACACCACAATCTGCGGGAAATACACCACGCGGCAGCCGGCGCGGTGCGCGCGCAGCACGAAATCCGCATCCTCGCCGGCGCGCATCACACTGCCGGCGCCGAAGCGCGCATCGAAGCCGCCGATCTGCCCAACCAGCCGCCGCCGCAGCGCCATGTTGCAGTTCATCAGGATGGCACCGGGATAAGTGTGGTCGTCCATCACCTCGACGCGGCGGGAGGTCTTGATGGTCAGCGGCAGGTGCCGCCGGTCGAGCAGCTCGATCCTCCCGCCGAGCAGGTCCAGTTGTTGATCCGCCTCGAAGGCCGCGAGGATCTCGCGCAACCAGCTCCGCGCCGGGCGGCAGTCATCATCGGTCCAGGCGATAATTTCGCCGCGGGCGAGGCCGAGGCCGCGATTGCGCCCCGCGCCAGTGCCGCGCTCCGGCTCCGTCGCCGCCACGAGCGGGAAGGGCAGGAAGTCTTGCGCCTCGGCGATCACCTCGGCGGTGCGGTCGGTCGAGCCGTTGTCCACCACGACCACCTCACCGCTGCGTCCTTCTGGGATCTGCAGGCGGGTGAGCGAGCGCAACGTCGCGGCGAGGTCCTGCGCCCGGTTGCGCGTGCAGATGACGATGCTGAAATCCGTCATGCGCCCTGCAGCAGGCGGCGGCGCAGATCCAGCATGGCGGGCGGCAGGCTGGCGGCCACCAGGTCGATCATGCGGCGGGAGCTCAGGCCGCGCCGCAGCGCCGCCATCAGCAGCCGGCGCGCCACCTTCATGTTCCGCACATACAGCGCCGCCTGGCCATGCGCGTGGTAGCCGACGGCCACCCGCTGCCGGATGCGTTCGCGCGGCAGGCCGAAGATGGCGCCGACATCCTCCATGCAGACCCGCTCGGCCTCGGCGAAGCGGATTAGGTTCCGCGTCAGGCTCTCGTCGGTCGGGCTGTAGATGATCACCGGCGCATCGACCACGACGATGCGCCAGCCGGTGCCGGCCAGCCGCAGCCACAGATTGTAGTCCTCGCATGGCGGCAGGTGCGCGGCCATGCCGCCGGCGGCGAGGAAGGCCTCGCGGCGCAGCAGCACCGAGGATGTCGCGATGGTGTTGTGCGCCCACAGCGCGTCGAAATCCGGCGCGGGATGGAAATGCGGGTCGCGGCGGCCGACCACGCGCCCCGCCACGACGGCGGCCTTGGGGTCCTCGGTGGCGGGAAGCTGCCGTTCGAGCTTGTCCGCCAGCCAGACATCGTCGGCATCAAGGAAGGCGAGCCAGTCGCCGGTGGCGGCCTGCGCGCCGTTGTTGCGCGCGACCGCCGGGCCCGCATTGGGTTGGCGCAGCAGGCGGACCTCGGGAAAGTCGCGCGCCACCAGTTCGGCGGTGTCGTCCGGTGACCCGTCATCGACGACAATCACTTCATGCACCCGCACGGTCTGCTCGCGTATGCTGCGCAGTGCTGCGGCGATGGTCGCGGCGGCCTTATAGGCAGGCATGATCACTGAAATTTTGGGGCGCATGACCGAGCCTCCCTGGGCGCAGGCTTCCGCCGCCGAGGGATTATGTGAAGTTCGAGGTGTGGGCGAGGACGGTTTCGGCAACAAGCTGGACGTTCCTGAGCGACATCGCCCGGAGCATCTATGTCTGCTGGGTCTGTCGCAAATACTACAAGTAGGTAGCTCCTATTCGTTACGGTGGCAGAGATGGAAAATGGGCTAAGAACCGCCGCCAATCGAAAACTGTATTCCTTTCGATAAGGCCGATCGATACGAGGTGGGGAAGTGGCCACGAGTCTCAGTTGTTCTCGCGAGGCGATGGGTATTTGCAACCATAAGGAGAAGCCGACGCCCAGTTTCTCCTGTCGCGCAAGTAGGGCGGCTGCCCCGGGGCGCGCGGCGCGATGACCTCGCTTCGCCGATCCCTGCTGTTCTCCTTCATGGAGCGCTATGCTGGCATCGTCATCGGCTTGGGCATGACGATGACCGCTGCTCGGATGCTTACCCCGGCCGATTTCGGCGTGTTTGCGGTCGGCATGTCGGTGGTCATGCTGATCGACGTAATGCGGGATTTTGGCACCGGCACCTATCTCGTGCAGCTCGAGGCGCTGGAGCGCAGCGCGGTGCGCTCGGCCTTCACTGTCTCTTGCATCATCTCCGGCAGCTGCGCCGTGGCGCTCGCCCTGGCGGCCATCCCACTCGGCCGTTTCTATGATGAGCCGGGCGTCGGCAACGTCGTCCTCGTGCTGTCCGCCGCACTGCTGCTCAACCCCTTCTTGACGCCTGCCACCGCCATGCTGCGTCGGCAGATGGCCTTTGACCGGCTGGCGATGATCAATGTCGCCAGCGGCCTCGGGCAGTTCGGCACCCTCGTGCTGCTGGCCAGCCTCGGTCAGGGCTACATGGCGATGGCCTGGGCCGGGCTGGTAGCGGTGCTGGTGCGTATCGTCGGCGCCAACATCGTGCACCCAATGCCCTGGGCCTTCCGCCCGACCCTCGTAGGCTGGCGGGACATTCTCTCCTTCGGCGCCTGGTCCACCGCCACCGGCATCGTCAACGTCGTCCACGACACTCTACCGCAGCTCATCATCGGGCGCGTACTCGGCACCGTGCCGGTGGGCCTGTTCAGCCGCGCCCAAACGGTCTGCCAGCTACCGGACAAGCTGATCTCCAGCGCGCTGCATCCGATCGTCCTACCGGCGCTCGCTGAGCATGCCCGGCGCGGCGGCTCGCTGAAGGAACCCTATCTCCTCGGCCTGTCCTATATGGCGGCGGTGCATGTCCCGGCCATGGTGTGCCTGGCTCTGCTCGCCGAACCTATCGTCGACATCCTGCTCGGGCCGCAATGGGGCGAGGTGCCGACCCTGGTGCGGCTGATGGCAATGGGCTTGGTCTGGCTGTTCCCCGCCTTCCTCACCTATCCAATGCTGGTCGCCCTCGGCCGTATCCGGGACACGCTGGTCTCCAGCCTGATCAGCATCCCGCCCAGCATCCTGCTGATCGCCGCCGCGGCACCCCACGGCATCAGGGCGGTGGCGGCTGTCAGCCTCGTCACCGGGCCGCTGCAGGCCTTCGTCGCGGTCTCTTTCGTGCGTCGGCATATCGGTCTCGCCTGGGGCGAGATCCTGCGCTCCGCCGCGCCGGGCGCGGTAGCCACGGTCGGCGCCGCTGCCGGCATCGTCGCGGTGATGTCGCTGCTCGGCTTCCGCACCGCGCTCTCCTTTGGCGAGATGGTGGTCGCCGTCCTCGCTGCCGGGCTCGGTTGGGTGGCCGGGCTGTGGATCGGCGGCCACCCGCTGATCGGGGAGCTGCTTGGCCTGTGGGGACGGGTGCGGCGATGGGCGTAACCGCGACAACACCGCTGTTCGCCGTCGTGCGGGGCCTCCTCGGCGTGCTTGCCTTGCCACCGGTCTTGCTGCTGCTGGCCGCCTTGGCGGGCGCTTGGCTGGGTTGGCGCGGCCGACGTGTCGGTGCTGCGGTCGCGGTGCTCGGCATCGCCGCGACCCTGCTGCTCGCCACGCCAATGGCCTCCGGCCTGCTGCTCGCCTCGCTCGAAGGGGCCGCGCCGGCGGTGCTGGCCGCGCCGGGCGCCATCGTCATCCTCAGCGCGGAGGCCAGGAACGGCCCGGACGGGTCGGACGTGGGCCCGCTGACGCTGGAACGGCTGCGCCGTGGCGCCGTCCTGCAGCGCGAGACGGGCCTGCCATTGCTCGTCACTGGTGGGCCGCCGAGCCCAGAGACACCGCCGACCGCCGCCGCCATGCGCGCCGCCCTCCAGCAGGATTTCTCCGTTCCGGTGCGTTGGGAGGAACCCGCCGCGCTCAACACCGGGGACAATCTCCGCCTTGCCGCCGCCATGCTGCGCCAAGCGGGCATCGGCTCAGCATACCTCGTCACCCATGCCTGGCACATGCCGCGGGCGCAGCTCGAGGCGGCGCGCGCCGGCTTGTCGGTGTTGCCGGCGGCGGTGCCGCGGCCGCGCCGCCCGGACGGCCGGCTGACCGACTGGCTGCCTCGCGCTGACTGTCTCGCCATGAGCTGGCTGGCATTGCATGAATGGGGCGGCCTCGCCGCGATGAAGGTGGGGCTGTGATGCCATCGAGACGCGGAGGACGCACATGAGACGCATCTGTTTGGTCGGGGCCGGGGGGATCGCCCGCATCCATGCCGAGGTGCTCAGCCGGATGCCGGAAATCTCCGTGGTGGCGGTGGCAGACCCGCGCATGAGCGCCGCCGAAGCGCTGGCGCGCCTGCTGCCCGGGGCGCGGCCGGTTCGCTCGTCCGAAGAGGCCTTGGCCGCCGGCGGCTTCGACGCCGCCCATGTTCTGACGCCGCCCGACACCCATGCCGCCATCGCCATGCCGCTGCTCGGAGCGGGCTGCGACGTGCTACTGGAGAAGCCGATGGCGACCTCGCGTGAGCAATGCGAGCGCTTGGCCGAAGCGGCCGCTGCTTCCGGGGCGGCGCTCGGCATCAACCAGAACTTCCTGTTCCACCCCGCGTTCCTTGCGCTGCGCCGTGCAGTGGCCAATGGCCGGCGGGGGCGGCTGCGCTTCGTGGATTGTGTCTATAGCGTGCCGCTGCGCCAGCTATCCGCGGGGCAACTCGGCCATTGGATGTTCGCCGCCCCGGCCAACATCCTGCTAGAGCAGGCGGTGCACCCGCTGTCTCAGATCGCCGCCCTGCTCGGTAGCATCGAGGCGGTGGAGGCAGTACCGGATGCGCCCCAAGTGCTGCACGAAGGGCGGTGCTTCCGAGCCGGCTGGACAGTCTCCCTGCGCGGCCCACACGTGTCCGCCACGCTGCGCTTCGCCGTGGGCGAGAAGTTCCCGTTGTGGCAGCTCACCGCGATCTGCGACGACGGTGCGATCGTCGCCGACGTGCTTGGCAAGCGCGTGCATATGTTGGGGCGGACACGCTTCGCCGACCCGATCGACGGCATGGCTGCGCCCGCCCTCTCGGCAGCTGAGATGGTGGCCGGCGGCGTCGCCAATGCTGGCCGCTACGGCGCCTCACTGCTCGGCCTCTCCAAGCGCAACGACGCGTTCTTCCGCAGCATGCAGGGCAGCATCGTGGCCTTCCACGCCGCGCCCGCGCGCTTCGAGGCAGATGCCGCCTTCGGCGCGCGGCTGGTCGGGTTGTGCGAGGAGATCGCCGCCCGCCTACCCGCTGAAGAAAACCGCCCCGTTCCGCCGCAGGCGCCAGCCACTCTGAGTGGCCATCCGGATGTCGCGGTGCTGGGCGGCACCGGCTTCATTGGCCGAGCCACGGTGGCGCGGTTGCTGCAGGAAGGGCTCAGCGTAACCGTCATGGCGCGCGGTACCGAGGGACTGCCACCGCTCTTTTCTGGGCCGCGCATCCGGCTGCTGCGCGGCGACATAGCCGACGCCGGCGCCGTGGCGCAGGCAGTGGCCGGGGCGGGTGCGGTGGTCAACCTCGCCCATGGCGGCGGTGGCGCCGACTACGCCGCGATCCGCGCCGCGATGGTCGGCGGGGCCGAAGTCGTCGCGCGTGCTTGCCTCGCTGCCAGCACGGCACGGCTGCTGCATGTCGGTTCCATCGCCTCGCTCTATCTCGGCCCCGGCGCCGAACCCGTCACCGGCGCCACTGAGCCCGATCCTGAGGCCGTCAGGCGCGGCGATTACGCCCGCGCCAAGGCGGAATGTGACCTGATGCTGCTAGGACTGCATGCGCAGGAGGGGTTGCCCCTGGTGATCCTGCGGCCCGGCCTCGTGGTCGGGCCGGGCACCTCGCCGTTCCATAGCGGCATCGGCTTCTTCAACGCGGAGCAGCACGTCATCGGCTGGAATCGCGGCCACAATCCGCTACCCTTTGTGCTGGCCGACGATGTCGCTGCAGGCATCCTCGGCGCATTGCGGGCGGAGCAGGCGGTCGGGCGCTGCTACAACTTGGTTGGTGATGTGCGCCCGACAGCGCGAGAGTATCTCGCCTGGCTGGCCGAGGCGACCAACCGCCCGCTGCGCTTCCACCCCAAATTCCCCGCCACGCTGCTGGCTGAGGAGGGCTTCAAATGGGTGCTGAAGCGGGTCGGCGGACGGCGTTCGCCGCCGCCCTCGCGGCGCGACCTGCTCTCGCGGGGGCTGCGCGCGCCCTTCGACTGCAGCGATACCAAGCGCGACCTCGGCTGGGCGCCGGTGGCCGATCCGGCTCGATTCCGCAAGACGGCGTTCGCGATGGGGCAGTGATGCGCTCCGCCGCGCCCCTGCTGCTGCATGTCTTCGCGACCTTTGCCACCGGCGGGCCGCAGGTGCGCTTCGCCACCCTCGCCAATCGGCTCGGCGGGCAGTTCCGCCATGTGGTGGTGGCGATGGATGATCGTCAGGAAGCGCGCGCGCTGCTCGACCCCGCACTCGACATCTGCTTCCCGCAGGTCGGCGCGGTGAAGGGCGACGCGCGCGGTAATCTGCGCCGCTTCCGCGCGGTGCTGCGCGAGATGGCGCCTGACCTGTTGGTCACCAGCAACTGGGGCAGCATTGAATGGGCGCTGGCGCGTATCGGTACGGGCGTGCCGCATCTGCACATGGAGGACGGATTCGGCCCGGAGGAACGCGCGCGCCAGCTGCCGCGCCGTGTGCTGGCGCGCCGACTGCTGCTGCGCCGCTCCACGGTGGTGTTGCCGTCCGGTCTGCTGTGGCGCATCGCCACCGAGACTTGGCGCCTGCCGCAATCGCGTCTGCGGTTGCTGCCGAACGGCGTCGATCTCGCCCGCTTCGCCGCTGCCGGATCGTGTGAGAGAACGCCGCCCGTGGTCATCGGCACCGTCGCGGCGCTGCGTCCGGAAAAGAACATCGCGCGGCTGATCCGCGCCCTGGCCCGTCTGCCCGCTGCGGTGCCGGCGCGGCTGGTGATCGTCGGCGATGGCCCGGAACGAGGGGCGCTGGAAGCCCTGGCCGTAGCGGAGGGCGTCGGCGGGCGGGTGGAGTTTGCCGGTCACCGTGCGGATCCGGCGCCGTTCTATGCCGGCTTCGACATTTTCGCGCTCTCCTCAGACACCGAGCAGATGCCGCTCTCCGTCCTAGAGGCGATGGCGTCGGGGCTGCCTGTGGCGGCGACCGATGTTGGGGACGTCGCCACCATGCTGGATGCCGCGAACCGCCCCTATGTCGTGGCGCGGGAGGACGGCGCCCTGGCCGACGCACTGGCCATCCTCGCGGCACGGAACGACATGCGGGCCGCTCTTGGCGCCGCCAATCAGGCGCGCGCCAAGGCCGAATTCGGCGAGGCAACTATGGTCGCCGCCTGGCGCGACTTGTTTGCCGGCCTCGCACTCAGGCGATGATGTGATGTCCGCGCAGCCGCCCGCCCCGTCCGCATCGAAGCGCAGCCCGCGCAAGGGGGCGCCACGGCGGCGACGCCGACATCGTCCTCAGCCCCGCCGGACTATAGCCTCCGCCTCGTCTGACATCAGGGCGTGGCTGACCAGCCCCAGCACTGTGTCGATGCCGCTATGTCGCCGGCACCGTTGACGATGTAGACGTGGTCACCGAAGCCGCCGTCCATGATGTCGGCGCTTACGCCGCTGTCGAGCAGGTCGTTGCCGGCGACGACTTGCCGGTCGGCGGCCTCGGGGCCGGCAGGCACCAAGCCGAGGAACGACATGAGTTGACGTGGCGTGTCGAAGCGGCGCACGTCTCTATCTCGGCGGCAAAGGTCACGGCGACCAGGAAGGAGACGCCGCGCATAGCTTGATAGGCGGCGACCACCGGCGTCATTGACCAGGTGCGGACAAGGTTGGCCAGTTGCTCCTCGAGCCGGCGCTGTCGCTCGACAGCATCCTCGATAGTCGCAACCGCGTCCTGGAAAACGATCTGCTGAGCCGCATGATCGAAGCTCTGCTCGGCCAGCCAGCGCCGATGTGCACGGGTCCAATGATCCCCACCGCTAAAGAACCGGCCATGCCGCAGCAGGAACGACAGCAACTGCTGGCGCTTGCGAGGAGCATCCTCGGCCGCTGTCGTGCGTCCACGAACCAAGTCCCGGACCGCCTCGTGGACCGCGTCAGGAACCCAGACGCCGCTGAGCTCGCCAGCACGAAACAGGCGGGCCAAGGTGAGCGCGTCGCGACGGTTCGCCTTAACTCTCTCCCGAGCGCCGAGGAATCAGCGCCGGCGTCACCACCAGGCGGTCATGCCCCCAGTGCCTGCACCTGCCGATAAAGCCTGTATCCTGTCGGTCCTGCCTCCTCAGCCATCGCAACCGCGTGCCTCAGCTTTGCTCTCCCATGGCCCGTCCCGCCATGCCAGAGGCTCGGCTCGGCCCGTCCGAGCAACCCTTTATCCTGACATGAACGGGGCGGGCCACCGGCTTCAGGCCGGGGACGTAACGTCTAGATGTTTAGTCCCGGCATTTGGTGGAGCGGCTCAAGGATGAATTGCTCTGGCCCTTTCGTCCAGATCCTGCAGATGTATTCGTAGGGTGTGAGACCCTTGAGTGTCTTGAGGCGCTTGGCGAAGTTGTGGGCGGTGATGAAGTCGGCGAGATGAGCTCGAAGCTCGTCATGGGTTTCAGTAGAAGCGCTTGACGGTGGCGTCCTTGATGGTGCGGTTGATCCGCTCAACCTGTCCATTGGTCCAAGGGCGCTTGGGCTTGGTCAGGCGATGATCGATGTCGTCAGCAACGCAGGCCACTTCGAAGGCAGGAGCCCGGCATGGCTCCCCGCGCTCGAGCATGCCTTTGATATCGGCAGCCGACCAATTCTCGCCCTTCGGGTCAGTGAAGTGGGTGGCGTTGTCAGTCAGCATGGTATGAATCTTGTAGGGGACCGCTTTGTTGAGATTCTGCAGGCAGTCGCTGCGACCTGCCGTGTGGCTTTCTCATGCAGCTCGGTGAAGGCGAACTTCGAGGTCCGATCGATGGCGACAAAGAGGTAGAGCCTGCCTTGGGCGGTGCGTACGCCCTCGACCACCAGCCCATCGGCGCGCCACACGGCGCAATCCTCATAGGTGCCTGGAGCAATGCGAACGACATCTCCTTGCCGCGCGGCCGCGGCAGCCGCGGAGGGCGTGTGGAAGGGGCGACCCGGGCCAACACCGAGGATTCTCGGCTGCGCCGACAGCGCCGTCGGCAATATCAGCATCAGCAGGGCGATCGCGGCAAGACGCATGGATGGGCATGACCCATCGAGCTGCCGGCTCGACATCGCGGGCAACGTGCCGCCACCGCGCGGCGGGGAGGTGCAGCGGGACGGCTTGGCGATCCGCAGGTGCGCCAGATAGTTCGAGAGATGCGTGTGGCGCTGGCGTCGATCATGCGATGGAACCTCGCATAGGCGCGCGATGTCAGGATGGCCGCCTCGCCCGGACGCGCCAAGCGGCCAGATGCGGCGCGGAAGCCGCGGCCTGAGGAGGTGCCATAGGCAGGGCCGGCGCGACGCCGGATTCGGCCGGCGCGGGCGCCGGCGCCGCGGCGGCCCGGTGCAATGCGGCCGAGGCGCTGACTGCTAACGCGAATAGGTAATATTGCAGCGGGTAGAAGGCGATGCCGACAAAGGCCGCGCCGGCCATGAAGATCAGCACGCCATGGCTCAGGGCTCGGGCGAGGTCGCCGAGCCATTCGAGATCCGGCCTGTCCCGCACCTTGCGCCGGATACGCCGCATGTCGAGGAAGAACACGGCGAAGATGGCGAAGAAGATGGCGAGGCCGATCCAGCCATGCTCGCCCAACACCTCGAAATAGATGCTGTGGAAGGCGCGGCCCTCTTGGACGATCTCCTGCCCGTCTGCGTTGCGCATCTCGATGCGGTTGCCGAGATAGGCGTTGAAGCCAGCGCCAGCGGGGTGGCGGTCAGCGAGATCGATTGTCCAAGCCCAGACCAGCAGACGGGTGTTGGCGCTCTCCTCCTGGCGTGGCTCGAACGCTGTCGAAATGCGTGCCAGCCAAGCATCGCCCATTAGCGGCACCACGGCCGCGGTCGCGGCTACCATCATGACCGCCACCATTAGCTTGCGGCGGGACTGCCACCAGGCAAGCGCTGCCCAGACGAGGCAGGCGATCAGCGCCGAACGCGCGAAGGTGCCGAAGGCGCCGATGGCCGCGATGCCCGGCGCCGCCAAATAGACCCAGCGCAGCCAGCTCCGGGACGGCGCCAGCAAGGAATGGCGCTGCAGATAGGCGACCAGCGGCAGGCAGGCGAAGGCATAGGTGCCGAGAGTGCTGCCCTCCCCGCCCCAGCCGCCATTGATTTCGATCAGCCCAAACGGGCGGCCATAGCCGCCGCCGCCGAACACGGACTTGATCGCGAAGGGCACCACGTTCGAGGCGATGCAGCACAGGATGACGAGCAGCGCCGCTTCCATCTGGATGCGGGAACGGAATATGAATGGCAGCAGCGCCGTGAACAGAATGGTTTTGAAGGCCCAGTCCCATTTCCACCAAGCTGAGGCGGGGAACATCGCCCAGGTCGTCGTCAGGGTGATCCAGCCGGCCCAGAGGACCAATAGCGCGGTCAGCAGGCCGAGCCGCGGCGGGTCTCGCCGGTCCAGCACCAGATAGGCGCCGATCGTCAGCATCGCCGTCGTGGCGGAGAAGGGGAGGAGCTGGCCGAGCGCCGGCGCGACGTCGTGCGGGCGGAACAGGTCTACCCAGACATAGGCGAGCGCCATGACGAAGGGCGCCACGCAGCCCAGGGTGATCAACGACGCCCAGCAGCCGAAAATGAACAGGGCCTGCATGGGCGCGGCTCGCTCAGCGTCGTGTGCGCGGCAGGTTCGCCGCGGAGCGCTGGGCCGCCTGGCGGCGTTCCATCAGGATGGCGCGAATTGCCACGGCGAGGACACCACCACAGGTTGCCAAAATGACGAGATTATCGATCATGCCTTCGTTCCGATTCGGAGCGGCGGGAGGCAGGGGACGCCGCCGCACAACGATCATTTTGCCCGTTTTGCTAGCTGAATGCTGCCATCTTCCGGACTACCTCAACCGGGCCGGGGAGGGGGCGTCGCGAGGTGCCCCGCCGAGCGCGGGATGCGCTGGGTCTCAGCCAGCGGCGTCTTCGTCACCTTCGCGCCGGCGGTCCTAGTCGCCTGTTTCGTTTGGGCTGGCCATCGCGGCCGATTTTGGACGCGATGTAAGGCAGGGCGACCGCTTCCATGCGCAATGGCCTCCAGCTCGCAGATCACCCTCCAGGCCTGACGGCGAGAAAGCTCCTGCCGCCGCCAGGCTGTTAAAGTCGTCGAGCACGCCAAGCAGACGGAATCATCGACTATCGTCGCGCTGATCGCTGGCGGAGTTGAGTGACCAACGCTGGTTCATCGCCTGAGACGCGATGTTGGGCCGGCTCCAATGGCCCACCAGCGCCCGCGACGGCGCTTCACCGCCGAAGGATGTGAATAATCTGCTCATCGATAAACCGCTACCGCTTCATGTTCGTTCTCACTGAACACGGCTTCAACCTGTTGTCTGGGGGCTTTTCGGGAGCTGGCTCAGCCTATTGATGGTTACTCCTGAAGCGTCCGGGCGATCTAAGTGGCGATCCGTTACCTAGCCTGTTTGAGGCCGGCGTTTTCGGTCTTGGCTGCGACAGGTTCGCCCCAGTGGCGATACGGGGCGGATGGGGCATGACCAAGAACCCTGAATTCGTCGGAGCATTAGCAGGGGGCATCGACGCTCCCGGCTTCACAGGCCGCTTTTGGTTCCCAGCCCTGATAAGTATAATATTCGCGGGATGCGTCTGCGGCCTCATCCTGCTAGGCGCAGCTGTGATGGCGGGAAGCAGGGGCGTGAGCGGGAGGATTGTGGATTTCAGCCTTCAGAACGCGGCAACGGTACAGAGCGCCACCCAGTACATCCGATTCAACCAGATCTTCGCCGAAGGGGACTTGCCGCAGGGCCAGTCGCTCAGCGCCGTGGTTGGCACGCAGACCGTGCCACTGCAGATGGACGTGTTGTCGCGCTACGCCGATGGGTCCGTGAAGTCGGCCGTCCTAACCATCGCCGCGCCGGCGATCGCCGCCGGCGCCACGTTCAAGGGCAGCCTGGCGGCGAGCAGCGCGGCGGCGGGGGCGGCCGTCGCAAACAATGCGGCGGTGGCGCGAGGTTACGACCTCATGGTCAATATGAACATTTCGGGTGTTGGCGCGGTGACAATCAATGCCGCGCAGAAGCTCACCGCCGCCGTGGCCAGCGGCGATTTCAAAGTGCTCCGAAAGGGGGAGCTCGCTACAGAAATCCGCTTCGACGTGGCGGTCATCCGCGCGCTGCGTGTCACCTTGGATGTCGTCACATATGCTGATGGTAGTGTCTCCACCAAGGTTTGGTTTCAGAACGACGCCGCCATGGGTGCCACAGGCGGCGCCGTCCTGTTCCACAGCCTGTCCATCGTCGAGCGCGGCGCCACCCGCTTCAGCACGAACAACCTGACCCAGTACCAGTATCAGGTTTGGGCGCAGGACGTCACGAAAGACAACAGTGCAGCGCAGACGCTGAATGTCAGGCATGACATCGACTACTTGGAGCAGACGCGCGCCATCTGGGACTACGACCTCACCGCCACGGTGAGAGCGGCGCCCTCGGTGCCATCGTCCTGGACCAACGTGCTCGGGTTCAACGGGCTTGTTCCCTACATGCCGACCACCGGCGGACGGCCGGACATCGGCCCGACCACCGAGGCGAATGCCCGCTGGCTAATCACGCAGGATGCCCCGGCGTTGACTCACGCCCTTGCCCAGGCACAGGCAGCGGGCAGCATTCCCTGGCATTACTACGACACGGCGAAAGGCCATTACCTCTCGGTCGCGGACTATCCCAAGCTGTGGATCGACCAGCGCGGCACCGTCCGGCCCTCGCAGATCGCCGCTGACGAATCCGGCTGGACAACCGACCGCGCGCACAGCCCCGACGTCTCCTACGTCGCCTGGCTGCTGACCGGCGACCGCTACCATCTCGACATGCTTAACGCTCAGGCGTCCTGGGTGATCGCCAATACCTGGAACGACCCGCGCCAGAACGAGCAGGGTATCATCGCCAACGCGGTCGATGAGGTGCGCGCGCAGGCATGGTCGCTTCGCACTGTGCAGGAAGCCGCCTACGGCAATCCCGACGGGTCCTACGAGAAGGCATATTTTAACCAGATCGCGAACAACAACTGGGCCCATCTGCGCGCTAGGGCGGCAACGCTCAGCGGCACCCAGGGCGAGGTCCACGGCTATTTCGGGGGTGCCTATCGCGACACCACGGCGACGCCGCCCTGGCAGCAGGATTTCTTCGCCAGCACCTCAGCTCTCGCCGCGCTGCAGGGCAACAAGGATGCGCGCGCCGTGCTGAAATGGCAGGCGAACTTCCTCAGCGGACGCTTCCTCTCGCAGGACCTCGATCCGTACAATGGCTTCAACTATTTGCTGAACATGTACGGCAGCGATGGCAAGGCGCTGACCGGCTGGGCCGAGGTGGCGGCAGCCACGCGCGCTGCCGGTAACTATGCGATCGGCACCTCCACCGGCTACTGGGCGGAACTCGCCGCCATGAGCAACGCCAACATTATCACCGTCTTCGCTGGCGGCGAGGATCCCACCGACCACCGCGTCGCCGCCGATGCGATGCGCGCCTATGGCTGGATCCTGGGGTCCGGCATGCCGGACCTCCGCACCGACCCGCAATACCAAATCGTCCCGCGCATGCCCGACGGCAAGCAGATCGGCGTTAGCAAAATGCGCGTTGTCTCGCCCACGGCGCAGAACACCACCCTCACCTTCGCCGGCGACAATGTCTTCGCCTATGATTGCGGCATCGGCCGCACAACGCTGATCGGCACGGCGGGCGCCGACGTGCTGATCGACAATTCGACTAATGGCGGCGATCGGCTCGAGGGCGGGGCCGGCGACGACTATCTGATCGGCGGCATCGGCACTAATGTCTTTGCGCCGGGCGACGGGCAGGACTACGCCTTGATCCGCGGCGGCGCGGCGCGCTTTGAGGTGAGCGCTGCGAGCCCGGGCCGGCTCGAAATCGAGGGCTTTCGGCCCGGCACGGACGTCATCGCCATAACCGGCACGGTCTCGCTCACTTCAATCCTCGCCTCGGCCCGGTCGGACAGGTTCGGCGCCACGCTGCTTACCATCTCGCCTAAACGGACCATCCGGCTGAACGGCCTCACGCCGTCCAAGATCACCGTGGGCATGTTCGCCATCAGGTGAGGACACAGGCCGAATTGGCTCGCGCTCTCTTCCTCAACCCTGCATGGGTCCACCGAGAAAGTACTTCCTGGCAATCATCCAACGCTGCATCCCAACCTCGGCATTGAGAGTGGCTCCTTTGGGCAGCTCTGATGCCCTCGCACGTGGTCCCTCCGTGACGGTGCCCCACCTTATGTCCAGATGTAGCTGGAGACTGGCGCCTGAACACTTCTGCCGTTTCGGCGGGAAGGGGTCAAAGCGGCAGCAGTCTGGACACGCACTAGCAGTTTGCTGAAGAACCTTTGAGTCGAGTGTATCT
>NZ_BKAJ01000114.1 GCF_007992495.1 Reyranella soli
TACTAGTACGGCGTCGCCCAGCGGGTCTCGGGTGTCGCATCGATGCGGCGGTGCCGCGCCTTGATCGTGTCGACCGGCACGGCGCTGACGAAGGCGTAGAAGGGTCCTGTTGCGGATCACATCGACCAGCCGCTCGCCAACCAGCTTTGGGTCGATGCCGGTCCGCGCCAGACGCTCCGCCATGACCGCGTCCGCGGTCGGACGCAGCTGCTGCGCCGCCTTGAGGATGGTCGCTTTCGTCCGCAACGTCGGCCACAAGGGCCCTCTTTCTCGGTCTCGGCGCACTTGGGTGCTCCTTTAGAGAGTGAAGCCATGCCTCAGTCTCTCAGCAGGCCGGCCTCGATCAGGATTGCCCGGCACTCCTCTACGTCCGTCGCGTCAGGATTGCTGAGCGGCGGCCGCACGCCGCCCGTCTTCATGCCGAGCAGTCCGGCAATCGTCTTAAACAGCGCCACATTGTGGAAGCCACGCGAGAAGTAGCGGCTCTGCAAACGCTCAGCGATCGCCACGATCTTGCGATTGTGGCGTGCCGCCTCGGCAAAGTCTCGCCGGAGGGCGGCCTCCAGAAAGGTGCCGCAATACGGCCTGGCCTCGGTCTGACACAGCACCGGCCGCGACGAACCGATCATGAATTTCGAAGCCCGATCGGGGAACGCCATCAGGCCGTAAAGGAAATACTCTTCCAGCGAGGTCGAGACAGCGATGCGGTCGCCGACACGCTCCAGCATCGCCGCAAAGCTCGCGAAGTTGAGCGTCGTGTCCTGCACGCCACAGAGCTGCGGCAGGTGCAACAGCCCCTCGACCTGGTCAGGCGCCAGATGGTAGCCCAACTCAGCGAGCGTCGTGCAGTAGACGACCATGCCGATGTCGACAGCATCGGCGACCTGCTCATAGAAGCCGCGTACACCGGCCGGAGTGCGCGGCCCGTAGTACGGCGGCCACACCATGGCGAGGTCGGCGCCGGCACGTTCGGCGTGGCGCGCGAAGGCGATCACGTTGCGTGCAGACGGATCGGAGCAGCCGACGACCACCGGCACGCGGCCAGCCACCGTCTCGAGCACGATGTCGACCAGTCGGCGGCGCTCGTCGTGCGTGAAGGTCCAGAACTCCTGGTGGATCGAGTTCACCGACAGGCCGCCGACGCCCGGGCGGCGCAGTGTCGCTTCGACATTGTGGCGCAGCCCCGCTTCGTCGATCTCGCCCGCGCTTTCGAATGGCGTGTACAGCACCGTCATGTAGCCACGCAGGTTGGCGCGCACCCACGTCCGGGCCTCTCCCCTTCCGTAACGCATGGCGTCAGCCGGCCGTGACCCGCTCGCCGCGCCGCGCCGCGACATCGACCCGCACGCCGTAGATGCGCTCGGCCTCGCTGGCATCGACCAAGCCGCCGCAGACATCCTCGACGATGTGGCCCACGTCGCGCTCCGCCGGATCGCCGAAGCCGCCGCCCCCCGGCACCGTCAGCACCAGGCAATCGTCGCCGCGCAAT
This sequence comes from Reyranella soli, assembly GCF_007992495.1. Taxonomy (GTDB): domain Bacteria; phylum Pseudomonadota; class Alphaproteobacteria; order Reyranellales; family Reyranellaceae; genus Reyranella; species Reyranella soli. The sequence goes on from NZ_BKAJ01000114.1 coordinate 1,490, forward strand.
TCTATCTGCGTGCCCAGCACGACGCGCTTGCCGTTCACCTCGGCGATCGGCTCGGGTACCTCGGCGCCGCCTTCGAGACCGAAGATCGGCACGCCGAAACGGCCGCCGCGGACGCCGGCGAGCACCGGTCCGTCAAGGGCCGCATCGGTCGGGATGCGGATAGCGATGCGCTGGCCGAAGCCACCGCGATGGCGTCCGGCGCCAGCCGAGTTGGGAGCGAACGACTTGTGCTCAAACACGATCGGCGCCTCGCTTTCGATAACCTCAACCGGGATGCTGGCGACGTTGGCCGGATAGGAGATGCAGGAGATGCCGTCCTGGCCGCCGCGCGCGCCCAGGCCGCCGTTGAAGGTCACAACGGCGTAGAACGTGCGGCCGTCCTTGTAGCGGCCCGTGAAGTTGCCATACCACAACGGCGTCGAGCCGCTGCCCGCGATCAGCCGGTCGGGCACGGCCTGCGCCAGGCAGCGCATGATCAGTTCGGGCAGCATGTGGGCGATCACCGTGCGGCCCCAGGTCGCCGCCGGGAAGGTCGCGTTGAGCACCGAGCCCGCCGGCGCGTCGATCTCGATCGGCCGCAGGCAGCCTTCGTTGTTGGGAACCGACGGATCGAGCAGGCACTTCAACGGATAGACCGAATAGGAACGCGTCATGTTCAGCGTGACGTTGATGGCGCGCGGGATCTGGCCGGAAGTGCCGGTGTAGCTCAGCCGGATGGAGCCGTCGCGGATGGTGGCCTTGAGCTTCAGCGTCACCTCGCCGGTGTAACCGGCCACGCCGTTCAGCGTCATGCCGCTCTCGAACTCGCCCTCCGGCAGGGCACGGATGGCGCGCCGCATGCTGGCTTCGGAGCGCTCGACGATCTCGTCACCGAGCGGCTCGAGCGAGGCCAACCCCCCGGTGTCCATGATCTCGACCAACCGGACCGCCGCGGCGTGGCTCGCCGCGACCTGCGCGCGGATGTCGCCGATCACCTTGTCGGGGTCGCGTACGTTGGCGCGCACGAACTCGAACACAGCCGTCTCCGGCTCGCCGCCGCGCACCAGGCGCAGGATCGGGATCTTCAGCCCCTCCTCGTAGACGTCGCGGCTCTCCAAGGTTGCGAGCCGGCCCCCAACATTGAGATGATGCACGACGACCAGCACGTAGCCCACCAGCTCGTCCTTGCGAAAGACGGGCCGTGCAACCGTGATGTCGATCAGGTGGCCGGAAGCCAGCCAGGGATCATTGGTGACGAACACGTCGCCCGGCCGAGCCGCCTTGAACTCGGGGTGGCCAAGGAAGTTGGGAATGGTGAAGGGCAGGATGCCGAGCAGGCCCGGCGTCGAATGCGTCGACTGCGCCAGCATACGGCCATTGCGGTCGAACACCGCGCAGGCGTAGTCGTGGAAATCGCGGATCACGCTGGAGAACGAGGTGCGCACCAGCGTGGTCGCCGCTTCGTCCACCGCTGTGACCAGACGGCGCCACAGCAGCTCGATTTCCAGGGCATTGAGCGAGCTCGTCATCGCGGACTCCTTGGACTTAGGCGACATCGACTACCAGCATGCCGTACTCGTTGACCGAGAAGCCGCCGGCCGGGCCGATCAGGGTGGTGGTCTCGCGCTCCTCGACGAAGGCCGCGCCCTTGTAGACATGGCCGGCGCCCAGGCGATAGCGGTCGAACACGGGGCAGTCATGCATCCCGTCCTTGCCGAAATACGCCCGGCGGCTGCCCTTGCGCGCCTCCAGGACGTCGCTCTTGGCCGGCGGCACGAGCTGCGGCTCGAAGCGGTGCTCGGGCTGCAGCCTCGCCACGACCCGCACATTCACCAGCTCGATCTCGACGTCGGTGTAGACGCGGCCGTACTGCTGGCGATAGTGCGTCTCGAACTGCTCGACCAGCGACGACCGCTCCGGTTTCGGCGGGGCGCTGCCGGTCGGCAGCGCGATGCGGACATTGTAGCCCTGGCCGCGGTAGCGCATCTCGACCACGGTGGCGAACTCGACATTGCCCGCCGGGGCATTGAGCAGGGTGCGCGCCTCCGTGCCGAGTTCCTCTAGCACGCGCGCCAGCCCGTCCATGTCGAGCGTGGCGACAGCGGCCTTGACTGTGCGCGCCCGCTCGATCGCCAGATCCTCGACCAGCATGCCGAGCGCCGACATCACGCCCGCCGCCGGCGGCACGATGAGGCGCTTGATGCCGAGCTTGCGGGCCAGTCCGTAGGCATGGACAGGTCCCGCGCCGCCGTAAGCGATCATGGTCAGCGCACCGACGTCCTCGCCACGCTCGGCCAGATGCAGGCGTGCCGCCGAGGCCATGTCCTCGTTGGCGATCTCGTGGATGCCATGCGCGGCGTCGACCGTCTTCATGCCGGCCAGGCGGTCGGCGACGCCGCTCTTCACGGCAGCCTCTGCCTTGTCGGTGTGCAGCTTCATGCTGCCGCCGAGGAAATAGTCCGGGTCGAGATAGCCGAGGACCAGGTCTGCGTCGGTGACCGTGGGCTCCGTGCCGCCGCGACCGTAGCTCGCCGGGCCGGGCATGGCGCCGGCGCTGTGCGGCCCCACCTTCACCAGGCCGAGATGGTCGATGCGCGCGATGCTGCCGCCGCCGGTGCCGATCTCCAGCAGGTCGAACACCGGCACGCTGATGGCAAAGCCCGAGCCGCGCTTGAAGCGGTAGACGCGGGCGGCCTCGTATTCGTCGGTCACCAGCGCCTCGCCGCGCGCGATGGTGCAGAGCTTGGCCGTAGTGCCGCCCATGTCGAAGCACAGGAGGTCGCGGATGCCCAGGAGGTCACCCCACCAGCGCGCCGCGGCGACGCCGCCGGCCGGCCCGGATTCCAGGATCTTGATCGGAAACTCCTGGGCCACGCCGGTGGCGACCACGCCACCGCCCGACTGCATGACATAGAAATCGCCGCCGAAGCCACGCTCGGCCAGGCCGTCGGTGATGCGCTGCAGGTACTTGGCCACCACCGGCTTCACATAGGCGTTGGCCGTCGTCGTGCTGGTCCGCTCGTACTCCTTGATCTGCGGCAGCACGTCGCTCGACAGCGACACCGCGAGTTCCGGCGCATGCTCCGCCAGCACCCGCGCGACGGCGCGTTCGTTCGTCGCGTTGGCATAGGCGTGCAGGAAGCACACTGCCACCGAGCGCACGCCGGCGGCGCGCAGCATGGCGGCGATGGCCTGGATCTCCGACGGGTCGGGCGCCGTCTGTACGCGGCCGTCGACCAGCGTGCGTTCGGCCACCTCGAAGCGCAGGGCACGCGGCACCAGCGGCTTGGGATAGTCGATCTGCAGGTCGTAGACGTCGTAGCGCAACTCGTTGCGCATCTCGATGACGTCACGGAAACCCACCGTCGTGAGCAGCGCGGTCTTCACACCCTTCTGCTCGATCAGAGCGTTGATCACGAGCGTCGTGCCGTGCACCAGCTTGGCGGCGTCCGGCAGCAGGGTGCCCGTCTGCTCGGCCAGCAGCGCCAGCCCCTCGAAGATCCCCTCCGACGGATCGTGCGGCGTGGTCAGAGTCTTCTCCAGCCGCAGCGAGCGCGTGCGGTCGTCGATGACGACGAAGTCCGTGAAAGTGCCGCCGATATCGGTGCCGATGCGAAACATGCCTGACTATCTCTCCCCGGCCTTGGCGCGTGAGCCTGCGTGGCGTGGCAAGCTGCGCTCGCCGCGATTGGAATTGGAGGCCGCCGCCACCCCCATCTCCTCGAAGAAGCGGGCCGCGCCGGCGTGCAGCGGCGCCGTCAGCCCGTCGATGGCGAACTGGGCGTCGACGCGCCCGTAGGCTGGCGACGCGGTCTGCATCAGCTCGGCGCGATGATGATAAAGCGATCGCGCGACGGCATAGACCTCGTCGTCCGGCGTGTCGGCGCGGCAGGCAAGCACCGTCGGCACGGCCAGCGTCCTGCCGTCTTCGCCGAGCCAGCGCGGATATCGGGCATGAGGGACGCGGCCGCTGCGGTAGCCTGGATTGCCCTCAGTCAGGCGGTCCATGGTCGCCGGGTCAAGGAAGCCCAGCGCCGTGCCGGGCGTCGCGGCAAGCTCCCGCACCAGGGCGTTCGACGGATTGCTAAGCCAGAAGAGCACGTCGACGTTGCCGGCCATGAACTGCCGCCGCCCTTCGGGATAATCGAAGTGCAGCGTCTCGCCGCCCCGCCGCCGGCTAGCATTCTTCGGCAGGACGCCGAGAAGCTGGTCGAAGAGCTGCGCCGCCGAGAAGCCCCGTTCCCCGGGCGAGACGCGCAGACGCGCCAAGGCCTCCGGAACGTCCCTCGCGGCATCTTCGCGGATGATGATGAAGAGCTGCAGATCGGCCAGGTTCATCACCGCCCGCAGGCCATCGTGCCGGCGCTGGAACGGCGCCCTGCCTTCGCGCGCATCGTACAGGCTGGATGCCGTGGTCAGCGCGTAGGCGCCCAGACCGCGATCCAGATCCTCGAGGTTCTGCCCGCCGCCGCCCGAGGCCGGCGTCACCATCAGCCCCGGCGCGTCGCGGCTCAGGAGCTCGCTGATCAAGGTCACCGCGTCGCGCCAGCTTCCGACGCTCGAGCCGCCAAGGATCTTGGCGCCCAGCCGCTGCGACAGCCGCGAGGCGGCACTGCGGACCTGCTCGCCCAGGATGGCGTCGCGGCCCACGCCCAGCCGGCTGAGCGGGACGACCAAGCCGACGCTGCCCACCGGATGACCAGAGGAATCGCGCACCGCCGCCGCGACGGTCGCCATGCCGGCCTCCGTCGAACGCACCAGCGCAACGCCCGTCCGTTCCGCCTCGCCGAGCGCGCCGTGCAACGTCACAACCCCGCGTTCGCCGGTCGCGGCCAGTGCCGCCATCCGCTCTTCGCCGCGCAGGCTCGCCAGGACGGCGACGCCGAAAGCGCTCTCGCCCAGGGTCTCGCGCGTACCGATGGCGGAGCCCTGCCGGGCCGCCGGGGTCGTCTCCTGCTCGGCGATATAGGCGACACGCCAGCTCTCCGGATCGAAGGTCGCGAGCCGGCAGCCTTCGCCGCTGTAGTCAGCAAGCTGCCGCAGCAACGGCAGCGCCGCGTGACGCAGGCCGTCGCGATGGAGCACCGCGGCTGACAGCCGCACGAACTCCGGCCCGGCGCTGTACTTCTGCCGCGTCCGGTCATAGCGCACGAAACCGTCGGCGCGCAGGCTCGCCAGCACGCGATGCATGGTGCTGGGAGGCTCGCCCAACGCCGCCGCCAGCTCGCGCACGCCCCACTGCTCCTGGCCGTCGACGAACGCCTTCAGCGTCGCCAGCGCCTTGGCGACCGACGCGACGGGGGACTCCGCGTTGCGGCGGCTGCCGGCGGCGCTCAGCGACTTTCTTTTTCGAGCCATAGCCCCCTCGCCTGAAGGTAGCTGAGGCAGCGCTCGACCTGTTCATCGCTAAACTGCTCGGGGCCGCAAATTCCCTTCTCGGCGAACTCGCCATGGGCGACAAGCTGGGCAGCGAAGGCCGTCGGCAGCGCGGTCATGCGGCCCTGCGGTGCGGCGTCCCAACCCGGCTTGTGGCCCATCGTCATCTCCAGGCTGCGCGTGCCGTCGCTGACGCGCACGCGCATGATGTAGAGCGCCTGCAGGCCGGCCGGCTTGGGCTTGCCGTCGCCCATCAGCGCCTGGCGCAGGATCGGCTGGAAGTTCTCCTGGCGCCCGTTCACCGTCACCTCGAGGTCGGGATTGAGCAGGCCGAACTGTGACAGCGCCCGCATCAGCGCCATGATGTCCTTGTGATAGGTGCCGCGCACGACGACACGTCGTGCGTTGGGCACGTAGCGCGGCACCGTCAGCGGCTCGGAGTGCGGCGTGTAGGGCAGTACGATCTCCTCGTCGAGCCCCTTGAAGCGCGTATGGATGACACCGCTGAACGGCGGGTGCAGCGTGACCTCGCCGTTCTCGTAGACCGCGACGCGCACGGGATCCCGGAACTGGCGCAGCGCCGTCTCGAGGAGTCCTTCCGTGGGATTGATCGACCGATGCGTGACGTACTCGCAGTCAATGTCGACCGGTCCGGAGAACTGGCGCGCGCCGTAGCCCGCCAGCATGTTGGTGAGGCCGGGACTGACGCCCTCGCCGATCAGCGCGGCGATGCCGGCCGCCTTGGCCGCGTCGTGCCGCTCCAGCCGCTCGGCCATCAGCAGCGTGCCATGCACGTCGATGTAGGGCACCTTGGCCGCGATCGCCGCGTCCAGGATCTCCAGGCAGCGCGCGCCGAACGTGCAATTGATCACCACAGCAGCACCAGCCAGCAGCGGCACGAGGGTCGCGGGATCGGTCGCCTCGGCTCGCTTGGTGGCGACCCGGCCGCCCTTGGCGTCGAGCGCCGCGGCTGCCTTCAGTGCGCCGTCCTCGGAGTCCACGGCCAGGAAGCGGGACTTGGGGTCGGCGTCCAGCACGTCGCGAATCAGCGCCCGCCCGATGCTGCCGGCACCGATCAACACATAAAGCATCTCGTATCCTCTCTATATCTGGCCGTCAGGCGACGGCGCACACACTGCCCTGGCCCGACTGGCAGAGCCGCACCAGGCTTCCCGGATCGTCCAGCGTCTCGATGGTGCACACCGAATCGATCAGCAGCTCCGCGCCGTTCCAGCCCGGCATGCCGAGCGCGGCGCACAGCCGGAATTTCTCGGCGACGTCGTCGTAGCTCATCGGATTCTTCGGATGGCCCTTCACGAACTCGACAGTGCGCTGGACGGTGCGCCCGGCGCGGTCCTTGACCGTCACCACGCCGGGCATCGGGAACACGCCCCGCCCCTCGCCCTGCGCCGCGAGATCGAGCACGGCCTCCACGCGCGGCAACAGGGCGCGCGCCTTGGCATCGGCAAGGCCCGCCGGCTGGAAGGTGTCGAGCCCGACCCCGCGGTTGGCCGCGGCGTAAGCCACGGTGAAGGGCAGGCTGAACTGCGCATCAGTGAGGCTTTGCGGGTTCCATTTGCGCTCGCGCGACAGGCACACCAGGTCGTGCACCTCGCGATTGGTCACCTGGACCTTGATGCTCTCGATGTCCTCGGGAGCGACATCGAGGGAGCGCACGGCCTCGACTGTGGCCTCGATCGGACCGTGCGTGTACTTGCAGCAGGGATAAGGCGGCTTGATCGACGGCTCGAGCATCAGCCAGCGATCGCGACCCAGCCCTTCGACCAGGGCGCTGCGGTCGTACTTGCCGCGATGGTAGACGGGATAGTAGCCGAACCGCCCCTCCAGGATCTCCGCCGAGCCGGTCAGGCCATGCGCCGCCATCAGCGCCGAGAGCACTCCGCCCTCGGCCGCCACGCCCTGCATCAGGCGCACGGTCATGGCGCCGGCGAGGTAGCCCTGCTGGTTGCCGGCAACGCGGGCGTGGGCGATGCCTAGCGCGTGCCGCGTCTGATCCTTCGACAAGCCAAGCAGCCGCGCCGCCGCCAGCGCCGCACCATAGAAGCCGCACTGATAGCTCATCGAGCTGCCGGTTTCGCTGAAGCTGATGCGCGGCGCGCTCGACAGCCGGCACACCATCTCGGCACCGACCGTCACGGCGGTGATGATCTCCTGGCCGCTGACGCCGCCCTTCGCCTCGGCCACCGCCAGCACGGCGGGCACGATGTTCGCGTTGATGTGGCAGGTATTCTGTTCGTGGACATCATCGAGGTCCCAGGCCCGTGCGGCGACACCGTTCAGCAGCGCGGCATGTCCCATCGGCAGCTTCCGGCCGGCCGAAATCGCGGTCGCCTCCGGAGTGCCGCCCCAGCCGGCATAGAGCTCCGTCAGGCCGGTCATCCCCTCGCCGCGCACGCCCGCCGCCATGGCCGCCAGCGTGTCCAGGATCGCAAGCCGGGTCCGCTCGATCACCGGCTCCGGCAAGGTCTCGAAGGAGGCAGTCAGCCCGAACTCCAGCAGGTCCTCGATCGCGTCCACGCCAGCCCCTTCTGTCCCATTGAATGGAACAGCCGCTGTATGTAGCATTCTGGAGGGGAATGCAAGATGATGCTGAGTGGCCCAAAAATTGCGATGAAATCAGCGTTCGAGCCAGACGGTTTGTTCGTGGTACCTGATCGTTTCAATTTTGCTTCCGATGTAATGTACCAGATCACGGAACGAGCACCGTCGGCGACGGCGCTGATCGCCGTCGACCGGGCGGGCCATGCCGAGCGCTGGAGCTTTTCGCGCGTCGCGGAAGCCGCGCAGGGCCTGGCGGCGACCCTCTCCGCGTCGGGCCTCGTCGCCGGCGACCGTGTGCTGATCCTGATGCCGCGCATCGCGCAATGGCAGGTGGCGATGCTTGCCTGCCTGCATCTCGGCGTCATTCCGGTGCCATGCGTCACACAGGTCAGCGCCGCCGAGGTCGACTACCGCGTCGCGCGCAGCGGCGCGGTCGGCGCCATCACCGACCGCCGCTTCCTCGACAAGCTCGCCGGCCCGCAGGATCGCCTGCGCGTCCGCCTCGCCTGCGGCGGCGGCGACGGCTGGCAGGATCTCGATGCGGCGACGCGCTCGACGGCATCCGCTCCGCCGCCCGCCGCGATGCCGGCCGAGGCGCCGGCGCTGATGTACTTCACCTCCGGCTCGTCGGGCCCGCCGAAGCCGGTCCTGCATGCCGCGCGAGGGCTCTATGTGCGCAGCCGCCAGCCCTGGGCGCAGCTCGGCATCGCCGATGGCGACGTCATCTGGACCACGAGCGACACCGGCTGGACACGCGCTGCGAGCTGCCTGCTGTTCGGCGCCTGGATGAACGGCGCGACGGCGGTGATGCATGACGGCGCGACCGATTCACTGGCCAAGCTCGAGGCGTTGGAGAGATTCGCGGTGAGCTGCTTCGGCGCGGTGGCGACGGAGCTGCGCCTGATCATGGCGCAGACGGCGCCGCGTCCCCTGCCCGCTCTGCGCTTCACGCTGTCGGCGGGCGAGGCCATGACGGCCGAGCTGGCGCACGGCTGGCGCGCCTTCTCAGGTGCGCCCTTGCTTGTCGGCTACGGCCAGACCGAGACCCCGACCGCGACCCTCACCGAGCCCAACGCCGAGCCGTTGAACGGCATGATCGGCCGGCCGATGGAGGGCAACCGCGTGACGGTGCTCGACGAGGCCGGCAACGAGGCCGCGCCCGGCGTCCCGGGCCAGATCGCCTTCGACCGCAGCGATGCCGGGCTGATGCTGGGCTACTGGGACGATGGCGCCTGCAGCCTGCCGGTGCGGCACGGTCATTGGTATCTCACCGGCGACACCGGCTCGCGCGACAGCGTGGGCAACATCTTCTTCGTTGGCCGCGACGACGACATCATCAGCTCCGGCGGCTACCGCATCGGCCCGACCGAGGTCGAGAACGCCCTGATGGCGCATCCCGCCGTCGCCGAATGCGCCGTGGCCGCAAGCCCCGACGCGCTGCGCGGGGAGGTGGTGAAGGGCTTCGTCGTTCTGCGGCCAGGCCATGCGCCGTCCGATACGCTGGCCGCCACCCTGCAGCAGCACGTGAGGCAGGCCATCGCGCCCTACAAATATCCGCGGCGCATCGACTTCGTCGACGCCCTGCCGCGCACCGCCTCCGGAAAGCTTTCGCGGCGCCTGCTGCGCGAGTCGGAGTTCAAGTCCCAGTACGTCACCTCCCCGAAAGGAACTCCTCGATGAGACGATTGTTTCTGATCGCCGCCGCCCTGCTCATGGGCGTCCTCGCCTCGACCGCCCACGCCCAGTCTTATCCGAACAAAATGGTGCGCATCATCGTCCCCTATCCCGCGGGCGGCGCCACGGACATCCTTGCGCGCATCCTGGGCGAAAAGCTGACGCCGATGCTGGGCCAGACCTTCATCGTCGAGAACAGGCCCGGCGCTTCAGGCAATCTCGGCTTCGGCTACGTCGCCAAGGCCGATCCCGACGGCTACACGCTGCTGATGGGCACGGCCAACATGACCATCGCACCGGCCTTCTCCGACAACCTGCCCTACAATCCCCTGAAGGACTTCGCGCCGGTGGCGACCGTTGTCTCCTCGCAGAACCTGCTGGTCGTGCGCCCCGACCTGCCGGCCAAGGACGTGAAGGAGCTGATTGCCTACGCCAAGGCCAACCCGGGCAAGCTGAACTTCGGCTCGTCGGGTATCGGCACGCCGCTCCTGTCGATGGAGCTGCTGAAGAGCCTGGCCGGTATCGACATCGTGCACGTTCCCTACAAGGGCGACACGCCGGCCCTGCAGGACCTGATGGCCGGCCAGATCGACCTGTACTGCTCGACGATCACCGCCGAAGTGCCTTATGTGCGGGCCGGCAAGCTGCGCGCGCTGGGCGTCACCTCCAACAAGCGCGCGGCCTCGCTGCCCGATGTCCCAACCATCGCCGAGGCCGGCGTGCCGGGCTACGAACTGGCTTCGTGGTACGGCATCCTCGCTCCGGCCGGCACGCCCAAGGAGATCGTCGACAAGCTGCACGACGCGATCGCCAAGATCGTCGCCATGCCGGATGTCACCGCCAAGATCATCGAAGGCGGCTCCGACCCGATGGTGCTGACGCCGGCCGCCTTCATGGACCGCCTGCGCGCCGACGTCGCCAAGTTCGGCAACCTCGTAAAGAAGGCCGACATCAAGGTCGATCCCTGAACGCGTGACGGCCTCGGACTACTCCGGCTCGACGGCGGCGATCCTCGCGATCGCCGCATAGCGATCGACCTCCATCTTGATGAAGGTCGCGAACTCGGCCGGCGAATCGCTCCTGGGATCAACGCCAAGCGGCGCGAACCGTGCCTTGACCTCCGACTGCGCCCGGATGAACTGAAGGAGACAATCCTCAGCAGAAACTGGGCTGCGCGGCACACCACAAACCGCTGTGCCTACCGCAAACCATATCCGGCAATAATGATATGAAATCCACCGAGGATCGTCTGAGCAGCGAGCTGACCGAGCCACTGGACGGCCCGATGGCTCCGCGCATCAACTAGCCGATCTCGTTGCTCAGGCCAGCCCGAATAGTAAGGACAGCCGCATGTCGTCGCGTTTTGTGCTGGGCGCGCTTTGCGCCGTCCTCACCATCACCATCTGGGCGGGTTGGCTGGTCGTGATGGGTGTGGGCATGGCGAGCAATCTATCCGTTGTCGACCTGATCGCGCTGCGTTTCGCCGTCGCCGGAATCGTCATGGTGCCGGTGGTGATGCGACGCGGCTGGGCGCTCGACAAGCTCGGCTGGACGGGCTTCGCTGTCATTGCCATTGGCGCCGATGCGGCCTACACGCTCGTCGTCGGCGCAGGCCTCGCCTTCGCGCCGGTGGCGTACGCCAGCGCCTTCACCCAGGCATACGGCGACACGATCGTCCCGCCCGAGCATCCGGGGTAGTAAGCGACTGCCGCCTGATGACTGTCCTCCCAGCCCTGCGTGAGGAAGGTATGGCCGCGCAAGAGAGCCCATATCAGCGAATCGTAGGAGGCCAGCCTGTGTCCTTCTGGGAGAGCGGCTACAAGGGGCTCCCGGTAGATGGGGCTGGTGTTTGCGCATCAAGGAAAGCCTTCGTCATCGCGAACGAATCAGCCGCCGCTTCGGCATTGCCGCCAAACATGTAGCCAAGCGGGGAGGGCCTGGGTACGCCGCCGATGTCGAAGGCGTGCACCGCACCGGGATAGACCTTGATGGTGGGCGGACGGGCTTGGTTGGCTCTCGCCGCAACCGTCTTGATGCAGCGGTCGGCCGTAGTCACGGCGCAGTCCAAGCTACGGGAATACGGTTACGCGACCTTCGCGGTCGACAGCTTCGCCACGTGCCGCCTGAAAGAGGCTTGCTCCTTTGCCTCCCCGAGCTGGGCCCGGTGCAACGCGTGCCCGATGTCTACGGCGCGCTCAAGATCCTCGCCACGCATCCCAAACTCCAGGCAGACCGCATCGCCCTTTGATTGTGTGATGAGTCGAAAAATGGTGGTGGCAAAAACTACACTTTGACATCGACCTCGTCGCGGCGCTCGACGCTGAGGGCGCCGACCGCGCACTGCGCGACATCGACGCGGTGACGGCGGCAATCCTCGCGTAACCCTTTGTCGACCGGACTCGCGTCATCGTCGGAGGTCACTCGCGCGGCGGCATCCTCGCCCTGGCCTGGAGCGGCGCACATCCGAACGTGCCTGTTGCCGTTGTCAACTTTGTCGGTGGGTGGTGCTCGGGAACGGCGGAAGCGCGAAGCCGCCCGGCAATAGACTCGTAGTCCTGGCACTGAAGCTCCGTGTCGAGAAAAAGCTGCGACAGCCCGTGCCAGACCGGCGATCGTCGATCGATATCCGATTGGCTCAGCATCCCACAACAATAGCTCATCCATGAGCGCTTAGCACTCCTGCGCAATCGCACCCCTGAACCACCGTATCCCAATCGTCTGTCGCATAGTCCCATCTGGGACATGCGTTGGCTCCGCCTTTAGACCTACACGTGCTGTCGATGATCTAAGCTTGAGCAAGATCGCAGTGGAGGGCGTCACTATGGTGCCGATGCGGATGTTCAGGACAATCGCCTCGGGGCTCGCGATAGGTTTGACTTCGCCGGCAGTGGCGCAAACGCTTGAAGACGCTGCGGCGCGTATCCGTCCCCTTGCCGAGCAAGGGCAGGCACGTTGGCAAAATATGCTGGGGACTTGCTACGAATCCGGCATTGGCGGCGTCTCGCAAGACTACGCCGAGGCGCTGAAGTGGTTCCGCAAGGCCGCAGAACAGGGATACGGGGATGCGTTCGCGAACATGGCCGACTTGTATGCGGGAGGCCATGGCGTGCCGCAGAATTATGTTTTGGCCTACATGTATGTGGAGTTGGCATCGGCGCAGCACGCCGAGACCCAAATTTTAAAAATGACGCGCGCGGTAGTTCTGAAAAAAGTGACGAATGCGCAAATAGTCGAAGCGAAAAGGCTGGCTGCCCAATGTTTGAGCGCGAACTTCAAGGGCTGTGAGAAAATGTGACTGATACCAAACCGGCCAGCGCCCGCGATGTCCGGTTTGGTCATTTGCGACCAGGTCGAGCGAGCAGCAAGTCCGGCCATGTCCGCTGTGTCGCCGAAGCGGAAGTAACTTCAGAGCGACGTCGAACGACAGACCACGCGAGTCGCACGTCTAATACGGGCGACTCGCGCGGTCCGCCAATTCACATGAGAGGAGGCCCAAGAAACGCTGCCTGCTTGGACAGTTGAGTTCGGGTAAATGGCGCGCCCGAAGAGATTCGAACTCCTAACCTTCTGATCCGTAGCTAGAAGGCCAGAAATCGTTAAATCATTGATATTGGGGCATCTTTGAATGCTCATGTCACACGCTTTAGGTCACTTGCTGCGTCAGAATCGGCCCTTTGTCGCACGTCATTCTCTACTGGAACACAAGGATCCGTCCGCCAGCATGGGTCCGAGGCTGCATTTACTGTTGGCAGAGGAACGCGCGCCCGGGCCGAGTGGCGGACGGCGACTGAAGGTCGGAGCTGAGGCGATCACTCCGGCGGCAGTGGCGCGGGCGGCGACCATGGCGTGTCTGGGTAGGGGCAGACTGCAAACTGCTCGGGACAGGTCCCGTCAGCCCAGCCACGCACGGCCCCCTTCGGCGCACCGCTCTCGAGGAGCGGTTTCATGCCCTTCTCCAGCGCGACCTCGACCTGCACCCAGTCGCCGGAACAGGCAATGATGCGGCGCATCTTCACGTGCTGCGGGTCGGTGAGAGGGATCCCTTGTTTGTCGAGAACGCGCAGATCGATGACGTCCGCTGATTGCTCATTTGGGGCTTGCTTGAGCATGTTGCGCAACAGGCCCGCCGTCAGCATGCTCCCCGCGACCCAGCCGCGGCCGCTGTAGGGCTTTGGCCGGTGCGGCGACAGGTTGGTCTCGTCGTAGACGGGCCCGTCCCCCACTTCGATCAGAAACCAGTCCTTGTGGTAGCCAATCACGTGGATTACCGCCAGGACCCGCTCACCGCCAATGTCCACCGGCGGCAGACGGCCGAGGACACGAGCGTTTCGGTCCGGTGCTTCGCGTACATTGAGACCGGCCGGGTCGGGGTCGTTGCTGAGCGCGTTGAACTTGCAGGCTGTCACGCCAGCTGGCAAGGGCGTGGACGGAGCGCCCTGCGCGGACGCACCAATCGGATGGAACGCACCGAGACCAAGCGCAACCAGCATCCAGCGCAGCGATCGGTTGGGCATCACCACCTCAGCGTGTAATTGGCCAACGGTCCCATGCCGACTGCGATGCGTCAACTTTCAGACGGGCGGGGGTGGTCCCTCGGCGCTGCATGTCTGGACTTAAGCGCTGTAGCGAGACGTCGCTTGCCGGTTCAGATGAGGCATGAAAAGGTCCAAATCAGCAAGGGATGCCAGGACTGGGCATGCAGGACGCCAATCCTTCCGCGCCAGACAATGTCACTACCAGCTTCGCTCTGCCAACGTCGAGCACGGGTGGGCATGGTCATGGCATCGTCGTGGAAAGCTGCGCACTCGCCTGGACCGTCGGTTCGCTTGTGCGCCGGCGGACATTCGATGACATCGCCGCGATGGAACTGGAGCTGGAACGGAGTGCTGAAGAGCCGTTCGTGAGATGCGACATCCTGTTCACCGAGGGCGAGTGCCTCGGGATGCTGATTGAGCTGAACAGAGCGAAGGACATTGCGATCTATCGAGCGTTCGTGACGGAACTCTTCGAGCGGCTCGGCCCTGCGCAACGGCAACGCATCATCTTCCGAGAAGGCGCAAGCCCGGCCAGCCGAGTGCTGTCGATCGTACTCTGTGTCGTCCTCCTGCTTACGCTCCTTGGAGTGCTGCTGTTTGGTGTCGCGTCGGGAGCGTTCTTCGAGGAGGAAAACGCGTGGCTGGGAATCCCTCTAGTCCTGCTGTTTGTCTTCGTGCTCTCTGGAATATTGCGGCGAACCTTGAAGAGCGAGCAAAAGACCTACGACCCTGAGACCCTCTCTCAGCGCTGTCTGCCGTAACCACGCGGACAGCGACGGGATTGAGGTCAGTGGACCGCCAACAAATGGTCGAAGTCCCTCTTGAGCAAGTCCTTCGCTGCGCCAACGGTGTCTTTACGTGTCGTGCGGCTTTCCATGTTGATACCCCCGCCGATGATGACGGGTCGCACCGACCAGATCCCCGGCACCATCTCGACGACCCCGGTGATTTGCTGATCCAGGGAGAAGCTCCCAGTATCCTCCGCTTTGAATGAGACCGTCCACTGCAACTCGCTCCCGAGCGGAATGCCGGCCGCATCGCCCTTGGTCCGCTTCGCGCCATCGGTTTCGAATGCAGCGACAAGCGCATAAGGGATCTTCGCAGCTTCGGCCTGACGAATGAATTCCTGGGTGATCTCGGCGCAAGCGTCGCCGGTCCAGCTCACTTTGGACGTGGACGTGCAATGAAAGTAGATGCCGAGAAACTGGTCGATGACACGCTTTGCGTCGGGCGCAAGCGGCGGCGGATGGAGCACAACTGTCGTCGGCCGGTACTCGGCGGGGCTGCGAGGCGGAGGCTGTTCACATGGAACTCCCGTATCCTTCCATAGCCCCTCGCCTCGAGAGTCGGGAAAGCCGGTGCAGACGATCCACGACCGAGGGATACGTGGAAGGCACATGATCGTTCTTGGCTTCATCTTTGAGCCGATGGAACAGTCAACGTCGCCGAAGTCGGCAGCCTGCCCGTAGATCGTAGAACTCAGGAAGATCATCACAGCTACAGCATATGTGTGCGGCGCCATGCGTGACGCTCCCTTTGGAAGGATGTCGTGATTTTGCGGTCGGGAATTGTGTCCGCTGTCTCAAAATCCGCCCGCCTGGATCATTGCTGATAGCAAATCATCGTAGCGCGCAGGTCTGGGCAGGGATAGGGCTCCGGCGCGACCGGGCGTAGCGTCGATTGCAGCACGATTTTGGAGGCTACCAGTGCGAGATGCGGCACATTGGTTGCAGGGCAGGATTTGAACCTACGACCTTCGAGTGATGAAACCGATTCTGCGGCGGGACTAGCTCGCGAAGACATATTGCCTCCGAACGATGCGTGCGGCGATGACCAACCGAATTCTATCCTGGGGTATCCGGCTCTACCGCCGTCCTCGATTTCCTCTTCCATCCCTTACCTGCCGGCGCCAGTGTTGGAGTCAAGCGAGGATGAGCAACCGATCCCGCGGGCTCTACGGGGTTCCGTCATTCGGTTGATTCAAGGGAGCTGACCGTGACTGCATCTGCTTACATCGATCCGGTGCTCGAGCCATCAGGGCCTCCTACGGCGGCCGACATCGAGATCGTCTCCCGCAAGCCTGCTGACCGGCTCGCTCGTGATCGTGTCGGCATGCGCCTCCACGCTGACGCTGCGAACGTCGGCTGTTGGACCATCTCCCCAGCGTCCACGCCGCGTTCGTGGCTAGAGGTCTCGTATCTCAGGCGGCCCTGACGAGACGCTTGCCGATATTGTTGCCCGCCAGAAGTCCGATCAATGCGGCCGGCAGGTTTTCGAATCCGTCGACGATATCTTCGCGCACCTTGAGTTGACCGCTCTCAACCCACCCCCTGAGCTCGGCGATCGCCCGCTCGCGGGCGCCGCCAGCGTAGAAGTCCGACACGATGAAACCTCGCAGCGTGAGACGGCGGGCGGTAAACCACGCCGGTACGCCGCGAACCGCTTGGGGTGCCTTTGACGGATCGGTGTCGTAGGCCGAGACTGCGCCGCAGGCGACGAGCCGTCCGCCTTGCTTCATGTTGAACAGCACGGCTTCGAAGAAGTCGCCGCCGACATTGTCAAAATAGACGTCGACGCCGCCATTCGAGGCAGCCTGAACGGCAGGAAAGAGCGGTCCCGCCTTGTAATCGACGGCAGCGTCGAAGCCGAGATCAACGGTGAGCATGTCGCACTTGGCCTTGCCGCCGGCAATCCCCACGACACGGCAACCCTTGATCTTCGCGATCTGCCCCACAATCGAGCCCACTGCACCAGCTGCGGCCGACACGATCACAGTATCGCCATTCTCCACCTTGCCGACTTCCAGCAAACCGAAGTACGCGGTCAATCCGGCCGTGCCATAGACGTTGAGAAGATATGTTACAGGGTCTGCTTGCGGGAGTTTGGTGAGCTGCTGTGCCGACAACACGGAATATTCCTGCCACCCGGTTTCGCCGAACACGAGATCGCCGACGACAAGGCCGGCAGCCTTGCTGTGCACGACCTCCGCCAGCGCCGTACCTGCCATCATTTGTCCGGCGGTAAGCGCCGCGCGATAAGTCGGCCCAAGCATCCAGGCACGCATGGCGGCGTCTAGCGCGAAGTAGCGAACACGTACCAACACTTGGCCGTCCGACGGCGAGGGAACGCCACTTTCGATCATCCGGAAATGTTCGGGCCCGAGTTTTCCCTTCGGAAGCTCTGCGATCACGAACTGGCGGTTGGTATCGGCCATTGCGATCCTGTCCATGACGGGCGTCCTCCACAATGCACCGGCTCGGTTGCCGCATTGCACATTCTGCCCAGAGAGAATGCTATATACAGGAGTGTAAATTTACACTATTGTATAAATTATGCAAGCGACCCGCACTGAACGATCTCGCGGGCTGATCCTCGACGCCGCCGAGGCCATCTTTCAGGATCGAGACTTCGCATCTACGTCGGTAGAAGAAATCGCGCAGCGGGCCGGGCTGACGCGCAAGACGGTCTACAACTTGTTCTCCTCCAAGGAGGAAATTGTGGCCCAGCTGCGCGCACGCGCTGAGGCGCACTCCTATCCGCCGATCCGCGCGCGAATGGGCAACGACCATCCCGCGCTGACCATTCTCGAGGACACGCTAGTTGGTCATGGACGCTGGTGCGCAGCAAACCAGAACATTGCCGCGCTGGCCTTGTCCGGATCGGCAAACAAGCCGTCCTCGACGGTCGATTCTGGGGACGGCGCATTTATCGCCTTGGTGAGGGACATACTGGTATTGGGCCAGCAACAAGGAAGCATCCGCAAGGATGAAGATGCCGGCATTATGGCACTATTCCTGCTCGGCGCTCATGCCCAGACCATGCGCCATATGCTGGCGACCGGTTCGTTCCATGATGGCAAACTGAAATACGTGCTGCGGTTGCTCATCGAAGGCATGGGTGCCCGAGCGGCTTCGACCAAACCAACAACTCGGCATCGACCGAAAAGACGATCCAAAGTCACGGCGAAACGACGGACGTAGCGACTCAGCTATCGGTGGATTAAAGTCATGAAGTTGAGCGGTCCGTCAGAGATTGGCTCTACGAGTACAGGCGCTAGTACGACGTCGTCCACCGGTTCTCGAGCACCGCCTCGATGCGGCGGTGCCGCGCCTTCATCACGTCGGCTGGCACGGCGCTGACGAAGCCGTAGAAGATCTTGCTGCGGTCGCATCGATCACCCGCTCGCCGACCAGCCTGGGGTCGATGCCGGTCTGCGCCAGGCGCTCCGCCAGGACAGCCTCGTCGGTCGGACGCGTCTGTGGGCCGGGACCTGTGCAACTGGCTCTGTGCTCTTCGAAGCACCGACCATAGACTCTCCAATGACGACACGGCGCCCAAAGACGTAGGTCTACTTGGGTGACGCAAGGGCTCGTCCCCACTTCGATCGTCTGCGATGATGCATGCTTCAGTCCATCTCGCCAAGAAGACGTCAAGCTTTGAGACGCTCTACTACGTCACCTCGATCTCGGGGACCCGCTGCGGCTGCCAACGAAAAAACTGACAATGCGCACGATGCGGCAGGCACATGAGATGCCGACAGCGGTTCGAGGCGCACCACGCGCCCGACGAACTCGCGGCGTTCAGGAAAGGGCCATCAAGGCCTGCTCAGTCGTTGGTGTGCAACGTCGTGTTCAGCCCGCCCCAGCGGGAGGAGTCCGTCGGCAGGACCTCGACCGAGCCGCTCTGGCTGTTGCGCCGAAACAGCAACCCCGGCCGGCCGGACAGTTCTCGTGCTACCACCACCTTGCCGTCCGGCAACTTCACCTTAGTGCCTGCCGTCACATAGAGCCCTGCTTCGACGATGCATTCATCGCCGAGCGAGATCCCTATGCCCGCGTTCGCCCCGAGCAGGCTGCGCTCGCCGATCGAGTTCTTCATCTTCCCTCCACCCGACAGTGTCCCCATGATCGACGAGCCCGCACCGACATCGGAATTCTTGCCGACAATCACGCCCGGTGTGACTCGGCCTTCGACCATCGCCTCGCCCAGCGTGCCGGCGTTGAAGTTGACGAAGCCCTCGTGCATCACAGTCGTTCCCGAACCGAGGTGTGCGCCAAGCCGCACTCGGTCGGCGTCGCCGACGCGCACGCCCGACGGCACCACGAAGTCTACCATGCGCGGAAACTTGTCGACCGAGTAGACAATCAAGTGATGGTAGTCGGCCGCCACCTTCGTGCGCAGATCGTCGACCTTGCCAGGCAGCACCGGTCCGGCGGACGTCCAGGCGACGTTGGTGAGCAAGTTGAAGGCGCCGTCGAGATTAAGGCTGTTCAGCTTGACGCTCCGCTCGGACAGCAGGTGCAAGCGAAGCCAAACGTCCTCGGTCGAAGCCGGACGATCGTCGAGATGCTGGATCGTGACCTCGACATGGTCGCCCTCGACCAAGGCGTGCTTCTCCGCCAAGCAGTGGCGGATCACCGCCGCATCCCGCTGCGGGAATCAGGTGTCGAGCGTGACACCGGTCTCTGCATCCCTATACCGATGTCCCCGCCTGTGAAGCTCCATGGATTCCCCCAATACAACCAGCGCGACTTGACGCCAGGCGCGCGGGCGCCACACTACCAACCCGTTGGATTGAGTGGCAACTCGGTCTCACCGCTGGCGCAACGACCAGAGCGATCCTCCATCGGCTTCAAGATCAAGCAACTGCTCGATCGGCTGGCGCTTGCGGATTACCGAGAGCGCTCCCGCATCAAGCATGACTTCAGGCGCAAGCGGGCGCGTGTTGTAGTTTGAAGACATGGTCGCGCCATAGACCCCGCGCCTCGCAGGATCGCGATGTCGCCAGCCTCCGGTAGCGGGAGTTCGCGGAACTCGACGAAGCCGCCGTCATGTTGGGTGAAGACGTCTCCTGCGTCGCAGAGCGGCCCGGCAACCACAATGGGACGGGTCAGACCGGCAACCGGCCGGATTGGCTGTTCTTCCATGTCATCTAGGAGATCGTGATTCGTCACGTCACAGGGTTGGCCAAGTACTGAGCAACATAGTCTCCGACCAATGGCCGCTCGTGCATCGCGATGTCCGCGCCCTTGCGCGCGTGAGAGCCGTCATGGACACTCTCGTCCAGCTGTTTCATCGAGAGAGAGGAGCAATCGCTGGGTTACGGGCGTTGCGATGATCGAATCGTCAACCCAAGGCCGCGCAGTAGAGGCGTGGAAAAAGAGAAAGCCGCCGGCAAGCGGCGGCTTTTTCGCACTGGTTGCGGGGCAGGACTTGAACCTACGACCTTCGGGTGATGAAACCGCTTCTGCGGCGCGATTAGCTCGCAAAACACTCGTTCTTTGTGGCCTCCGAACGCACCGTGCGGCGGTGGCCAACCGAATTCTATCCCAGGGTATCCGACTCCACCGCTCTCCTCGATTTCCTCTTCCATCACTTACCTCCCGGCGCAATTCTTGTAATTGAGCGAGCATGAGCGACCGATCCCGTAATTCTTGAGCGTGCTCTACGGAGTGTTGTCATTTGGCCGATCGAGGGAGCTGACCGTGGCTGCATCTGCTTACATCGAGCCGGTGGCCGATCCATTGAGGCCGCCTCATACGGCGGCCGACATCGACACGGTCTTCCGTAAGCGCGCTGACTGGTTCGGCTGTGATCGTGTCTGCAAACGCCTCTACGCTAGGGGCTTCCCGCATCGGTGTGAACGTAGCCTGTGTCTGCCAAGGCCGTGGCCGACTGGCCAGCGAGCGCAGGCAGGGCGGAGCGCATGAGTCGCACGTCTCAACGCGTGCGACCGATTCCCTCTGTTTGTTCTCTTTGTGGATCACAGCAGAGCAGCCCGAAAACGTTGGCCAGCTTGAAACAAACGAGGTTGGGTAGTTGGCGCGCCCGAAGAGATTCGAACTCCTAACCTTCTGATCCGTAGCCAGAAGGACATAAATGGCTAAGATGTTGATATGTCGGTCTTCTTCGATATACAGCGTCGCACGTTACCGGCCGCCTTTTGCGCCAATATCGGCCCTTTATTGCACGTCCTTCTCGACCAGAAAGCGCCGCAGCCCCAGCGCTGATCACTTCGACGGTCATCAAGGTTTGGCCGGGGCCGGACCGGGACAGCGCGCCGTCAACGGCGAAACGGGCTTGCGCCAGCAAGCGTCGACACCGACCGACAGCAGTTCCTCGTCCGAGTAGTTGCTCAGTTGCCCCGCCGACCTCAGTTTGGCCAACTCCTCGCGGTCTGGTGGGGGTGCATTGCACAACGCGATCACCCTGCATCCCGGCATCCGGGATTCGAACAATCGAACCCAGTCGTCGAGCCGCAATCTGTTCAGGTAGGCATTCGACCTGACTTGCTGCCCCAACTCCGGCCGAAGATGAGCCCAGAACGGCAATCCTCCCCGCCGCCCGGAGAATATGCGCGTGTCGTGGCCGCCGCTGTCGCAGGTGAAGAGATGAAGGCGCACGAACATTGTCCCTCCGGG
Organism: Reyranella soli; assembly: GCF_007992495.1. Lineage (GTDB taxonomy): Bacteria > Pseudomonadota > Alphaproteobacteria > Reyranellales > Reyranellaceae > Reyranella > Reyranella soli. The sequence goes on from NZ_BKAJ01000114.1 coordinate 23,037, forward strand.
CTTGAGCACTCGGGATATCTCGCGGATCGCACCTTCGGGATCCGACAGATGTTCGAAGACGTCCTTGGAGAAAACGACGTCGAAGTGGTCGTCCGGGAACTGCATTCTCGACGCATCCATGCGCAGCACTGGCAGTTCCGGCAGGGCTCCCAGCCCCAGTTGCGCGGTCACTTCCGCCCTTATCCTGGCATCGATTCCCAACAGCTTCCGCCCGACGGTCTTGCAGGTGCGCAACCAGCCGTTCTGCGCCAGCATGTGGACACACCCCCGGAAACTGAGGACCGGCAGGAGGACGTCGAGGTCGATTCCCATGACCTCGTTGTTGCGCCCGAAATAGGCGAGCTGCAGCTGCTGCTGGCCGGGACCGATCTCAAGCATCTTGAGGCCGGCAACAGGTGCGCCGATCAGCCGGCTGATCTTGCTGTCCATGTCACGTGTCTCGTCGAGCAGCGCATGGATCCTGCCCGGGAGGTCGCGCGTATGGGTGCGGTACAAGTGCCAGAACTCGACTGCCCGCTGAACGGGACCGAGCGGCACGCCAATATAGGACGGCATCGGAACCTGATTGCTTGTACGAACCACCCGCTTCTCGAGGTTGGGTCAAGCCGCCCTTCGAGCCCTGAGATATTGACTGTAGGCGCGGCCATAGACCTCGGAGTCGGCGAACTCGTACTTTGCCAGCTGCTTTATGTCGACTTTGGAGACGACGATGCCGGCGATGCGGGCGCCCGCGTCGCCCAACAGCGACAGCGCATGGGCGGCCACCGTCCATCGCGTCTTCTTCCAGCGGGCGATGAAGATGGAGTAGTCCGTCAAAGGCACGAGGATGCGCGCGTCCGAGATCGGCAGGACGGGCGGCGAGTCCACGACGATGAAGTCGTAGGATGCTTTCCAGCATTCCATGGCCTCGGCCAGCCGTTGCGAGCGCAATACGTTCTGCGGCACCGAGGACAGCGATCCTGCCGTCAGGACCGAGATGCGCGTCCTTTCGTCGACGTGGATCGCCTCATTCAGGTCGCACGACGGGTCGAGGCAATCCGCAAGCCCCGGCTTGGGCGACAGGCCGAAAGCGCGATGCAGGCGTGGCGATCGGAGGTCCGCATCTATCAACAGCACGTGCTTGCCCGCGCTGCTGATCTTTGCGGCCAGAGCGATCGCGGTGGTCGTTTTGCCTTCCAAGGGCAGGGCTGATGTCACGAGCAGCACGAGAGAGGACCGCTCGCGCTGCGCCAGCTCCATGACCGACGTGAAGATCGACCCTATCGATTCCGAGAAGGCCGAAGGCTTCTGGTCCGAGGTGAAGCGCAGCAGCCGCGCCAGCGAATCCGCTCGATGGTGCAGGTCCGGGACGATGCCGAGGGCCTTCAGGCCCCTATCGGTGATGTGCTGAGAGCTCAGGATCTTTCCGTTGTCCTTGTGTTCGCTGACCAGGGCGAACGACAGCGCCGCGCCGGCCGCCACGAACAGTATCGCACCAAGCGCCACGAGGACCCTGGGCGAACTGGGCGTCAGGGGCGCCGCGGCCGGCGCGATCACCCATCCCGCCGCCTCGTTGAAGCCGACCTGTTCGGTGCGCTTCAGCCGGTTCAGAAACGCCTCGTAGACGGTGCGTGAGACACCGGCTCGGCGCTCGAGGGCCCGCAGTTCGACCAGTCCGCCGCTCAGCCGGTCGTAATTGACCCTGAAGCCCTGCAGGGCGGCTTCCAGCAACTCGACCTGCTTGCCGGCGACGGTGACGTCGGAGCGTAGTCTGGCGAGCCGGGCCTTTGCCTCGTATTCGACTTCCCGTTTCGCCGCCCCATACTGCTTCTCGACGCGCAGAGCGTTCGGGTGCGCCGCTCCCTGGGCGATCGACGTCCCGGCGAGCTCGGCATGCAGCGACGCTTCCATCTCCCGCAGCTTGTCGTCGAGCCGCGAACTGCCCGACTCCAGGGCGCCCACGAGCCCGAACTGCTTGACCCTGGCTTCGACCGCTTGCAGCTTCGTCTTTGCCACGCCCTCTGCGATACGCGCGCCCGCCAGCTTCTCGTTCGTGGCATCCATCTCGGCCTGCAGCTGGCCGATGTCGCGGCTGTCGCGCAGGATGTTGGCGGCGCGGAAGTCCTCGACCGCCTTCTCCGCGGCTGCGACCTGCTCCAGAAGGTGTTCGGACTGGCCCTTCAGGTACTTCGCCGCAGCCTTGGCCTGGTCCAGTCGAGCCGCTTGACGGGCCTCGATGTAGTTGTCGGCCACCGCATTGGCCACCTTCGCCGCGACGCCCGGATCGGTCGCGGTGAAGGCAATGTCCACGGTCGTCGACCTGCCGATCGTCCAGATCTTGAGCTTCTTGCCGAGCGATTCGGCGATCAGCTCCACCGGGTCGGCCGCCGGATCGACGGCAGCCGCGGCTATTGTTTCCCATCGCTCCGGCAGCGCCGCGAAGACGCCGGGCCAATCGCCATCCGTCAACGAACGCCAGCGCTGGCGGAGCAGGGCGAGGACGCCGGCTCGCCAGTTGTGCACGCTCGCCTGGAAACGGGGGTCCCGGTCGAGCTGCAGATCCTGCACGATCTTCACCAGCGCCGCCTTCGTCTTCATGAGCTGGATGTCGCTTTCGACATCGGGCTCGCGCGGCGGAGGCGGGTAGGCCGGCGGGGCAACCTGATCGGTCGTGGCGAGATCGGGCTGCCGCGAGGCGACGGCCATGATCGTGTGCGCGGTGTATTCGCGAGGAAGCATCAGGAGGATGGCCACGCCCACCAGCGAGACCAGGACGAAGACCATGAGGCACCGCCGCCAGCGGCGGCGCAGGATGCGCCAGAGATTGTCGACGCCCTTGGGATGCCCGGGCGCCGACAACGTTTGGGTAGCGACGGGGAAGGGTCCTTGGAACAGCGCCGGCTCCTGGGGCATTACCTGACCTCGGCTTGGGACGTCGTCGCGATCGCCCGGCGCGCCGGGCGCTCGCGGATGCCGCGCAGACGATCCGGCGGCTCGTCGCGCCGATGTTAAGACAGCGAGCGGGGGCTGCCTAGGAAGCGCAGCAACCGGCCGTGGCGTGGTGTTTTTGCTTACTCCGTTGATTCTGTTTTCTTTTCTTATCTTTTCGTCCGCTTCGACCAGAGCATGTTACGAAAAGGTCACGCCGCCGGCAGGGCGCGCGAAGGCAAGCTGCCCTCATGGTCGAACCAGGTACATCCAGCCGAGTCGACAGTCAGGAAACTCCGCTCGTCAGCGTGATCATCCCGACTTTCAACCGGAAGGATTCTGTGTTGCGCGCCCTCGAGAGCGTGGCGCGGCAGACCTATCCGGCCGTCGAGGTGATCGTTGCCGACGACTGCTCGACGGACGATACCGTCCACGTGATCGCGAGCCGGCCGTTTCCGATCCCGGTCCGCGTCGTGTCGCTGCCTATGAACCAGGGGCCGGCCAGTGCGCGAAACGCCGCGATCCGGCACGCCGCCGGCAAGTACGTGGCGCTGCTCGACAGCGACGATGTCTGGCTGCCGTCCAAGCTGGAGCGGCAGGTCGAGGCGGCCGAACGAAGCGGCGATCCCGAGATGGTGCTCGTCTACTCGCCGGCCGAGGTGCGACGCCGCCAGGAAACGATCGTGCGCCCGCGCCGTGCGATCGGCGCCGACGAGAACGTGGCCGACTATCTTTTCGCCGACGGTGGTTACATCGCCCAGCCCACGGTGCTGTTCTCCGCCAGGATGGCGCGCGAGATCCTTTATCGCCCGGGCATGCGTCAGCATGAGGATTGGGACCTGTACATGCGCCTGCAGCGCCGGGGCGTGCAGTTCATCATGCTGCCCGAGGTCCTTTGTGTCGTTGAGGACCGCGAGACGACGGGTCGCAGCAGCACGCCGCGTCCGCACGATTCGCTGGCCACGCTCGAGACGTGGAAGCCGACCATCTCGCGCCGGGCGTTTCTCGCCTTCCGGGCCAAGATCGCCCCCGAACTGCGGCGTGACGCCCCGCTGCGTGCCTTTGCCATGATTGTCGATGCTTACCTTGGCGGCGCGATCGGCCCCTTTCATCTGGCCGTGTTCCTGGCCCGTCTGGTTCACCCCCGCACCGATGAGGTCGCCTTTCGGCTGCGCGGGTCCTCCGCAGGCACCCTCCGCCGGGCCTTCTCGGCGCGTGCCTATGACAGGCGGGTGAGGACGGGCCAAACCAGCCACGACGGCTGACCGGAAGACCAGGCCGATGAGGGACATGAAAGGCCTCGCCGGTGATCTGGGACGCTACATGCTCGTGACGATCGGCCCGGTGGGTGCCGCCGTCTCGCAGTTCGCACTGTCCCTCGTTCTTCTGCGCTTCGTCGAACCGGCCACCTTCGGCACGTTCTCATTCCTGCTGACGGCGTCGCAGTTCAGCTTGGGCATCTCGAGCGCGTTGTTCGGCGCGGTGCTGCCGATCGTGCTGGCGGATGAGGATCCTACGTCGCGCCGGAAACTGAGCGGCTGCCTGTTCGCGACGAACCTGGCCGCGGTCTGCGTCGCCGCCCCGCTTTTCTTCGCCCTGGCATGCACCCTCGGCGTGTCGCTGACCGAGGCTGGGCTTTTCGCGGCTTATGCCGCGGTCGCCCTGATCCGGTGGTTTGCGCGAGCCCATGCCTACGCGACTGGCCGGGAACTCAAGACCACGGCGTCCGATATCGTCTATTCGGTCATCGTCCTGGTGGGCATCGCAATGGCGCTCCTGGACCGCCACGTCGGCCTCGACATCGCCTGTGCAACGTTGCTGGGGGGCGCGCTCGCCGGCATTCTCCCGTTCGGTCGCGGCTATCTTGCGCAGCAGTTCATCCATGTCCGGGGGCGCCACCTGGCACTCTATGCACGGATCTGGCGCCGGCACGCTGGCTGGGCCTTTCTCGGCGTGCTGACGACCGAGGCCACGGCCAACGCCCACGTCTACATCGTCACACTCATCTACGGGCCGCTGGGCTTCGCGCCGATCGCAGCCACCGCGCTGTTCATTCGGCCGGTTGGGGTCGCCATGAATACGCTCACCGACTACGAGCGGGCCCGCATGGCACGCCAGATCGCCGACGACCGGGTCGACCTGGTCAAGGACTCGCGCCGGTTCCTCCGTCTCATCCTGATTCTGGCATGGCTGGCAACGGCCCTCGCTGTCGCGCTCCTGTTGCTCTATGCGCCCGACGCGCTGTTCTCGTCCCACTACAGCGGACCGGTCGTGGTCACCGGTGCCGCCTTGTGGCTGGCCGTCGCCGCCATCCGCGTGTTGCGCACGCCGGAAGGAACGCTGTTGCAGGCGGCGGGCGCCTTTCGCCCACTCGCCATCGCAAGCATCCTGTCCTCGGGAGTCTCCATCACCACCGTCTTGGTCCTGGTCATCGTCGGCGGCCCGCTGTGGTCGATCGCCGGCATCCTTGCCGGCGAACTGGTGATCGCCGGCTGGATCTGGCGACAGGCCCGTCGCTGGCCGGTCGCCCGGGACCCTCAGGCGGGAACGTCCCAGCCATGGGACGCCGAGTTAACCATCATCGGCCCGTCGGCCGTCGTGCGCGGCGCCTCGCCGAGACAGTGCCATCAGAGCCGAGGCGCTGCTCCGGCACGCGCGACCGCGAAATGACCGTCTCCGTCTATCCGGAAAGCCGTGCCGCCAGCGTACTGACGCGGGTCCTTTTCTTTTTGTTCATTCTCGCCTCTTTCCTTTTCTATTCGCCGGTCATCGTGGGCGGCTACGAGGCGACAGGCGCGCCGGATGACGGCAGCGATACGATACGCCAAGTCGGCTTCTCGGCGATTTTCCTGTCGATCGTTCTCACCCTGGTGACCACCCGGGGGGCGGGGGAGCTGTTCAACGTGCCGATCGCTCTCGTCGCCCTGCTGCTGTGGTGCTGGTTGAGCGTCGCCTGGGCGATCGACCCGGGCGCTTCGTTTCGGCGGATCGCTTTCACGAGCGTCGTCGTCCTCGGCATCGTCTACTCGGTCAGCATGATGGAGGATGGCAGCGTCATATCCATCATCGGCCTGTGCTTCGCGCTTGTCCTGATGGCGGACTGGGCGGCAATGGCAGCTTTGCCGCAGGCTGTCCATCCGCCGGCCGATCTCGAGTTCGAGGCCGCCGGAGGTGCGTGGCGCGGCATTCACATACACCGGAACGCGGCCGGCGCGTTCGGTGCCCTCGCTGCATTGTATTTCCTGCACCTGTTGTTCGCGGGCCGCCGCCGTGCGGTCGCAGCCGTCTTTCTCGCCCTGTCCGTCGGATTCCTGTTCTTCACGGGATCGAAGACCTCGAACGGCGTCGTCGGCGTCGCGGCCGCCGCCGCGCTCCTGTTCGGCTACGGTTACCGATATCCCGTTGTGCGCAAGGTGCTGTCGATCTGGGCGCTCGGGCTCGTCCTCGTCGCCTTCGTCGAGCTCGAGGACTTCCTTCCCGACGTGCTTGCCTTTCTCGAGGACCCGAGGGCGCTGACCGGGCGCACCCAGATCTGGGAAATGCTGGTTGAGTACGCCGAGGACCACCCGCTGCTGGGCTCCGGTTACGGCTCCTTTTGGGCCATCGGCAATGCCAGCCCGGTGAATGCCCTTGGAAAGGCCTGGTATTCGACCTTGAACGTCGGCCACAACGGCTATCTCGACCTCCTGGTGCAGACCGGCGCCGTCGGCCTGGCGATTGCGATGGCGGCTCTGGTCGCCCACCCGATGTACCTTCTTTTCACGCGCGAGATCCACGCGCACATGCGGTGGTTCCTCGGCGCCGTCTTCACCTTCTTCTGGCTGCATAACCTGACGGAAACGTCTCTGCTGGACCGGGCAAACTTCGTCTGGGTCGCGACGCTGAGCGCGATTTGCATCCTCGTCCGTCAATCGAAGGGAAGCCCATGAACGTTCTGCTGGTCGGAGGAAGCCGAAGCGTCCAGGGTGGGGTGGAGCAATTCTGCGTGCGTGCCGAAGAGGCGCTGACCAGCATCGGCAGGCACAGGGTCGAGCACATCTTCTCCGACGCGGCCTACCTGCGGCCGAAGACGCTGCCCAGGCTCGCGGCATGCATGGGAGCGCTGTTCCGCAGGCGGAACGCGGACTGGGATTGTGTCTGGCTTCAGTATTCCAGCTTTCCCGACTTGGTGGTGCTGGTCGTTTGCCGTCTGCTTGGCTACCGCGTCCTGGTGACCCCGCACGTCGGGCGAAGCCTGGCGTCGATCAGGAATCCGGTCCTGCATTTCGTCGGGCTCAGGCTCCTGTCGACAGCGAATGGAATTGCTCTGCTGTCGGACAGCCAGATGGAGGAACTCGTTCTGCCGGCATCGTCCAGCAAGTGCACGATCCTCACCTTCCTGCCGAAGGCGCTGGCCTCGCCGCGCGGCGAGCCGCCCGCAGGCGGTGCCCCTCCCGTCCGGCTCGTCCATGCGGCCCGGCTGTCGCGGGGGAAGGGCTCGTTCCTTTTCATCGAGGTGTGCGCCATCCTCAAGCGGGCGGGATTGCCGTTCTCGGCGCGGCTGATCGGCCCCAGCGACGAGCATACCCGGCAGGAGCTCGAATCGCTGATTTCGGAGAGGGATCTGCAAGGCGACGTGGCCTTTCTCGGCGCGATGCCGGGGCCGGCCCTGCTCGGCGAGCTGTCCCAGGCGGATGTGCTGGTCCATCTCTCGGAGCTCGACGCCCTTCCGCTGATCGTGCTGGAGAGCATCGGCTGCGACGTCTTCCCGATTTGTCTGGACCTGCCCGGTGCCCGGCACATCACGCGATCGTATTGCGGGCATGTGGTCGGCCATCCGGCCGCTGACCGCAAGGCGGCGGATTTCATCCTCAGCCAGGACCGCTCGTCGTTGAAGAGCAGGGCCAGGCTTGCCGGAGCGCGATTGCGCCGCGACTACGACTGGTCGAACTGCGTGTCGGTCTGCGAGCGCGCATTGACTGACATGACAGGACTCCGCAAGGCCGCTCCGGTCGAGGATCTTCCGCGGTGAGTACCCCCGACGCCCCGCCTCAGGCCATTGCCGACCGTTCCGGGAAAGGCGCAACCCGGGTGAAACGAATCCTTGCGGTCGCGTCGGGCGGCGGCCACTGGGCGGATCTGTGTCGCCTCTATCCGATCTTTGCCGGGCTGGATGTCGCCTTCGTCAGCGTTCACAGAAGCTACGCCAGCCAGGTGAGCGGGCATCGTTTCTATGTCATGCGCGACGTCTCCCGGCACGACCGCTGGGCCATCGTCGTGCTGATCCCTCAGCTCGTGCGGGTCGTCCTGAAAGAGCGGCCCGACGTGGTCATCACGACGGGATCGGCGCCGGCCCTGTTTGCGCTGGCGCTGGCGAAGCTGCTCGTCAGGGCCAAGACCATCTGGATCGATCAGATCGCCAACGTCGAGGAATTGTCGATGTCGGGCTCGCTGGCGCGCTACGTCGCCGATGTTTGGTTGACCCAATGGCCCGACTTGAAGAGCCGACGTGGCCCCGACTACTGGGGGGCCGTGCTGTGATCCTTCTGACCATAGGGACCATGCTTCCCTTCGACCGGTTGGTCCGGGTCGTCGACCGGTGGGCCGGCGTCCATCGCGAGGAGGAAGTAATCGCCCAGATCGGCGACAGGGGAGTCTACGAGCCCAAGCACATGCAGTGGATGCGTTTCGTGCCCCCCGACGAATTCGCCGCGATGGTCGATCGGAGCCGGCTTCTGATTGCCCACGCGGGGACCGGCAGTTTCCTGCTCGCAGCCGAACGGGCGCGCCCGATTGTTCTGTTTCCCCGCCTGGCCTGGCTCGGTGAGCACACGTCGGATCACCAGCTCCAGACGGCGCGGTGGCTCCAGCACAAGCGGGGAGTCCATATCGCCATGACAGAGGAGGAACTGCCCTCCGCCATCGCCGCGGCGCTGGCGCAGCCCGAGGTCGTCGTGGAACCCATACCGCCCTACGCGCCAAGCCCGTTCCTGTCGCGCCTGCGCGATGCGTTGCTGAACTAGAATGTGCCGACAGCCTGCTTTTTCTCGCCGGCATCCGGGCGGGACAAGTGCAGCAGCGTTAGCGCAGGCTCAAGATGTAGGCGACCAGCGCGTCGCGCTCTTGGGAGCTGAGCCAGAAGTCGGGCATGAGCGTGTGCCCTGTAGAGAGGTAGCGGTCGAGCGAACGCGCCGTCGTGTCGGGCCGGGCGGCGATTGCCCGGAAGCTCGGCGCGTTATCGGTGGCCATGCTCTGGTTGGGTTCGACAACGTGGCACGCCATGCACCAGCGCACGGCCAGACTGCGTCCGACTGGGGGATTCTGCGCGGCCGCCGGCAATGCCGGCAGTGCCACGGCCAATATCGCCGCCATTGATCTTCGCATCTGTTTCGTCCTCCGGTGGCGATCGTTGATTGCCGCTGTGTCGGCAGCAGTGCCGATCATGACGCTACTCAGCACGACATTGCGGCGTCACAGTGCAGGACATCCTGCGGAGCGGGTCCGAACCGATCGCAAGAGTTAAGGTCTGGACCAACTGGAGCCTGGACCAGCCGGCGCCCGGATGGCGTCAGTTCGCGGCGCCCTTGAGCACGCTGAACGAGATAACCGGTTGCTCCGATAGCGATCGGTCGGTGAGGTTCTCGACCGTGATGGTGAAGCCCCTGTCCTCCACGGCGGTGACCTCCGCTCTGTAGCCGTTCGCCGTGCCGCCACGCGCCACGACGACGACCGGAATGTCCGTCGCCGAGACGGTCGCGTTCGAAACGGCGAAGCTCACCTTCGCTCCCGCGGCCAGAGCCGCATTGTTCATCGTGATGAAGCCGGTGAGCTTGTTCAGCGTCACGCGCGTGGCCTTCGAGGTCGTCTGGACGGCCATGCCGCCAACCCCGGCGCCGGTCGCATAGCCGAGCCCTTCGCCGTTGGCGTTGTTCACGAGCAGACTCCTGAACTTCGTGCTGCCGGCATGGTCCAGCGACCACATCGTTCCGCCGGAAAGGGTGCCGATGTCGGCGACGAGCGATCCGGCGGCCGGCGTATGGGCATGGGCTCCGACGTAGAGGGCGCGGGTGACGAATTCCTTCTCGTACCACGCCGGCATCATCGCACAGCCGAAGCCAACAACGTTCAGCTTCTGCCAGTAGTTCTCCGGCAGCCTGGTGAAGGTCGGCGATACGATCGTCGGGAAGCCGTGTGGGTCCTTGGTGTACTGCTTGCCGAATGTCCAGTCGGTGGCGTGGCTCGACGTCATCGAACCGTAGGAGTCGATGCGCGGGCTGAGGATCGTGACCCCCTCGAAGTATCCATCGAGGACGAAGCCGACGCAGCCCTTCGTGCTGACGTGGCCATAGAATCCGCCGACCTGCTGGAGGACCGAGGACGCCCACGCGCCTTCCAGCTTGAACAGACAGGCGTCGCTGAGCTCAGCCGTCTCGGCGACCAGGTTAGTGAAGACATTGCCCTCGAAGCTCGCCGACTGTTGCGGCACGCCACGTTCCAGCGGCGCCTTGCCGTAAAAGCCGACGAGGTTGCTGGTTGACCACAGGTTCTGCCACGTATTCGTCTCACAGCAAGACAGCGCGGTATCGGTGTTGGTCACCTCGAGCTGATGTCCGGCGCCCCTGGTGAAGCCGCTGCATTGGAAACTTTCGTACCAGCCCTGGACCTGGTCCTGCCAGAGCACGCCACCCTTGCCGGCCGGGCTGCCGAGGACATTGCCGCGACCGCCGTTGATGATGATGTTCTTGCCTTGGCCTCGAACGTTGTTCGGGCCGGCTATGTTCGATTTGATCTGCAGGAACCAGCCGCTGCCCGAGTAGCTGAACCAGTTTCCGTTGAGCTCGACCCGGATCGTTCCTGAGTTGTCGCCCAGCCGTCCCGGGTCGATGGTCCAGGCATTCGCCGTGCCGCCCGGACCGCCGGAGAAGTGGAACGTGCCGGCGCCGCGTCCGAATCTCGACCCACCGATTGGCGGCAGCCAGATCGTGCCCCCCTTCGTCGCGTAGACGCCGCTCATCATGGCGGCGAAGGCGGCGGTGTTGTCGGTCGTGCCGTCGGCCACCGCTCCGTAGTCCAGCGGATTGAAGAGGGGCCCCAGCGGCAGGGGCGCTGGCGGACGCGCCCCGCCGGCGGGCTTGCCGCCGGTCTGCGCGTGGACGGCCTGCGCCGCCAGTCCGAGAACGGTGCCCAATGCCGCGGTGCCGATCACGGCCCTGCGCCGCGCAAAGACTTCACTGGACAGGCGTGTGCTCCGCTTCATGCCAAGCCTCCATTGCAGGGTACGGCAGAGAAAGATCGTCAGGCCGGCGGGGAGGAGATGACCTCTTCGCTCTTCCTGGCGCGTTTCTCGAAGACGATCTGATAGTCGCCGTTCCTTAGATCGTGCCGGCCGAGCGTCAGCGCGTTCATTGCCGCGACGGTTCCGGAGAGCAGCCGTCCCAGCGCGGGCCTTCGTTCCTCCAGGCTGGCATAGACCCAGTGCGGGAATTCGCGGAAGTAGATCGTCGAGAATCCCAGCTGATCGCAGAACGCGATCAACTTCTTCGGATGCACCAGCGGGTGGTAGACGGTGCGGAACGGAGCGTGTCCGGGCTGCCCGGCCGTGGCGCTACCCATGACGTGCCGGTAGAACCAGACATGGAACCAGTGAGGCGAGTACTTGGTCACAAGGCCGGAGAACGAGGCCGGATGGGGGGCTCCGATGAACAGGACGCCGCCGGGCGCGAGCATCTCGCCGAAGAGCCGGATCGCCTGTTCGGGGTGATCCAGATGCTCGATGACCTGGTTGCAGACGACCAGGTCGAAACTGTCCGGGGGGAATGAGTAGGTCTGGATATCGCCCTGGATCTTGATGTCGGCATACGTGTTGTTGTTCAGTTGCACTTTATCGATATCGACCACCGAGATCGTCGAGGCGACGAGCAGCGAAGGCGGCAGGAGGGACAGCGATCCGCCTCCGGCCTCGTAGATGCGGGCATGGCTGCCCCGCAGCCTGGCGGCGATCAGTTCGCCTGCCCGACGCGAGGCTGTCTCGTAGCTCGTCGTTCCCATCACACTGTCCCGGCGCTGAGTGCGCGGCGCTCCTGACTTGCGGCGGGCCAGTACCTGTCCACGAGCTCGCAGGTATGGCGGATGTTGGCGCCGCGCGATGCGCCGAACACGATCGATGCGATGTTGGGCTGGCCGCATACCCATTTGATCGCCTCCTCCGGCGGGATCGCACCCGAGGCGAAAACTGACATGGCTATGGCGCGAAAGCGGCCCGACCGCAGGACCCGCTCATTCGCTTCGAGGCCGCCGGACATGCGAAAGCCGAGCTTGTTGATGTTCGCGCAGATGATCGGATTGTCGATGCCGACCTCCTCGAGCACGGGCAGGAGGCGCGGCATGTTCATTGTTATGAAGCCCGGCTCAGCACGATATCGGTCGCGGACCTGGTCGGCGAATATTCGGAACGCCTGTTTGGCGCCAAGCCCAAGCAGCAGGTCGACGACGATGTTCTGCAGGAAGATGACCGGCGTGCTCAGCCCCCGGAACATCTTCATCTCGGCGTCCATGAGAGGCGCCGCCAGGCCCTCGAGGTCCTTTCGCGCGACGGCCATGCCGCCGCGCAGGATGGCGCTGAGGCGGCCCTCGTCGGGAAGGAATCGCTTGAGGGCGCCAAACATCCCTTCCTCGGTGACGGCATTGGCATATTTGTGCGCGTACGGCATCGAAGGATAGAAGGTGAACTCCTTGTAGCGCTCGGGGTTTGCACGCATGCGATCGCAGATCGCCGAGATCCGGTCGTGAGTCGTGCACATGAAGGTCCGGACGCCTGCATCCAGCGCGGCATCGAGCACTTCCATGACGGCCGCCGCGTCGCGGAAACGCATTGCCTGCGCGCGCGCCTTGTCCTCGGACATGTGGTTCACGCCGAAGAACTGATTGTCGCCGAACAGGAGCCTGTCCAACTTCGCCCTCATGCTTGCCGGGAAAAGAACGGTGCAGATGCCTTTGCGAAGAATCGCGAGACGCCTTTCGCTGCAGTTGCGTCCGGACGCCGATCAGACGAATCGTCCGCCAGCAGCATGGCAATCACGCGATCCGTCTGGCTGGCGCTCTCGAAGCAGCTCTCGCCGCCCGGCCGCCTGCCGGCGACGGCCGCCACGAAGTGGTCGAGTTGGGCTGAATATTCTTCGCCGCGCAGGTAGAACCAGACCGGCGCCGCCAGATGCGTGGTCGAGCGCATGTTCCACCCCTGCTGATAGTCCGGCAGTGGGCCGCATGGCTCCCGGAGATAGGCCTGGACTTCCTGGCGATCGGCGGAAATCCGACCGTTCGTGCCCCACAAGGTCAGCTTGGTCGTCATCTTGCGCTGGGACTCGTCGCACCAGTTGACCGAAAGCTGTGCCGTCAGCCCGGCGGGCCGGTCGTAGTACAGCGTCGAGTAGACTTCGTCGTCGGTATCCCGGGAAAAGACCTTGCCGATCGACGTGCCGCCCACATGCGCCGGCATCCCGAAGTACCAATTCAGCAAGTTTATGGGATGTGCTGCATAGTCGTAGAGGCAGCCACCGCCGGTGCTGCGCCGGCTGCGCCACGTCGAGCCTTTCGGCCGGAGCACGACGGGGCCGTAGGCTTCCGCCAAGGCGTGTGTGATCTGTCCGATGGCGTCCGCCTCGATCAGCCGCTTCACTTCCCTGAAGGTGCTGGTGAAGCGATAGTGATAACCGACCTGATGCACCACGTCCCGGCTCTGGGCCAGGGCGGCCAGTTCCGCCGACTGGTCGGGAGCGAGGGTCAGGGGCTTTTCGCAGAACACGCTGATGCCGCGGTCGAGCGCCGTTCTTGCCATTTCGTAGTGGTGTGCCGAGGGCGTCGCGAGAACCAGCGCGGCGGGCGAGGCCTCATCCAGCATCCTCGAGAAATCGGAATGCACGTTGACGCCGGTGTTCTTGTTCAGGATGTCGAGCAGGTATTGCGCCGTGTCGCATACAGCTACCACGTCGACATCCATGTGAGCCTTCAGGATGGACAGATGGGAGATGCCCATCTTCCCGAGGCCGGCGACGGCGATGCGAACCATGCTGATCCTGCAGATGTAGGGTCTCGCCCGATCGTTTTCTTATCGTTGTTAACGATATGCAGTCTGACGAATGGGCGCCGGCTGAAAGTGTGTCAAAGTTGGGACTACGGTTGCCGACTGATAAGAAAAACGTAAAGTGGCTGCGGGGACTATTTTTCGTCCAGCGGCGGGACCAGCTATGCGGTATCTCGTTACGGGTGGCTGCGGTTTCATCGGGTCCCATCTCGTCGACGCGCTGATCGAGCGGGGCGACGAGGTCGTCGTTCTCGACGACCTGTCATCGGGCCGGTTGCAGAATTTGAACAAGCGGGCGTCGCTTCTGCCGGGCTCTGTCCTCGACCCCGCCCTCGTGCGACGTGGAGTTCGCGACATTCAGGCGTGCATCCATCTGGCGGCCATTGCTTCTGTTACGCGGTCGGCCGAAGACTGGGTCGGCAGCCATAATGTCAACCAGACGGGCCTGATCGCGGTGCTGGACGCGTTGCGTCAGGCGAAGCTGTCGGTCCCGGTCGTCTATGCATCATCAGCGGCGGTCTACGGCGACCAGCGGCATGTGCCGATCGCCGAGACCGCGAGTCCGATGCCGCTGTCGGCATACGGCGCGGACAAACTGTGCTGCGAGGTGCAGGCCCGCACAGCGGCACGCTCATGCGGACTTCCGAGCCTCGGGTTGCGCTTTTTCAACGTATACGGTCCGCGGCAGGACCCTGCTTCGCCGTACTCGGGCGTAATTTCGATCTTCGCGCGATCGTTGCTGGAGGGCTTGCCCTTGACGATCTTCGGCGACGGATTGCAGACGAGGGATTTCGTCTTTGTCGGCGACGTCGTCGCCTGTGTGCTGGCGGCGGTCGGCAAGGCTTCCCTGAAGGCCGATGTTCTCAACGTCTGTACCGGGACGGCAACGACCGTGGCGCAGCTCGCTGCGGCGGTCATGAGCGCCGGGCGCGCGTCCGTTCCGGTGATGTACAGGGAGGCCAGGGCGGGCGACATCAGGCATTCCGTGGGATCGCCATTTCGCGCGGTCGCGGAGCTCGGTCGCGAGAATCGCACGCCATTGGATGTCGGCCTGGGCCGAACGCTGGGCTGGCTCTGCGAGCTGGATCACGACCGGTCGTCAAAGCCGGGTGTGAGTGGCCACACCAGCCGCCGATTGGCGTGAGTCTCATTCTTAATTTTTTCTTTTCTTTTCTTATGGTCGGGTTTATGCAGGTTCGGCCATGCCCCTCATGCCGCGGACCGGCGAGCAGGATTCGAAAAGCAAGGATCGGAGAAGGGCGGCAACGGTAGCTGTTCGTGGTTGAGTGCCGGTCGAGCGGAGCGCTTGACGACTTGCGACAGCAGGAGAAGCGATGCCCAGCGATGGCAGCTTGATGCGTCGTGGCACGGTCGGCGTTTTCGGGGTGTTCCGAGCGGCGCCCTTCGCCTCATCGCCGGCATCCTACGTCGATCTCGAGACGCGCCTGCCGGGTCTGCTGCGCGTTTCTGACTGGTTCGGCATCGCAATCCTGGGATTGACGATCGGCGCGCTCTTCTCGTCACGCGGTACCGGTTCGTTGACCCATTCGCTTGGGGTCGTTCTCGGTGCGACGGCCACCGTGAACTTCTTGCATCTCGCGCATGCCTACTCGATGGAGAGTGCCGCCCGGCTGGCGGTTCAATTGACCAAGGTTGCGGTCGCCTGGACCGGCGCGTTTTTTGCGGTGGCGCTCATAACCGTCGTTTCGGGGCACTCCTGGGAATTTTGGGGCGGTTGGACCTTCCTGTGGTTTGCCGGCGCCCTGTCGTTCCTGGCTGCCACCAGATACCTCGCGAGTGGACGAATCCGGCGATGGAGGAGAGAAGGCCGGTTGGTTCGCAGGCTTGCGGTGTTCGGGGCGGGGCGGGAGGCTGTCGATCTCGCGCAGCGGTTGAGGCAGGGCGGCGAGGAGGCGCATCTCGTCGGCGTGTTCATCGATGGTGACATTGCGCCGACCATCGGCAGCGTCGCGGGCGACGGCGATTGCCTGGTGGCGCTGGCCGATGCGGGGAGCGTGGATGAAATCGTCGTCGCCATGCCCTGGCGGTCTCCCGGCGCTTTGAACCACGCGCTGTCGAAGTTCGCGGCGTGTCAGGTCGAAGTCAGGGTTGATGCCGGCATTCCTGAAATTGACTATCCGCCGACGGAGTTCAGCCTGCTGGCCGGAATACCGACGTTGAAGGTGCAGCGGCGGCCTCTGACGGGATGGGGCGCTCCCTTGAAGCGCTTCGAGGACCTCGCCCTGACGCTGATCCTGCTAGTCGGGCTCTTGCCTGTTCTGCTCATCATCGCACTACTGGTCAAAATCGACAGCCGCGGTCCTGTGCTGTTTCGCCAGGAGCGCTATGGCGTCAACAACCAGCGCATCTGGATCTTCAAGTTCCGGAGCATGCATCGCGATCCGGATCCGGATCCGGACGTTCCTCCGGCCCGCCGCAAGGATCCTCGGGTCACGCGCGTCGGCGGCTTCCTGCGGCGGACCAGCCTCGACGAGCTGCCGCAACTGTTCAACGTGCTGCGCGGTGAAATGTCGTTGGTCGGACCCAGGCCGCATGCCGCGGTTCACAACGAAAAGTACGCCCGCCTCATCGAAGGCTATCTCGGGCGCCACCGCATGAAACCCGGCATCACCGGTTGGGCGCAGGTCAACGGGCTGCGAGGTGCAATCGGAAGGATCGAGGAGATGAAGCGACGGCTCGAGTACGATCGCTACTACATGGCCAACTGGTCGCTGCTGCTGGACATCAAGATTCTGCTGATGACCATCCCCGCCGTCTTCCGGGGTACCAACGCCTACTGAAATGGCCGCGAGTCAGCCTGACAGGCGGCGGACGGCCTGGCTTCGTTTCGCATTGCCGAGGAGGCGCTCCAGTTCCAGACGCGTCCGGGCGCTTCCCCACAGTAGGCGATCGGTTGCGTCCAGCAAGGCCTGGTAGTTCTCCTCGCTGTCATCCGCTGACAGAGACTCCATTGCGGTCAGGAAGGTCGCAATGTCGATGTTGATGCGGCCCCAGACGTCCTTGACCGGAGAGTCGGCCGAGAAATTGCCCCGAGACGGCTTGGCTTGAGAGCGGACATTGGCGTTCGCAGGCCGGGTGGACCGACGGCTCGTCGCGATTGGCGTGACCAACGCGATCTTGCCCTGAGTATCGCGCTCCATCTTTCTCCGACCCTCACGGTTGGAAACGCGATTGACAATGTACCGTATCGCAGGAGCGGTACAGTGATAACTCCGGGCGATCTGCGTGAAGCTCTCTCCGCTGTGGAAACGGGCGGCGATCTTCGGCCATTCGTCTTTTGCGATCTTCCCGCGAATCCTCACATTGCGCAAAGGCGATAGTCCTTCATCTTGAGTTATAAGGTTAGACGTTCTCCAGCTGCGCAGCAACATACGTGACAAAGCAGTGATCCGGGGGTGACGAATAGAGCACCGGTCGTGCGCTGCCGCCGCAGACACTTTCGAGTCGGGCAGGACACCGAAAGATCGTTCCCATGCCGCCCCAAAGTGGGCTGTATCTCTTTCGGATCAAAGAGTTTTTCTTGCACATCATGACGCTTGCGCCGCGTTGCCCCGGCTAGCCGGGAAAAGAACGAGGCTCGACCGGGGGATGTCCAAGGTTTTACTTTTCGTGCTGCACTTTCTTTTCACCGGCTGCATCGTCGTTCTCGCAGCTGCGTGGTTGCCGGCAGATGCGATGAGGCGAACTGCGCTGGGCGGTCATGCCGAGCGCCTGGGTGCCTATCTTGGGACAATGATCGTCATGGGTCTGGCGGTCCGAAAGGACCGTCCCTCCCGGTCAATGCAATCTCCTTGGCGCCTGGGCAGCGATCCTGAAAGCGGGACAAGCAGTGGCTCCACGACGTCACGCATGCATTGAGGATCTGGCCTTCAGCTGCCTGGGCATTGGCGTCGGCGGCTTCATTCTCTGGCGCGGCCGGCTTCGGATGCCGGTTTGGTTTGGGGTGTAGCGCAAGATTTCGCCTCTCTGCTGCAGTTGTCTGGCCCCGGGCCGCCCCAAGCGCACGCTATGCGTTCTCACAGCGCATATATATGCACTCATATTGCGAAAATCCGGTAGCCGATGCTAAAGTGCTGCCAAGGTTGGGAAAAAATGGCTTTTCTCGGCTCTGCAGAAAAGGCCGCGCAGGACAGCGAGCGCGCAGACACGCGGCCCCGGAGCGAGCCTAATCTTTCGGCCTTCGACCGGGTTTCGACACCCGTTGCGCTCGTCGACGACGATCCGCTTTATGCAGAGGCACTCGCCGGGGACCTGCGCGATCGTGGCTTCACTGTCCAGGCGTTCTGGGACGGCGAATCGCTGCTGGCGGCGTTGCAGGAAGGCCTTCGCACAGAACTGGTGCTCTTGGACTGGACCCTCCCAGGAATGTCGGGGATTGCCGTCCTGCAGGCGCTGCGTGGGGGCGGCTGGGAGGTGCCGGTTGTCCTGCTGACGGGACAATCTCCTGTCGAGCGCGAGCTCGAGGCCCTGCGCCATGGTGCCATCGACTTTGTCGACAAGGTCCGCGGCATCGACGTGCTCACGTCGCGTCTGCGCTTGTTGGTCGGCGCCAGGCCCCGGCCGCCGGAGGCGGTGCGGTGCGGTGACCTCGTGCTGCACCCCGGCACCGCCCGCGCCGAGTGGCGGGGTCACGACATCGGCCTCACCCTCAGCGAATACAAGGTCGTGTCCACGCTCGTGGCAGCCGCTGGCACGCCGGTGAGCTTCCGCAGCATCCACGACAGGGTGCACTACGAGGGCTTCATCAGCGGATCGGGCGAGAGAGGCTACGAGGTCAATGTTCGTGGCATGATGAAGCGCATTCGTCGCAAGTTCTCGTCCGTCGATCAATCATTCGATGCGATCGGAACCGTGATCGCGAGCGGGTATTGCTGGGGACCGATGCCGCGGCACGATCGGACGTCCAGCGACGCAGAGCATCCTCTCGACCATCGGCACTGAGTACTGCTCCGCCGGAGCGAACAGGGGCTAGCTGGGAGACGCGCGTGAGGCGCTACCATCTAAGCTGGTATCGCCTTAAAACACTCAACCTTATCGAGCCTCAGCGAGGCTCTTGGGACCTGACGCCGCCCCCCCGAACTCGGGCTGCACAGCAATATCGGGTAGGTTGCGTCTTCGGCTCGATATGGTGGAACGCGTCGGGATCAGCGGAATTGCGCAGAGCCATAGTGTCGGGCCTCTTGGCCCTCGCCGGCGGGTAGATATGAATCTTCCCGACCGCGTTGTGAACTCGTGGACCTCGGGATGGCGGAATCTGTTGGCGATGCGACCGTATCCTCTTCAGAAGAAAGGGCCTGCGTTGCGACGGGTCTCTCGATCTTGCAGTTCTCTATCGATGGCCAAGACCGCTAGGCCGACGTTCTCAGCCTTGCTACTGCACAAGCGCCAGGCGTCGGCGGCTGGCATTTTCGGCCGTGGCAATCGGGTGACCGATCACGGCCGCGACGATTTTGCGGACAAAAGCCTTTCCGATCACATGCGAACTGCGGGCAACAAATGCCGATCTGCTGCCACTAATACGGCGCCGCCGGGGTACGCGTGTCGCGTCCAGTTGCTTGCGGTGGGGAAGGACGTTTCAAGCGAGCTCGCTAATCTCAAGGGACTGAGAAAGCGCCTCCGCGCCGAGCTGAGCGAAAGCAACGACATCGAAGAAGGCCAGGCGGCCGATGGTTTCGCACAGATGGAAGCAGAGATCGAGGCGATGATCGCTTCGTACTGGCGGCCCAACCGAAGCCGAGGGGCGGAGCGCCCGAGTCGCACGTCTGAACGCGTGCGACTCGCACGTGCGACCGATTCCCCCTGTTCGTTCTCTGTGTTGATCAGACCAGAGCAACCCGAAAACGCTGGCCAGCTTGAAACATACGAGCTCAGGTAAATGGCGCGCCCGAAGAGATTCGAACTCCTAACCTTCTGATCCGTAGCTAGAAGGCCAGAAATGACTAAGTCATTGATCTGTCGGCTTTTTTGAATATAGATCGTCGCACGTTTCAGGCCACTTTTTGTGCCGGAATCGGCCCTTTGTTGCACGTCAATCGCCTCGCCGGGCCGTTGGGAATTCGATGGGAGTTTCCAACACCGTTCCTGACCGCGATCAGCCCTCGCCTTGAGCCCGGAGGATGTCAGGGTATGTAGTAGAACGGATTGGGCAGCTTGAAGGTTCGTTCGGCGTAGCCGCCGTCGAGATCGGACATCTGGTCGCCCATGTTGGCGATGATGGTGTAACCCATCGCCGCGATCGTGCGGCGGGTCGGTGCCTTGAAGTCAACCAGCGTCGCGAACCGTGCGCCATCGGGCGTGAAGTACGCCCGCTCGTAGCCGGCATAGCCTGCGGCCTGGAGATTGCGTTCGGTCGCGGCCCGCTCGCTTTCGGGGCGACCAGAGATGAAGAAGACCGCCACGCCCAGCGAGCGCGCGGTCCGAAATACCTGCAAGGTCGGCTCGATCGCTTGGTCCTCGCCGCGGAGGTCCCACGCGTGCCAGCCGCACGGTCCTTCGGGCAGTAGGCATGGGCCGGTCGCGAAGCGACCGAAGTCATTGGCGAGAATGACCGGCCAGTTGGTGAGCGCGGTGTCGTCGATGTCGAGCACCAAGGCCGCTCGCGCCACCTGGGTTGCCCGCTGCCGGAGCCAATCGTTGGCCGGCGCGGCGGCGCGTGCCAGGTCACGCATATAGTCACCCGAGTCGTGGTATCTGGTCGCCGCGAGCTTCGCCAGTCCGACGTTGGCCGGCTGCGATGCCGCCTCGGATGGCGGCGATGATGCCGGGGCGCACGCCGCCAGCAGGGTCGCCACGCTCAGTGCCCCAAGGCCGGCGGCACGCACTGTCCTCATGGATGGGTCGGGTTGGGCTTCGCGGTCACTGCGCTGATCTTTGCAGCTTCAACGACGCTTTTCCACCTCGGCACTTCGGCCACGATCATCGCGAGCGACGCGGACTCGCACGTACGGCGTTCACCTGTCGAATGGAGCTGAGGCGATCACTCTGGCGGCAGCGACGCGGGCGGCGACCACGGCGTGTCTGGATTGGGGCAGACCGCAAACTGTTCGGCGCAGGTCCCGTCAGCCCAGCCACGCACGGTGCCCTTCGGCGCACCACTCTCAAGCAGCGGCTTCATGCCCTTCTCCAGCGCGACCTCCACCTGCACCCAATCGCCGGAACAGGCAATGATGCGGCGCATCTTGACGTGCTGAGGGTCGGTGAGAGGGATTCCGTCCTTGTCGAGAACGCGCAGATCGATGACGTCCGCAGATCGCTCGCTTGGCGCTTGCTTCAGCGTGTTGCGCAAGAGTCCCGCCGTCAGCATGCTCCCCGCGACCCAGCCGCGGCCGCTGTAGGGTTTTAGCCGGTGCGGCGGAAGGTTGGTGTCGTCGTAGGCGGGTCCGTCCCCCACCTCGATGAGAAACCAGCCTTTGCGGTAACCAATCACATGGATCACCGCCAGGACGGACTCACCGCCAATCTCCACGGGCGGCAGACGGCCGAGGACACGGGCGTTTCGGTCCGGCGCTTCACGCACATTGAGACCGGCCGGATCCGGGTCGTTGCTGAGCGCGCTGAACTTGCAGGCGGTCACGCCAGCCGGCAAGGGCGTGGACGGCGCGCCTTGCGCGGAGACACCGATCGGAGGGAAGGCACTGAGACCAAGCGCAACGAGCATCCAGCGCAGTGAGCGGTTGAGCATCACCACCTCAGCGTGTGACCGGCCAACGGTCCCATGCCGCCTGCCGTGCGTCAACTTTCCGACGGGCGGGAGCAGCCCCCTACGGCGCTGCATGTCTGGACTCTAGTGCTGAGGCGCGACGTCGCTTGCCAGCGCAGGTCGAGCATGAAAAGGTCCAAATCAGTAAGAGGATGCCAGGACTGGCCATGCAGGATGCCAATCCTTCCGCGCCGGACAATGTCGCTACCAGCTTTGTTCTGCCCACATCGAGCACAGGCGGGCATGGTCATGGCGTCGTCGTGGAAAGCTGCGCACTTGCCTGGACCGTCGTGCGCCGGCGGACATTCGACGACATCGTCGCGATCGAACTGTAATTGGAACGGAGTGCTGAAGAGCCGTTCGTCAGATGCGACATCCTGTTCACCGACGGCGAGTGCCTCGGGATGCTGATTGAGCTGGGCAGAGTGAAGGACGTCGCGATCTATCGAGCTTTCGTGACGGACCTCTTCGAGCGGCTCCCCCTCCACAACGGCAAAGCATCATCTTGCGAGAAGGCGAAGGCCCGGCCAGCCGAATTCTGTCGATCGTGCTCTGCGGCGCCCTCCTGCTTACGCTCCTTGGCGTGCTGCTGTTCGGTGTCGTGTCCGGAGCGTTCTTTCAGGAGGAAAACGCGTGGCTGGGAATCCCTCTCGTCCTGCTGTTTGTGGTCGTGCTTTCTGGAATATTGCGGCGAACCTTGAAGAGCGAGCAAAAGTCCTACGATCCTCAGACCCTCTCTCAGCGTTGTCTGCCGTAGCAACACAGACAGCGACGAGATTAAGGTCAGTGGACCGCCAACAAATAGTTGAAGTCCTCTTTGAGCAAGTCCTTCGCCCCGCCAACGGCGTCTTTACGTGTCGTGCGGCTTTCCATGTTGATACCCCCGCCGATGATGATGGGCCGTACTGACCAGATCCCCGCCACCATCTCGACGACGCCGGTGATTTCCTGATTCAGGGAGAAGCTCCCGGTATCCCCCGCTTTGAACGAGACCGTCCACTGCAGCTCGCTCCCGAGAGGGATGCCAACTGCGTCGCCCCTGGTCCGCTTCGCGACATCGTTTTCGAAGGCAGCGACAAGCGCATAACGGACATTGGCAGCTTCGGCCTGACGAATGAATTCCTGGGTGATCTCCGCGCAGGCGTCACCAGTCCAGCCCACCTTGGACGTCGACGTGCAATGAAAGTAGATGCCGAGAAACTGGTCGATGACACGCTTTGCGTCGGGCGCAAGCGGTGGAGGATGGAGCACAACTGTCGTCGGCCGGTACTCGGCAGGGCTGCGAGGCGGGGGCTGATCACAGGGAACTCCCGTATCCTTCCATAGCCCCTCGCCTCGGGAATCGGGAAAGCCGGTACAGACAATCCACGACCTCGGAACACGGGGAAGGCACATGATCGTTGTTTGCTTCATCTTTGAGCCGATGGAACAGTCTACGTCGCCGAAGTCGGCAGCCTGCCCGTAGATCGTGAAACTCAGGAAGATCATCACAGCTGCAGCATATGTGCGCGGCGCCATGCGTGACGCTCCCTTTGGAAGGATGTCGTGATTCTGCGGCCAGGCAATCCGCTTGCGTGGATCATTGCGGATTGCAAACCATCGTAGCGCGCAAGTCGGGGTAGGGGTAGGGCTCCGGCGCGACGGGCCCATGTCGTCGATTGCAGCGGAGCAGTCGCCCAAAAACGCCGTCCAGCTTGAAACACACACGTTCAGGTAAATGCCGCGCCCAAAGAGGTTCGAACTCCTCACCTTGTGATCCCTAGAGCGTTTTCCG
>NZ_BKAJ01000115.1 GCF_007992495.1 Reyranella soli
CCGTGAGACCCCGGTCACCGGCTTAAAAATACACCGACCCCAGGGGTCGAAGAACGAATGGATGTCAACGCACACTTAGTGCAACGGCGTCGCTTATGTTGAGCGATGCCTCCTCAGCCGACCGGTACGTTCAAAAATACTTCAGCAGCTGATCTAAGAAACGCCGTGATCGTCCTGCCAGGACCGCACTAGTCCAACCTGGATTAAATGCCGGCGGCAACGTCACCGACTATCGTGTCCAAGATTTCGGGAGGCCCCTCCAAGATCGACGCGACTTCGGAGACGTTATTTTCATCTACTTTGAACGGTCCAAACTGATCTCCCAAATTCTGCGACAAGGCATAAAAGGAACTCAAATAGCGGTAAGACATGTGAACGCGGGCCAAGAGTACGTTTCTTTGATCCAGATTTTCCAGGCGATTGAGGACAGGCTCGATGCCTTCTTCAGAAATGTAGATATCAATTGAACTTCTGCCCTCCGAGAAGAGGCCTGCGAGAAGCTTATCAATAGCTAGAAATCTCAGATGGATCGGGATGCACACGTATAGGGTCGCGTAACCCCATCTGAGACCATTCAGGGTCCGCCGCCTCAACCACGCGTCATTCTCTTCATCATTGTAACCTAACAACGTTCCGAAAAGGCGTTCGTAGTCGTTGCTCCAACCCCCTGAGCGCGCAGCTGAATTGCGCAACATCCGATATGCGGGAATTCGCCAGCTCTCCTGCTTCAATGCATAGAGGAGGGCAAAATTCTTCTCAAAGCGAGATCCCTCTACCAACCGCCCACCGCCGGAAAACTGATATTCCTGTCTTACAAATATCCCCTCATTGACCAAGGGATCAAACAACCTGGAATATATATCTCTCTCTATCTCGGATATTTCCCAGCCCGAAAAGACCGACAATGGCTTCTTGCCTGCCCGCATCAAAGCCAATTCCCTGTTTGCATGATTCAAATATGGCAGGTCCTTAGGTAGTGCAATTGTCTGAATCTGAAATGAAGCATCCTTCGACTGAGAGATAAAGTTGACTAGCGCGCCAATTCTAGCCGCCTGCCCTTGGTCGAGTGTGATGACTTCGTCGCCCAGCAAATCCTTCGAAATGAGCCTTCCTACCTCAAGAATTTCAGGGGGGCTGAGCTCACGAAACGCCAAGACATACCCAGTAGACGGATCGTACTCCTCAAACAAAACTTTGGTCGGGCAACCTTCCATTGCGTTCCCTTACCGCATTTTGTTAGGCGCTTCATCGGGCGTGTAGATGCCATTGTTAATGGCACATTCAACACAGATCAGGGGAAATCGATAGCCTGGGACGGGAATAGTGCGTGGCTTGATGATTGGGCCATCGAGAGCTTCGATGCTGCCCAGCTCGGGGGCAAGACTGTTACCTTCCAGATGGCGGTGTTCAACAACACCGGCGCTTCGATCACGCCGACATTGGCGACACGTTATGTCGGCACTGCAGACACCTGGACCAGTCCCACCGCCGACCTGGCCGCGACGAATCTGCAGCCGTGCGCCAATGGTGCATGGACCACTGTTGCTTATACCTTCAACGCTAATGCCGGTGCGGTGAACGGGTATGAAGTGAAGATCGACTTCGGCAACAATTTCTCATCGAACTCCAAGTACGTCCAGGTCATTGCTGCCGAGGTACGCGTGACACCGGGCCTTTCAATTGGGCTGAACAGCTCTCCACCGATTCCGGAACTGCCGAACGTGGCAGCGGAGCTTCAGCGCTCCAAGCGCTACTACCGCTCGACCTATCCGAATGGAATCACACCCGGCACCAACGTGAGCGCGCTGCCGGCGCTCGGAGGCATGTGGGGTAGTTTTCAGTCAAACAACCCCGGTGGGGGAATTGGTGTCACCTTCGACACCGAGATGCGTACCACGCCGACGCTCAAGTTCTGGGACCGCGTGGGCAACACCGGCGCTGTGATGAGCATCCGGAACAACGGCCCAACATGGACCGACAATGCCTCGGGCATGATCGTGGAACAAGCGGGTCCGACGGGCTTTCTCGGAGCCACAGCCAGCAGCGCGGTCAATACCTACTTTTTTCACTACACCGCCTATGCCGATTTCTGGTGATCAGTCCGCCAGCGGTACTCCGACGCGAGCATCGGCTGCGCCAGGCTACGCCGCCACCGGCTGCGGTAGCGCCCGCAGCCGCGCCAGCGGCGACAGCACGATCACCAGTGTCGAGAGCACGAACGACACCGCGATCAGCAGCAGCGCCGCCTGCAGCCCCGCGTGGGCGGCGACCATGCCGCCGGCCAGCGCGCCCAGAGGCCGCACGCCGTAGATCGCCGTCTGCACCGTGGCGTTGACCCGGCCCAGCATCGGCGCCGGCGTCACGAGCTGGCGCACCGTGGTCTGGCAGATCAGCCACAGCATCGGGCCGAAGCCGACCAGGAAGTGGCCCGCTGCCGCGAAGGCGAAGCCATTGCCTGATGGCGCCATCAGGAACAGGGCGGCGGCGATCACCGACACGGCCGGGCCAAAGATAAGGGTGGCGAGCGGCGGCAGGCGCTTGGACGAGATCGGTGCGACCAGGGCGCCCAGGATCAGGCCCGCGCCGTAGGCCGACTGGGCGAGGCCCATGCTGGCCGGATCGAGCTTGAGCAGGTTGAGCGCCAGCGGCGCCCAGACGGCGAGCAGGGCGAAGAAGGCGAAGTTCCAGAAGATCGCGCACAGGCTGATGCCGCGCAGCAGCTCGTGGCGCACGACGAAGCGCGCGCCGGCCTGGATGGCGGCGGCCATCGACGGCCGCTGGTCGCCAGTCGGCGCGGCCGCCTTGGGCAGCGCGATGATGCAGGCGAGGGCCACCGCGGCGCCGAGAGCGGCGAGCGCATAGCCCCAGGTCGGCGACAGGTGCTGGGCCAGCAGGCCGGCGACGAACGGCGCCGCCAGGCTGACGATGGCGCGCGCCAACTCGAGGCGGGCGTTGGAACGCGGCAGGTCGGCCGCCGGCACCAGGCTCGGCAGCAGCGACATCGAGGTCAGCATGTAGACCACGGTGCCCGAGGCGCCGATGAAGGCAGCGATGCCCAGCAGGCCGGTGATGCCGGCGGCGGCGGCGATCACGGCGACGACCGAGGCCGCGAGCCCCAGCGCCAGTCCGATGATCAGCAGTGTGCGCCGCGACATGCGATCGGCCCAGGCGCCGGCCGGCAGGGTGACCAGCAGCCAGGCTGCAGATTGCGCCGCGACCAGCAGGCCGAGGATGTCCGGTCCGGCGCCCAGCACGAGCGTTGCCGTGAGCGGCAGGGTGGCGAGCGCCAGTTGGTCGGCGGCATGGGTCCCGGCGGCGGCGCCGAGCAGGGCAGTGAAGGGCTTCATGGTTGCCGTTCTATGACCGGCTGCGTCCGCGTCGTTATCCGGCAACGCCCGGCAATTCCCTCTGTCGTAGAACGCGCTAGAGTGGGTCCGCGGTAACGTAAGGGAGGACTCCATGGCCGAACGTGTAGCGATCGTGACAGGCGGAACCCGCGGCATCGGCGCCGCCGTGTCGCGCATGCTGAAGGACAAGGGCTACAAGGTGGCCGCCACCTACGCCGGCAACGACGCCGCCGCCCAGAAGTTCAAGGCCGAAACCGGCATCGCCGTCTACAAGTTCGATGCTTGCGACTTCGCCGCCTGCCAGGCGGGCGTCGCCCAGATCGAAAAGGATCTCGGGCCGGCCGAGGTCCTGGTGAACAATGCCGGCATCACCCGCGATTCGACCATGCGCCGACTCACGCGCGACATGTGGGACCAGGTCATCGACACCAACCTCGGCTCCTGCTTCAACATGTCGAAGGCGGTGTGGGAAGGCATGAACACGCGCGGCTTCGGCCGCATCGTCAATATCGGCTCGATCAACGGCCAGGGCGGCCAGTACGGCCAGGTCAACTACGCCGCCGCCAAGTCGGGCATCCACGGCTTCACCAAGGCGCTGGCCCAGGAAGGCGCTTCCAAGGGCATCACCGTCAATGCGATCGCGCCGGGCTACACCGAGACCGACATGGTCGCGGCCGTGCCGGCAAACGTGCTGGAGAAGATCGTCGCCAAGATCCCGGTCGGCCGCCTCGGCAAGGCCGACGAGATCGCGCGCGGCGTGATGTTCCTGATCGCCGACGATGCCGGCTTCATCACCGGCTCGACGCTGTCGATCAACGGCGGCCAGCATATGTATTGATCGAGCGTACCGGGGCTGAGAGCCCTTCGCCTCAGCCCTGGAGCCGTCAATGCCTGAGCCGAGCTACGTCCAAAGGGTCGCCGCGCGGCGCGGTGCGCTGCCTCTCTCGCCTGTGCTCGACTTCGTCGACTACATTCTTGCGGTGTGCGGTATCGATCGCGCAACGCTGCTTGAGTTGTCGAAACAGGACCTCTTTCTGGCGTGTATCGCTCGTTACATCTGGGCCCCCACTGCTCCGCTGGGCTACGCGGCCCGGTATTTTGTGCAGCATCGAACCGAACCTCTTCCAGCATTGGCTGACAACGAAGCTGTCGATTGCATCAGGATTGCGTTTTATTGCCAATGCTTGCCTGCCACTGATCCGCGTCATGTGTCGGACGACAAGCGTCCGGACCAGCGGGCCGCTCTCTATCCAGACCTCTTTCCAAATGTCACGCGTGAATCTCTCGCTGCCTACCGCGAAAGAGTCAGCCGCAAGACGAACGACTTTGCCGTGGACCATCCCCTGCGCGAGGCCTCCTTTACCGTGAGGAGCGCCGACGAAGACGATTACCTTGATTATTGGATGGAACGCTCAGAGGAACAGATAGCCGAGTACCTGGCGGATGATCGCTTTTGCGCCGGCCTCGACGCCTGGGGCAAAGGAATGCTGAGCTTTCATGGCATGCTGCAGAAGGTCTATGGAAGAGACTACTACGATCGCGTTCTCGCTCCACGACAGTATGTTCTGTTTCGCGGTCTCGACTCCTTCCTGTCATCGATGGTCGCAAAGAAGTTGGCCGACGATGTCGCTGGCGGACGGCGCACTGTCTCGCGACATCTAAGGGAGAAATACCCGGAGATTTACGTCGTCTATCAGCCTGAACACGACGGGGCCCGCGACAGCTACGTTGACGATCGCTGAGTTCTCGAACGACGAGTCTGACAGACTGGGAGCGAAGATGACTTCCTACCTTTTTGTCGATGTAACGCCGCTGTACTCTCTCTACAGAGCCGGATTGATGGACACGTTGTTGCCTGCCAACAACGGTGGCCGAACCCTTGTCATTACGCAGAACGGACGGCCAAGCGCGCGACGCTCGACAGCAAGATCGAGCGCCACCTCACCGAGCTGCAGGGGGTGAAGACCGACGTCGAGCGAAGTGAACGCCGACGGGCGGTCGATGAAGTTTACAAGATGACCCCGACCGACTTCCTCGAAATCGCTGGTAGATTTCGACCAGCCGCTGTGGAGTGCACCAGAATATGACGGGAAGTGCTTACTACAAGAAGCTCGATCTGGTTGACTACCTTGACGCCCTGTCGCCCGTGTTGCCGGCGGTACTGGCGAGGTTCACGGCCAACGTCAAATGCCTAGCCGCATTCGCCGCCTTTGCGAGCGACGAAGCCACGCTAGGTCAAGCCACCTATTTTTGTTCGCAGCATACTTCCCTCGATGCCCGGTCGTGCAGGACAATTCTCAAGCGCCTGGCGCGACGACATGATCTGCCGAGACAGGATCCTCGCCATGAAGAGATAGCGGATGCCGCTCGCGCAGAGCAGGCGATGCTCTCGGCGACGAAGTTTTGGCTTACCGATAATCGTCCACCGGAAGCGGATGGGTTACTTCGCATGATCGGCGAGACGGAGTTCTTGTGGCGCACAATCAAATATGAGGAGGGCCTGCAATACATAGAGTATTGGAAGATTGCCAACTGGGACGAGTATAGCGGGCTCTTGAAAGAAGGCGAGCTCCTGGCGCGGATAGACGCCTTCAACCGTAGGCAGGATCAGCAGGAACCGCACGATCATGTCGCAGAACTCAATGAGTTCTGCGGTCATTTGCTCCCATCGCTCGCACCTGAACTACGATGGCTGCCACTCGCCCATCTGGGCCGGGACATTCGGTGTGGCATCGTCGAAATACCAACCGATTTGAGACGTCATTTTCAAGAGATCTACGCTGCGCGGGGATTGTCTGACTGATCGGAGATGACGGGATCTGACGAATCACAAGGGGAGCGAGCATGCCGCCGTCTCAGTGGGTCCCACTCTCACATCTTCTCAGCAGCTTATGTAGGTTGTGCGGGCATCGACAGGCCAGCACACGGATTCAGCAGCTGGCGCGCCGCATGCCCGAGGTGATAAGCATGCTGACGATCGGCATCAGCGCCTCGGCGGCCTACGACCGAGCGGAGCAAGTCTTCAAGGGTCAGCGTGCGTAATGAGCCTCCAGACTTCGCGGCGTGTCGCGGATATGCGCAAGGTCGTTGCCGGTTGGCGTGCTGCCGGCAAGACCGTCGGCCTGGTACCGACCATGGGCGCCCTGCATGCGGGCCATCTCTCCCTGGTGGAGGCAACCCGCAAGGCGGGTGCGGACCATGTCGTGGTCAGCATCTTCGTCAACCCGACCCAGTTCGGTCCCAACGAGGACCTCAGCAAGTATCCTCGCCAGGAAGCGCTCGACCTCGAAAGGCTCGGGGAAGTCGGTGCCGACCTCGCCTACCTGCCGACCGTCGGGGAGATCTATCCCGACGGATTCGCCACGATGGTCGTTCCCTCGGGCACGATCGTCGCCGATCTCGAGGCGACGTTCCGGCCTGGACATTTTGCCGGCGTCGCGACCGTGGTGGCGAAGCTCCTGATACAGGTCGCGCCCGACATCGCGGCCTTTGGCGAGAAGGACTACCAGCAACTGCTGGTGATGCGGCGCATGGCCCGCGATCTCGACATTCCCTGCCGCATCCTGCCGGTGCCGACGGTGCGCGACGATCACGGTCTCGCCCTGTCGTCGCGCAATGCCTATCTGACGCCGGAGCAGCTCGCCGTTGCGCGCCGGCTGAACAAGGTTTTAGGCGAAATCGCTCGCGGCTTGATGCATGTCGAGGAAGGCAACGCAAGGTTGCTGCAGGCCGGCTTCGATGCCGTTGACTATCTCGGGCTGCGTGATGCCGAAACGCTCGACGCGCCGGTCGAAGGCCGCGCGCGTCGGGTCCTCGCCGTCGCCCGCCTGGGCTCGGTGCGGCTGCTCGACAACATGGCCGTCGACTGACGGTGCGATGCAGGCAGTGACTGCACTCGTCCGCATCGCTGCGGACCAAGCTACAATCCATTGTGGGGTTGATGCGCTCCGATGCCCTTTATGGGACGCAATAATTACCTTGGTATTGACATATGAGATAACCTAAGTTATCTCCTCGATAGGAGTGTTCCATGCCAAAGCTGACCGAGTACAAGGACATGAGCCCGCGCGCGAAAGCCGTGGTGGAGGACATCGCCAAGCGCCGCACGGTCGATCCTGCTCAGATCAACAATGTCTGGAAGGCATTGGCGAAGCACCCCGCCGTGATGGAGCGCTTTGCAGAGGAAATGAAGGCGGCCTTCGCGCCGGGCAAGCTCGATCCGCTCACCAAGGAATTAGTTTATCTCGCGGTCAGCATCGCCAATCAGTGCGACTATTGCATCGCCTCGCACGGCACCATGGCGCGCGCCAAGGGCATGACCGACGAGATGCACGAGGAATTCATGGCCGTCGTGCTGGCGGCGCAGAAGGGTAACAAGATCGCCATGGCCTATCGTGTGCCTGTCGATGCCGCTTTCGAGGAGATGTGACGTGACCGCGCCGACCGAGAAGGCCCCGACCCTCAAGGCTCCGATATGGGACGCCAACCTCTATCTGAAATTCGTCGACGCCCGCCTGCGGCCCGCGCTTGACCTGATGGGCCGGCTCGATCCCGCCAATGCCGCGCGTCCCGGACACGCGATCTACGACCTCGGCTGCGGCGCGGGCAACATTTCGCGCATCCTGGCCGAGCGGTTTCCCGGGCCGCCGGTCATCGGCGTCGATTCGTCGGAGGAGATGCTTGCCAAGGCGCGCAGCCAGACCACCGATCCACGCGTCAGCTTTGCCAAAGGAGATCTGACTCGGTTCAAGCCGGACGTGCCGCCGGCCATCCTCTACAGCAACGCCGCCTATCAGTGGGTCGAGAACCACATCGACTATTTCCCCGGGTTGCTGGAGTTGCTGCCGTCGGGCGGCCAGCTCGCCATCCAGATGCCGCGCAACCACGAGGCGCCGTCGCACGCGCTGATGAAGAAGGCGGCCGAGATGAGCCCGTGGCGCGACAAGCTCGCCAAGGTGGGCGGCATCCGCTCGGTGTGGGAGCCCGCGCGCTACTACGACGTGCTGAAGCCGCTCTGCTCCGATCTCGAAGTCTGGGAAACGATCTACCAGCAGGTCCTGACCGGCAAGGATCCCGTGGCGCAGTACACCGCGGGCACCGGGCTGCGACCGTACATGGAGGCCTTGAGCAAGGAAGAGGGCGCCGCCTTCTACGAGACCTACGCCAAGCTCCTGGCCGAGGCTTATCCGACGCGCGCCGACGGCATCACGCTGTTTCCCTTCCGTCGGCTGTTCATCGTGGCGCGCCGCGCATGATCCCGAGGCGCCTGGTAGCTCGGCACAGGGGTTTGGGCGAACAGGCGCAGAACCGACGGACTTGCCAGCACTGCTGGCGCCGATCCGTGCGCTCGTACCGGGAATCACAGTTGCCTGACGCAGACTCGATGTCATCCCGAGCGCAGCGAGGGACCTTTACTTCGGCTTCAAAGGCCCCTCGCTTCGCTCGGGGTGACAGCTACGAATTACTCTTCAGCGATAGTCGGTACTCGCCTCCCGGCGGCTGCGCTCCGGGCGAAAACCAACATCTAAACTATCTTAACTATCTAAATTCGCCGGCAAGCCCTATCGCTAGCGGGTGGACTTCCGAGGCACCACTACGACCCTTGTCGGAAATACCGGAAATGCCGCAAATTCAAATCGCCGCGCCGAGGAACGCGCATGTCGTTGCTGTCCCTTTTTAGCGGACATCGTCCGGCCGCCGCCAGTGTCCGAACGAGCAGAGCCGTCAACGGTTTGCGGCGATTTCTGAAGAGACGTGGCGAACGCGATCACGTTCGCCGCTCCATTCGATTGGGAAGCGCGTGGCCCGTCGTTGCGCTGGCGCTGCTGGGGTTCGCCCCGGCAGGCCACGCGGCGCCGCAGGCGATGGTGGCGGCGGCCAATCCCATGGCGGTCGAGGCGGGGCTGGACGTGCTGCGCCGCGGCGGCTCGGCGGTCGATGCCGCGATCGCCGTTCAGATGGTTTTGGGCGTCGTGGAGCCGCAGGCCTCGGGCATCGGCGGCGGCGGCTTCCTGCTGCACTACGACGGCGCCACCTCGGCGATCACCGTCTATGACGGCCGCGAGACGGCGCCCGCGGGCGCCTCGCCTAAAATGTTCCTGGGGGCGGACGGCAAGCCGATCGGCATGCTGGCGGCCGTCGTCTCCGGCATCTCGGTCGGCGTGCCCGGTGCGGTCGCCATGCTCGAGCTGGCGCACAAGGAGCACGGCAAGCTGCCATGGGCCGCGCTGTTCCAGCCGGCGATCGACAAGGCGCGCGAGGGCTTCGCGACACCGCTGCGGCTGGCGGGCTGGCTGCAGCGCATGCCGACCACCGATCCCGACATCCGTGCGGTCTATTTCAACGCCGACGGCTCGCCCAAGAAGCAGGGCGAGCGGATCGTCAATCCGGCGCTGGCCGACACCATGCAACTGATCGCCGAGCAGGGCGCGCGCGCTTTCTACGAAGGCGACATCGCGCGCGAGATGGTCGAACGGGTGCACAAGCATGTGCGGCCGGGCACGCTGTCGCTGGCCGACCTCGCCGACTACAAGCCGATCAAGCGCGAGCCGGTGTGCGGCCCCTATCGCGTGTGGATCGTCTGCGGCATGCCGCCGCCGTCGTCGGGCGGCATCGCCATCCTGCAGGTGCTGGGCCTGCTGGAGCCGTTCGAGTTGTGGCGCGACAAGCCCGACGACCTGCGCTCCCTGCATCTCATCGCCGAGGCGAGCCGGCTGGCCTTCGCCGACCGCGATCGTTACGTCGGCGATCCGGCGTTCGTCCAGGTGCCCGTGGCCGGGCTGCTGTCGCCGGCCTATCTCGCCGAGCGCCGCAAGCTGATGTCGCCCGACCGCAGCATGGGTGTCGTCGGTCCCGGCGTGCCGCCGGGCTATGTCGAGCGCGGCACCAGCCACATCACCATCGTCGATCGCTGGGGCAATGCGGTCAGCTTCACCACCACCATCGAGGCGCCGTTCGGCTCGCACATCATGGTGAGGGGCTTTTTGCTGAACAACGAGCTCACCGACTTCTCGGCCGTGCCCGAGGTCGACGGCAGGCCGGTGGCCAACCGGGTCGAGCCTGGCAAGCGGCCGCGCTCGTCGATGTCGCCCACCATCATCCTCGACCGCGACCGCAAGCTTTTCGCCGCCCTGGGCTCGGCCGGCGGCGCGCGCATCATCGGCGACACGCTGCAGGCGGTGATCGGCCTTTTGGACTGGAACATGTCCATGCAGGACGCCATCGCCCAGCCGCGCCTGATCAACATGAACGGCGCCACCGAGCTCGAGGCCGGCACCCCGATCGCGGCCCAGGCTGACGCCTTGCGCGGGCTGGGCGATGAAGTACAAGTCCGCCGGCACGACGGCGGCCTGAGTGGTGTCCGCCGCACCGGCGACGGCTGGCAGGGCGGGGCTGATCCCCGCCGCGACGGCGTCGCCCTAGGAGAGTAGGTCTTTGGCACAGAAGAAGTTGCCCAGCGTCATCCTGCGGGCCGGCGAGGATCGCCGCGTGCGCGCCGGACACCCATGGGTATTCTCCAACGAGATTCTGATGGACGCCGACGCCAAGGCGATCCCGACGGGCTCGCTCGCCACCCTGCGCGCGCCGGGCGGCGAGGCGCTGGGCCTGGTCACCTTCAACCCACATTCGCTGATCGCGGCCCGGCTGCTCTCGACCAATCCCGAGGCCACGGTCGACGCCCTCTTCCTCGGCCGGCGGCTTGCCCAGGCGACGGCGTTGCGCGACCGCTTGATCGGCGTTCCGTACTACCGGCTGATCCATGCCGAGGCCGATGGCCTGCCCGGCGTGATCGTCGATCGATTCGGCGATGCGTTGGTCGTGCAGGTGAACACCGCCGGCATGGAGCTGCTGACGCCGGTGCTGCTCGAGGCGCTGGAGGCCGAACTGTCGCCCAAGACGATCGTGCTCAAGAACGATTCGCCGGTGCGCGAGCTCGAAGGGCTGAAGCGCAGCACGACGGTCGTGAAGGGCGATGCCGAGCAGCCGGTCGAGCTGGTCGAGAACAACGCCAAGTTCGTGGCCGACCTGTCGGGCGGACAGAAGACCGGCTGGTTCTACGATCAGCGGGACAATCGTCGCTTCATGGCCGACCTGGCGAAGGATGCGAGCGTGCTCGACGTCTATAGCTACTCCGGCGGCTTCGGCGTGCTGGCGGCGGCACGCGGCGCGAAGTCGGTGGTGTGCATCGACCGTTCCCAGCCCGCGCTCGATGCGGCGAAGGCCGCAGCTGCGCTGAACGGCGTCGACAAGGTCGTGTCGTTCGAGAAGAGCGAGGTCTTCGACGCGCTGGAGAAGCTTGGCGGCAAGAAGTTCGACGTCGTGATCTGCGATCCGCCGGCCTTCGTGAAAAGCCGCAAGGACCTCAAGACCGGTACGCAGGGCTATCGCAAGCTGGTTCGGCTGGCCGCACCGCTCGTCAACAAGGGCGGCTTCTTCTTCGTCGCCTCCTGCTCGCATCTGGTCGATCCGCCGTTGTTCGCCGAGCAGGTTCGCCGCGGCCTGCGTGACGCCAGCCGCACCGGCCGCATCCTGCGCAGCTCGGGCGCGGCGCTCGATCATCCGGTCCATCCCGGCCTGCCCGAGACGGCATATCTCAAGGCGCTGACGCTGCAATTGGATTGACATGTCGCTGATGCCCGATACGCGACTACTGTCATCCCGAGCGCAGCGAGGGACCTTTCCTGTGGCCCTAAAGGCCCCTCGCTTCGCTCGGGGTGACAAGTGATGCTGCGTCCCGGTTCCAGAAACCTCATCACCGACGTCGACGGTATCCTGGTTGGCAACGAGGAGGACCAGCGCCTGCGCTCGGGTGTCAGCGTCGTGCTGTGCGAGCGGCCGTCGGTGGCCTCGGTCGATGTGCGTGGTGGCGCGCCCGGCACGCGCGAGACCGACCTGCTCGATCCGTCGTGCCGCGTCGATGCGATCGACGCGATCTGTCTCTCGGGCGGCTCGGCCTTCGGCCTGTCGTCGACCGACGGCGTCATGCGTTGGCTGCGCGAGCACGGCCGCGGCGTGCCCATCGCCGACGTGGTCGTGCCGATCGTGCCGACCGCCATCCTGTTCGACCTGCTGAACGGCGGCGACAAGCAGTGGGACTGGCCGCCCTATCGCGAAATGGCCTATAGCGCGACCGGCAAGGCCACCCGCGACTTCGCCCTGGGAAATACAGGCGCCGGTCTCGGTGCCAAGGCCGGCAACCTCAAGGGCGGGCTGGGCAGCGCCTCGGCGGTCGATCCGACGACGGGTCTCCAGGTCGGCGCGCTGGTGGCCGTGAACGCGCGCGGCTACACGACCATGGGCGACATGCCGCAATTCTGGGCCTGGGCGCTGGAGCAGAACAAGGAATTCGGCGGCTTGCCGCCGCCATCGC
Organism: Reyranella soli; assembly: GCF_007992495.1. Lineage (GTDB taxonomy): Bacteria > Pseudomonadota > Alphaproteobacteria > Reyranellales > Reyranellaceae > Reyranella > Reyranella soli. Next base: position 12,718 of record NZ_BKAJ01000115.1, read on the forward strand.
ACGGCCTGTCGCTCGCCGTGAGCCACGACCGCGCCGATCTCAGCCACGATCCCGCCGACGCCGCGCGCAGCGATCCGCGCGCCAACACCACCATCGCCGTCGTCGCCACCAACGCCCGCCTCGACAAGGCCTCGGCCCATCGTCTGGCGGTGATGGCGCAGGACGGGCTCGCGCGCTCGATCCGGCCGGTGCATACGCCGCAGGATGGCGACACGGTCTTTGTCGTGGCGACCGGCAGCCACGACCTGTTTGTCGATCATCTGACCTTGGCCGAACTCGGCACGCTGGCTGCGGATTGCCTGGCTCGCGCCGTGGCGCGCGGCGTCTATGAGGCCGCGACCCTGGGTGCTGCGCGTGGCTGGCGGGACGTGTTCGGCCGCTGATAGACTTGTCTGGCTTCAGAGGAGGGACTTCCGTGGACTCACTTTCCCGCCGTCATCTGTTCGGCGCTGCTGGTACGCTGATGGGCGCACTCGCGACCTTGTCGGTGCTTGGCGCCGATGCCCTCATCTCTGAGGCAAGGGCGCAAGGCCCGGCCAAGGACCGCCTGGTGATCGGCATATCGCTCGAGCCGCCCGTGCTCGACCCGACCAAGAACGCCGCTGCCGCCATCCGCGAGGTCACGACGCCCAGCATCTACGAATCGCTCGGCCGCATCGATCGCAACGGCGCCATCGGCCCGGGCCTGGCCGAGAGCTGGAGCATCTCCGAGGACGGCAAGGAATACCTCTTCAAGCTGCGCCCGGGCGTGACATTCCACAACGGCGAGCCGTTCGACGCTTCGATGGTGAAGTTCTCGCTCGACCGTCTTTTTGCGGCCGATTCGACCAATCCCGCCAAGTCGCTCTACACCGACATCGACAAGGTCGAGATCGTCGATCCGGCGACAGTGAAGGTGACGCTGAAGTCGCCCAACTCGTTCCTGCTCTACAGCCTGTCCCTGGGCGATGCCGCGATCATGACGCCCAAGACCGCGCCGACCAACGACAAGAGCCCGGTCGGCACTGGGCCGTTCGTGTTCAAGGAGCGCAAGGAGGGCGATTCGATCACGCTCGAGAAGTCGCCGACCTATCGCGACCCGGGCTCGATCAAGCTCAACACCGTGATCTTCAAGATCGTCAAGGATCCCTCGGCGCAGGTGAACGCGCTGCTGGCCGGCGACATCGACGCCTTCCCGGGCTTCCAGGCGCCCGAGCTGGTCGAGCGCCTGAAGAAGGATCCGCGCTTCGCCGTGGTGATCGGCACCACCGAGGGCGAGGTGATCCTGGCGACCAACAACGGCAAGAAGCCCTTCAACGACCTGAAAGTGCGCCAGGCGATAGCGCATGCCATCAATCGCGAGGAGTTGATCTCGGCGGAATCGGGCTACGGCGTGCCGATCGGCAGCCACTTCGCGCCGCACAACAAGGCCTATGTCGACCTCACCAAGACCTATCCTTTCGACATCGCCAAGGCCAAGGCGCTGCTGGCCGAAGCGGGCTATCCCAACGGCTTCGAGGCGACTCTCAAGCTGCCGCCGGTGGGCTACGCCCAGCGCGCCGGCGAGGTGATGGCCAACCAGCTGGGCAAGATCGGCATCAAGATCGCGATCTCCAGCCTGCAGTGGCCGCAGTGGCTGTCCGAGGTCTTCAAGGAGCGCAACTACGATCTCACCATCGTCGCCCACACCGAGGCCAACGACCTCGATCGCTATGCCCGCGACGGCTACTACTGGGGCTACGATTCGCCCGAGTTCAAGGCCAAATGGCGCGAGGTGCTGGCGGCCACCGACTTCACCAAGCGCGACGAGCTCCTGAAGGAGGCGCAGCGCATCGTCTCGCGCGACGCGGTCAACGGCTTCCTGTTCCAGCTCGCCAAGATCGGTGTGTGGAAGAAGGATCTGGTCGGCCTGTGGGAGAACTCGCCGACGCCGCAGGTCGATCTGACGGGCGTTTATTGGAAATAGGCTTGCGGTGTCAAAGGCCCCTCGCTTCGCTCGGGGTGACAGCGGGTGCTAATCACGAAGCACCCTGTCATCCCGAGGCCGAAGGCCGAGGGACCTTTCGTCTGGCTTGCTGATGCTTGAATTCCTCTCCCGCCGCCTCGCCGCCGCGCTGGTGACTCTCGTGCTCGCCACCATCGTGGTGTTCGCCGTGGTCGAAGTCCTGCCCGGCGATCCGGCGCTGGTCATGCTGGGCACCGATGCGCGGCCCGACACCTTGGCGGCGCTACGCGCCAAGTACGGCTTCGACCAGCCGCTGCTCACGCGCTACCTGCAATGGATCGGCGGGCTGCTGACCTTCAACCTCGGCAACAGCCACGCCTACGGCACCTCGGTCTCCAAGCTCATCGGTGATCGCCTGGTCGTCACCTTGCCGCTTAGCGCCCTGGCGCTCGGCTGGGCGGCGCTGGTCGCCATCCCGCTCGGTGTGTTCGCGGCCTGGAAGCATCGCCGGCCGGGCGACTGGGGCGTCATGGGCTTCACGCAGATCGGCATCTCCGTGCCGAACTTCTGGTTCGGCATCGTGCTGGTGCTGGCCTTCGCCGTGACCTGGCAATGGTTCCCCGCCGGCGGCTTCCCGGGCTGGCAGGAGCCGTTGAAATCGGTGCACGCGCTGATCCTGCCGGCTTTGTCTCTGTCTCTGGGAGAGATCGCGATCCTGACGCGCGTCACGCGCTCGGCCATGCTCGACACCTTGCGCGAGGACTATGTCCGCACCGCCCGTGCCAAGGGGGCGACCGAGCGCCGGGTCCTGTTCCATCACGCGCTGCGCAATGCGCTGATCCCGGTGACGACCGTGGCCGGCCTGATCGCCGGCTTCCTGGTGGCGGGCGCCGTCATCATCGAAAGCGTGTTCCGCCTGCCCGGCGTCGGCCAGCTGGTCTACGATTCGATCAACAACCGCGACCTGATCGTGATCAAGAACGTGGTCATCCTGTTCACGATCCTGGTGCTGACGGTCAACCTGCTGGTCGATCTCGCCTACGCCTTGCTCGACCCCCGTCCGCGGATTCGGGCATGAACACCTTCTTCGCCCGCGCCTCGCGCCATGTCGGCTTCCAGGTGGGTGCCGTCCTGCTGCTGCTGTTCGTCGGCACCGCCCTGGTCTCGCTGCTCTGGACGCCTCATCCCATCGATGCGCTCAACATGCGCATCAAGCTGACGCCGTCGTCGCCGAGCTACCTTTTGGGCACCGACCATCTCGGCCGCGATGTGCTTTCGCGCATCATGGTGGGGGCGCAGACCTCGATCACGGTCGGCCTGATTGCCGTCGCCATCGGCCTCACGCTTGGTGTCGCGCTCGGCGCCTGGGCCGCGGCGCGCGGCGGCTGGGTCGATGAGGCGCTGTCGCGCACCTCCGACCTGATCTTTGCCTTCCCCGCGGTGCTGATCGCCATCCTGATCACCTCGGTGCTGGGCGCCAGCGCGCAGAATGCGATCCTGGCCATCGCCATCTTCAACATCCCGGTGTTCGCCCGCGTCACCCGCGGCGCCGCGCTCGCCATGTGGAGCCGCGATTTTGTCCGCGCAGCAACAGCCATGGGTCAGGGGCCGGTCGGCATCACCCTGCGCCATGTCCTGCCCAACATCGCCAGCGTCCTGATCGTGCAGGCGACCATCCAGTTCGCCGTCGCCATCCTGGCCGAAGCCGGCCTCTCCTACCTCGGCCTGGGCGCGCAGCCGCCGGTGCCGTCGTGGGGCCGCATGCTGCGCGACGCCCAGACCTACATCTTCCAGGCGCCCGAGCTCGCTGTCTGGCCAGGCCTCGCCATTGCGCTGGCCGTGCTCGGCCTCAACATGCTGGGCGACGGCCTGCGTGATCTTTTGGACCCACGGCTTCGCTTGCTGCGCGTGGGTTGATGAATGGGCTACAATGCCGAGGTCACTGGAGGGGAGAATCTAGTGTCCGATCCTAGCCGTACTGCGCGGCGAGCCCTGTTGGCCGGCGCCGCTGTCGCCATGATCGGCAGCGGAGCCCGGGCCCAGCCGTCGGACGATTCTGCCCAGCTCCTCGCCATCATGCAGCGTTATGCCGCCGGCCTGCGCTGGGGCACGGCCGATGCGCTGGTGGCGCTCTACACCGCCGACGGCGTGTTCATCCGCGACGACCTGCCGGCCGCAACCGGCACGGACGCGCTGCGCGCCGCCTACCGGCAGGTGTTCGCGACCCTGAAGCTCGATCTTGGCTTCGAGATCAAGGAGACCGAGGTGACGGGCGACATGGCCTGGCTACGCGCGACCAGCAAGGGCCGCATCAGGACGCTTGCGACAGGCGCGGAGGCCACCGAGTCGTTCAACGACCTCGTCATCTTCCGGCGCACGGGAGGCGGCTGGAAGATCCGCTGCTACATGTACAACGCCAGCAAGGGAACGGGCGCACCGCAATAGAACCATGTCGGACGAACGCTACACCGTCATCCTGGGCGACCGGCGCTACGCCATCCATCGCAAGTGGGCGAAGCTGCCGGCGGGCGAGAGCTTCGGCTTCATCTCCGACCTGATGGTCGACGGCGAGGGCCGCGTCCATGTCGCCCAGCGCGGCACCGACCGGCCGGTCCTGGTGTTCGAGCGCGACGGTCGTCTCAGGGGCAGCTGGGGCGAAGGCGCATTGGCCGAGCCGCACTACATCAATGCCGCGGCCGGCGGTTCGATCCTGGTGGCTGACCGCGACGCCCATCAGGTCCTGCGCTTCGACGGCAACGGCAAGCTTCTGCAGGCGCTGGGCCGGCGGCACTGGCCGTCGCTCGACGCGCCGTTCAACCACCCGACGGCGGCGGCGCAGGCGGCTGACGGCGAGATCTATGTCGCCGACGGCTACGGCAATTCCAGCGTCCATCGCTTCGCCGCCGACGGCACGCTGATCGCGACCTGGGGCGGACCGGGCGCGGGGCCTGGCGTCTTCACCACGCCGCACGCCATCTGGGTCGACCGCTTCGGCAAGGTCCTGGTCGGCGACCGCGAGAACAACCGCGTGCAGGTGTTCGACCGCGACGGCAGGTTCCTCGCCGAGTGGGGCGACTTCTATCATCCCATGCAGATCTGGGTGGACGACCGCGACCTGGTGTTCGTCACCGACCAGATCCCGCGCATCAGCCTGCTCACGTCCGACGGCAAGCTGATCGGCCGGTGCCGCGGCGCCATCAACGGCGCGCACGGCATCTCGGGCGACACCGAGGGCAATCTCTATCTCGCCGAGCTGCCGCCGCAGGAAATCACCAAGTTGGAGCGCCTCGATGCCTAGGCTTCTTGCCCTCCTGACCGCTGTGGCTTTGGCGCTGGTCGCCGCCTGTTCGCACCCCGATCGACTGCCGTCGGTGCCGCGCGCCGACACCGTGCGCGCCCAGCCGCTCGGCATCGCCAATGCGCGGTTCTTCGCCGACGGCGACGTCTCGCCGATGATCCAGGAGGGCATGCGTTCCGTCGAGCGCGAGATGGCGAACCTGCGCGCCGAGGGCAAGACTCCGACGCTCGCCAATCTGCCGACGGCCTACTATCTCGCGGTCTCCGGCGGCGGCGACAACGGCGCGTTCGGCGCCGGCCTGCTGAACGGCTGGAGCGAGACCGGCACGCGGCCGGAATTCAGGATGGTCACGGGCGTCAGCACCGGCGCCCTGATCGCGCCCTTCGCCTTCCTGGGACCGCAGTACGATCCGATCCTGCGCGAGGTCTACACGACGCTCACTCCCGACCGGATCTTCCGTGCGCGCGGGTTGAGTGCCGCCCTGTTCAACGACGCGATGGCCGACACCACGCCACTTGGCGACGTTATTGCCAAGTACGCCGACGAGAAGATGTTCGCCGCCATCGCCCGCGAATACAACGAAGGTCGCCTGCTGCTGATCGGCACCACCGACCTCGACGCCCAGCGGCCGGTGATCTGGAACATCGGTGCGTTGGCGGCCAGCGGCAAGCCCGAGGCCCTGAAGCTGTTCCACCAGATCCTGCGCGCCTCGGCGGCGATCCCGGGCCTGTTCGAGCCGGTGATGATCGACGTCGAGCTCGACGGCAAGAAATACCAGGAGATGCATGTCGACGGCGGTACCATCGCCCAGCTCTTCCTCTATCCGCCGTCGCTCGAAGCCGGCCGCCTCCTGAAGCGCAAGCGCGTCGCCTACATCATCCGCAACGCGCGGCTCGATCCCGATTATTCCATGGCCGAGCGGCGGACCATCAATATCGCCGGTCGCGCCATCAACACCATGCTGGCGGCAAGCGGCCACAACGACGTCATGCGCACCTTCTTCATCAGCCAGCGCGACGGCGTCGACTACAACCTTGCTTTCATAGGCGCCGATTTCACGCTGGAGAAGAAGGGCGAGTTCGAGCAGGCCTACATGCAGGCGCTCTTCCAGTACGGCTACGACCAGGCCAGGGCTGGCCGCGAATGGCATAAGCGGCCGCCGATTCTCGTCCAGCAATCCGCCAAGTAACGTAACTAGAGCGAAGGTGCTCTTCGCCTCCGGAAGAAGATGAACAGCAGATAGATGTCGATCAGGATGGTCATGGCCATCACGCTGTAGGCCCATGGGCTTGGCATGAGCTTGAGGTCGACCAGCACCCGCGACAGGCCGAAGCCGACGACCCAGGCATCGAAGCTCATGCAGATCCGGCGGAACGTCTCGGCATCGAGGTGGCGGATGGCATAAGCGCCCAGTGGTATGCCGATGAGCACGCTGGGCACGATCGCCACCAGGAGGCTCGTGCTCTCGGCGACGAACAGACCGAGATAGAAGTAGACGATGGCGGTCAGGCTCGATTCGGCGACGCGGATCAGGGCCAGGCCGGCGCGGAACTCGTTTTTGACCAGGCCTTGGTTGTTGAACAGGATCGCGAGCGGCGGGCCTGAGATCGTGGTGACGGAATAGAGCACTCCCAGCCCCATGCCGAAGGGCAGGCCGAACAGGCGTTCCGACCGGATCGGCCTGCGCCGCCCCGCTGCCTGGACCAGGATGAGGGGGAGAATGACGGTGTAAGTGAGGAACTTGGCCCAGTCGGGATCAAGCACGGCCAGAAGGTAGGCGCCGACGGCAATGCCGGGCAGCAGCCCGATGAGGATGGGAAGCACCCTTCGCCATACGGCCGCAACGCTGTCGCGATTGATGAACAGGACATAGCAATTGATGAACACCTCGACCACGACCACGGCGGGATTGAGGATGCGCCCGGCGTAGAAGACGAGGGCGACCGGCACGGTGAGCGAGGAGAACCCGTAACCGAGGGCGCCGTTGACGAAGGCCGCAAACAACGTGATTCCGGCGAGGACGATCGTGGTGGTGTCGAGTGCAGGCACCTCTCGAAAGCTCCTTTCGCTGGTCGGCAACGACGTCGATGGACTCCGGGCCGACCACGATGGAAACTTGCCTGAACGGAGAGGGTGGAGTCGATGGACAAGCCAACGATCGAGCTGCTGGCGCGGCGCGCGGGTCTCGCCAAGGCGCTAGCCGAATTCCCCGACGACGTCGCCGCAGCGGCCAAGCAGGCGGCCGACGTCATGAGCAAGATCAAGCAGCCGACCGACCCGGCTGCAGAACCCTGGCCGCCGATGAAGGCAGGGAGGGGCCTATGAGAGATGGCCCCGTAGGTGAGCTGCATTGGCTGAGTGTCACCGAAGCCGCCCAGGCCATTGCTGACAAGGAGCTGTCGCCGGTCGACCTCATGAAGGCGCTGCTCGAGCGCATCGCCGCGCTCGACCCCAAGCTCAATGCCTTCATCCGGCTCGATGCCGAAGCGGCGATGGCGGCGGCGAAGGCTGCCGAGGCCGAGGCGGTCGCCGGCCGCCTGCGCGGGCCGCTGCACGGCGTGCCGGTCGGCATCAAGGACATCATCAACGTCGCGGGCCTGCCCACGACCTGTCATTCCAAGATCCTCGAGGACAACATCGCCAAGGCCGATGCCGTCTGCGTGCAGAAACTGCGCGGGGCGGGCGCCATCGTCATGGGCAAGCTCTCGACGCACGAGTTCGCCATCGGTGGGCCGAGCTTCGACCTGCCCTGGCCGCCGGCGCGCAATCCCTGGAACACCGATCATCATCCCGGCGGCTCGTCGTCGGGCTCGGGCTCCGGCGTGGCGGCGGGCCTGTTCCCGATGGCGCTGGGCACCGATACCGGCGGCAGCGTGCGCAATCCCGCGAGCTGCTGCGGCATTGTCGGCCTGAAGCCGACCTACGGGCTGGTGTCGCGCCGAGGCGTCTTTCCGCTCTCCTTCACGCTCGACCATATCGGTCCGATGACGCGCACCGTGGCCGACAATGCCCTGATGCTGCAGGCGATCGCCGGCCACGACCCGCTCGATCCGGGCAGCGCCGCCTCGGTCAACGGCCACTACGCGGCCAACCTCGATCGCGGTGTGCGCGACCTGCGCATCGGCTTCGTGCGCCACTTCCACGAGGTCGACACGCCGGCCGAGGCCGAGGTCACGGCGGCGCTGAACCACGTCGCGCGCGCCTTGCAGATGGAAGGCGCCGAAGTGCGCGACATCCGTCTGCCGACGCTGACCGAGTTCGGCGCGGTCAACCGTGTCATCCTGCAAAGCGAGGCGTGGGCGATCCACGGCCCGTGGCTCAAGGAGCGGCCGGGCGACTACGGCCAGCTCTCGCGCCGCCGCCTGATGGCGGGCGCCTTCATGAACGCCGGCGACTACGTGCAGGCGCAGCGCCGACGGCTGGAAATGATCGCCGAGGTCGAGGCGGCCTTCCGCCAGGTCGACGTGCTGCTGTGCGCCAGCTCGATGGATCCGCCTTGCCGCATCGACCGGCCGGCCGACGTCGACCGCACCTATCCGCGCCAGGCGCGCACGCCGTTCAACGTCACCGGCCATCCCGCGCTTGCCATGCTGGCGGGCCTGTCGGTCGACGATATGCCGCTGTCGGTGCAGTTCGTCGGCCGCTACTTCGAGGAGGCGACGCTGTTCCAGGTCGCGCGCGCCTGGGAGCATTCGGCAGGGACGGACAAGAAGCACCCGCCGATCGTTTGATCAGTCCGGCTTCAGGCCGAGATCGCGGATGATGCCGCCCCAGCGGGCGGTTTCCGATGCCAGCAGGTCGGCGAACTGTTTTGGCGTGCCGCCGATCGGGTCGAGGCCGAGCCCGGCCAGGCGCTCGCGCGTGCCCTTGTCGGCCAGGATGGCGTTGAACGTGCGATTGAGCTCGTCGACGGTCGCGGCGCCGAGCCCTGCAGGTCCCAGGATGCCGAACCAGCCGGTGACGTCGAAGCCCGGCTTCACCGTTTCGGCGATGGTCGGCACGTCGGGCAGCACCGCCGATCGCTGCGGCGAGGTCACTGCGAGGGCGCGCAATGTGCCGCCGCTCAAGAGGCCGATGGCGCCGGACACGGTGTCGAACTGGAAGTCGATCTGGCCTGCCATCAGCGCCAGGTTGGCCGGCCCGGAGCCGCGGAAGTTGATGGCCTCGGCCTTGAAGTCGAGCTCGCGCTGCAACAGCACGGCGGCCATCGCCGTCAGCGTCGCGCCGCCACCGCCGGTGCCGAAGTTCAGCTTGCCCGGCGCAGCGCGCGCCGCGGCCAGAAGATCGGCCATGGTGCGATAGGGCGAATCGGCCTTCACCAGGATCACGATGGGCGTCTGCGCCAGCGCGATGACGGCGGCGAAATCCTTCTGGCCGTCGAACGGCAGGTTGAGATAGAGCGCGGAGGCGCCGGCATGTCCGCTGCTCACCAGCAGCAGCGACGTGCCGTCGGCATCGGCCTTGGCGACCTGGGCTGCCGCGACGGTGCCGCCGGCGCCCGGCTTGTTCTGCACCACCACCGATCGGCCGAGCCGCGCGCCGAGCTGCTCGGCCATGATGCGCGCCAACGTGTCGGCGGGGCCGCCGGCGGCAAACCCGACATAAAGGCTGATCGGACCGGTCGAGCGCTGCGCCTGCGCCGTCGCCGCCAGGGCGGTCAACGCGCCCGCGAGCGCCATCCGGCGCGATACCCTTCTCATCGTTTCCTCCCTTTGTCTTGTTTTCAGATCGATGGCGGCGGCCGGTAACCGCGACGCGTCAGCGGAGTCAGCGCGCCGTAGCGCGGCCAGCGGATCGGCACGCCGCAGTCGCCGAGCAGCACCTGCAGGTCGGCGAGCAGCGTCTTGTCGGCCCGCACCGCGCGTGGCGGCACGGCGCGCTTGTGGGCGAAGGCCGCCAGCGCCCCCGCCGCCTCGCCGATGCTCCATTCGACGGGATGGACGCGATAGGCGCCGGACGTGACGCGCGTCGTGCCGAGGTTCTTAGCCGCCGGCAGGAGATTATCGACGCGCACCGGCAGCAGCGCGCCCAGCGGGATCTCGAACGGGAAGCTGTCGATATCGACCGTGTCGCGCATCCGCGAGGTGCTGGGATGGAGGTCAATGCGATAGGCGCCGATGCCGACGCTATCGAAGAACGACTCCGCACTATCGCGGCCGGGACGGGCAGCGACGCCGACATGCTGCTCGAGCACGGTGAATTCGGCACGGATGCGCCGGCCCTCGCGGTAGTAGGCCTGCTTGGCAAGGCCGTCCGCCGTGCCCAGCACGTCGCCACGCAAGCGCAGGCCGGGATAGCCCTGGCCATCGTCGTGGCGCGGCGCCTCGGTCTGCATCCAGTAGAGGAACGACAGGCTGAGCTGGCGGGCGTCTTCCAGCGCGGCATCGCGCTGCTCGGGTGAAACGCCGAGCACGGGCCGCAGCCAGCAATCCATCTGCGGCCAGTTGGCCAACGTGATGTCGCTGCAATAGGCGCCGTCGGCGAAGTTGCGCCGCCAGGCGATGCGCCGCGCATGCCACAGGTCGAACAGGTATTCGGCATCGCTGTCGCCGGCGAACAGGGCGCGTTTCAGCGGTTGGTGGGTGACGTGGTTGCTCACCGTCCAGTCGAGTTGCCGGTTGGGCCAGAAGTCGAGCTTGAGATCGCGGAACTCGGCATAGCGCACCGGCCGGTCGATCGTGTGGTCCTCGCCCGGCAGATGGTCCATGGCGAAGCACCAGGTGATCGCCTGCTGATCGAGAGGATCGGCCTTGTCCAGGGCATGCAGCTCGCCGGTCTCGTCTTTCGATTCCGCGCCGATCACGTGTTCGACGTTGGCGGCCTCCAGAAGATCGCCGGTCTCGGTGGCGTCGATCACCAGTGCCGCCTCGATCTCGACCGTGTCGCCCGTTTCGAGGTCGCGGAAGGAGAGCCCGGTGATCCGGTCGCGGTCGACATGGGCCTGCAGCAGGGCATGGCGCCTCAGTACGCGGACCCGGCCACCGCTTTCGAACGGCGCCAGCAGGTCGTCGATGACGCGGACCGCCACGCGCGGCTCGTGGCAGAGCGTGCCGACATTGCCCATGCCGGGATTGAACGGCCGGCGCTGGCGCGCTTCGGCGGTGAGGGGATAGTGATGGAAATAGTAGTCGCGGATGCGCTGGCGCAGCTCGAGGTAGCTCCGCGAGCCGATGCCGTCCTCGACCCAGGGATGCTCGTCGAACGGCACGCCCTGCGCCGTGAGCTGGCCGCCCAGCCAGTCGAGCTCTTCGACCAGGACGACGTTCCTGCCGAGCCGTGCGGCAGCCAAGGTGGCGGCGACTCCACCCAGGCCACCACCCACGACCACGAGCTCGCTGCGTATCCGTCGGTTCGCCAATTGCCCCTTTCCCTTTTGTGCGCTCTGCGCTCAAATGAGCATCTAGCGCACACAGGAGCAGAGGCCTTGTCAAGCCGACCCATTCCGCACAGCCGGATCTTCGTCACCGGCTTCGCCCGCGGGCTCAGCGTCATTGAAGCCTTCGGGGCGGGCCATAAAAGCCTGTCGGTCGCCGATGCCGCCCAGCGCACCGGGCTCGATCGCGCCGTCGTGCGCCGCCTGCTGCTGACCCTGGCCGGATTGGGCTATGCCCGCATCGACGGCAAGCAGTTCGAGCTCACCGGCAAGGTGCTGAGGCTCGGCTACTCCTATCTCGCGGCGTCGGCGCTGGACGTCACCCTCCAGCCCTATCTCGCCGAGCTGTCGGCCGAAATCGGCGAGGCGGTGTCGGTCTCGGTTCTGGACGGCAACGACGTGGTGTTCGTCGCCCGTTCCGAGCAGCCGGGCAACCGGGTGGCCTTCGTCGTCTCGATGGGCATGCGCCTGCCGGCCTACGCGTCGGCCTCGGGCCGGGTGCTGATGTCGGCCCTGGCCGACAGCGAGGTGTCGGCCCGATTGCGGGGCACCCGTCGCGACAAGCGGACGCCGGCGACCGTGGTCGGCGAGCGAGAGCTCGTGAAGCTGGTGCGCCAGGCCCGCAGCGACGGCCATGCCGTGAGCTGGGAGGAGCTGGAGGAGGGGCTGGTGGGCATCGCCGTGCCCCTCGGTAACCGCGGCGGAACCATGGTGGCTTCGCTCAACACCAACACCAATGCCGTCCGGGCGCAGGCGCGCCAGCGTGTGCAGCGCATGCTGCCCAGGCTGAAGGCAATGGCGCGGCGCGTGGCCGAGGTCCTGCCGTAAGACCTAATCCGTTGAATTAGTTCTTGTCGTCCGGCGCACCTTGCCGTCGGCGCCGGCAGGGGCAAGATATCCAACCATGAGCTCCAAACGCCAACTGCGGCTCGGCGCCTTCATGCGCCCGGTCAGCATCCACACCGCCGCCTGGCGCTATCCCGGCGGCACGCCGGACGCCAACTTCAATCTCAAGGCGCTGATCCAGTACGCGCAGACCCTGGAGCGCGGCAAGTTCGACGCCTTCTTCATGGCCGATCACCTGGCCGTGCTGAATATGCCCATGGAGGCGCTGAAGCGCAGCGCCACGGTGACCTCGTTCGATCCGCTGACCTTGTTGCCGGCGCTCGCCCAGCACACCCAGCACCTCGGCCTGATCGCGACGGCTTCGACCACCTTCGAGCCCGCCTACACCATCGCGCGGCGCTTCGCCTCGCTCGATCACATCTCCGAGGGCCGCGCCGGCTGGAACCTGGTCACGACCTCCAATCCCGACGCCGCGCTGAACTTCGGCATGGACGAGCAGATGGAACATGCCGAGCGCTACGCCCGCGCCCGCGAGTTCTTCGACGTCGTCACCGGTCTCTGGGATTCATGGGCCGATGACGCCTTCCTGCGCGACGTCGAGTCCGGCATCTACTTCGATCCCGCCAAGCTGCATGTGCTGAACCACAAGGGCAAGTACCTGAAGGTGCGCGGGCCCTTGAACATCGCCCGGCCGGTCCAGGGCTGGCCGGTGATGGTGCAGGCTGGCGCGTCCGATGACGGCCGCCAGCTCGCCGCCGAGACCGCCGAGATGGTGTTCGCCGCCGGCGGCCCCATCGAGGCCGGCCGCGCCTTCTATGCCGACGTGAAGGGCCGTGCCGCCAAGGTCGGCCGCAATCCCGATCACATAAAGATCCTGCCCGGCGCCTTCACCATCATCGGCTCCTCGCTCGACGAGGCGAAGGAGAAGCGCGCCAGGCTCGACAGCCTGGTGAGCTATGAGAGCGGCATCGCCGCGCTGTCGATCGCGGTCGGTCAGGATGCGCGCAAGTTCGATCCCGACGGACCGTTGCCGGAGATCCCCGAGACCAACCAGAGCAAGAGCGGCCGCGAGCGGGTGATTGCGCTCGCCAAGCGCGAGAACCTGACGGTGCGCCAGATCGCGGGCCGGCTGGGCGGCTATGGCGGGCTCGCCATGATGGGCACGCCGCAGATGATCGCCGACCAGATGGAGGAGTGGCTGACCACCGGCGGCTCCGACGGCTTCAACGTCATGTTCCCCTACCTGCCGGGCGGGCTCGACGATTTCGTCAATCTCGTCGTGCCCGAGCTGCAGCGCCGCGGCATCTTCCGCACCGAATACGAGGGCAAGACCCTGCGCGAGAATCTCGGCCTGCCGCGGCCGGAGAACCGGTTCTTCTCGGCGGCGGCGAAGGCCGCGGAATAATCTTGCCGGACCGCGGGCCTCCAGGCCCGCTCATGAATCAGGAGCGAGCCGGAGGCTCGCGGTCCGGAAGATCATGAGCGGGCCTGGAGGCCCGCGGCCCGGCAAGACTCACTTCGCCTTGCCCGTAATCATCCCGAGGTCGATCGCGTTGGCCATGGCGGCATAGCCGGCGCGGTTGGGATGCAGCTTGTCCCCGGGGCCGCCGGTCGAGGAGTTCGGCTGGAACTCGACCTTCACCTCGCCGGTTGCGGGATCGAGGGTCGCCTTGTCGAAGTCGATGACGCCGTCGAAGAGCTTGGCGGTCCGCAGGAATTCGTTCAGCGCCTTGCGCTTGGCGTCGACTTCGGCGCGACCGTGGGTCGGCGTGCTGTTCAGCGCCGGCGTGAGCGTCGCGGCGAAGATCTTCACGCCCGGCAGCTTCTGGCGCAGCTCGGCGACACCTTTGTTGTAGCCCTCGATGACGGCTTCGGCGGTGGCATCGGCAGCGCCGAAGTCGTTGATGCCTTCGAGCCAGATCACCGTCGTGACGCCGGGCAGGCTCACGATGTCGCGGTCCAGCCGCGTCAGCGCGCCGGGACCGCCGCCGATCGGCTTGGTCGCGTAGTCGTCGGGCCCGACGACGCGGTTGCCGCCGATGCCCTGGTTGACGACGACGAAGGCGTCGCCATGGGCGGCATGCAGGCGGCGCGACAGCACGTCGGGCCAGCGGTCGTCGCCGTTGATGGTGGTGCCCGTCCCGTCGGTGATGGAATCGCCGAAGGCGACGATGACCTGGGCCTTGGCGGGCAGGTTCATGTCGACCTCGTCGAGGAAGTACCAGGAGGTCGTAGAATAGGGGAAGGCGCTTTCGCTCACCTCCTGGCTGTGGGCGCCCGAGCCGGGCGGCGACAGGTACGACGTCTGCAGCGCCTTGGCGTGCCAGGTCATCGGGCCGCTGTCGCCCACGACATGGAAGCTGACGGCGAGCTTCAGCCCTTTCAGCATCGGGCTCGGCGGCGTGGTGACGAACGGCAACGCGACCGCATCGCTCACCACGCTCTTGCCGGGTGGTACCGTCACGCTCTTCTGGCCGCCGAACAGGACCGGCTGGTTGGTGCCCTTGATGATCGCCGCGCCGCTCTCCTGCAGCCCGACATAGGCACCGTCGAACGTCACCGGCTTGGTGCCGAAGGCGTTCGACAGCCTGATCCGCGCCTGTGGCCCCCAGGCATCGGGCTTCACGATCAGGCGGAATGTCTGGTCGCTCGCGCCCTTTTCAGGGGAGGGTAAGGCAAACTTGAGCTCCGGTTGCGCCGTCGGATTGCCGACGGGGTAGGGACCATGCGCCGAAGCGGTCCAACTCGCCGCCCATTCGGCGTTGGCCTCGCCCGCCGACAACAGGGGCGCATACAGCATCGTCAACAGCACGATCAGCCGTCTCATCGCTTCCTCCGTATCTCCTTGTGGTTGCGGCCAGTCTGATGGCGATGGCGATCGATTGGCAAGAAGGCTAGCTTCGCCGCATGGCTTTCGAGATCACCGTCGCCAGCGTCGACGACGTGCAGCGCATGGCCCGATGGGCCGCCGACGAAGGATGGAATCCGGGCAAGACCGACGCCTACGCCTTCCACGCCACCGATCCCGGCGCCTTCCTGATCGGCCGGCTCGATGGCGAGCCGGTCACCTGCATCTCGGTCGTGCAGTACGGCCGGGGTTTCGGCTTTCTCGGCTTCTACATCGCGCGGCCGGCGGCGCGCGGCAAAGGTTACGGTATCCAGACCTGGCACGCCGGCATGGACCGGCTTGTCGGTCGCAATGTCGGGCTCGACGGCGTGCCGGCGCAGCAGGGCAACTACCGCAAGTCGGGCTTCCGGCTCGCCTGGAACAACGTCCGTTACGAAGGCGCGCCGGTGCAGGCCGCGCCGCCGACAGGGGTGAGCCTGGTCGATGCCCGCAGCATCGGCTTCGACAGGCTCGCCGCCTATGACAGACGCTTCTTCCCAGAGGCGCGCGATTCCTTCCTCGCCTCGTGGATCTCGCAGCCCGAACGTGTCGCGATGGTGGCGCTGCGCGACGGCGCCGTGGCCGGGTTCGGCGTCATGCGCAACTGCCAGGCCGGAGCGCGCATCGGGCCGCTCCATGCCGAGACGCCGGACATCGCCTCCGCGCTCTTTTCCGCGGCGGCCGCGACGCTCGGTGCGACGGCGGTGGCCGTCGACATCGCGGGCGTCAACAAGGCGGCCGTGTCGTGGGCCGAGGGGCTGGGGCTGAAACCCTCGTTCGAGACCGCACGCATGTACACCGGGCCGGATCCGGCGATCGACGCGGCGGGCCTCTACGGCGTGGCGAGCTTCGAGCTGGGCTGACCCTCGCGCCTACTGCTTCTTCTTCATGTTCCAGAACACTGGCGCGGGCGCCTCCAGGTGGTCCCTGACGGTGCTGCGGATCGCCGAGGGTACGTTGAACTGGCCGAGCTGCACGTGCGTCGGATACTCCGACATGCGCACCTGCACCGCCGTCGCCAGCTCCTTGCGCTTCTCGGGATCGGTCGTCCGGGCGAAGGCGTCGCGCAGTTCCTCGAGCTTGGCGTCGCACGGCCAGCCGATCGCGGCCTTCTCGCAGTTGGCGCCGAGGAAGGCGCTCATCACCGGATCGAGCAAGTCGGCCGACACCCAGGTCGTGAGGAAGCCGTGCCAGCCGCCCTGCGCCGGCGGCTCCTTGCGCGTGCGCCGCGCGACCACGGTGTTCCAGTCCATCGCCTGCATGTCGACGGTGAAGCCGCCGCGCTCCAGCAGCGCCTTGAGGATCGGCGTCAGCCGGCCGGTGTTGGTGTCGGTGGCGTAGAGCAGCACGATCGGCGTGCCGTCATAGCCTTCCGCCTTCAGGATCTCCTTGGACTTGGCGAAGTTCGACGTGAGCTTGTCCTCGAAGCCCTTGTCGGTGGCCAGCGGCGTGCCGCAGATGAACAGCGCCTTGCACTCCTTGAAGAACTTCGGGTTGGTGTAGCCCGCCACCAGGAAGTCCTTCTGGTTCAGGGCATAGAACACGGCCTGACGGATCTTCGGGTTGTCGAACGGCTTGTGCAGGGTGTTGAAGCGGAAGTCGATCTGCGCGCCCAGCGGATTGAGGTCGACGACGTGGACGTTCTTGTCGCCCTCGAGCAGCGACAGCAGCTCGATCACCGGTTGGTCGATCATGTCGATCTCGCCGCTCAGCAGCGCGTTGATGGTGGTCTGCGGGTCGGTGATGTTGATCCATTCGACACGATCGACATGCACGACCTTGCCGCCGCTCAGGCCCGACGCCGGCTCCGGCCGCGGCTTGTAGTCCTTGAACTTGTCGTAGATCGTGCGCTCGCCCGGCCGCCACAGGTCCTTGCGGAAGACGAAGGGACCCGAGCCGGTGGTATCGCTGATCTGCACGTTGCCAGGCGTCTCGGCGACGCGCTTGGGCATGATGAACGGCACCAACGAGGAGGGCTTGCCCAGTGTCTCCAGCACCAGGCCGTAAGGTTCCTTCAGCACCAGGACGAAGGTCTTGTCGTCGACCGCCTTCAGCTCCTTGGCGAAGGACATCAGTTTCTGGCCCATCGCGTCCTTGGGCGCCCAGCGGTTGAGCGAGGCCACGCAGTCCTCGGCCGTCACCGGCTTGCCGTCGTGGAACAGGAGGCCGTCGCGAAGGGTGAAGGTGTAGGTGAGTTTGTCGTCGCTCACCTTCCAGCCTTCCAGCATCTGCGGCTTGACCTGCAGCTTGTCGTCGACCGCCAGAAGCGTGTCGTAGACCATGTAACCGTAGTTGCGCACGATGTAGGCAGTGGTCCAGTACGGATCGATGATCTTGACGTCGGAGTGCATGACCACCTTCAGGGTCTGCGCCGATGCCATGCCCGGCATCAAGGCGATGCCCGCCGCCAGGGCGGCGTGCGCCACCCATTTCACGATCCCGTTGTGTCGGATCCTCATGTGCCGCCTCCTGCTTTTTCGGTCCCCAATCCCCCCGGCTTTCGTGGCATAGGCTATGCAACAGACGTGCCTCGAGGGGGTGATGCATGACTTCACGGCCGAGCTCGATCCGAAATGTCTCGTGGGCGGTGGTGCGCGACGGCGCGGCCGACCGGCATGTCTACCGCCGCGACGTAGACCTCTTCCTGAAGGATGGGCGCATCGCCGAGATCACGCCCGCCGGTGCCCGACCGCCGCAGGCCAACGAACCTGTGCTGGACGGCGCCGGGCTGCTGGCGCTGCCCGGCCTGGTCAACATCCATAGCCATCCCAGCACCGAGCCGGGCTATCGCGGCGTGCGCGAGGACCATGGCGTGCCCGAGCAGCAGATGACCGGCCTGATCGAGCGCCTGCAGGCCTTCCGGCTCGGCGAGGAAGGGCGGGCGGCGGCGGCCGAGATGGCCTATGCCGAGATGCTGCGCGCCGGCACGACCACGGCCTGCGACGTCACCGTGCCGTTCGATGGCTGGCTGGAGACCATGGTGAGGAGCGGCATGCGCTTCTACGCGGCGCCGACCTTCGCCTCGGCGCGCTGGGGAATGTCGGCGCCGCAGACCGTGACTTGGAAGTGGGACGAGGCCGGCGGCATCGCCGCGTTCGACAAGGCCAAGACGGTGATGGCCGAGGCCGAAGCGCACAATTCAGGTCGGCTCGACGCCATGGTGTTTCCCGCGCAGATCGACACCGTGACGCCCGAACTGTTCGCCGCCGGGCGCCGGCTCGCCGACGAGACCGGCCGTCCGTTCTCGACCCATATCGGGCAGTCGGTGGTCGAGGTGCGCGAGATGATTCGCCGCCATGGCGTCACGCCGGTGCAATGGGCGGCGGCGCAGGCGTTGCTGAAGCCCGGCACCGTCCTGGCGCATTGCATCCTGCTCGACGAGCATCCGCAGATCGCCTGGCACACGCGCAAGGACCTCGACCTGATCGCCGATGCTGGCGCCGCGGTCGCGCATTGCCCGCAGCCGTTCGCGCGCTATGGCCTCGCCATGGACCATGTTGGCCGCTATCGCGCCCGCGGCGTCACGGTTGGGCTCGGCACCGACTGCGCGCCGCACAACCTCATCGAGGAGATGCGGCTTGCCATCGTCGCCGGCCGGCTGATGAGCGAGGACATCGCGAGCCTCGACACCGGCGGCGCCTTCGAGGCGGCGACCATCGGCGGCGCCAAGGCGCTGGGCCGCGACGATATCGGCGTCCTGGCGCCGGGTGCGCTGGCCGATATCGTGCTGGTCGATCTGGCGTATCCCCTGATGCAGCCGGCGCGCGATCCGTTGCGCTCGTTCGTATTCCACGCCGCCGACCGCGCCGTGCGCACGGTGCTGGTCAACGGCGAGGTCGTGCTGAAGGACGGCGCGCCGGTCCATCTCGATCCGGCCGGCGCCATGGAGCGCCTGGCCGAGGCGCAGATGCGCATGCTGAAGGACTCGGAGAAGCACGACTATGCCGGCCGCCCGGCCGAGCAGATCGCGCCGCTGTCGCTGCCTCTGTCGTCAGGCTGAGCCGCGTCCCGGCATCAACGCCAGCCACAGAGCAATGACGCTCGAGGCGATGGCCACCATCTGCAGCGGCGACAGCGGCTCATGCAGCAGCAGCACGCCGCTCACGATGGCGACGATCGGGATGGCGATGGAGGAAAGCGCAGCGACCTGCGCGGGCAGAAGCTTCACCAGGGCGAACCAGGTCGCGGTGCCCAGCGCCATGGGGATGGCGCCGGTGTAGATCGTGGCGGCGAGCGCCTTCGCCGACGGCCAATGGTCGGGAAGGCCGTCGATCAGCAGCGCGCCCAGCAGGATCGGCGGCAGGCTGATGACGACCTGCCAGAAGGTGAGCGACAGGCCCATGCCGGACCACGCCGTGCGCTTGACGATGAAGGTGCCGATGGCCCAGCAGAAACCCGCGAACAGGCCCCAGAACAGGCCGGCCGGCGCGCGCTCGTAGCTCGCGAAGTTGGGCAGCATCAGCGCCAGCACGGCCAGCGCGCCGATCACGATGGCGGCGAGCAGGCGTCCGGTCAGGCGCTGCTTGAAGACGACGAACCCGATCAATGCCACCCAGAGCGGCATGGTGTAGGCCAGCACCGAGGCATGGCCCGACGGGATGTAGAGAACGGCGAGCGCCGTCGTGATGTTCCAGATGAGGATGTTGGTCGCCGAGGCCGCGATCAGGGCAGGCCACTTGCCCTTGGGCACGGCGAAGCTTTCGCCGCGCGCCAGCAGGATCGCCGTCAGCATGGCGACGCCGACGATCATCGTGATGGCGCGAAAGGTCAGCACCGGCAGCTCTTCGAGCGCGATCCTGAACAGGGGCCAGTTGGTGCCCCAAACGAGGGTGAGCAGGGCCAGCAGCGCCAGCACCTTGGGCGAAACGCGGTGCACGGCTTGGGATCAGGCCTGGTGTTCTTCCGGCGCCTGCAGGTAGCAGCCGTTGATGCGCCACGTGCCGTCGGGCAGCTGCACCATCGGATAGAAGGCGGTCACCGGCCGGCCGTCGGGCCCGACGACATGGACCTTCTGCGTGACTTGGCCGTGCAGGGTCACGATCTCGCGGAAGTCGAACACGCGCGGGCGATAGACCGGCTGGTAGCCCTGCCGAACCATGTCCATGAACACGTCGGACGTGCCGAACATGCCGCGGATCGAGGGCGAGGCGTAGCCGAACGCGCCCTCGCCGTCGTCGCGGCGGAAGGCGTCGACCTGGGACTGGATGACGTCGCGGATGGCCGACCGGTCGGCCGCTGACAGGTCCTGCGCGAACGCCGGCGCGGCGAGGCCGAGGACCAGCCCGACGACCAGCCCAACTGGGGCGAGAAGGGAAAAGGCCGTCGCCGGCCTGGGGGCGAACATCGCCGTGCATCCCGAAAATTCAGAGGCCGGGCATGCTACTGGAAAGCTCGGAAGAGGTCCAAGACCGGCGATTTCCGTGTCGCGAGAAGGGTTTGCGGCCCGTTTGGCCGGGCCCCGGCGGCAGCGTCGCATGGCTGTCACGCGGCTTGCATCCGCAGGCCGCTTTCACTAGGGTGCGCCCCTCTTCGCCGGCCCCCTCGACGAGGCCGTCCGGCTACGCGCCCGTAGCTCAACTGGATAGAGCATCTGACTACGGATCAGAAGGTTAGGAGTTCGAATCTCTTCGGGCGCGCCATTTATCCGAGATCATCCGTTTCAGGCTGGCCAGCGTTTTAGTGACCTTGGTCGATATTCCACAGGGGGAACGGAACAGGGGTGTTTGTCTTACGTCCGAGTCTTACGTCGTGAGACGTAAGACAAATCAGCCGGACTGCCCTTCGTATGCCAGCCTGATGTTGAGCGCCGCAGCCGCTTGGTCGGCTGTCACGGCTGCATAGCATTTCAGCACTTGGTCGATCGTGTCGAGTTCGTGGCCGGTGATCGCCCGGATCAGTTCTCGCGGCACCCCGGCGTCATGGTTCAGCGTGATGCATGTGTGGCGCATCGTCCGCATGGTGAGCTTCTTCGTCGGCAGGCGCAGTGGATCCTCGGGATCGGCGCCAACATAGTACCGGGTCTCGAAGTACGGATGCTGCTTGGTCAGCCGATCGCGCAGTTCATTGAACACGTCGCGGAATGCATCGGCATCCTTCCAGGGTCGGCCAGCGCCATCGTGGAAGAACGTCCGCGCAGTGACGCCATCGTCCCGCCGCCGGGCCCGTGCTGCCTCGACGCGCATCACCAGCGCTGGCACCGTCCGCCATGGTAGAACGAGCGGGTTGTTAGTCTTCTCTTGGCGGAAGGCAAGTAGGTCGCGATCGAAGACGTCTGCTGGCCACGACAGCCAATCCTGCTTTCGCACGCCCAGCCAGCCCATCATGACAACGGCGTCGCCGATCGATTTGTGACCAGCATTGTCGGCCAATGTCACGAAGGCGTCGATCGCCGCGCGAGGCCAGAGGATCAGGTTGGGCTTCGGCAGGCCAAGGTCGAGCTCGGCCGCAGGATTCTCTTTCGGTGGCACGAAGCCGGGATGGTCGACCCTGTCGTAGCAGAGCCTGACGCGGCCAAAGAAAGCGCGGATCGTCCGGTACATCGAATGCGCGCCGGCCCAGCCGTTGGCCTCGCCGTGCTCGCGCAGCCAGGACCGTAGTGTTCCGGGCGCCAGCTTGCGCCAATAGGTGTCACCGAACTTCTCCACGAACTTGTCGAGATAGACCCGGTACTCGAGCTGCGTCTTATCCGACAGCGAGGTGTAGACGTCGTGATCCTTATAGTCGGCCACCATGGCGCCGATTTGGCCGGGGCGGTATGTTTCGGGCGCTCTCTGACGTTTCTGGTCCACGAGCAGTTTTCCCGGCCTGGACAGGTGTCTGCGTGACCGGTCTGCCAAGCTTGTCGATCAAGTGCGGTCCCATCCCAGCTTCGCCCCGTCGCCATGCCGTGTAGATGGCTGCCACGGCTCGGCACGCACTGGCCGCAACGATCGGATCGCGGATCGGCTTGCCCCGGCCGTCGTGCAGGCGCACCGTCGCCCAACCCTCCTGTCGGTCCTCGTGGCGCGGCGCGAAGCAGTGCCGGAGCGTGCCGTCCTTGTTGGTGTATGTCACCAGATAGGGTGCGTCGATCTTGCCCATCGTGCCCTTTTCTCCTGGTTGAGGAGCCTGCACGATTTGCAAGCACGTGGTCAATGCGACCGCATCACTACAGGAGCATAGCCGTTGCTGCGCTGGCGGCGCGTCGGCCGAGGACGTGGATCAGTTTGTTGCTCGCTTGCTTTGCGCAGTGGCCGTGGCATGGCGCCAGTGGGATTGCTACCAGCGGTCGCTAGCCAATCGGCCACCGCCTTGGCAGACCAGAGGCCACGTTCAAAAGGATGCGGGAACCCCTGCGCGTAGAGGCGCTTGCGGACACGGTCGCGGCCGAACCAACCAGCGGGCTTGCGGAAAGCCGACTCGATGTCGGCCGCCGTGAGAGGCCGCAACGGATCGGCTTCTGGATCGATGTAAGCAGATGCAGCCACGGTTTCCCCAATCGACCAATGGCGACTACCCGCGCAGCACACTTAAGAATTACGGGATCGGTCGCTCATACTCGTTCGCCTCACGACTTGCGCTCGGAGGAAACGTACGGGAAGGGGAAATCGACGAACGCGGTAGAGACGGATACCGCGGGATAGAATTCGGTCAGATCACGCGTCACACGGGTTCCAAGGAAACGGTCATTACCGGGCTAATGCCACCGCGCCGCAGAAATTGCTAAGGTCGGGGTCGAGGGTTCGAATCCCTTCGCCCGCTCCAACTTTCTTCAGACAAATCAGCGAGTCAGAACGGTCCTTCGGGGTCGTTTTCTGCTTCCCCGCCTCTGATGCGAAGGCCGGGGAAGCAGGGGGGAAGCAGATTGAGGCGCAAAGCAGCGGGCTCTCGGTTGGCTTCGGCATGTGCAGCCTCGTCAGGCCACGAGCCGTCAGCACAACGCACCGCGTCGAAAGCGGGCGGGCTCCTTGGCAAACGACGGCCTTGGACGCGTCGGTGCGCGCCCTAGGAGCTGGGCATCCCCTTCGATCACGTCCCTGGTTGGCCTATCAGTGCGCAAACTGATCCTCTGCGTTCGAAGCCTTGGCCAAACTCTGCCACCGTGGCCACTCATTGCTCAACTCGCCAATGCGTCGGCATCTAGAGCGCCAGTACTCTCTGCGCCTCACGCGTGATCGTGCGCTCAATTCGGAACGCCCCAACCGGCAATGGCTGAAGAAGCTCGTGTTCTGGGCGCGAGAGATCCAACCAATCCATCCGCTGTCGACGTCTCAACACAGCCATCTGCCGGTCCTGGTACGGCGCCACATCGGCGTTCGCCTCAATGGTCAAGATCGCATAGGCCTCAGGCCAACCCCCTGAAGCGGGCCGCCAGATCCCGGCGAAGTAGAACCAGTCACCGTCCGCGAGGGAAAACCGGTAGCGTTTGCCATGACGGCTGATGAGGAATTCCGACGCAGGAACGAGACAGCGATGGCTGGGAAGCTTTCGGCCCTCGGCGCGCGCAAGCATGAACGGCAGGTTGCCCGGCTCCTTTGGACGGAGGCCCCAAGGCAGCTCAACCATCTCCACGCCTTCGTCGCCGTACCTTACGATGATGCGGCATTCGTCGGGTGGGGCGTCCGTGTCGAACGTGGTCGCCTTCATTGATGAGAACATAATAGGAACAATGGTTGAGCGCAACGGGTTGGAGACGAAAATGTGCAACGACTATCGCCTTCACGTTGGCGCCGGGACGATCGCCGACGACTTCTCCAACATCAAAATCAAGATTCGCTTTCCTGAGGGCACGCCAAACATCGAGCCGCTCGACGACATCAAGATTACGGACATCGCGCCGATCGTCCGAACTGTCGAAGGCGATCGTGAAGCGGGCGAGCTTGTTCAGCGCCGGTTGAGTTGGCCTGGTCAGAACCGCCGACCGGTCTACAACTTTCGCTCGGAGAACCGTGAGTTCGCGTCCGGTCGCTGCCTGATCATCGCCGACGGCTTCTACGAGTTTACCGATCCGAAGGACCCGAAGAAGAAGCGCAAGGACAAGTGGCTGTTCACGAAGCGGGGAGTCCTGGTTCTGCATCGCCGGCATATGGCGGAGCACCGCCGATGTCGGCGAGGCCTTCACCATGTTGACCATGCCGCCGGGCCCTGACGTCGCGCCCTACCATGATCGACAAATCGCGATCCTCGAGCGTGCTCATTGGGCAGATTGGCTTGACCCGTCAGCAGGCGCTCAATCGTTGTTGAAGCTGCTCCCCGGCGGGACCCTAGAAGTGAAGCAGGTGGGCTGAGATAGTTCGCCATTTGCTCATCGGCTTTAGCGCTCAGCGCTGTTTCGGGTGCAGCTGACCGGCCGCGTAAGTCAGTGATTTGGAAAGTGGTGTGCTGTAGGCAGCAAACTACAATTCGATTTGTGCGAGAGAGCTGAATGTTGGCGCCGGCAGCACTAAGCATTTTAGGACAGAGAAGGAGTGCAGAAAGGCCGCATCCGGGCCTCAGCCCAAGGGACAAGCGACTCTCTAGGCCTTCGGGGGATCGTTGCCAAAGCCAAAGATGCCCTTGCCTCCGGCTTCCGGACGAAGGGCAGCTTCCGAGAGGTGCTCCCAGCTAGTTCAAAGCCAGGCGAACCCTACATTGAAGAAACCCTGTTCGGTACTACCTATTTGGTGGGCGGCAATCAGGCCGCTACAGGCGAGGCATGAGAGCGGTAATGGCTAGATTCATGACGAGGGTAGAGCTGCACTACGCGCCCCATGATGGGGCTGACTACGAAAAGCTTCACGAACAAATGGAAAGTCGAGGCTTTCAGCGGACAATTTCATCGTCTGACGCGACCTACCATTTGCCCCCTGCCGAATACTACATAGAAGGCGACTATTCTCGCGACGGGGTGCTCCAGGCGGCAAAAGAAAGCGCGCAGGCAATCGGTTACACGGTGTGGTCACCGACAACGACAGCGCGGAAGACCTTCGCAGCAGTCACTTCGGACGCGCCAACGTCGACGTGGGCCGGGCTGGAAAAGGTCTAGCATTCGATTGGGAAAGCCCAACACGAACAAAGGCGGGGTAATGTGGGCTGACGATCCTGAACAAGGAAAATCCTGGGTTGGCCCCTGGTCGGGGCTGGTCCACTGCGACCGCTGTCACACGCTTATCCCGGGAGCGAAGTGCCCGAAGTGCGGACGCGACTACGCGGACGGTGCGGAAATGGTCGTCCGTGTTATCAACGGCGAGGAGCGCCGGTATCCACGGATTGTGTTGCCGGGCGCGCTCAGTTGGACGACGCATTCACTGCTCGCCCTCATGAAGCGCGAGTGGGATCGGCCTGTTCTGGAATTGGATCAGGGGCTTGCTGCCGGAACGCGGCCATCTCAGCGGATGCTCATCGTTATCCTGTTCTGGACACTGTTCGAGCATCACATGGACCGATTCTTCGATGCGGCGCTCGGCGCTCTGCCGCCGTTGATCCGGGCCGATCTTTTGCGCCGATACGCGACGATCGGCAGTCGCATGGACCGGCTATATAAATTGACGTTCGACACCACGCTCGAGAAAGACTTGGCCGACCTCGGGCACGGGCTGGTCTACGGTCACCTCCTCAAGGTTCAGGCGAAGAGAAACGAGTTTGTTCACGGCAATTCGGAAGCCATTGACGATGCGCTCGTCTGCGAGACCGTCGAGCGTCTTCCCGAAGTCCAAGCGGCTTGGGTCGCCCTCTTCAACCTCCGCTGCACCGGCAATCCCAGCGTGCCGCGTGTTTGGGAGAGCGATCTGAAGCGCTTTAAGACGACCTAGAAAAGCGTCAGTCTTTCTTCCGGTACTGATCGAGGGTGTTGACGCCTGCGTCCTTGAGCACCGTCTTGAGCTTCGTATCCGAGCGATAGCCAGGCGCGAAGCTATCGCCGTACTCGTCACGCAACGTACGCACGAGCGTGTCGTTGCGCTTCTGCCTGATCTGGCCGTCGCCATCGCGCATGCGGCCGTCGAGGCCTTTGGGGTAGTGCTTTGCCACAACAATTCTCCTTCGCGACGGACGCCTGTTAAGCCCTGCCGGTATCGGGCGCCCACTCGATCCGGCCATGACGCAAGAAGAAGTGCGAGCGACACCCGATCTTGCGCCATACGGATGGCTCAAGAGATGGGTGGCCTTTCGCATCGACCGAATAGCGCCAGCAGGGGCGCTCGTCGGTCAGCAAGTTCATCTCGAGGGTTTGGCCACAGCCGCAGGGACAAATCATCGAGGCGACCCACGGCTGGCGGTCTTCGGTAAGGATGTACAGGGTGCGTAGACGCAGCCGGTCGGGCATCGCGCCTTCCACCAACGAAAGGCGATAGAGCCGAGGCCGGACGGCGTCGCGCCAGTCGCCAACGCGGCGAGCCAGGCCGTGGGCGGCATCACGGCACCAGCGCCATGCCTTTCGGACAGCGCCGATCATTCGCCGCACTCCGGCAAACCGAGAAGCGGGCGGCGATCGCCGTAGCCGAGGTGGCGTCCCATGACCTTGCACCGTTCCATTTCCTCGTCGGCCGTGAGGCGGAGCTCGGCCAGGCTGAACTCGATCGATCCTACGTCCTTGTTCGGGATGTGCCGGTAAGGATGAAGGCGCGCCAGGAAATCATTCACGGCGAGCGATGACGCAAACATATTGACGCTCACGACGGCTGGCCGGCGCACCTGCATGCCCTTGATGTACTTGTCTTCGACCTGTTGCCGCGCCGCAGCCGGATCATTCTGGTGCAGGCCTTCAGCCGCCACGTCCTGCAAGGTGAACTGGTCCCGCGTGAGCAGGCTTGAGCGGCCCGGCACGAGGTAGTGCACGGTGCCGAGAATATTCTTGATCCTGCCGCGGTCCGGGCCCTCCTGCTGCGCGTCGAGCAGGATGCCGGTGTCGAAATAGGCGAGCAGGTAGTGGCTTGCGAGAAGGTTGGTAATGAAGCGGCCGGTGATCGAGTCGACGCAGCCGAAGACGATGTCGCACTGAGACACGGCGCGGATGGCTTCGGGCGTCTGGATGGCCTTGGGGATCGGTTCCACGACGGTGCCGAGCCCCTTGCGCTCGATGTCAGCCGCGGCGGCCTCTACCTTCAGGCGTTCGTTGTCGGCATCGTCCTTCGTGGCGTAGGTGATGCGGTTCAGGTTGCGCTCTTCGATGCCCTGGTCGTCGGCGATGACGAGGTGGCCGGCACCGAGGCGCATGAGCTGCTCGATGGTAGGGCTGCCTGTTCCGGAACCGCCGATGACGGCGATGCGGAGCCGCCGCATCTGGCGCGTGGTGCCTTCGCCAAAGGCCTGATCCTGTGCTTCACCGAACGAAAGCGGCGCTTCTTCAGGCTCGGAATCCTCTGCCCACCAAAAGCGTAACGTCGGGCCAACGACATTGATGAGCGAAAGCGCCGGCATTTCGTCACCGCGCCACAGATAGCGTCCGAACATGCGTCCGTCGGGCAGCATGACGGCGCTGCCATGCGGCACCTTGGCCTCGACCCAGGAGCGGATGGTGGGCAGCAATTCGGCGTCGCTGGTGTCGTCGATCGACGAGAAGCGCTGATAGCCCTGCGGATGGCTGTGAACCTTGACGAGACTGAGGCCTTCGAAGTCGGCCTGCTCGATGAGGGGCACGATGTCGTCGGCGTTCCACCAGACGCCGTTCGCCTCCCGTCGGCACCGATCATGGGGCACGGGGAAAATCTGACGCGCGACGAGCCGATGCCGGTCGCCGCCCGCGGACCGTCCGCAGGCGACGAAAGCGACGGCTTCGAGCCCGTCGCCCGGAAAAAGATGGGCGTAGAGAGCGGCGTGATGATCTTCGGTGAGGGTCAGGGAGACGTTGTCCATTAGCGGGTGAACTCGGCGCGGAAGAAGTCCTCGACGAGGTAGATGTGGGTTTCGAGGCTGTCTTCGCCGGGCACCCAGGGATTGGCCGCAGTACGATGGCGCGACCAGCGCTGGAACTGCTTGCCGTCGATGGCCTGCATGACCTCGACCTGCGGGATCGGCTTGCCGTCCGCCCGCGTGATCGCGGGGTAAACGTACATCATGTCGAGAGCGGTCATCGGGTAGCCGCTCTCGAGCCGGATGGCGAGGAGGACGTGCGTCTGGCTGTAGCCTGGCGGCAACGGGAAGTCGTGAAACAGGACCCAGATGGAGCCGTCGACGATGATCTCCCAGCGCCGGCCGTAGGTTTCGAGGAAGAGGCGATCCTGGTCGAGGACCGGCGCACCGCGCCGATCCTGAACCTCACCTTCCTGCTGGCCGCGCTTGATGGCGCGGAACTTCTCGATCCCCGGCTCGCGGAGGTCGACGCGGTCTTCGAGGCCGATGCGGCGGGGCTCGCCGTGGGCCATCTTCTGGCGGAGGGTGTAGTCCGTGGGCGGCACCAGACCCGCCACCTCGAGGATCTGCCGGCCGAGAATGGTCGGCTCCTTCCACTCGTAGGGCTTGTCGTTGACTTTGAAGCGGTAACGGTGAGCGCGCGGCGGCTTACGGCCCGCCCGGGCGCACTCTTCGAGGTCTACGACCTCCTCGATGATCTCTTCGACCTCTTCGAGGAGCTTCTCCACGGGACCGGCCGGATGGCCGGACTTGGCATTCTCGTTGTGCATCACAACCTACACTTTCTGCTGCTTGGGTTGACCGGTCAGGAAGGCTCTCCCAACCTTCAGATGAAGTATTACTTAGCGCGCTAAGTTTGTCAAGCAGATACTTTGCGCGCTTGAAATACCTAGCAGGTGATGCCATATTATCGTTTAGAATCAATCAATAGGAGAAATCCAATGGGCGCAGAAACGGAGCAGGCAGAAAAAGAGATCGAGCAAAGTCGAAGCGGACTTGGGCAGCACCTAGCTGCCGTCAGGGCCGACAGAAGGTTGTCCCTTCGCCGGGTCGAGGAGCTGACCGACAAGCTGGTGTCGAACGCTTATCTCAGCCAGATCGAGACGGGAAAGATTCTCCAACCGTCGCCGAACATCTTGCACGCGTTGGCCGAGGTGTATCGCACCAGCTACGAGCAGTTGATGCAGATGGCGGGGTACATCAAACCCCGGCAGGACGCAGGCACGGTGCATGGGCGGGCGGCGACGTTCGCTGCGCTGAATCTCACCGAAGCCGAAGAAAAGGAGCTGCTGGAATATCTGAAGTTCCGGCGGTCACGGAAAGCGGAAGACGGTGAAGGCTGACGACAGTTCGCTCGACGATGAACAGTACCGCACGGTCCTCGCAGCAGCGACGAAGCTGTTAGACCGTGCGGGAGCACGTGGCAGATTCCCGACGCCAGTTGATGACCTGCTGAGTGCGGCCGAGCTCAAGCTGGCACCGGTAAGCGCTTTCGACGAGCGCTCGATGCTGCGTTACCTGCGGGAAGCGGGACATCAGGCGGGGCAGCTCCTACGGCGCGCCATGGAGAAGGTCCTGGGCGTGCTGGATGTGCACGCGAATACTGTGCATGTCGATCCGACGGTGAGTGGCGAGAAGCAAACCTTCCTCAAGCTACACGAGACCGGCCACAACCAAATCCCGCATCAAAAGGGCCTCTATCGCTGGGTGCAAGATTGCCAGAAGTGCCTTGCCCCGAAGTCGCGGCGCTCTTCGAGCGCGAAGCGAACACCTTCGCGACGATCGTGCTATTCCAGGACGACGGCTTCGCGCGCATGGCGATGGACAGCGAATTCAGTATCAAGGTGCCGATGCGCACGGCCAAAAAGTTCGGGGCGTCTGTCTACGCTGGCATCCGCGAGTATGTGCGCCGCAGCGACAAGGCATGCGCGGCCATCATTCTAAATCCCTGCACGTTTCGACCCGACATCGGCTACGTGGCGCCGGTGAGGCGCACTGAGTTCTCGCCCCTGTTCAAGGCGCAGTTCGGCGATCTCAAGCTGCCGCTCGAGCTTACCTCGGTTGACGAAATGATGCGCTTTGTGCCTTTGGGCGGGAGACGAATGGCGAGGCCGGATACTTGCGCGCTGACCGACCTGAATGGGTCGATTCAAGAATTCGTCGGCGAGGGATTCGCGACGCCCTACAACATCTTTGTTCTCATTCATGCAAGGGCGACACTGCGCCGCCGCATTGTCATCGGAAGCTAAGCGCCACCGAGCAACGCGTGGCCTCCTCGGCTTCTCTCAATCAGCTCCTCAGAGAGGCGATCAATAATTGGCGCATCGAGGCCTTGTTGTCGGACAAGCGCCTTCGCGGTACTTATTTCGTCGGGAAGCTGTTTGGCCATGGCGGCCAATTTGGCGAGGAATTCGTCAGCGTCGAGACGCAGTTCACTTGCGAGCTTTTGCCATTGCCGCATGCCGATCTGACCGAGCTTGTATTCCCCACCGATCTTCATGGCTAGCTTGACCTTGTGCTTGTCGAATTTGTCGTAAGGCAAAATGCTAGCGACATCGTAAAGCGGCGCAAGGCGAACCTGCGGACCGCTCAGCAGCACCGAGTAGTTCTTGGCGTGAGCGTCGGTGCCGCCGATGAGCCAGTTGAAGCCGAGAGCAGCGACGAAGGTCGTAACGTCGGCGTCGCGATCAGTGGAATAAGTGCGAAGCAACTCGACGATGGTGTCTGGACTAGGCCCGCCCTCGTTTTGGTATTTCTTCGTCGGCATTATGCCGAGCGCCTGACAAATATCCTCCTGATGGATGCGGACGATGTCGTTGCCCAGACGTAGTCGGTCATAGCGCTCAATGACGATGGCGATTTCGTCGCCGAAGCGCATAACTTGCGACTGCACAGCCGGGAGGCCGAGGCTCCGCGCCAACATGAGGCAGATATGCTCGTTCTCCGCATGGCCATCGAAGTGGCCGGTTGGCGGTTTGAGAATATGCGTGGTCGGAAGGCGCCCCGATGGGATTCCCCAGCGCTTGCCTTCGAGGAGCAAGGCGGTCTTCGGCTGCGCACCGGCGAGGCTGAACTGGCCGGTATCGCTTGGCAGCCGCCACGCCGCGTGATCCGTGCGCAGCGTCTTGAGGCGTTCGGCAAGGTCGGCTTCCTCAAGCCATTCGATCTTGTCTTCGGCGCCAGTGCGGATGGCGTCGAGGCGCTCAGGCGTCACGAACTGGACGGCGCCGGCACAGTCTTCGCCCACATGCGAGAGAAGAGCGAAGACATTGCGTGCTGAAACTTGAAACTTGGCGGCCCAGCGATCGAGAACGCGCTCGTTGTCGGGCAGGAGTCCCCAGAGAAAGGCCTCGATGGCGGAACGGCGATGCTCCTTGGCGGCGACAGGCATCGACAGCGACAAAGGATAGGCATCGGGATCTGCGCGCCATTCATCGCTGTAGGAAAACGATAGCCTGCCGTGGCCATCTCTCTGGACGCGGCCGACCTCCTTCCCGCCAAGAAGCGCAAACAGCTCACTGGTCATGGCCGAGCCTCTTGGCCTTGTCGACGATGGCGTTGATGTCGACAGCGCCGTGCGCCCGACGGCGGGTGGTCAGTTCGACGTCGACGCCGACGTCGACGCGGATGTTCAAGGCGCCGAGCGCGCGAAGCACAAGGCCGAGTTCGGCCCGCGGGTGGCCGCGCTCGAACTCAATGACCCATTGGCGGCTTACGCCGATACGTTTGGCAAAAGCAGCCTGGTCGAGCTTGAGCTGCCTGCGTCTGTCGCGAATGACGGCGCCGAGATCGGCTGGGGTACGTATGAGCATGGCGATTTCCAAATGTCGTCGTTCGCTTACGTTACCATATGTAAACGATCGTTGACAATCGGAAATGTCAGCGTTCGATTACATGATTGGATAACATATTGATCCACATATCTAAAGATCGACAAAATATGATATAAGCATGCCCATGCACCTTACCATTCTCGATCTCTATCGGGTAAAGCCCGAATTCATGCCACCGGACCTTCAGCGCTACCAAGTCTATGTGCGGCCGGGAGAGCTTGAGAAATACGCAGATCCCGCGAAGTGGGACTATGTCGGCCGCACGTTTCATCCGAATCGTCTGCAGGCTGGGGACGTAATGCGCCAAGGCTACTGCGAGCGAAAAATCCGTGCGGGAATCGACCTCGAAAAGATGGCGAAACTCTTCTACACGCACCCCACGAGCATTGCCGCGCGTGAGCGTCAGCACGCCTCGTAAAAACACTACCGGCGGACCGTAAAAGCTGCTTCGACCTCAGCCATCAGCGGATTCGGAGCTTACTCGGTTGTGAGATAACGCC
>NZ_BKAJ01000116.1 GCF_007992495.1 Reyranella soli
CGCGCGTGGCATGACGCCGGTGCGCCATGTCCGCAATTATCGCGGCTTCGTCTTCGGCAAGCTTTCTGATGTCGGGCCGGACTTCGACGAATTCTTCGGCGAGGCGCTCTCGAGCATCGACAATATGGTCGACCGCTCGCCGGCCGGAAAATTGGAAGTGGCAGGCGGTGTGCTGCGCTACAGGCACGCCTGCAACTGGAAGATGCTGGTCGACAACCTGACCGACACCTGCCACCCGATGATCGCCCATCAGTCCTCGGCGGGCACGACAGTCGATGTATGGAAGTCGGCCCCGGCCGGCGCCAAGAAGCCGATGGCTGTCGAGATCTATGCGCCGTTCGCAAGCCCGTACGAGTTCTTCCAGACCATGGGCATCCGCATCTGGGACAACGGCCACGGCCATACCGGCGTGTCGCATTCCATCCATTCCGACTATTCGGCCGTGCCGGGATACTTCGACCAGATGACGGCGGCCTATGGCGAGGAACGTGCCAAAGCGATCCTGGGCGAGAACCGGCACAACACGGTCTATTTCCCCAACGTCACGGTGAAGGGGCCGATCCAGCTCTTGCGCCTCTTCAAGCCGGTCGCCGCCAACAAGACGCTGGTCGAATCGTGGGCGTTTCGTCTGGTGGGCGCGCCGGACATGCTGCTGGAGCGCACGGTGATGTACAACCGGCTGGTCAATGCGCCGACCTCGATCGTGGGCCATGACGATCTCGAAGTCTACGAGCGCGCCCAGGCGGGCCTGGCCAGCAACGGAAACGAATGGGTCAACATCCAGCGCCTCTATGCCGCCGACGAACCGGGGCAGCGCAACGTCGTGACTGACGGCACGTCGGAAGGGCAGATGCGCAACCAGTTCCGCGCCTGGACGAAATTCATGACCATGGGCGCGTGACGATGGCTTTCGTTCCGACCGACCAGCAGTTGATCGACTTCGTCGTGCGCGAATCGCGGCTTCTGGACCAGCAGCGCCTGGATGACTGGCTCGACCTCTTCACCGAGGACGGCCACTACTGGATGCCGGTCGAATGGGGCCAGACCGATCCCCGGCTCACCACCTCGCTGATGTACGAGGACAAGCTGCTGCTCAGGATCCGCGTCGACCGCCTGAAGGGCAAGGCGACCTACAGCCAGAGCCCCAAGAGCCGCTGCCACCACGTGCTGCAATTGCCGCAGGTCGACGAGCGCGACGACGGTGAACGGCACTACGTTACCTGGACGCCGATGCACTATATCGAAAGCCGGGCCGAGGAGCAGACACTCTACGCGGCCTGGGTGACGCACCATCTCACCACGATCGACGGTGCCCTGAAAATCCGGCTGAAGCGCGTCGACCTCATCAACTGCGATGCGGCGCTCGGCAGCATCCAGCTTTTTGTGTGAAGCGGCAGATGGCTGAACACACCCGTCATCCCGACCGGAGCCGAGCGCAGCGAGGCGTAGCGGAGGGACCTGTTCTGGAGACGCATCGACAAGACGAGGTCCCTCGACTGCGCCGCCCTTCGGGCGGCTTCGCTCGGGATGACGGAAAAGTAGTATGAGCACCCGGCAGCCCTACGACGGGATCGTCATCGCCGCGCCGGTCACCATCCCGTACCGGCGCTACTCGACCAACACCGCGCATTGGTGGGTCGGGCGCGCGGTGCGCGAAGTGCTCCAGCGCGCGGGCCTCAAGAGCGCCGACATCGACGGCTTGTCGCTGTCGAGCTTCACCGTCGGCCCCGACACCGCGGTCGGCCTCACCCAGCATCTCGGCTTGAGCCCGCGCTGGCTCGATCACGTGCCGCTGGGCGGCGCCAGCGGCGTCGTCGCCCTGCGTCGCGCGGCGCGCGCGGTGCAGTGTGGCGATGCCGAGTTCGTGGTCTGTGTCGCCGGTGACACCAACCAGGTCGATTCCTTCCGCCGTATGTTGTCGACCTTCTCGCGGTTCGCGCAAGATGCCGTCTATCCCTACGGTTCGGGCGGGCCCAATTCGGGCTTCGCGCTGATCACGCGCAACTACATGAAGCACTACGGCGCCACGCGCGAGGATTTCGGCAAGATCTGCGTTGCCCAGCGCGACAATGCCCTGAAGTTCCCTTATGCGCTGATGAAGAAGCCGCTGACGCTCGACGAATACCTCGGCGCGCGCGCCATTTCCGATCCCATCCATCTCTTCGATTGCGTCATGCCCTGCGCCGGCGCCGAGGCCTTCCTGGTCTGCCGCGAGGACGTGGCAAAAGGGCAGGGAATGCCGGCAGCGCGGCTGCTCGCCACCATCGAGCGCCACAACGCCTTTCCCGACGATCCCATCCAGTATCGCGGCGGCTGGGTGATGGACGTGCCGGAACTCTACGCCATGGCGGGGGTGACGGCCGATGACGTCGACTTCGTGCAGACCTACGACGACTATCCGGTGATCTGCATGATGCAGATGGAGGATTTGGGCTTCTGCGCCAAGGGCGAGGGCCCCGACTTCGTGCGTTCGCACACGCTCACCGCCGACGGCAGCTTTCCGCACAACGTCTCGGGCGGCCAGCTCTCGGTCGGCCAGGCCGGCGCGGCTGGCGGCTTCCTTGGCCTCGTCGAAGCCGTGCGCCAGGTCACCGGCGAATCGCTGGGTGCCGCCGTGCCCGACGCGAAGATCGGCCTGGTCTCGGGTTTCGGCATGATCACCTACGACCGCGGGTTGGCGAGCGGTGCGGCGCTGCTGGCGGGAGGCAACGCATGACCGAGCCGCTGGTCCGTCCCAAGCGCAAGAATCCGCTCAAGAAGACGCGCGTTCCGCTGCTGCCTCAGGGCGTGCGCAGCCGCACCGCGCTCGGCCTGACCGAGGCTGCCGCCGAAGGCCGCTTTCGCCTGCAAGTCTGCGCCGACTGCGCCGCGGTGATCTATCCGCCGCGCGACGCCTGCCCGCGCTGCCTGTCGGCGCGATTGCCGTTCCGCGATGTCGACAATCGCGGCACCTTGCTGGCGGAGACGACGATCCGCACCTCGACCGACGTCTATTTCCGTGAGCGCATGCCGTGGCGCATCGGCACGGTGCAGCTCGATGCCGGTCCCTCGATCGTGGCGCATCTGCACGGCGACCTGCGCGAGGGCGAGCGGACGCGGCTGGCATTGAAACTCGACAAATCGGGCCAGGCCATCGCCATGGCGCTGCCCGCGGAGGATACCCCGAACATGGCCGACGACCCGCAGTGGCGCGAGCTCACCTGCGATCCGAAATTCCGCCGCGTGCTGATCACCGACGGCCGCACCGCCGTCGGCCAGGCGCTGGCCGAGGCCTGCTCGAAGGCGGGCGCCAGCGTGGTGTTCGTCGGCATTGCCGATCCGTGGAAGCCGTTCCCCGGCGAGGAGAAGCTCAGGAAGCTCGAGCGCGTAGAGATCGTAGCGCTCGATCTCACCGACACGATCTCGGTCAACGAATGCGCCGGCGAGTACGCCCCGCGCGTCGATATCCTGATCAACACCGCCGAATACGTGCGCACCGGCGGCATCATCGAGCGCAAGGGGCTGACCGTTGCGCGCGAGGAGCTGGAAGTGCGCTATTTCGGCCTGACGCGACTGGCCCAGAGCTTCGGCCCGGTCCTGCGCGCGCGCGGTGCCGACGGCGTCAATTCGGCCGCCGCCTTCGTCAACCTGCTGTCCGTTTATGCGTTGGCGAACTGGCCGGCCTACGGCGCCTTCTCGGCGACCGAGGCGGCGTGCCTGTCGGCGGCACAGTCGCTGCGCGCCGAATTGCGGCCGGGCGGCGTGAAGGTGCTGAACGTCTTCTTTGGCCCGCTCGAGACCGAATGGTACCAGGCGGTGCCGCCGCCCAAGGTCGCGCCGTCGGCGCTGGCCAATGCGACCGTGCGCGCCCTGCAGCAGGGGCTGGAAGACGTTTTCGTGGGCGACATCGCCGAGGACATCCGCGCGCGCCTGGCCGTCAGTCCCAAGGCGCTCGAGCGCGAGCTCGGCTCATGAGCAGGAGCAGCGACATGGCTTCTTCCAACCTGGCAACCTTCGCCGGCGCCATCGCCCAGGGCGACATCGCCGTCGTCGATCTCACCCACACGCTGACGCCGGAGTTTCCCACCATCGTCATGCCGCCCGAGCTCGGCCAGTGCGCTCCCTTCCGCATGGAGGAGGTGTCGCGCTACGACGAGCGCGGTGGGGCCTGGTACTGGAACAACATCTCCATGGGCGAGCACACCGGCACGCACTTCGATGCGCCGGTGCACTGGATCTCCGGCAAGGACCTGCCGCACAACTCCGTCGACACGATCCCGCCCGGCGACTTCATCGCCCCGGCCGTGGTCATCGATATTTCCAAGCAGTCGGCCAAGAATTCCGACTACGAGCTCACGGTCGCCGACATCGAGGCGTGGGAGAAGCAGCATGGCCGAATCCCGTCGCGCAACTGGGTGCTGCTGCGCACCGACTGGTCCAAGCGCTCCGGTCGCGAATACGTCAACATGCAGGAGGACGGCCAGCACACGCCGGGCCCGTGTCCCAAGGCCGTGCGTTTCCTGGTCGAGGAGCGCGACGTGCACGGCCTTGGCACCGAGACCATCGGCACCGATGCGGGCCAGGCCTTCCATTTCAACCCGCCCTATCCCGCGCACTATTACATGCACGGCAAGGGCCGCTACGGCCTGCAGTGCCTGACCAATCTCGACCTGCTGCCACCGACAGGGGCTGTCATCCTGGCCGCGCCGCTGAAGATTCGCCGCGGCTCGGGCAGCCCTCTGCGCGTGCTGGCGCTGGTCCCGCGGAGTGCGGCGTGAGCCAAAGCACCGCCATCGTCACCGGCGCCAGCGGCGGCATCGGCGCCGCCATCGCCAAGGCGATGCTCGAGCGCGGCTATCACGTCGTGTCGCTGGCGCTCGACAAGCCCGACTGGTCGCATCCGCAGCTGGAAAGCCGCGCCGTCGATTTGTTCGACAGCAAGGCAACCGCGGAGGTGGCGACGGAAGTCGCGCGCGAGCATCGCGTCACGCATATCGTCCACAACGCCGGCGTCATCCGGCCCAATCCAGTCGAGCAGGCCAAGGCGCACGACATCGCGGCGCTGGCCCAGCTCCATCTCGGCGCCCCGTTGACCCTGCTGTCGGCCGTGCTGCCCGGCATGAAGGAAGCGGGTTTCGGCCGCGTCGTGTTGATCTCCTCGCGCGCGGCGCTGGGGGCGCAGGGCCGCACCGCCTATTCGGCGACCAAGGCCGGCATCATCGGCATGGGCCGCACCTGGGCGTTGGAGCTGGCGCCGCACGGCATCACCGTCAACATGGTGGCGCCCGGCCCGATCCAGGGCACGCACATGTTCCACGAGATCGTGCCGGCGGGCAGCGAGCGCGAGACGGCGCTTGCCAACGCCATCCCGATGAAGCGGCTGGGCAAGCCCGAGGACGTCGCCAACGCCGTGCTCTTCTTCGCGTCCGCCGAGTCTTCGTTCGTCACCGGCCAGGTCCTCTATGTCTGCGGCGGTGCCAGCGTCGGCACCCTTGTCATTTGAACAGCGTCATCTGAAGGAGTTGCCATGAGCGACGTCATCGTCAAACCGGCAGCCCCTCGGATGCGCGATCGCGTGAACCTGGACATGCCGCTCGCCGGCAAGGGCCATCTCGAGCTCCGGTTGTGGCTGCGCATGATCTCCTGCTCGATGAAGATGGAGAGCATCCTGAGCCAGCGCCTGCGCAAGGAGTTCAAGACATCGATGGCGCGCTTCGACGTGATGTCCCAGCTCGAACGCTTCCCCGATGGGCTCACCATGTCCGAGCTATCGCGCCGGCTGATCGTCTCCAACGGCGCCATCACCGGCCTGGTCGACAAGCTCGCCGCCGCCGGCCTGGTGACGCGTCGCGAGGATCCCAAGGACCGCCGCAGCACGATCGTGCGGCTGACCCGCAAGGGTCGCGACAATTTCCTGCGCATGGCACACCGGCACGAGGAGTGGGTGGTGTCGATCCTGGGCGAGCTGAGCTCGGAGGCGCAATCGGAGCTGCTGCAGAACCTGACCTTGCTGCAGCGCAATCTCGACCTGCATGTGAAGAGCTGACCGATGGATGCTGCGATGACGACGCGTGAACCGCTCGATGCCGGCCGCTTCTTCGCCCCCGACGATCGCAGTGTGGCCGTCATGCTGCAGGCCCAGGCCAGGAAGTTCGGCGCCAAGCCGCTGGTGCAGGCAGGCGAGACAAGCTGGAGCTTCGCCGAGGCGCCCGAGCTCGCGGCGCGCTCGGCCGGCCGGCTGCGCGCTGCCGGCGTAGGGCAGGGCGACCGCGTGGCGCTGATCTGCGAGAACCGCCCGGAGTTCATCGAGATCTTCCTCGGCGCCGCCTGGCTCGGCGCCATCCTGGTGCCGATCAACACCGCCTCGCGCGGCCTGCAGCTGCGCCACATCCTGGAGAATTCCGGCGCCCGGCTCATGGTGATCGAAGCGGCCTTGCTGGGCGCGCTGGAGCATGTCGATCTTGCGACCCTGCCGCTGGAGACGATCTGGGTCATCGATTCGACGACCGGCGCGAAGGCGCCGCCGATCGCCAGGCCTCTGCCGGCGTTGGGCGAGGCCGTGCCCGCGGCGTCGGTCCGGCCCAGCGACACGCTGGCGATCCTCTACACCTCCGGCACCACCGGCCCGTCGAAAGGCGTGTGCTGCCCGCATGCGCAGTTCTTCTGGTGGGGCGTCAACACGGCGCATCTGCTGGGCGTCAGCGGCGACGACATCCTGTGCACGACCCTTCCGCTGTTTCACACCAACGCGCTCAACACCTTCTTCCAGGCGCTGATCACGGGCGCGACGGCGATCTTCGAAAGCCGCTTCTCGGCATCAGCCTTCTTCACGACGCTGGCGGCACGGCGCTCGACCGTGACCTACCTGCTGGGCGCCATGGTGCCGATCCTGCTGTCGCGCGAGGCCGAGCCCGCGGAGCAGCAACATCGCACGCGCATTGCGCTGGCGCCCGGCGTGCCCGGCCATTTCCATGCCGACTTCACCAGGCGCACAGGCATCGCCCTGCTCGACGGCTACGGCTCGACCGAGACCAACTTCGTGATCGGCTCGCCGATTGCCAAGTGCAAGCCCGGCACCATGGGCCGCCTGTTCGAGGGTTTTTCCGCGCGCGTCGTCGATGACGAGGACAACGAGGTGCCGGACGGCACGCCGGGCGAGCTGATACTGCGCGCCGACGCGCCTTTTGCTTTTGCCACCGGCTATTTCGGCACGCCCGAGAAGACGGTCGAGGCCTGGCGGAACCTCTGGTTCCATAGCGGCGACCGCGTCATCCGTGAGCCCGACGGCTACTACAAGTTCGTCGATCGGCTGAAGGACGCGATCCGCCGGCGCGGCGAGAACGTCTCCTCCTTCGAGGTCGAGCAGGTGCTGCTGAGCCATCCCGAGATCGCCACCGCCGCCGCCTATCCGGTGCGCTCGGAGCTGGCCGAGGACGAGGTTATGGCGGCGATCGTGCGCCAGCCCGGCAGCGCGCTCGACGAGGTCTCGATCATCCGCTTCTGCGAGATGCGCATGCCTTACTTCGCCGTGCCGCGCTTCCTCGAGTTCGTCGACGTCCTGCCGGCAACGGAGAACGGCAAGATCCAGAAGTACAAGCTGCGCGAACGCGGCATCACCGGCCAGACCTGGGACCGCGAGGCCGCGGGGATCACCGTCAAGCGGCGATGATCAGATGAACATGTCGAGCTGATTGTAGTTCTTCAGCACCTTGGCGCGGGTCGCTTCGTTCCAGCGGTTTTCGTCCTCGCGGCCGATCATCGGCCGGTAGGCGTAGGGCGTCTCCTGCGGAAAGCGTTGCCGGCGCGCATCGATCGCGATCTGGAGGATGCGCGTGCGCGCCTCGATGCGCGTCAAGTCATAGGTCTCGACATTGCCGTTCAGGCGCTTGGTCGTGACGTTCAGCACGCGCTTGCGCGGGAAGAACCCGGCGTTCAGCGTGATGCGGCGGTCGGGCGAGCTGTTGGCGAAGGAGCCATGCACCAGCTGGCGGTTGGTCACGATCGTATCGCCGGCATCGCACAGCATGGGAACCGCGCCCTCGATGCGGTCGGAGCCGCTCTCGGCCACCATCCGCTTGATGTCGGCCTTGCCGCGCTTGTGGCTGCCGGGCAGCACCCAGACGCCGTTGCCGGCCGTGCTGGGATAGAGCTGGGTCATGAAGTTGAAGCCGTGCGCACCCTGGTCCCAGTCGGCCGCGTGCCAATGGGTCGTGCCGTCCTGGTGCCAGGCGACCGACGGGCCGAGCCCCGGTTCCTTGACGAAGGTCACTTCGTTGTAAGGCACGAAATCGTCGCCCAGGATCGAGGCCGCCGCAGTCAGCAGTCCGGGATGCCCGTAGAGGCGCAGGCAGGCGTCGCTGAGGTGAAGGTTGCCGTCGAGCAGCTCGACGGTCCAGGTCGGCGCATCCTTGCCCGGATCGGGTTGCAGCATGGCTGCGGGATGGCGGCCGTTGTTGGCGTCGGTGCCGCCGACCGGATCGCTCAACGGCTTGGCCCAGCGATAGGGCGGCTTCAGGATCCCGTGGTCGATCGTCGGTCGCCCCTGGTAGTCGATCGTCGC
The DNA here is from genome assembly GCF_007992495.1 of Reyranella soli. Classification (GTDB taxonomy): domain Bacteria; phylum Pseudomonadota; class Alphaproteobacteria; order Reyranellales; family Reyranellaceae; genus Reyranella; species Reyranella soli. Next base: position 8,540 of record NZ_BKAJ01000116.1, read on the forward strand.
ATCGGGCGTCACCGGCGCGCGCGACAACACGGCGTCGATGTCGGCACGTAGCTCCGCGAGTTCCTCGGGACCGGTAACACCCTGGAAGACGTAGAAGCCGTTCGCCCAGTACGATTCGAGGATCTCGGGAAGCAGCTTACCGTCGGCGCCGACCCGGATCGGGCCGCGATTGCCGAGCGCATAGGCGCGCGCCTCGGCGCGTTGGCCGTACTCGCTCATGGCGCGCACGTGGTCGACGGCGCTGAGCGGGGTGGGGGTGGCCTCGGTGGCGGTGGCGAGCGTCATGGCGGGCTCCCTAAAGAGAAGCGTGGCAAACGATATCCCGACTCGCGCCCGCCGACCAAGCGGCGCGGCATGCATCACTCGCATGGCGAAGCCGAGAGAATCTTCCTGCGAGATGGTGTAGACTTCAGCCGGGCCGGCGACGGTTCCAGGGGAAGGCGTCATGCGGTTGCTCGCCGCGGTGTTGTTGTGCGTCATCGGCTTGTCGGGCTCCATGCCGCAGATTCGGGCCACGGCAACGCCCCTGCCACACGATGCCTATGTCTGGCAGCGCGCCTGGACACCCCACGTGATTTCGAGCGTCAGCCGGTCATCGGACATCGTCCGTGCCTGGCGTCTCCTGTTGGCCGAGGCCGACGCATCGGGCCGCTGGACGGCGGTCAGCATTCCCTGGCCCGACATCCACGCCACGCACAGGCCGGTGATCGGCGTGATCCGCATCGACGGCCGGCTCGACGAGGCCCGGATACCGGCCATGCTCGATCAGGTCATGGCACGGATCGAGTCGGTGTCGGCGAGCCTCGCCGGCGTCGAGATCGACTACGACTGCCCGACCTCCAAGCTCGCGACCTACAGCCGCTTCCTTGCCGCGCTGCGGTCGCGCCTGGCGCCATCCCTGAAACTCTCGATCACGGCGCTGCCGACCTGGATGACCTCGGGCCAGCTCGAGCAACTGACGCGGAATCTCGACGAGATCGTGCTGCAGGTCCACGCCGTGGATGATCCGCGCCGCGGCCTGTTCGATTCGGACCAGGCCGAGCGCTGGGTGCGTGAGTTCGGCCGGCGCATCCACCGGCCTTTCCGCGTGGCGCTTCCCGCCTACGACGTGCGCGTGACCTGGCGGCCCGATGGACGGCTGGCCAGTGTCGAAGGCGAGATGCCCTTGCGCGCCGGCGCGACCAACGGCGAGGTGTTGCGCGCCTCGCCCGACGCCATCCTGAAATTCCTGAACGCCATGCGCCTTGGCGCGCCGGAAGGCCTTTTAGGCATCGCCTGGTTCCGGCTGCCGACCGACGCCGACTCCCGCGCCTGGAGTCTGCAGACGTGGCGGGCGGTGATCGCGGGCGAACTGCCGGCCGTCCGACTGAGCGCCGGTCTCGTGCCGGCTGAGCGCACCGATCTTTGGACGGTCACCTTGTCCAACGACGGGCCCGCTGATGCGGCGCTGCCGCGCCAGGTCCGCCTCGATCCGGCGTGTGAGGCCGCCGACGGCGCCAATGGCTTCAGGCTTGCCTCTGCCGGCGGGCCGCTGGTCCTCGAGGCGACTGGCAATGGCCGGCTGCGCGCCAATCGCAAACGCATCATCGGCTGGGCACGCTGCACTGAACCGGAAAGGGTACTCGATGTCGTTCAATAGGTTTGGCGTGATGGTCCTGGCGGCGGCAGCCTGCATCGGCGTCGCGCTGGCCTGTGGGCCGAACTTTCCTTGGCAGCTTCTGGACAGTCGCGAGGGGACGGTGAAAGCGCCTGTCGAGCTCAACTTCGCCTTCGAGATTTCGCGCCTTGTCGATACGCCCAAAGACAGCCTGCGCGCCGTCGAATCCGACGGGGCCGTCGACGATCAGGCCTTGGCCGCCGAGCGCGAGGAAATCCAGTCCGGTGCGTGGCGTGGCCTGATGCCCGCCGCCCCCAACGATTGGCTGCTGACCCGGCTCGAAAGGGCGCGCAGGGCCGAGAGCGGCGATGCAGCAAAGGCAGCTGCGGATGGTCTTCCCGTTGCGGTGGCGGACTACCTCGCCGGGGCCACCGAATTCAACGCCGGCCGCCTCGACGCGGCGATGGCTTACTTCCAGGCGATCGATCGCCTGCCGGCCGATCAGAGGAAGGTTCGCGCCGTCACCGCGGCCTACATGCGCGGTCGCGTCAACCAGCGGCTGGGGCAGTTTGCATCGGCCCGGGCCGACTTCCAGGCGGCGCGACGTTATGCCGAGGCGGGTGCTCCGGATCCCATGGGCCTTGCGGTCGCGAGCCTCGGCGAGGCGGCGCGCCTGGACCTGATCGAGGCGGGCCTGATCAAGTCGCCTTGGCCCGTGGACGTCGCGACCGACGACGCGGCCGCTCCTCGCCTGATCGCAAACGCGGTTCGTCTCTACGCCGAGCAGGCCAATCGCGGGTCGAAGGTTGGCTTGTTGTCCTTGGGCGAGGTGGCTCGACTGCTCATGGATCCGGACGTCGATCTTCGCCGCATCCTCGCCGAACCGATTGTCCGCCGGCTGCTCGTGGCCTATATCGCCTCGAAACAGCCCGACTACACCTGGGACGACACGACCGATCTCGACTCCATCGTTGCCGGCACGATCGAAGCCGTTCTGTCGCAGCCCGCGCCCGCGCCCGGGCCTGACCTCGATCGCCTCGCTGCGCTGGCGTATCAGGGTGGACGCTACGATCTTGCCGAGAAGCTGTCGGAGAAGGCGACCCAGCCATTGGGCCTGTGGGTGCGCGCCAAGCTTGCGTTACGCCGCGGCGATCGAGCCGACGCGGTGAAGGACTGGACGACTGCGTTGACGGCACTCGGTCAGGACGGTCGGACGCTGGACGATGACGCCAAGACCCGGCTGCGCGGTGAAGTCGCGGTGATGCGGTTGAGCCAGGGCGAATATCGCGATTCCCTGCAACTGCTGTTCCCTGTGGCCGAGACCTACTGGGGCGACGTCATCTACATCGCCGAACGCGTGCTGACGGTCGACGAGCTGAAGGCGTTCGTCGACGGCTTGCCAGCCCCATCCGCTCCGCAGGCCCAGTCTGATCGGCCCGATCCCGTGGCGAACCTGCGTGCCTTGCTGGCGCGGCGGCTGGTCCGGGTCGGGCGGACCAGCGAGGCGCTGGCCTATTTTCCGCCGCGGGCGCCGGGCGCGACGGCGGAAGAACGCAATCCGGACCGCGCCGATGTCGAGGATGCGCGCAACTACCTCGCCGCGCTTGAGGCCACGCGGGCGGGATGGTTCGAATGGCCGTGGCAACGAGTGTCCCGCGCCGAAGCCCTGTTCAAGCTGGCCAGGCTGACCCGTGTGAGGGGCATGGCGCTGATGGGAACGGAAGGCCCGCCCGATGAGACAGTCATGGACGGCGCCTTCGCCTCCGGCATCGGCCAGGCGAGCCCAAGCGGCGAGGACACATCACCGAGCCCGTTGCTTGGACCCGACGAGGCGAGCCGCTTTGCGGCCAGCGCCCCCAAGCCCGATATCCGGTTCCATTATCGCCCGATTGCCGCCGACCGGGCGCTCGCCGCTGCCGATCTGCTGCCGCAGCGATCGCAGGCTTATGCCGCCACGCTCTGCTGGGCGGCGCGCTACGCCATCGCCAGTCGCGACGAGGCCAAGGCCCAGGCGATCTATCAACGCTATATATCGACTGGCGCCTACCAGCCTTGGGCGAAAACGTTTGGCGGCACATGCCCGCCGCCCGATTTCGAGGCGGCGAAGACCTTCTGGCAGCGGCGCGTCACGGGCTGGATCGAGAAGACGGCGGGCTCGGCCTGGCGCCACATCGGTCTGGTACTTGCCGTGGTGGTTGGCGCCATGCTGCTGGCGGTAGTGGTCCGGCGCAGCCGCGCCGCTGCGCACCGGCACAGCTGAGCGTCAGAGGGCCCGCGGCGCTCCGTCCGGATTGACGGCGCGCCCGACATACTCCTCGGCGGTCGGCTGGTAAAGCTCCCACAGGAAGCGCAGATCCTGCAGTGGCCGCGGGCTGAGATCGACCCGCAGGTCGACGAAGGGGAAACTTTCCTGGTGCGCAACCACCAGGCCGGCCGACTTGATCTGCTTCAACTCGCCGCCGGCGGCATCGCCCGCCTCGATGGCGCGCATCAGGCGCTCGGCCAGGGGCTGGGCCTCGTTGGCTTCGAAGCTCTGCACCATGGCGTCGACGACGTCGGTGTTGCGCAAGATGTTGCCGACCGCCACGCAGTCGCCGCCGACGCGGCCTTTGCAGATCGAATAGATGTTACCGCCATTGAAGAAGGCCGCCTGGCCCTTGGCGTCGATGAGCGCGAGTTGCCTCCAACCGAGGCCGGGCTCGGTCTTCTCGAAGCCGCTGATGATGTCGGCGGGAGCCATCCCCTCGCGCAGCCGCGCCAGCATCTTGGGTCCGAGTCGCGGATCGGTGCGGTGCTGGGTCAGCACGGCTCCGACATTGGCCGAGGCATAGGCGCAACGTCCGCCGACCGCCATCGATGAGGTGGTGACGACGGCGCCCAGCATGCCGGTTCGGGCGCATCTTCCGGCGATCGAGAAGGTCATGGTTCAGTCCAGGATCTCATAGTGTGCTTCGGTGGTCGTGCCCGTCCGGCCGTTGATCGGCAGGATGTCCTGCGGGCAGGCCGACATGGCAACGATGCAGTCGAGCTCAGCGCGCAGGGTCACATGGTCGCCCGGTTTCGTGGTCGGCGGGTCGAAGGAGAGCCGGCCGTCGGCGGTCCAGGGGATGTTCATGAAGAGGTTGAGCGGGCTGGGGCATTCCGGCGGCGTGAGGCCGAGCGACTGCATCGCGGCGAACAGGTTGTCGGTGCAGTTGTCGTGATATTCCTTCACGCCCAGCAGGATGTAGCGCTCGCTGTCGCAGGCCGCGATCAGCGTGTCGTGGTCGCCGTGGCTGGTGTCCTCGGTCATGGTCAGGATCTTGCGCCGCCGGTTGGTGTAGAGACCGTCGCCGACCTTGGGACGAAGGCTCGTCAGCGTGGCGCGCGTGTGTTCCATGGACATGAACTCAGTCAGCATGCCCGCGGTGAAGGCCCAGGTGTCGACGACCTGGGCACCATGCGTGTTGACGATGCGGATCGACTGACCGCGTTTCACATGGGCTGCCTTGCCGCGACGGGCGGGGATGGTCTCCATTGACCGGTTTTCCTACACAGTTATTGCTTCACTGGATATCCAGGAGCGAATGGTGAAATCATCTCCTCAGAACGCGGCGCCACCAGACGCCGTGCAGCGACGCAAGGCGCCCGCGGTCGTCTGCTATTCCGTGGACAAGGTACCGCCATACGACCGGCAGTTCTATGAAACTGCGCGGCAGGGACTGACCAAGATCGGCGAAACCATTGTGCCGCCGCGCGAGGCCAGGACCTTCGAGGTCGCGGCCGGCCAGTTCTTCAGGATCGTCAGCATCGAAGGCCCGCAGGTCGGCGACCTGAATTTGTGGAACGCCCACGACCTGTCGGAGCGTTTCTTCAGCGGCAAGACGCGCGCGTTGCACGCCACCCATGTCAGCACAGGGGACAGGCTGTGGAGCACGCTGCCTACCCTGCGGCCGCTGGCGACCATCACCCACGACACGCTCGACTGGTACGGCTGGGACGACGACGGCGGCGGCGTGCATGACGTCATCGGCACGAGGTGCGATCCCTATACCCAGCTGCTGCTGGGCGGCGACGAATACCATCACTGCTGCCATTCCAACCTGACGCGGGCGCTCGCCGGCCACGAAGGGCTGGCGGTTTCTGCCGCGGAGCGCCACGTGCACGACGTACTGAACGTCTTCATGTGCACGGGCTTCACGCACGACACGCATCAGTATTTCATGAAGGCCAGTCCGGTGCGGCCGGGCGATTTCATCGAGTTCTTTGCCGAGATCGACCTGCTGGGCGCCTTGTCCGCCTGTCCCGGCGGCGATTGCAGCAGCAGTCATTCGAGTGACGCGGCGAAATGCTATCCGCTCAAGGTTGAGGTCTACCAGCCGAACGAGGCGGCCCTGGCGAAATGGCAGTCACCCGAGAAGAGTCGATACTCGCGTCGTCATGGCGCATAGCCGGTCGACGAGGTCGGCAGCCGGCGCTGACCGTGGCCCAGCGTCATGGCTTGCCAGACGCCGTCGCGCCGCACCCAGGCATGGAACAGCGCCGCGCCCAGGTGCGCGAGTATGATGGCGAAGAGCGTCATGGCGAGAACGGTGTGAGCCTGGCGCAGGAAAGTGAACAGTGGCCCGTCGATGGGAGCGATGGGCGGAAGCACAAATGTGCCGAACAGCTGGACCGGATATCCGCCGGCCGACAGCATAGCCCAGCCGATGATCGGCAGGGCGAACATCAGGACATAGAGCAATAGATGTGACAGGTGCGCCGCCATCCGCTGCGGGATCGGCAGGTCGGCGGGCAATGCGGGCGCGGGATAGGCCAGCCGGATGCACAGCCTGATCGCCGCCAGGCAAAGGATCAAGATGCCGAGCGGCTTGTGCAGGTCGATCAGCCAGGTACGCATCTCCGACACCGTCGACACCATGCCGACGCCGATGAACAGCATCGCCAGGATGCAGATGGCCATCAACCAATGCAGCAGCCGGAACGCCAACGGGAAACGCGTTGCGGGTGATGTCATGGCCGTGCCCTCCGTGCCTCGGGATCATCGGCCAAGGCACTCGGCTTGCCGTGCTCGCCGTCGCGCCGCGCCAGCGACGAGGCGTAGGCGCCGGAGCGCGCCGGCAGCAGCGGATCGTCGGACGGCGCTATGCCGGACGGCAGAATCAACGGGTCGAAAGTGATGCTCCGGCAGTCACCGTTCTCCTCGGTCAGTGCGCGGTCGATCGCCAGTGTGCCGACATCGACCCGGTTCCGATTCGCCGGCCACACCGTGGTCGCATCGTCGGTCGGGTCGCCCGGCTCGGCGATGGTCACGATCAGGTGCCAGCGCAGCGGATTGCGGGTGAGCCGAGCGATGACGTCGTCGAACAGGAAGTTCGCCGGCCGCGCGCCGAGCGTCGCCTTGTCGATCGCCTCGAACGGCGTTTCCGGCTCGAACGACCAGCGGACCATCCAGGTCTTGCCGGTGTCGTCGATGAAGCGAAAGGCGTTGATGCTGTAAAAGGTCTCATTGGCGAAGCTCGTCGACAATGGCGTGTCCTGTTGCCAGCGCACGAAGGCGCGGGTCTCCGGATGCTCGGCCATGTAGGTGTCGACCAGCGCAGGATCGGGCTTGCCTGTCTTGGGATCGGGCGTCGTGGCGCGCTGGAAGTCGACGAAAGCCTGAGGCGTCGCCACCGGGAAGATCGGCGTGTCGTCCAGCGCCATGCGCCATTGCTCGCCGTCCGCCTGGGTGAGGCTGAGCGCCAGCGAGCGGAAGGCAAGGCGGCCGTCGGCCGCATAAGGCTGGCCGCCGCCGGTCGAGAAGCGACCGATCACCGGGCTGTCGGACTTGGCGAAGATCCCGGCCTTGGACAGCAAGGCGCCGTTGCCGTTGCTCGAGAACGATCCTTCGATGCACAGGCCCTTGGCATGGGCGCGCCGGAATCCGGGATGCCGGCCGTCATGGGCCTCCAGAGCATCGACGATGGTAGCTGCTCTGAGCCGGTGCGGTGGCAGCCATCCGGCAGCGATGGCGAAGACCGCGCTCAGCACAAGAAGGACGCCGCCGATCGCGAGCAGGCGCAACGCAACGGGCAGGGTGAGGCGCGTCATGGTCGACCTCGACGGACGTGAAGAGGGGGCGCCGGGCGGCTGGGGAGGCAGGGGATGCCGCCCGGCGCCGAGGCGTGAACCATGGGGGGAAGTTCACGCCTCGAGGGAAATAGAGTCAGGGTCACGTGCGGATCTCGACCCGATCGCCGTCTGAAAGCTCGACGGCGGGATTGAGGACCACGCGGTCGCCGGCTTTCACGCCGTCCACGACCTCGACCTCGGTGCCGCGGTCGCGCGCGATCGATATCTTGCGCAGATGCGCCACGCCGTTCTCGACGACGGCCACCTGCACGCCGTTGCGGTTGAAGATGATCGCGCCCGCCGGCACGGTGACGCTCGCCGTCTTGCGCGGAATATGCAGCTCGGCGGTGGCGTAGATGCCGGCCGACAGGAGGCCGTCGGGATTGGGAATGTCGATCTCGACCAACAGCGTACGTGTGCCGGGCTGCAATGCATCGGCGATGCGCGTCACCTTGCCGGGGAAGGGGTGGTCCGGCAGTTCGGGGACGCGGATCACCGCGTCGATGCCGGGCGCCACGCCAGCGGCGGCATCCTGCGGCACGTAGACCTGGGTGCGGATGACGTTGCTCTGCAGGATGGTGAACATGAAGGTGCTGTTGACGGCGTCGGCCTGCACCAGGCTGCCGATGTCGATGTTGCGCTGGGTGATGACGCCGTCGAACGGCGCCACCACGCTCTGGTAGGCCTTCTGCTGCTGGAGCACCTGCAACGCCGACTGCTGGGCCACGACGTTGGCTTCGGCGACGCTCACCGCGGCCTCGTTGGCACGCAGCGTCTGCACGTCGATCGTGCCCTGCTGCTTGGGTATCCAGCCTTCCTTGACCAGCGGCTCGTCGCGCCGCCAGGTAACGCTTGCCAGCTTCTGATTGGCGCGCGCCTGCTTGGCGGCCGCCTCGAGCTGGCTGAGCGTCGCATCGGCCTGCGAGATCTGGTGGTCGAGCTCGGGCGCCACGATGGTGGCGAGCTGATCGCCCGCCTTGACGTGATCGCCGATGTCGACCGAGCGCGTGGCGATGTATCCGCTGGCGCGGGCCAGGATGTTGGCCGCAGCGAAGGCCGAAGTCGTGGCCGGCAGGCTGACGACCAGCTCACCGCTCGTCGCGGCCACCGTGGCCACGCGCACCTGTGGCACGAAGCTCTGCCGGAACTCGGTGTTCGCCACCGCCGCTTCCTCGCGGGCGTAAAGCTTCCATCCACCCAGGGCGAACGTCCCCGCGACCACCGCCGCGACGGCCGCCGCCATCAATATGCCTCGGTACCTCATGGGACCTCCTCGAAGACGGCGCCGTTCAAGCGGCCGGCGCCGGCGCGCAACTTGGCGAACAGCCAGGGCACGACCAGCAGGGTCGTCGGCGTGGCGAACAGCAGCCCGCCGATGACGGCGCGCGCCAGGGCCGCGTTCTGCTCCTCACCGGCAGCGCCGATCGCCATCGGCACCATGCCGACGATCATCGCCGCCGCCGTCATCAGCACCGGCCGGATACGGGTGTGGCCGGCAGAGATCGCCGCTTCGAGAACGCTCATGCCGGCCTGGGTCTGCTCGCGCGCGAAGGTCACGAGCAGGATCGAGTTCGCCGAGGCGACGCCGATGGCCATGATGGCGCCCATCAGCGAGGGCACGCTGAGCGACGTGCCGGTGGCGAACAGCATGGTGAGGATGCCGCAGAAGGTCGCCGGCAGGGCGAGCAACACGACCAGCGGATCGCCGAAGTTCTGGTAGTTGACGACCATTAGCAGGTAGACCAGCACCGCCGCGAAGACGAGCCCGATGCCGAGATTGGTGAAGGAGTCGTTCATGCTCTGGATCTGGCCGACCACCTGGATGGTGTTGCCGGGCGCCAGCGTCTTCTGCAGGTCGGCGACGATCGCCTGGATCTGGTCGGACACGCGGCCGAGATCGCGGCCCTGCACGCTGGCATAGACTTCGTAGACCGGCTGGATGTTCGCCTGGTTGCTGTTGGTCGGCATGCTGTCGCGCCGCACCGTCGCGACGTTGCTGAGCAGGCCCGGCACGGGGACGCCCGGCACGTTGGTGTCGGTGGCGATGGCCGAGGACACCGGCGTGTTGGCGAGGTCGTTCAGCGAGGCGACCTGGCGTTCGGGCGTCTGGACGGCGATGTAGTAGGGAATGCCGCTTGTCGGATCGGTCCAGAAGTTCGGCGTGACCTGCTCCGACGAGCTGAGACTGACGTTGACATTGCTGGCGATGGTGTTGGCGTTCAGCCCAAGCTGGGCCGCCCGCGTGCGGTCGATCTCGGCAAAGAAGGACGGGGCGTCGACCTCTTGCTGCAGATGGGCATCGACGAGGCCCGGTATGCTCGCCATGCGCCGCCTGAGCTCGTGGGCAACCTTGAGGTTGTTGGCGCGGTCGTAGCCCACCGTGCGAACGTCGATCTGCGCCGGCAGGCCGAAATTCAGGATCTGCGTCACCATGTCGGCCGCCTGGAAGTAGAAGACGGCTTGCGGGAAGGCGCCCGGCAGCTCGTGCCTCAGCTTGCGCACGTAATCTTCGGTCGGTGCATGGCCGTCCTTCAGGGCCACCAGGATGACGCCGTCGTTGACGCCGATCGTCGAGCCGTCGGTGAAGGCGAGGTTGTAGGGCCGCGCCGGCAAGCCGATGTTGTCGACGATCAGTTCGCGGTCGGACTCGGGGATGGCCTCGCGGATCTTGTCCTCGATCGCCTGGAACAGGTGTTCGGTGGCCTCGATCCGGGTGCCGGCCGGCGCGCGGACATGCAGCTGGATGCGGCCACCGTCGATCACCGGGAAGAAGTCGCGCCCGACCAGGGTGAACAGCACCGCGCAGCTTGCCAACACCAGGACGGCGATGGACGGCACGATGAACCGGTGGCCGAGCAGGACCTTCAGCAACTCGACGTACTGCCGCCGCATGGCCTCGAAGCCGCGCTCGAAAGCGTGATGCGTGGCGCTGAACAGGCGGCCGAGCCGGCTCGTCGGCGGCGCGTGGCTCTCGCCCTTGGTCAGCAGCCCGATGGTGATCGGCGTCAGGGTCCGCGACAGGCCATAGGAGGCGAGCATGGCGAATACGACGGCCAGGCCCAGCGGTGTGAAGAGGTACTTCGCCGGGCCGTCGAGGAAGACGACCGACGTGAACACCGAGCTGATGGCAAGCGTCGAGACGAGGGTGGGGATGGCGATGCCGGCGGCGCCGTGCAGGGTCGCCTGCGGCAGCGGCTGGTGCTCCTCGGTGAGCAGGCGATGCGTGTTCTCGATCGTGACCGTGGAATCGTCGACCAGGATGCCGACCGCGAGCGCCAGGCCGCCCAAGGTCAGAGTGTTGATGGTCTCGCCCAGGAAGTAGAGCGCGACCAGCGACGACAGGATCGACAACGGAATGGAGATCATCACGACCAGCGTCGATCGCCATGAACCCAGGAACAGCAGGATCATCAGCGCGGTCAGCGCGGCCGCAATCGCGCCCTCGCGCACCACACCGACCAGCGCCTGCTTGACGAACACCGACTGGTCGAACAGCTCGTTGATCTCGAGGCCCGGCGGGGCGGCTTTGCGGATCGTCTGCAGGGCGTCCTTGACGGCATCGACGACCTGCAGTGTCGAGGCGTTGCCGTTCTTGATGATGCTGAGCAGGATCGAGCGCTTGCCGTCCTTGCGCACGACGTTCTGTTGCACCAGCCAGCCGTCATGGACCTGCCCGACGTCCTTCACGAACACGGTGGCGCCGTTCACCACCTTGATCGGAATGTCGTTCAGCGCGTCGATCGAAGTGGGCATTTCGTTGGTGTGCACGACATACTGGCGGTCGCCGATCTTGGCGGTGCCCGACGGCACGGTGAGGTTCTGGGCGTTGACGGCGTTCACGACGTCGAGCGGCGTCAGGCCCTTGGCCACCAGCTTGGCGGGGTCGATGTCGACCATGATCTGGCGGTACTTGCCGCCGGCTGGCGTCGGCAGGGTGACGCCGGGGATGGGCGCGAGCTGCTGGCGCACACGGTAGATGCCGTAGTCATAGAGTTGTTGCTCGTTCAGCGTGTCGGAGGAGAGGCTGATCTGCAGGACCGGCACGCTCGAGGCGTTGAACTGCACGACGACGGGCGGCTGGATGCCGGGCGGCATCAGGGCCCGGATGGAATTGGTCCCGGCCACGATCTGGGAGATGGCGAGGTCGAGATTTACGTCGGGTTGGAAGTAGATCTTCTGCACCGACAGGCCCGCCATGGTCTGGGCCTCAACGTTCTTGATGCCGCTGACGTTGGCCGAGATGGCGTACTGGCTGTAGGTGGTGACGCGCTGCTCCATCTCCGGCGTGTTGAGCCCGGTGTAGCTCCAGATCACCGTCACCACCGGGATCTTGATCTCGGGGAAGATGTCGGTGCGCATGGTCCATGCGGCGATGCTGCCGAGGAACAGGATCAGCGCGGCCGCGACGTAAAATGTGTAAGGAAATCGCAGCGCGAACCGAACCAGCCCCATGACGCTCCTGTTCCCCTGCCTCGAGGATTGGATGTCGCCAATAGAAGCCCTGCTGCGGGACTTTCCCATTCATACGCGCGGTGCATGGCTCCATACCTAAGTATGAGAGACGGCGGGCACCTGCTCGTTGCACATAGCCTGCGAACGCGAGACTCTCTCCTCATGCTGCAACTGTCCTCAGCACCGGTCCGCCCATCGCTCCTGATGCCGTCGCTGGCGGCCGTCGTCGCTATCGCCATCTTCGTCACCGACACCGTGACGCCGCTCGATATCGCCATCGCCGTGCTCTACGTGGCCGTGGTGCTGCTGGCGATGGACTTCGCCGGTCGCAAGGGCATCCTGTTCGTTGCCGGCGGATGTGCGGCCCTCACCGTGCTGAGCTACGCCATCACCCACGAGCATGATCCGGCGAGCGGTCCCTTCCTGCGCTGTCTCATCAGCCTGGTGGCGATCGCCATCACCGGCGCTCTTGCGGCGCGTCATCAGGGCACGATCGAATCGTTGCGCGAGCATGCGAGCCTGCTCGACCTCACGCACGACACGATCTTCGTGCGTAATCAGGACGACGTCATCACCTACTGGAACCGCGCCGCGACCGAGCTCTACGGCTGGCGGCCGGAGCAGGCCATCGGCCGCAAGGCGGCCGAGCTGCTGAATACCGAGTTCCCCGCGCCGTTCGACGACATCATGTCGGAGCTGAAGCGCACCGGGCGCTGGGAAGGCGAATTGGTCCATACGGCCCGCGACGGCAGGCGTCTTGTCGTGGCCAGCCGCTGGGCCCTGCAGCGTGACGGTCGCGGCCGTCCCGGCGCCATCCTCGAGACCAACAACGACATCAGCGACCGCCGCCAGGTCGAGGACGGCCTGCTGCGCGCCCAGCGCGAGCTCGCCCATGTCGCGCGCGTCGCCACGCTCGGCGAGCTCACCGCCTCGATCGCCCACGAGGTCAACCAGCCGCTGGCCGCCGTCGTCACCAACGGCGAGGCCGGCCTGCGCTGGCTCGGGCGCCCCGTTCCCGACGTCGGCCAGGCGCGCGCTTCCGTCGAGAACATGATCAAGAACGGCCAGCGCGCCAGCGAGGTGGTGCGCCGGCTGCGCGCCCTGTCACGCAAGAGCGATCCGTCCTATGCGCCGGTCTCCCTTGCCGATGTCGTGAATGACGTGGCTCTCCTGATCGGTCGCGAGCTGCAGGGCCATCGCACCACGCTCGGCGTGAGCGCCGCCGAGGGCCTGCCGCTCGTCCAGGGCGATCGCGTGCAGCTGCAGCAGGTCGTGATGAACCTCCTGATGAACGGCATGCAGGCGATGGACGGCGTGAGCGCACGGCCGCACCGCCTCGTCGTCGAGATTGCCCGGTCGGCCGAGGAGCCCCAGTCCATTGTCCTGACGGTGAGCGATGCCGGCCCCGGCATCGATCCCGCCAGTCTCGGCCGCCTGTTCGAGGCCTTCTTCACCACGCGCCAGGATGGGATGGGCATGGGGCTGTCGATCAGCCGCTCGATTGTCGAAGCCCATGGCGGCCGGATCTGGGCCACCAACCGGCCGGAAGGCGGCGCCCGTTTCCATGTCAGCCTGCCGATTGCCGAGGAGCGTATTGCATGAGCCGCGCGACGACACAGGTGCCATCGGCACCGCTGCCCACCGTCTTTGTGATCGATGACGACGAGGACATGAGGAGCGCATTGGGCAATCTCTTCCGCTCGGTCGGACACGAGGTGAAGCTGTTCGGCTCCGCGGCGGAGTTCCTGCAGGACACGTCGTCGGATGCGCCGGGCTGCCTGGTGCTCGACGTCCGCCTGCCCGGCATGAGCGGGCTCGACTTCCAGAACAAGCTGGCCAGCACCAATGCCCATATCCCGATCGTCTTCATGACCGGCCACGGCGACATCCCGATGTCGGTTCGCGCCATGAAGGCCGGCGCCGTCGACTTCCTCACCAAGCCGTTCCGCGACCAAGACATGCTCGACGCCGTGACCCGGGCCATCGAGGCCGACCGCTCGCGCCGCAGCAGCCAGCAGGCCTCCTCCGGCGTGCGCGACAGCTATGGCCGGCTGTCGCCGCGCGAGCGCGAGGTCATGACCCTGGTGACGCGCGGCCTGATGAACAAGCAGGTGGCGCACGAACTGGGCCTCAGCGAGATCACCGTGAAGCTCTATCGCGGGCAGGCCATGCGTAAGATGGGGGCGGGCTCGCTTGCAGACCTTGTGCGCATGGCCGAGCTCCTGGGACTGCACAAATCGCAGTGACGCGGCAAACGTTCGTATAGCTTTCGCGCGGCGGGCGAAACCGGCAGTTTGCACGCATGTTCAGTTCCAAGCTCACCGTCGCTGTCGTCGACGACGACGAGGCCGTTCGCGACGCGCTCAGCAACCTGCTGGCATCGCTCGATCTCGGCGTCGCCACTTTCGCTTCCGCCGAGGATTTCCTGGCCTCGTCGGCGTGCCATGCCGCAGCCTGCCTGATCACCGACGTGCAGATGCCCGGCATGAGCGGCCTCGACCTGCAGCGCCATCTTATCGGCGACGGCAATCGTATGCCTGTCATTTTGATTACAGCCTTTCCGCGCGATCATGTCCGCCAGCAGGCTGAAGCCGATGGCGCGTTCGGCTTCTTCGCCAAGCCGTTCGATGGCGGGCTCATGATCGACTGCATCGAGCGGGCGCTCGCCGCGAAGGGAGCAAATGGATGACTGAGACCGTGACCCGGCCGCCCCTGCCGCCGTTCACCGAGCAGACCGCCGCGCAGAAAGTGCGCATGGCCGAGGACGCCTGGAACACGCGCGATCCGGCGCGTGTGGCTCTGGCCTACACACCCGACAGCAAATGGCGCAACCGCGCCGAGTTCATCACCGGCCGCGCCGAGATCGAGGCCTTCCTGCGTCGCAAGTGGGCCAAGGAGCTCGATTATCGCCTGATCAAGGAGCTGTGGACCTTCGCCGGCAATCGCATCGCCGTACGTTTCGCCTACGAGTACCACGACGACAACGGCTTCTGGTTCCGCGCCTACGGCAACGAGAACTGGGAGTTCGACGCCAACGGCCTGATGCAGCGTCGCATCGCCAGCATCAACGAGCATCCGATCGCCGAGGCCGACCGCAAGTACCACTGGCCGCTCGGCCGCCGGCCCGACGACCATCCGGGGCTCAGCAGCTTCGGCTTCTGATTCTTCCGGACCGCCGGCCTCCGGTTCAGCGGCTCCCTGCGTCGCGCAATGCCGCATCGACCATGGCATCGACGATCCAGCCCGCGATCTCCTCGACCTCGCGATCGCCCGATCCCCAGATGTCCTTCAGCACGACATAGGGCTCGATGCCGTAGACGATCGACAAGGCCTTCATCAGCCGGTCGTAGCCGCGACGGCCAAGCTGCTGGCGCAGCGGCCCCGCGGCCCTTTCCAGCAGCCCTCGGCGAAAGCCGCGCCGGTAGCGCGGCTCCTCGAGCAGGCCGACGCGCTCCAGCGATTCATGCTCCAGTGACAATTGCAGGGCCGCACGCATATGCGGCTCGAACTCCTTGAAGCGCGGGAAGGTCTGCTTGAAGAGCTCGCGCACGCGCTGCCCGCCGTCGCGCGCCTTGGGCTCGTAGCCGCGCACCGGGCCCAGGCTCTCGGCGACGACGGCGGCGATCACCGTGCTGCGGTTGGGGAAGTAGCGATAGGCCGTGGCCCGCGACACGCCGGCGGTCAGCGCCACCTCGGCGACCGAGGGCGTGCGGCCGCGGCGCACCAGCTGCATGGCCGCGGCCAGCAGCTTGCGGTGGGTGAGGGCCTTGACGTCGTTGTCCGGCGGCAAGGTCATGCTGTGCGTTGGTGCAGGGGTGGCTTTCCTTGACACGATGCAACCCCGGTCCTAGCCTTTGCACAATCCGTGAGACGCGCGTCTCATGCGTTCATCCTATGATGCGCGCGGGCTTCACCAAATAGCAACAGAGCCGGCTCTTGGCCATCGCCGGACCGGTTGGAAGGAAACGTTGAAGATCGCCACCTTCTGGTGGGCGGGACGTCGGCATGTCGGGCGCGTGAGCGCCGACGAACGCGATGTGACGCCCCTTGCGCTCGGAGACCGCGCCCACGCCGTGGGGGCGCTGGCGCTCGTCGAGATGATGGCCGAAGGCGCGCCGATCCCGAAGCCATCGGGCGCGGCGCTGCCCCTGTCGGCCGTCAAGCTCGACGCGCCGATCCCGGTGCCGCGGCGCAACATCTTCTGTGTCGGGCTCAACTACCGGGCTCATGCCACCGAGTTTGCCAACAGCGGCGCCGGCGGCCCGCGTCCGCCCCAGCAGCAGGTCGTGCCGGAATTCCCGGTGATCTTCTCCAAGGTGCCGGAAAGCGTGATCCCACCTGAGGCTGAGATCCGCATCCCCAACGGGCTCTCTTCGTCGATCGACTACGAGGCCGAGCTCGCCGTCGTCATCGGCAAGACCGGGACCAACATCCCGTCGTCGCGCGCCATGGACCATGTTTGGGGCTACACCATCGTCAACGACGTGACGGCGCGCGACCTGCAGCGCCGCCACCAGCAGTGGCTTCTGGGCAAGTCGCTCGACACGTTCGCGCCCATGGGGCCGTGGCTCGCCTGCACCAACGAGCTCGACGGCGCCCACACCCGCGTGCGCTGCTGGGTGAACGACGAGCTGCGCCAGGATGCGCCGACCGAGGACCTGATCTTCGACATCCCGACGCTCATTTCGACCATCTCGGCCGGCATCACGCTCTATCCCGGCGACATCATCGCCACCGGCACGCCCGCGGGCGTCGGCATCGGTTTCGACCCGCCCAAGTTCCTGCGCCGCGGCGATCGCGTGCGCATCCACATCGAAGGTATCGGCACGCTCAGCAACCCCGTCCAATAGGTTCCGCCCATGGCCACACAGTTCGTCGAACGCATGGCCGTCGAGACCGACGGATCGGGCGACGACGTTCTCTTGATTCATGGGCTCGGCGGCACGTCGAACGTCTGGATGCCGCTGATGCCGACCCTGATGCGCCATCGCACGGTGCGCCCGGACCTGCCCGGCTCGGGACGCTCGTCGCGCGTCGAAGGCCCGCTCACCATCGACCGCTTCGTGCAGGCGATGCTCAGGGTCTGCGCCGCCCTGCACGTCGAGCGCACGCACGTCGTCGCTCATTCGATGGGAACGATCGTGGCGTTCCATCTCGCCAATGTCGCCCCGCAGCTTGTGCGCAGCCTGGCCCTGTTCGGGCCGCTGCTGTCGCCACCCGACGCCGCGCGGCCCGGCCTGAAGGCGCGCGGCGAGAAGGCGCGCAGCGAAGGCGAGGCCGGCATGCAGGCGATCGCCGACGGGATCGTGCAGGCCGCGACCTCGAGCGAGACCCGCGCCCGTCAGCCCGCGGCCGTCGCCATGGTCCGCGAATCGGTGATGCGCCAATGCGCTGACGGCTATGCGCGCTCGTGCGACGCGCTGGCCGGCGCCCGGCCGGCCGATCCCAATCTGATCACCTGCCCGACCCTGATGGTGACGGGCGACGAGGATGCGATCGCGCCGCCGCAAGCGGTACGCCTGATCGGCGAACGCATAGCGGGCGCGCGCGTAGAAGTCCTGCCGCGCTGCGGCCATTGGACGACGATCGAGAAACCGAGTGAGTGCAACGACGCGCTGAAACGCTTTTACACCCGACGTCTGTGAAGGAGGGAACGATGACCAACATGCTCTTCACCAACGTGCGCATCATCGACGGTTCGGGCGCACCGCCCTTTGCCGGCGACGTCCTGGTCCAGGGCAACCGCATCCTGCGCGTCGGCCGCGGCTCGCGGTCGATCCCGACCGTCGGCGCCACGGTGATCGACGGCGCAGGGGCCACGCTGATGCCGGGCATGGTGGAAGCCCACACGCACTTCTCCTGGAACGACTCGGCGACGCTCGACGGCATCCAGCGCATGCCGCTCGAGGAGCACGTTCTGTGGTCGGCCGACGTGGCGCGGCGCTACCTCGAGGCGGGCTTCACCTCCTGCGTGGGGGCTGCCTGCGCCAAGCCCAGGCTCGACGTGGTGACACGCAATGCCATCAACTCGGGCATGATCCCCGGCCCGCGCTACCTCGCCGCCAGCCAGGAGATCACCGTGGCGGGCGCGCTGGGCGACGAGATGCTGCCGCATCTGCCGTTCCCGGAGTTCAGCTTCGGCGTCGTGGTCAGCGGTCCCGAGGAGATGCGCAAGGTCGTGCGCATGTTCCTGAAGTACGGCGTCGACACCATCAAGCTCAACCTGTCGGGTGACAACTTCGCCGCCAATGCGCCGGCCGAGACGACCTGGATGGCTGACGAGGAGGTCGCCATCGCCGTGTCCGAGGCCAAGAAGCGCAACAAGCGCGTGTCGTGCCATGCCCGGTCCTGCGAATCGATCAAGCAGGCGATGCGGCACGGCATCGAGATCGTCTATCACGCGAGCTTCACCGACGAGGAAGCGCTCGACATGCTGGAGGCCCGCAAGGACAAGATCTTCGTGGCGCCCGGCATCGGCATCCTGTTCGCCATGATGGACCACGCGGCGCCGTGGGGCATCGATCGCAAGAAGGCGATCGAGATGGGCTACGAGATCGAGATCGCCGCCGCCGTCGAATCGCTGAAGAAGATGCACAAGCGCGGCATCCGCGTGCTGCCGGGCGGCGACTACGGTTTCGCCTTCACGCCGCATTGCGACAATGCCCGCGACCTCGAGTACTTCGTGAAGCACCTCGGCATGACGCCCATGGAGGCGATCGTCTCGACCACCAAGCTCGGCGCCGAGATCATGATGCAGGGCGGCGAGCTCGGGCAGATCAAGGACGGCTATCTCGCCGACATCCTGCTGGTCGACGGCGATCCGCTCTCCAACCTCTCCATCCTGCGCGACCAGAAGAAGATCCTGGCCGTGATGAAGGACGGCACCTTCTACAAGAAGCCCGAGATCTCCTCGGCCCGCTCGCGCTGGGCAGCCTCGGTGGCGTGAGGGTGGTGGCGTCATGATCGTCACCTCAGATCCCGTCACCTTCATGCTCCTCTCCCCCGCTAGGGGGAGAGGCGGGGAGAGGGGGCTTCGACAACTCGTGCAACCCCCCCCC
>NZ_BKAJ01000117.1 GCF_007992495.1 Reyranella soli
GGGGGGGGGGGGGGGGGGGGGGGGGGGCTTCGACAACTCGTGCAACCCCCTCACCTAACCTCTCCCCCTAGCGGGGGAGAGGAATATGAGGAGAGACGAGGAGCGTTCGGCGCATGACCGCCGCCTTTCTCCGCCGCTGGTTCTGGGTCTGGCTGTTCGGCCTGCCGCTGCTGGCGCTCGCCGTCTGGGGCATCGTCGACAACCAGCGCCTGTTCTTCGCCACGGCGCTGAACGGCCTCACCCTGGCCGCCCTCTATTTCCTGGTGGCCAGCGGCTTCACCCTGGTGTTCGGCCTCTTGCGCAACGTCAACCTGGCGCACGGCTCTCTTTATCTCTTGGGCGCCTATGTCGGCTGGGTGGTCGGCGAATGGCTGGGCTCGTGGTTCCTCGCCGTGGCGGCGGGCTTCCTGTTCGCGGCCTTCATGGGGCTGCTGCTGCAGATCGGTGTGTTCCGCTTCATGCACGGCCAGGACCTGCGCCAGACCATGGCGACCATTGCGCTCTCCATCATCGCCGCCGACATCGCGCTGTGGATCTGGGGCGGCGAGATCTACCAGTTCGATCCGCCGCGCTGGATCATCGGCTCGACCGCGTTGCCCATCGTCGGCAAGTTCGCGACCTATCGCCTGGTCCTGCTGGCCATGGCCATCGTCATCGGGCTGGCGCTGTGGTGGTTCCTGGCGCGCACCCGCGTTGGCATGATGATCCGCGCCGGCGTCGATGACCGCGCCATGCTTTCGGCCTCGGGCATCGACGTGCAGATGGTGTTCGCCATCACCTTCGCGATCGGCGCTGGGCTGGCGGGCTTCGCCGGCGTGGTCGGCGGAACGGCGCTCTCGATCGCGCCGGGCGAGGACACCCGCTACCTGCTGGCCTCGCTGGTCGTGGTCATCGTCGGCGGCATGGGCAGCGTCGCCGGCGCCGCTCTGGGCGCCGTGCTGGTCGGCCTCGCCGAACAGTTCGGCCTCGCCTACGCGCCGACCTACGGCATCGTCTTCACCTTCGTCGTCATGACCTTGGTCCTCGCCTTCCGTCCGCAGGGCATCCTGGGGAGGCGCGCATGAGCGCCGCCCACTGGCGCAAGGCCATGAACTTCTCCGCCCCCAGCCGCAATTGGTCGGGCGGACGCGCCACCGCTGCGCCGCGCGCGACGACAGGGCCAGCCTCCGCCGCGCCGGCGACAAGCCTTCTCCAGTCGTGGCGTCACATCGGCTGGCGCCACGTCGTCGTGCTCGCGGCCGTGCTCGTCTACCCGTGGATCGTGCCGCCCTTCTTCACCTACCAGATCGGCGGCCAGGCGCTGACGCTCGGCCTGATCGCGCTGTCGCTCACTTTCCTCGCGGGCTACGGCGGCATGCTGTCTCTGGCGCAGATGACCGTGGCCGGCATGGCGGGCTACATCGTCGCCATCCTGGGCGTGAGCGGCACGCCCGAGATCAGCCTGGGCTGGCCGTGGTGGCTGGTGGTGATCCTGGCGATCGCTGGCGGTACGCTTGCCGCCACCTTGATCGGCTGGCTGTCGGTGCGCACCGAGGGCATCTACACCATCATGATCACGCTCGCGATCGGGATGGCCTTCTTCTACCTGGCGCAGCAGAACTACGCGATCTTCAACGGCTTCCAGGGCTTCCAGAAGGTCGTGCCGCCCGTCGTGCTGGGCATCGATTGGCGCGCGCCGATTCCTTATTACTACCTCGCCCTGTTCTGGGCGCTCGCCGGCTACTTCTTCGTGAAGTACCTGATCCGCGCCCCGTTCGGCATAGCGCTCCAGGGCGTGCGCGACAATGCGCGGCGCATGAGTGCGCTGGGCTACAGTCCGGTGGCGCACCGAGTCGCGGCCTATGCCGTTGCCGGCGTCATCGCCTCGATCGGCGGCGTGCTGCTGGTCTGGTACAACGGCCTGATCACGCCGGGATCGGTCGGCACCTCGTGGATGATCAACATCCTGATCGTCGCCGTGCTGGGCGGCATGCGCCATCCCGTCGGGCCGTTCATCGGTGCCGTCGTGTTCGTGCTGCTGCAGAACTTCGCCATCGACCTGATCGATCGCGAACGTTTCAACCTGGTGATCGGCCTGGTCTTCCTGGTGATCGTGCTGTTCTCGCCCGACGGCCTGCTCGGCTGGTGGGACATGTTGCGGGACTGGGCGCGGCGGCGCATGGCCGACGCTGGCGCCAGGGTAAGGGGAGGAGAGTGGCGTTCGGTAAGCGTTACACAAGCGCGGCCGGCAGGCCGCTCATGACAGCGAGGAGGAAACCAATGACCAAGCGGATGACGACGTTAGTCGGCCTGCTGGCGGGGGCGGCGGTCGCGACCGTGCTCTCGGCGGCAGCCCAGGCCCAGGAGACGATCAAGATCGGCCTTTTAGCCACGCTCGAAGGCCCGTTCGCGGCCGGCGGCCAGGACGGCATGCGCGGCGCCGAGCTGGCGCTCAAGGAAAAGAACGGCATGGCCGGCGGCAAGAAGATCGAGATCATCAAGGCCTCGTCCGACGCCAAGCCCGACGTGGCGGTCAACGCCACCCGCAAGCTGGTCGAGCAGGACAAGGTCCAGATCATGGTCGGCCCGCTCTCGGGCTCCGAAGGCATCGCGGTCAAGGACTACTCCAAGTCCCAGCCAGGCGTGACCTTCATCAACGGCTCGTCGGGCGCCCAGGGCACGACCCTGGTCAATCCATCGCCCAACTTCTACCGCTTCAACACCGACGGCGCGCAGTGGATGGTCGGTCTCGGCGACTACGCGCTGAACGACAAGAAGTACAAGAAGATGGCGCTGATCGCCGAAGACTATTCCTTCCCGTACTCGCAGGTGCAGGGCTTCATGGCCGGCTACTGCAAGCTCGGCGGCAAGATCACGCACAAGGCGTGGGTGCCGCTCGGCGGCAAGGACTATTCGTCGGTCATCTCCAAGCTGCCGACCGACGTCGACGCGCTCCTGGTCGTGCTGGGCGGCGCCGACGCGGTGAACTTCCTCAGCCAGTACGAGCAGGCCGGTGGCGACAAGCCGATGGTCGGCGGCTCGATCACGGTCGACCAGACCGTGCTGAACTTCAAGGGCAAGCGCCGCGAATCGCTGCTCGGCACGCCGGCCGCCGGTCCGATGGCCGATTCGATCGACACGCCGGAATGGAAGAAGTTCGTGGCCGACTACAAGGCCAACTTCAAGGACGGCTTCCCGAGCCCGTCGCTGTTCGCCTTCGTCTACTACATCAACATGAAGGCGGCCCTCGATGGCCTCGACGCGGTCAAGGGCGACCTCTCGAACAACCAGGCGAAGTATCGCGAGGCGCTGCAGAACCTGAAGCTGAAGACGCCGGCCGGCGATATCACGCTCGACGAGAACCGTCAGGCGATCGGCCCGACCTTCATCACCGAAGTGGCGAAGGGTGCCGACGGCACCTTCTACAACAAGGTCGTGAAGACCATCCCGAGCGTCAACCAGCGGCTCAACCTCAGCAAGGAGGAGTTCGACAAGATGGGTCTCGGCTCGCGCGACGTGCCGAGCTGCCCGTAGCACACGGCTAGCCATGGCCCTGGTCACCTCCGACCTGCCGCAGACGCAGCTCGCCACCGGTGACGCCCTCGAGCTCGAGGGCGTCACGCGGACCTTCGGCGCGCTGCGCGCCATCGAGGACGTCTCGTTCTCGGTGGCGGCGGGCGAGCGTCGGGCGGTGATCGGGGCCAACGGCGCCGGCAAGACGACCCTGTTCAACGTCGTCACCGGCGACTTCCCGGCGACCGCGGGCCGCGTGCGCTTCTTCGGCGAGGACATCACCGAAGTGCCGGCCTACGACCGCATCCGCATGGGATTGCGGCGCACTTATCAGTCGTCGCTCCTGTTCCGCAACCTCACGGTCTGGGACAACCTTTTCCTGGCCGTGCGCGGCGTGGCGCGCGGCCGCTTCGATTTCCGCCGGGCGCGCGGCGCGCATCCCTCGCGCGCCGCGACCGACGAGCTGCTCGAGCGCGTGCGCCTTCAGTCGGTGGCGCAGCGCCTGGTGTCGAGCCTGTCGCATGGCCAGCAGCGTCAGCTCGAGATCGGCATGGCGCTGGCCGGCGCCCCGCGCCTGATCCTGTTCGACGAGCCGGCCGCCGGCCTGTCGCCGGCCGAGCGGCGCGAATTGGTGACGCTGCTCGGCGCCCTGCCCGAGCACATGGGCTTCATCCTGATCGAGCACGATCTCGAGATCGCCCTGCGCGTCGTCGACCGCGTGACGGTCATGCACAACGGCCGCGTCCTCAAGCACGGCACGCCGCAGGAGATCGAGAACGACGCCGAGGTCGCGGCGATCTACATGGGCGGAGGCCGGCACTGATGGCCTGGTTCTCGCGCCGACGCGTCGAAGGTGGCGGAGCAGGTCCCATCCTGCGGGTCGACCGGCTCAACGTCCATTACGGCCGCGCTCACGCCCTGCAGGACGTCTCCTTCACGCTCGATCGCGGCATCCTGGCCGTCGTCGGCCGCAACGGCATGGGCAAGACCACGCTGTGCAATGCCATCACGGGGCTGGTCGCGGCGTCCGGCAGCGCCAAGCTCGCCGGCGCCGAACTCGTAGGCCGCGCACCGCACACCATCACCGGCCTCGGTATCGGCTACGTGCCGCAGGGCCGCCGCGTCTGGCCCTCGCTCTCGGTCGACGAGCATCTGCGGCTGGCCGAGCGCAGCGCCCATCGCGGCGTGTGGACCATCGAGCGCGTCTACGACCTCTTCCCGCGGCTCGCCGAGCGTCGCAGCAACGGCGGCTTCCAGCTTTCCGGCGGCGAGCAGCAGATGCTGGCGATCGGCCGCGCGCTCCTGTTCAACCCGCGCCTGCTGGTGATGGACGAGCCGACCGAAGGCCTGGCGCCGGTAATCGTCGAGCAGGTCGCCGAGACCCTGAAATCACTGGGCGACGACTCGCTCTCCGTGCTGCTGGTCGAGCAGAATCTCGGTGTCGCGATCGACGTCGCCGACACCGTCGCGGTCATGGTCAACGGCCGCATCGCCCGCACCATGCCGGCGGCGGAGCTGGCGGCCGACCGCGACCTGCAGCAGCGCCTTTTGGGCGTGACGACCGCCGGGGAGGAAGCCGCCGAGGAGCTGGCGGAGCAACCGGCGCCCGAGCAGCCCGAAACCCGCGTCTTCACGGTGCGTCGCGCTTCCGACGATGCGGCGGCCCCGGCAGCGTCCGCCGCACCGCTGTCTCCGGAGGAGCGTGCCGTGCGCGGCTTCACGCGCTGGAATGCGACCGACAGCACGGTCGGCCCGCGCGACCAGATCGTCAGCGCCCGCGCCGAGCCGGTGGCGCCGCCGCCGTCGCTTGAGGTCGCGGCCGCGTCGCTGTCGCGCTCCGGCCGCGAGGCGCGGGTCGTCGAGCTCCCGGTCGCGACGACCTTCGGGCGCGCCGCCTACATCGCCGGCACCTTCGACACCAAGGGCCGCGAGCTCGGCTTCCTGCGCAACAGCCTGGAGAAGCTCGGCCTGCGCACCGTCACCGTCGATCTCGCGACCTCGGGCGCGCCGTCGCCCGCCTCGGTGCCGCCGCGCGAGGTGGCGCGCCATCATCCCGGCGGCGAGCGCGCGGTCTTCACCGGTGATCGCGGCTCGGCAGTGACCGAGATGGCCATCGCCTTCGAGCGCTTCGTCATGACGCGGCGCGATCTCGGCGGCATCATCTCGGCCGGCGGTTCGGGCGGCACTGCGCTGGCGACGCGGGCGATGCGGGCGCTGCCCATCGGCATTCCCAAGATGATGGTCTCGACCGTCGCCTCGGGCGACGTGAAGCCCTACGTCGGGCCATCCGACATCTGCATGATGCATTCGGTGACCGACGTCTCGGGCATCAACAGCGTCTCGGAGCGGGTGCTGTCGAATGCCGCGCACGCGCTCGCCGGCATGATCGCCCACGCCGGACGAACCGCGTCGTCGCAGACCAAGCCCGCCATCGGCCTCACCATGTTCGGCGTGACGACGCCCTGCGTGCAGGGCGTCACCAAGCAACTGGAAGATCGCTACGACTGCCTGGTGTTCCACGCCACCGGCATCGGCGGACAGTCGATGGAGAAGCTGGTCGATTCGGGCCTTTTGGCCGGCGTGATCGACGCCACCACCACGGAGATCGCCGACGAGGTCGGCGGCGGCCTACTGTCGGCCGGGCCGGGCCGGCTCGACGCCATCATCCGGAGCCGCATCCCCTATGTCGGCTCGTGCGGCGCGCTCGACATGATCAACTTCTGGGCCATGGACACGGTGCCGGCGCGTTTTCGCGACCGCAAGCTGCACGTCCACAATCCCAATGTCACCTTGATGCGCACGACGGCCGACGAATGCCGCCGCATCGGCGAATTCCTGGTCGACAAGCTCAATCGCATGCAGGGGCCGGTGCGCTTCCTGATCCCGCAGGGCGGCGTGTCGCTGATCGACGCGCCGGGCAAGCCGTTCTGGGATCCGGCCACCGACAAGGTGCTGTTCGACGTGCTGACGGCGGGCTTCCGCCCCGGCACCGACCGCAAGCTGGTCACCCTGCCGCACAACATCAACGACCAGGCCTTCATCGACGCCCTGGTCGCCCACTTCAACGACATCGCCGGCACGCGCCTCACGCGTGCCGTGGCATCACGGTAACGCCATGGCCCGCATCCCCCGCAAGGAAATCCTCGACCGGCTGCATCACATGATCGACCGCGGCGAGCCGATCATCGGCGGCGGCGCCGGCACCGGCCTCTCGGCCAAGTGCGAGGAGGCGGGCGGCATCGACCTGATCGTGATCTACAATTCGGGCCGCTATCGCATGGCCGGGCGTGGCTCGCTGGCAGGCCTCCTGGCCTACGGCAACGCCAACGACGTCGTGCTGCAAATGGCGCGCGAGGTGCTGCCGGTGGTCAAGAAGACGCCGGTGCTGGCGGGCGTCAACGGCACCGATCCGTTCCTGATCCTCGATGATTTCCTGCACCATCTGCGGGAGCTCGGCTTCTCCGGCGTGCAGAATTTCCCCACCGTCGGGATCATCGACGGCCGATTCCGCCAGAACCTGGAAGAAACCGGCATGGGCTATAGCCACGAGGTCGACATGATCCGTGCCGCCCATGAGTTCGATCTTCTGACCACGCCCTACGTGTTCAACGAACGCGAGGCCATCGCCATGGCCGAGGCCGGCGCCGACATCATCGTCTGCCATATGGGCCTGACCACGGGCGGCAGCATCGGCGCGGAGACCGGGCTAAAGCTCGCCGACTGCCCATCGCTGATCAAGGCCTGGTCGGCCGCGGCGCGCCAGGTCGACAAGGACATCATCGTGTTGTGCCACGGTGGGCCGATCGCCACGCCCGAGGATGCGACGTTCATTCTGGCGCAGTGCCCCGAATGCAACGGCTTCTACGGAGCCTCAAGCATGGAACGCCTGCCGACCGAGCAGGCGCTTGTCGAAACCACGCGTCAATTCAAGAAGATCAGAAGATAGTCGGGAGGATCCCATGAGCGGAGCCCAATTCGGCACCTTTATCCTAGGCCTGGTTGTCGTCGCCATCGTCGTGGCGATCGTCGTCTGGCTGTTCAACTGGCTCTATCTGCGCTCGTCGAAGGAGCGCGCCTTCGTGCGCACGGGCCTGGCGGGCCAGAAGGTCGTGATGAACGGCGGCGCCTTCGTGCTGCCCATCGTGCACGAGGTCATCCCCGTCAACATGAACACCTTGCGCCTCGAGGTGGCGCGCGGCCGCGACAAGGCGCTGATCACCCGCGATCGCATGCGGGTCGACGTGCTGAGCGAATTCTATGTGCGCGTGCAGGCGTCGGACGACGCCATCGCCGCGGCCGCCCAGACGCTGGGCCAGCGCACCATGCAGCCGGATGCCCTGCGCGAGCTGATCGAGGGCAAGTTCGTCGACGCGCTCAGGACCGTGGCCGCCGAGATGACCATGGAGGAGATGCACGAGAAGCGCGGTGAATATGTCAGGCGCGTGCGTACCGTGGTCGCCGCCGACCTGCTGCAGAACGGGCTCGAGCTCGAGACGGTGTCGCTGACCCAGCTCGACCAGACAGCCATGGAGTACTTCAATCCGTCCAACGCCTTCGATGCCGAGGGCCTGACGCGGCTCACCGAGCAGATCGAGCGGCGCAAGAAGATCCGCAACGACATCGAGCAGGACACGATGATCGAGATCCGCAACAAGAATCTCGACACCGAGCGGCAGGCGCTGGAGATCGACCGGGCGCTGGAACACGCCCGACTGGCCCAGGAGCAGGACCTCGAAACCCAGCGTGCGGCGCAGCGGGCCGAGATCGCCCGCGAGCGCGCCGACAAGGACCAGGACGCCGAGCGGGCCCAGATCACCTCGCGGCAGTCGATCGAGCAGGCGCGCATCGCCTCGGAGCGGGCGGTCGAGGAGCAGCGCATCGCCAAGGAGCGCGAAGTCGAGGAGCTCGAGATCGGGCGCCGCAAGGCGATCGAGCTCGCCGAGCAGGAGAGGGCGGTCGCCGTCGCCGAGCAATCGCGGGCGCAGTCGGTGGCGCAGGCGGAGGCCGATAGGGCGCGGGCGCTCGCGGTGACGGCGGAGGAGCAGGTCTTCACCGCCCGCGAGACCGAGATGGCGCAGCGACGCAAGAGCGTCGAACTGATCGTGGCCCAGCAGGAGGCCGAGCGCGAGGCGCTGCGCCTCAGGGTCGGCGCCGAGGCCGAGAAGAATGCGGCGGCGGACCGCGGTGCGGCCGTGCGCGCCGAGGCGGAGGCAGAGGCCGACGCCGAGAAGATCCGGGCATTGGCGAACCGTATCCGGCTGGAAGTCGATGCCGAGGGCACGCGGCTGATGAACGAGGCGCAGAACCTCCTGTCGGCCGACGCCCGTCTGTCGGCCATGCGTCTGAAGCTGATCGACAAGCTCGACTCCATCATCCGCGAATCGGTGAAGCCGTTGGAGCGCATCGAGGGCATCAAGATCCTGCATGTCGACGGCTTCGGTGGCGGCGGCGGGGGCGGTGGCCACGCCGGCGCCGGCGATGCCGGCAGCGGGCTTGCCGACAGCGTCGTGAACTCGGCCTTGCGCTTCCGCGCCCAGGCGCCGCTGATCGACCAGCTCCTGCGCGAGATCGGCGTCGCCGGCGGCGATGTCGGCCGGGTGGCGCAAGGCCTGCTCGACCGCACCCAGGGCTCGAGCGGCCCGCCGGTGCCAGCCAACCCGCCGGGAGAATAACGGGTGATGCCCTGTCATCCCGACCGGAGCCGAGCGCAGCGAGGCGGAGCGGAGGGACCTCTTTTGGGGATGCGTCGACAAGACGAGGTCCCTCGACTACGCCGCCTTGCAGGCGGCTCCGCTCGGGATGACGGAGAATGATCAAGGTCTACACGTCGAGCGTCATCGACGCGCCGGCCGAGCAGGTATGGGCGCGGATCCGCGACTTCAACGGGCTGCCGGGCTGGACACCGTTCGTCGCCGAATCGCGCATCGAGGGCGGGCTGCCGTCCGACAAGATCGGCTGCGTGCGCAACTTCCGCCTCAAGGATGGCGGGATGATCCGCGAGCAGCTGCTGACGCTGTCGGACTACGACTACCAGTGCTCCTACTCGATCCTGGAAAGCCCGCTGGGCGTCGACAACTACGTCGCCACGCTCAAGCTCACCCCGGTGACCGACGGCAACCGCACCTTCGCCGAATGGTGGGCCGAGTTCGACTGCGCCCCCGACCGCGAAGGCCAGCTTTCACGCGACATCGGCCAGGGCGTGTTCCAGGCCGGCTTCGATTCCCTGAAGATGCTGGTGCGGCGTTGACGTCGTCTTACCGGATCGCGGGCCTCCAGGCCCGCTCACGTTCTTTTGCAGCGAATCATGAGGCGGGCCTGGAGGCCCGCGGTCCGGCAAGATGATCCGAGTCACGCGGTCTGCCATCATCGATGCGCCGATTGAGCGCGTCTGGGCCATTCTGCGCGACTTCAACAGCCACACGGCCTGGCATCCGGTCGTGGCCGAGTCCGTGATCGAGAACGACGAGCCCGCCGACCAGGTCGGCTGCGTGCGCAACTTCACCCTCAAGGACGGCAACCACATCCGCGAGCAGCTTCTGGCGCTTTCCGACAACGACTACGTCTCGACCTACTGCATCCTCGACGCCACGCTGCCCATGCAGCGCTACGTCGCCACCGTCCAGCTGAAGCGTGTCACCGACGGCGACCGCACCTTCTGGCATTGGCAATCGACCTTCGACACGCCGCGCGGCCGCGAGCAGGAATTCGCCGATCTCGTCGGCAAGGGTGTCTACGAAGGTGGCTTCGAAGGCCTGCGCGCCTTCCTGCGCCGCCGTCCGGGTGCGCCGGCCGTCCGGACGGCCGGCAGCGAGACGATGGCGACGCAGGGCATGGTCGTGAGCCGCTTCGGCGGCCCTGACGTGCTGGAAGCCCGCCCGCTCGAGGCAAGATTTCCCGCCCCGGGCGAGGTCCGGGTCCGCCACAGCGCCATCGGCGTCAACTACATCGACGTCTATATCCGCAAGGGCGAGTACCGGATGATCGAGCCGCCCGCCCCCATCGGCATGGAAGCGGCGGGCGTCGTCGTCGACGTCGGCGACGGTGTCACCCATCTGCTGCCGGGCGACCGCGTCGCTTATGCCTGCGCGCCGCCCGGCGCCTATGTCGGCGTGCGCACCTTGCCTGCGAGTCAGGTCGTCGTGTTGCCCGACGAGATCGATGACGAGACGGCGGCCGCCGTGATGCTGAAGGGCATGACGGCCGAATACCTGCTGCATCGCACCCATCGCCTGCGCGGCGGCGAGACCGTCCTGGTCCATGCCGCAGCGGGCGGTGTCGGCCTGCTGCTCTGCCAATGGGCTAAGGCGCTCGGCGCGCGGGTGATTGGCACCGTCTCGACCGACGACAAGGCCCGTGTGGCGCGTGCGGCCGGCTGCGCTGCCACCATCGTCGGCCGCGACTATCGCTTTGCCGCCGCCCTGCACGACGCCACCGGCGGCCGCGGCGCCGACGTCATCTATGATGGCCTCGGCCAGGCTGCCGCGCGGGAAAACCTCGAGGCGCTGGCGATGTGCGGCCACTGGATCTGCTACGGCCACGCCAGCGGCCCGTTCGATCGCCTGCCCGTCGAGAGTCTGGGCCAGAAATCAGCGACCTTCTCCAGCCCAGTGCTGTTCCACTACACCGCCGAGCGCGCCGCGCTCACCGAGATGGCGCAACGCACCTTCGAGGCGCTTCGGCAGGGCACCATCCGCCTCGACATCCGGCATCGCTATCCGCTGTCGGCGGCAGCCCAGGCGCATCGCGAGCTCGAAAGCCGCTCGACCGTCGGGCCTTTGATCCTCCTGCCGTAGCTCTTCCTCCCCATCGTTTTTCGATGGGGAGGTGGCCCGAAGGGCCGGAGGGGTCATGAGCAACCGTGCTGCTGCTCATGACCCCTCCGTCCGCTTTGCGGACACCTCCCCAGCTTCGCTGGGGAGGAATGAGCCTCGTCACGCCGCATAGAGGGCGACAGGCCGATCGAAGCCCTTGAGGTCGTACGGCTTGCTCGTGCTGCCGGTGAGATCGTCGCGGGCGCTCTCGTGGACGGCCTCGGTGACCAGGATCTCCCCCGGGTGAGCGGCGGACTGGGCGCGGGCCGCGGTGTTCACCACCGTGCCGATGGCGGTCAAGTCGCGATGGGAGCGGCCGAACTCGCCGAAGCTCACCTCGCCGCAATGGATGCCGATGCCGACACCGATCTCGCCCTTGGTCTCGCCGAGCAGGGCCGTGAATTCCGGCTGCCGGGCGGCGACGCGTTGCTGCAGCGCGCGGGCGGCGCGCAGCGCCTGCCGCGCATGGTCCGGCTGCTTGATCGGGAAGTTGAACACCGCCATCACGGCATCGCCGATCGTCTTGTTCAAAAGCCCGTCGAACTCCCAGATGGCGGCGGCGCATTCGTCGTAGAAGATGTCGAGCACGTCGCCCATCTCGGTCGCCGACAGCGATTGCGACAGGCTGGTATAGGCCCTGAGGTCGGCGAACATGATCGTGGCGTCGATCGTGATCTTGGTGGCCTTCATGACCTTGGTGAACATGAGTTCGCACAAGGTGCAGAGGTTGGGATTCATGCGACTGGGCCGCAGGCCGACGACGCGGAACGGCACCGAAAGAGGGCCGCGCAGGGCGATGGGCACGCGCATGGTCTGCCAGCATCCCTTGCAGATCAGGGCTTGATTTGCGGCCATTTCGAGCCTCGGCGATCGAGCCTCACTCTACGCTCCGGCAGGGACATGGACCAGGGCGCGCAGACGCTCGCGCAGTCGGCGCACTGTCGCTTCCGGTTCGTCGGGCGGCAGGAAGATGAAGTTGTTGACGTAGTTGTCGAGCGGGGGACGGTCATGCAGCGTCGCGGCCATTTCTGGCATCTGGTCGGGCGCTTGCAGCCGGGCAACGGAGAAGCCCTCGATCCCATGCAGCTCGCCCAAATGGGCGTAGTAGCCGCGATATCCGAGCTCACGGAGAAACGTCGAGATGCGCACTACCCCACTTGGCGAACAACGTTCCTCGATCTCGATCAGGAGGCGCGGCTTGCAGCGGCGGATCGTGTCGACAGCGCCTTTCAACACCGCATGCTCGTGGCCTTCGACGTCGATCTTGATGAAGCCCACGGAGCCTGTGAAAGCATCATCGAGTCGCGCGGTGCGGACCTGGAAACTGTCGCGTGTCTCATAGGCCGCCATGGCCACCAACGAGAGACTCGATCCGCCGCCGATTTTCACGCCGGCAATCAGGGGAGTATAGAGTGTTGTCTCGCCGGCGCGGTCGGAGAGGGCGATCGGTTCGATGAGCACCTTGCCGCCGAACTTCGCGCGGAGCACAGCCACGAACTCGGGCACGGGCTCGAAAGCGACGACACGCCGAGCGTGGCGGCGCATGAAATGGATGTAGCCGCCGTAGTTGGCCCCGACATCGATTGCGTCTTCGCCACTTCGACACAGGAGATCGACGAGATGCATCTCGGCTTCGCCATATCTGCCGAAGTAACGCGCCTCGCGCCAATTCAACACCGCCCGCGGGAACAGGGTTCGCAGGGTCCGCTTGGCAGTGCTGAAGGAAATCCCGTAGGCCACGGCAACAACCATGTCCTCGCTTGCGTTTGACCATACCCATCGAACGTCAATCTTACCGTCGCACAAGAGATATTTCAGTGATCAGGCAGTTGGCGAGCACATGTCACGGCCCGCCACGAGAGCGCCGCCGCGCAGGCGTCTCGGCGTGTGCCGCGGAATCGTGGCCGCAAAGTCCCGTCATCCCGACCGGAGCCGAGCCCCTCGACTTCGCCGCCCCTCACAGACGGCTCCGCTCGGGATGACAGATTTGCGCTAGCCGGCCGGTATCGTTCGGCGCTCTACTGGCGCGTCGATGCGTCCGCCGCTTGTTCCCCGACTCCTCGTGCCGCGCCTGCCTTTCTTCTACGGCTGGATCGTGCTGGCCTGCATCTGCCTGGCCGGTTTCGCGCGTCAGGGACCGGCCGTGGCCACGCTGTCGGTCTTCGTCGTGCCCATGACCGACGCCTTCGGCTGGTCGCGCACCGAGATGGCGGGCGCGGTATCGCTGGGCGGCGTGCTGGCGGCCTTCGTGTCGCCGCTGATCGGCCCGGTGCTCGACCGGCGTGGCGCGCGCCTGATCCTCTGCCTCGCCGTGCTCGGCACCGGCCTTGCGACCATGGCGCTGTCGCTCGTGCAGTCGCTGCTGTCGTTCTACCTGCTGTTCGTCTTCGCCCGCATGATCTGGGCCGGACCGTACGATCTCGGCCTCTACGGCGCGCTGAACAACTGGTTCGTGGCGCGGCGGGCGCGCGCCACCTCCATCGCCACGCTCGCCCAGATGTCGGGCCTGGTGGCGTTGCCGATCATCGCCCAGCTCGCCATGCAGGATGGCGGCTGGCGTCACGGCTGGGTGGCGATCGGCACCACCGCGCTGGCGGTGGGCTTCCTGCCGGTCTGGCTGTTCCTGGTGCGCCGGCCGGAGGATGTCGGCCTGGTGCCCGACCGCATCACCGCGGGCGCCGGGCCGACCGTCGTCGAGCCGCGCTTCACTCGAGCTGCCGCCATGCGCACCCAGGCGTTCTGGCTCCTGTCGCTCTACACGGTGCTGGTCTTCCCCGTGCAGGCCGGTGTCAGCCTGCACCAGGCGCCGCATCTCATCGAGAACGGCCTGTCGCCCATCGCCGCCGCCACGGTGATCAGCTTCTTCTCGGCCATGTCGGCGGTCGCGAGCTTCGGCGTCGGCTTTCTGCCGCGGCGCTGGCCCTTGCGCTACGTGATGTCGCTCGCCGCCGTGCTGCTGGGCACGGGAACGCTCGGCCTGATCGGCGTCGGCTCCATCGAAACCTCCTACTTGTTTGCCGGCTTGTTTGGCCTGGGAATCGGCGGCGTCATGACCTTGCTGCCCATGGCCTGGGCCGACTATTTCGGCCGGGAGAGCTACGGCGCCATCCGCGGCGTCGCGCTGTCGCTACAGGTGATCGCCCAGGCCGCAGGCCCAATCGCGTCAGGTGTGCTCCGTGACGCCAGCGGCAACTATACGGGCTCGCTGATCCTGTTCGGCAGTCTGGCCGCTTTGGCTGCTGTCGCCGCTCTGCTGGCCCGCCGGCCGCACCTCACACCTTAATGGCTTGCACCCAACAGGCGCGTCCCGTACGCTTTTCGCAGCCCAAAAGAGGCTGCACCGCCGGATAAGGGAGAAAAACGGCGGTAGCACGGTTGAGGAAACGGCTTCGCATCAGGGACGAATAAGCCGGCAATTGGGGCCTTCCGCGGGACCAGGGTGCTCCCGTGGGAGAAGTGCATGCTGGCGACAAGCAGGGCTTCGGAGACAATCAGCATGCCGCCATTGCTGGAGGTGAGGGCACTCCATACCGAATTCAGGACGGGCGCCGGCTTGGTGCGCGCCGTCGACGGCATCTCCTACACCGTCGAGCACGGCGAGACCGTGGCCATCGTGGGCGAGAGCGGATCGGGCAAGTCGGTCGGCGCGCTCAGCATCCTGCGCCTGATCCCCAATCCGCCGGGGCGCATCACCAACGGCGAGATCCTGTTCGACGGCAAGGACCTGCGCCGCCTCTCCGAGGCCGAGATGCGCGAGATCCGCGGTCGCGACATCGGCATGGTGTTCCAGGAACCGATGACCTCGCTCAACCCCGTGCTCACCATCGCCCGCCAGATCACCGAGACGCTGGAGCAGCACCAGGGCGCCGACCGCGCCACCGCCGAGCGCCGTGCGCTGGAGCTGCTCGAGATGGTCGGCATTGCCGATCCCAAGCGCCGGCTGAAGCAGTATCCCCATCAGCTTTCCGGCGGCATGCGCCAGCGCGTGATGATCGCGGTCGCGCTCGCCTGCAATCCCAAGCTGATCATCGCCGACGAGCCGACCACGGCGCTCGATGTCACCATCCAGGCGCAGATCCTGGAGCTGATGAAGTCGCTGACGCGCAAGCTCGGCGTGGCGCAGATCATCATCACCCACAATCTCGGTGTCGTCGCGCGCTATGCGGCCCGCGTCAACGTCATGTATGCCGGCCGCATCGTCGAGGCCGGCAGCGCCGACGCGATCTATCACAATCCGCGCCACCCCTACACGATGGCGCTCCTTAAATCCGTGCCGCGACTCGATCAGCCGCGCCGGGCGCGACTCGATCCTGTCGACGGCCAACCGCCGGACCTGACGCGGCTGGATGGCGGATGCGCCTTCCGGCCGCGTTGTCGTTTTGCCGTCGAGCAGTGCGGCCAGGCGCGGCCGCCGCTCGCGGCCGTCGGAGAACCCGGGCATCTCTCGGCCTGCTTCCGCAGCGCCGAGCTCGCGGAGATCCGGGACGTCGCGGCATGAACGCACCCCTCAGCGCATCCGCGCCCGAACGTCCGCTGCTCGAGGTGCGTGGCCTTGCCATGCACTTCCCGGTCTCCGAAGGCATCGTGATGACGCGCAAGATCGGCGACGTTAAGGCGGTCGACGGCGTCGACTTCGTCATCGAGCGCGGCGAGACGCTGGGCCTGGTGGGCGAGAGCGGCTGCGGCAAGACCACGACTGGCCGCTGCATCCTGCGGCTGGAGAAACCGACCGCCGGCGAGATCCTGTTCGACGGCCAGGACGTCAACCGCATGGACCGCAGGGACCTGGTGGCGCTGCGCCGGCGCATGCAGGTGATCTTCCAGGATCCCTACAGCTCGCTCAATCCGCGCATGAAGGTGGGCGACATCATCGCCGAGCCGATCAAGGTGCACGGCGTCGAGCCCGATGCGAAGCGCCGCCGCGACAAGGTGAGGGACCTCTTGTCGGTGTGCGGCCTCGATCCGAAGTTCGCCGACCGCTATCCGCACGAGATGTCGGGCGGCCAGCGCCAGCGCGTCGGCATCGCCCGCGCGCTCGCGCTCGATCCGGAATTCATCGTCTGCGACGAGGCGGTGTCGGCGCTCGACGTGTCGATCCAGGCCCAGGTGGTCAACCTGCTGGAGGACCTGCGCGAGCGCTTCGGCCTCACCTATCTGTTCATCGCCCACGATCTCTCGGTCGTGCGCCATCTCTGCCAGCGCGTCGCCGTGATGTATCTCGGCCGCATCGTCGAGATGGCCGCCAGCGACGAGCTGTTCGACAATCCCTTGCATCCCTATACCCAGGCCCTGCTGTCAGCTGTGCCGATCCCCGATCCGCGCGTGGAAGCCGCCCGCGAGTTCCGGCCGCCGCGCGGCGAGGTGCCGAGCCCGATCAACCCGCCCTCCGGCTGCGTCTTCCATCCACGCTGCCCCATGGCCGTCGAAGGCTGCCGGCAGGCGCGCCCTGCCTTGCGAGAGCTGCGACCGCGCCATTGGGTGGCGTGCAGTGAGGTTCAGTAATGCTGTCATCCCAAC
>NZ_BKAJ01000118.1 GCF_007992495.1 Reyranella soli
AAGAGCCTTCCGTGCAAGCTTTCTCTTTAACGACTGGCGAAATCCCAACCATTATTTGTCAGGATGATAAGACTCGGATCATCGGCTCGCTGTTCCACCAGACCGGCGGCCACGACATCCGCCACGACCCGCTCAAGGTCGGCGCCCTTGATGCCTGTTCGCGCCCCTATAGCGCTAATGCGCCGCCACGATGTGGGATTGCGTCTGCACGCGTCGTGAAGCGCAATTACGAACTTCGTCGCCAAGGCCAGCCGGTCAAGCTTGGGCATCCCCAGTCGCTGCATCGCGACCTTAAGGGTGCAGCCCAAGGTCGCTGTACATCCGTTCGAGCAGGGCGTGATCGATGTTGGGCTGGGCAGCGCCTTCCGTCGCGTCCGTTTTGCCGCTGGTCCACGCAGCCGGGTACGACTGCAGCATCTTTCGGGTTCTCTCAATGCTGGCGTGTGCTTCTGCCACCAGTGCCTGCGGCAGGTGCTCGCCGCCGCGCGCTATATCCTCCAGCTCACGGATCAGCCAGGCGATGTGGGCGATTTGCTGGTCGGCACTCTCCCTTTCAGCAGGACCCGGGACAGCGCGCTTAGTTCGACGATGGGGCGCCGGCTCTTGGTAATCGAGGCGAGCGTTCTTGAGCTGATGATGCGCCCGGAAATCGATAATCATGGCAGTCATAAATCATGCACCCCACATGAAGTAAGTTCGAAGGTCTTATTCTTCATTGAGACGCCCTGGGGGATCGGGTTGTCACATGGCTACGAGAAGCGGCCATCTGTGACTTTCTTGTGATCCTCATTAAGTATTACTAGCGATCCCTTCGAGTCGGTTTGTCACAGAGCTACTGCTTTTTTATTGCAGCGCACATTATGCGATGCGGGAAGAAAAAGTCGCGCACCGGGATTAACTCGCCCCACTTCCACATGAATTCAGGTGGAGGAGCGCCACGCCAGTCAATCGGGGTCGCAGGCTTTGCACGGCGCCCATTTGCCCGAGCTGTCGAAGTTCCGCCGGAGGCTGCGCGCCTATCGCGGTAGTGATCAAGGGACCCTTGCGATGGTTCCGATTCCGGCGAATTTGACAGCGGTTCAAGTATGACTGGAGCTCGGATAGCAAGCGGCGGGCCCGCGGGCTCCGAGCCCGCGAACAGTGGTGTGGGTCACTGCGGTCGCACCCAAGGGAGAAACCACCCGCCTGCCCTTTGGGTGGGGCTGCAAACCTAATATCAATGTAGGAATCCGCTGAACAGATCAAAAAATGACGCAGTCGTCAATTTCTGGGTTAGGCGACCGCGATCAAATTTGGAACAGCGACCGACCCACCGCACTGGGGCTTGGCGGTGCCGAACACTGCAATAAGAACCATTGCTAGTGCGAATTGATTGGAGCGCCCGCAGGTCTTCTGGTCGCTTGGAAACTAATTGATGCATCGGCGAAGAAAGGTCTATTCCAGCCGCTTCACGTGGGGCATGTGGCGTGTGGGATGAGGCACGGGCGGGTTTGTTCCGCAGCTTACGCCTCTTGGGTGTGGGACGGTGCAGCTAGGCTGCACCGCCCTACTCTCAGATCCCAAACCACCATCCATTGATGGTCGCCGTCGGCGGAGTGAGCAGACCAGACAGGCCTTCATTGAGGCGTACCTCGACCTCGTACGAGCGAATCAAGAGCCGCCTACAGCGCAGGAGATTGCGAAGCGAGCAGGCATTTCCACGCGATCGGTGTTTGAGCGCTTCACGGGCTTGCTCACTCTCAGCCTTGCGGTTGCGATTGCGCTTTTGAGCAAGCCCTGGCGCAGGCGCGGGTGCCAAATGTCGATGCCGACTTCGATCCTCGGCTCAAGGCCCAAGTTGAAGTGCGGGCCGCCATTTGCGAGCAGTGGCTGCCGTTGTGGCGCACACTGCTGCGCTACAAAAGCCAATCGGAAAAGCTGGCAGTTCGGATCGTGCGCATTCGCGCGGCGACGATGGCGCAGCTCGCACTGGTGTACGGGCCAGAATTGTCGATGTTGCCGGAGCCTGAGCGCGCTCAGCTTCTGATTAGCTTGGACCTTCTGACTGGTTTCGAGAGCTGGGCCGGATGCGCGAAGACCACGGCCTCTCAAGCGGCTCACGAACTTTGGGCCACCTCAATTGGGCGACTACTGCCGCCGCCCCCCTTTGGCGCGTCGCCCTGCCGTGATAGCAGCCCTGGTTTACGTGCCGATGACCTGCGCACGGGTGGCCATCTATCGGGCGTGCCATACGTGACTAACCGCCTCGGGCCAGCAGCCCACACTCCGCCGGCATCCCGATCCGATCGCAATAATCTGGCAGCGGCTTGCATCGTCCGTCCCGTGACGACCCGGTGACTAGCGCGCTGTGTCTAAAGCTTCATGTTGCTGTTGGGGAGCATCGATCAAGCATCGTTGGCCGCGCGCGTGGGAACTGAAAATCAGTGCGTCTTGCCAAGCTTCGGTGCAGCACCGATCTTCTCGGCAATGTTCTTCAAATCCTCACCGAACCACCGCAGTACTTCCGGGCTTACGTTCGTACGCAAAATTACTTTCCTATCCGGCGTCACGATCGCAAGAACAGGCGAAACCATGAGTCGGGCTTCCTGTAACCGCCGGCAAATGAGTTCGTTAGCCTCTCTTAGAATTGAGCTAATTGCAGCGGTCGGATCGTTCATGTCGCGCGGCATAGTATGGGAACGTCGTCGCTTGTCTTTGTGTTGCCCGCGTTACGCGCGTGCCGCTGTGACTTCGGCGGGCTTGTAGTTCGGGAAGGCGTCAGAATTGAGCATCCCGGCAGCCAAACCGTGCGTTCGTGCAGTGATCCGAGAAATTGCTACTAGCCCTCACGGCAAATATTTCTGCGAAGGCATTAGGCTCGATTCTCGGGGTGGGCCCGCATGCCTGGGGTTGGTGAGGGTGAAGGCACCTTGGCTGACGCTATGGCGCTGTTAGAGGCCCTAGCGGGCGCGAAGGCTCTGTCTTATCGCAAGCTGTTTGATGGACGAGCCGTACGGTCCACGATGACTGGCGAGGAACTGCGGGCGGTCTGCGCCAAGATCAGGGCGTCATCAAGAGGGGCC
Organism: Reyranella soli; assembly: GCF_007992495.1. Lineage (GTDB taxonomy): Bacteria > Pseudomonadota > Alphaproteobacteria > Reyranellales > Reyranellaceae > Reyranella > Reyranella soli. The sequence goes on from NZ_BKAJ01000118.1 coordinate 3,063, forward strand.
TGTTGGGGCGGAGCGCCTAGCAAACATACTGAAGCCCTGGGCAGTGCCGAAGATGGCCCTTGCAGTGCCACCGCCGCGTGACAGTCGATTCGGCTCGCCCCTGAAGCTGTCGCGGGCGCACCGAATGCGGCCGGAGATGGTCGTTGAAGTCAGCTATCTGACATGGACGGATGACAATTTGCTGCGGCAGGCGTCTTATCAGGGTCAGCGAGAGGACAAGCCGGCGAGGCAGGTTGTGCGGTTGATTCCGCATCCGCCACGACGGAGTAAGGAGCCATCAAGATACCCTGGCGTTCCGAAGCCGAGGGAAACCGCCCACGGTGTTGCATCCGGAAAGCCATGAAGAAAGGACAGCCGCCCCTCACTTCAGAACAAGAGAGTGCTTTGCGCCGCATTAGAGACGGCGGGGAGAGCCTGCTCGGCGGCACCGTGGATGTGAGCGGGCTGCACAGACTTTTGGTACTTCATTTCATTCAGTGGGATGGTATTGGCGCTTGACGGATCTTGGGGAGGTTGTACCCGCGCATTATTCGGTGGGGACCCCTAGCACTGCCCGGCAACAGCAGCGAGCCTCGTGTGGCGTGGGATGTTAACCCACGAGCAGTACCTCGTTTGTGTTGACGTGTAGCAGACGAGAAACTGTGTGTCGTTTGTATTGCCGATCAGGCGGTGTCGATATGGAACCCGTCGACGCTCTTGACGCGGGAGCAGCTAAACCTTTTCCTGCGACAATCCACGTCGAGCAGAGCTCTAAGCCGCCGGCAGGCGTAGCGCCCGCAGGTATCGCATAGCACCCACATAGGGCCGAACGTCTTTTGCAGCGCGCGAAAGGTGTAGGGCTTGCACGGCCATGGCCCGGTCATGATCGACCGTAACGCTACGGGCCGTCTCCGGTCTCGTGCATGCACCTACTAGCAGTGTGGGGCGTGCGGGCGCGCTGCCGTGCTGTCAAAGAACGCGATTGCGAGGTGCACTGGGTGAAGCCCGATCTGGTCGTGGAAGTGACCTACCTAACCTGGATCGAAGACAATCTACTTCGCCAAGTCTCCTGCTAGGGGCAGCGCGAGGACAAGCGAGCCCGCCAAGTCGTGCGGCCGGTGCCGCATCGACTTTGAGCGAAATTTAGAGGACTAGTTGCAACACCAAGTATGCTGCGAAGAGCAACAGCGCCACCGTTATGGTGTCCAGAACCAAATACAGCCAGCCGTCCTTGGCTTCGGTCCTCCTCGGGTCGCTCATTCCCCCTTAGAGCATCTCCGCATGGACGGCTCCTGGGTGCGTTGTTGGTAGCTCTCTTGCTCCGACCGACGTTAGCTCATGCTGAGGGTACGCTTCGCTTAGCCCTCGCTGCGCCCCACGCAAGACAAAGGCGAGTGGCTAGGCCCCGCATAGACACCTCGCCCTTTGGTGCCTATGCGGGGCCGCCGATAACCTACACGAGTCCTCGCTAAGGATGGTCGATTCCGGCCGGTGCCCGGTGAACGGATCGGCCGACGGCTTCCAAAGCCCGCTGACCCGGAAGACGGCCAGCCGCTCCTCAAAGGATGGCCAGGCGCGCACGGCAATCGCCTGGGCGATGACGTTGGCGTCTCTCTCGTCCGCGCCGGCGAGCAGGGCGTCGACGTATGGCGAGCGACAGCATGTCCGGGCTCGAGCGCCGGATGACGCCGTCGACCTCGACGCAATCGGGACGATCCTGTAGCGGGAGCGGTCGACCTTGAACATGGGCGAAGGTGGAACGCCGACCTGTGCGCGGGTCTGCAGCCTGCAGTGACGGCATCGCGTCACGATTTCGGCAGTGATGATGGCGCCGACAGCAGCGTTCGGCATGCAGGGGCGCTGCAGTGCAGGCGTTGGCACACCTCACCTATTTCGACGGATGCCTTGCAGTCACCGGTGCACCGAACGTTCGAAATCGCTGGGTCTTCCCGGCGCCCATGGAATGTTCAGGTGAAGATCCGTTGGCGCGTTCCAACTCGAGCGAACAAGCTGCAGCGTAACTTTGCCTACGTCCGGAAGTAAGAAACGTTCGCGCTGTCACTCATGTTCGCGTGTCGCTTCAAGTCAGGCTGCGTGCGAGAAGTGAGCCACACATAGATCACTTTCTCCCCCTTCTCATCGAAGGCGGTGTTCGGTAGGGCTAATGAGCGACGCGGGAAATACAGCCCCCCCGAATGTCGCAACTACCGAGGACTATCGAGCGTGACGCGACGGTTGAAGGCGGTAACGCCGACGCCACCGCGACACTGAAGCCGAACATAACGTCAGCCTTTTAGAAGTGGCTGCGCGGAGTGGCACGGCATGACCGAAACTCAAAGGGGACTAACGTTTAATGGCAACTCTCAATGTCGGGGCCGGACAGGCCTATAGCACTCTCGCCGCTGCGGTCGGCGCCTCGCGTGACGGCGATACCATCGCCGTACAGGCCGGCACCTATGTGAATGACTTCGCGACAATCTCCAAGGACATCACCATCGTCGGTGTCGGTGGCACGGCGAATTTCGTCGCCACCGTGGCGCCGCCCAACGGCAAAGGCATCTTCGTCACACAGGGTGACGTGACGATCCAAAATCTTAGTTTCTCGGGTGCTGCCGTGTCCGACATGAACGGCGCGGGTATCCGCTACGAAAGCGGCAACCTGGTCATTATCGACAGCTATTTTCACGACAATCAGGACGGCCTTCTGGCGAATGCCGATCCCAACGGCACGATCCGCATCGTCGGTTCGGAATTCGCCAACAACGGAGCCGGCGACGGCTATTCGCACAACCTATATGTCAACAACATCGCCTCACTGGTTATCGACGACAGCTACTTCCACGACGCCGATGTCGGCCACCAAATCAAGAGCCGAGCGCAATCCACTACCATCACCAATTCGCGCATCTATGACGGCGACGGCACGGGCAGCTACAGCATTGACCTGCCCAATGGGGGCGTCGGCGTCATCCGTAACAACGTGATCCAGCAGGGACCGAATTCCGATAACCCCGTCATTATCCACTACGGCGGCGAAAGCGCGGCCTATGCTGGTTCCAGCCTGCTCGTCGAGGACAACGTCGTCGTCAACGACATGTCCGGCAGTTCGAGCGCGCGACTGCTGAACAATGCCACCACGGTCACCGGTATCGTAGACGACAATTCGGTTTGGGGCCTCACCGCGGGCCAGATCGCGAGTGGCAGCGCCACAGTGTCCGACACCATCTTCCTCTCCACCCACCCCACGCTCGACACCAGCCCAGGTGGCGGCGGTGGCGGTGTTGGCGGCGGCGACGATGGTGGCCCAGCGGCCGTTGGCGTGGTGACCGGCCTGAGCGAGGACACTGGCACCCTGGGGGATTTTATTACCAGCGTTGCCACTCAAACGGTCCACGGCGCTTACACGGGCACACTGGCAGCCGGCGACCTCCTACAGGTCAGTGCCAACGATTCGACATGGGTTAGTGCAACAGCCGATGCGGGTACGTGGACCGCAGAGGTTACTCTCTTACCCGGTGAGCACACGCTCTCCGTGCGGACCGTCGACGATGGCGGAAACATCGTGAACGGCACCGGTCATGCCTACAATCTCGAAAACACCGGTGGCGGTGATGGTGGTGGCGACGCCGGTGGTGGTGGCACCATCTTCGGCACCCCTGGTGCGGACATGCTCGTGGGCACGGCTGGGGCTGACACGATGTCAGGCCTAGCGGGCAATGACGAGTATGTTGTGAACCATGCCGGCGACGTGGTGATCGAGGCGAATGGCCAGGGCACTGACACGGTGTTGAGCTCGGTGAGCTATCGTTTGCCGTGGGGCCAGAGCATCGAGGACCTGACGCTTACGGGCGACGGCAACATCGACGGCAGGGGCAACAGCTTGAACAACGTGCTCGAAGGCACGACCGGCAACAACGTGTTGAGGGGCGGCGGCGGCGACGACACGTTGTCGGGTGGCCTTGGCAACGATGTCTTGGCCGGCGGCTCTGGCCGAGACATTGAGATCGGCGGCGCAGGCGCCGACCGTTTCGACTTCAATGCGTTGAATGAGAGCGGTCACACCTCCGACACTCGCGATCAGATCGTGGGGTTCGAGCAGGGCATCGACAAGATCGACTTTTCAACGATCGACGCCAACACCATAGCGCGGGGCAACCAGGCCTTTACTTTCATCGGCGATAGTGCCTTCCATGGGGCCGCCGGCGAACTCCACCAGCAGGTCATGGACGGCAACACAATCGTTTCAGGCGATATCAATGGCGATGCTGTTGCCGATTTCCAGATCCAGCTGAACGGAGCATTCACGCTAACACCAAGCGACTTTATCCTTTAGCCCGCGAGGCAAGACCGCGCGGTGAAGTGGTTGTGGGACGGCACGGTTACCGTGCCGATCCTACGCATCACGAAAAACTTGTCAGAAAAAAACCCTCTCCGAGCTGTCCGGCTTGGTGTCTTTACTGTCCTCGACGTCCTCTGAGGGCAAGCAGGCCATGACAGACGCCCAATTTGACAGGCAACGGCTGCTGAATCGACCTAAGGCGGCTTGGACGTACCACGGGCAACCGCAGCCGAGCCCCGACGTCCACAGACCATGAATAAGAGGATCAGAAGTCCTGCGGTGGCTTTTGAGGACCTGATGAACGTGTCCCAGACATAATCGGTAAACCGAGGTTTGGCGGAAAGACGCACTGACAGCCCAGCAACATCAACGCGCTTGCCGTCAGGCTACCATGCCATACCCTGGCGGAATCCAATCGGCAGGTCACCCAGCCTCAGGACGTACCCGTTCAAGCCTCGCGGGCGTCGATGCCCCATAGGCGACAGGTGACGCCGCGCTGCCCTTGTTGTGTCGCCATCGGTGATGATCCATGCCGCGCAAGGCACAGAGCTGCCGCGAGCAAAAGAAGCTTACGCATCGCAGGGCAGTCCGCCGCCTCAGCCGCCTTTAGCGGATCTGCGCTGTTTGCTACCACCCAGCGCGTCAGCATGGCTCGCCGCCCCCACGGCCTTGATCATTTCGAAGATGCGCTTGCGCACCCGGTTTTCCCGAATCTTGTGGTAGGCCCGCATCAGCTCTAGCGTCTCGCGCTTGACCAGCGGATCCTTCTCCTGCTCGAACGGCGTGCCGGCCTCGCCGAAGCCCTTGCGGCCGCGGCCCGACATCGGCCGGCCCGACAGCGCGTTGGAAGGCATCTCGTCGAAGAAGTACGACACCGGCACGTCGAGCAACTTGGCGAACTCATATAGCCGGCTCGAACCGATGCGGTTGGAGCCGCGCTCGTACTTCTGAATCTGCTGGAAGGTGAGACCGACAGCATCGCCCAACTTTGATTGCGTCATGGCAAGCAGCGTCCGCCGTTGCCGAATTCGAGTGCCAACATGCAGGTCTACAGGATGAAATTTTGCCAAGGTTTGCCTCACTGTTCTTGGCCCGAGCGTACACCTTGGTGCTGGTCGCTCAAGTAGCCGCGCCCTCGGCTGTTCAGGTCAGACAATCAAAGCACAGGCCGGCTCCCCCCACCCGCTTGCCGCTCGCTGAGTCGGTTTTCTGACTCACTGGACGGCTTTGAGGCTGGAAGAGTCCTCGGCTGCAGGACGAAGCCTAAATCGATTCCACGGGCAGAAAAACGGGGCCAGCGGCTAAGGGTGCTATTGGGGCGCGGTGTCTGGCGGATTTTGCTTGTCCTCGTAAGCCGTAAGGCCTTCCCAAGTCTCGGCCGTATCGAGCATGAGCTTGCGGGATGCAGCATCCGCGTTGGCGTCGGAACGGCACTCCTCCCGCTAGCCTGCGGTACTGTTCCGCGCGATTTGGCAGGTTTCGATACGGCATTTATCAGTTTCCGCCCTTCTTCCCGGCGTCCGGCGGCGGGTATCCGCTTCATCGACCCTCTTCTAGCCGAAGAGTTGCAAGCTTCTCCAGGAGCGCCTGGTGCGAGGCGTTGCACTTTGCAAACGACCTTTCCGCTTCAGCCGTGCGGTGCCCTTCTCTACGCAGGCCCTCGATCGCGATACGCTGCCGCGCCAAGGCTCTCGCGCCGCTTTCCACCGCCGCCTGAAGAAGCTCAATCCTGGTCGCAAATGGGCGGTGCATACAGGTTCAAATGCCCAACCGGCGCAAAATGTGACGTGACCAATCGAGGTGGCCGACAATCGCGCCCGCGGTAAGACCGCCTCGTCAGAGGGCCGACCGGCAAAGCGCCCCCGCCGGTAAGAGCGGGCTAGGTATTCGGAGATATCATGAAGATCCGAGTGCCCGCGGCGAAGCCATCTGCCGGCTCGTCGAGCTGGAATTCAATGCGAAGCGGAAGGCGCGGCGATCTATCAGCGAAAGTCCCGCCCCTGCGGTGAGGCGACCGGCAGCTTGTTCAGATGGCGGCACGACTGTTGGTGGCCCTGGAGTCCGGCCAACCTCTCTCGACGGCGTGGATTTGCTCGCGGATCACTACTGGGGCGATCTCGCGGAGGCTCATCCCGGCGTCGTCGACGCAACCCTCGACGACATGGGGTAAACTCCGTCGGCGCGCTCATGCTCGAGATGGAGCACTGGGCTGACGATAGAGCTGCAGACAATGGGCCCAGGGAATGGGAGCTTCGCGGCGCGTCACTGCCGGCGCTTGCCAGGGTTGTCCGCGGCGATCGGTCAGATGTTGGCGGGGCTAGACCCGCGCCACCGAAACCAGCTGTCGCATAATGTGGGTGAAGGGCGTGGTCGAGGGCATATGATTCGCAGCACTCAGTGGTTCAGGTTTGAGCTTCCCGACGAGTGGTGGGAAGCCGCCGGCATGAACGGCTTCGCAACGTAACGAACGGCTTACCGCCGACCGGCGAACCCCAACACGCTGATATTATCGATCGCCGAAATTGGCGTCCAACAGCGGGCGCCAGAAGCCCCTGACTTGGACAGAGACCGATTGATAAGCGTGCTCGAGGCGATTCGCTTCGAACGCCCGCTGCCGCTTATCGAGGTGACTGTCTCTCCTGGCGGAGCCCAGCCTCAGTATTGGCTTTACCATGGCAGACATCGGCTTGCTGCCTCCGTGGCTACCGGCCTCTCCCTGGTGCCAGCCGTCGTCGTAAGAACGCTCGAAGACATCAAGCGCGATGAAGGCGTGACTTGAGATCAATTGCCTGAGGTGGCGTCTATGATAGCCGGCTACTTTGCGCCTATCCAACTTTTGGTAGCAGAGCGGAGCGACGCTCGACGAGGTCGACGGCGACGAGGATCTCATGGAGTTCGCGGGTGCGCTTTCGCGGCGCGATTCAGATGACGCCGAGGACTAAGAGTCGCTCCTGCGCGTCTGCTCAGCAGTCCAAGCAAGGGCCTTAGCCCAGGCAACCCGACGGCGCCACGTCGACGCCGACGAACTGCTTGATGTACCAGCCGACCGTCGCCCACTGGAACAGCATGCAAGCACAAGGCTCGAGCCCGTTGTTCAGGTGGTAGGCCTGCCCCAGGCCTCGGTTGCTCAAGTCCTTGCACAGGCCCCAGCCGAAGATGGTGTTATCCTTCTCCGCGCCCTCGGTGACATTGCCGATCCAAATGCCGGCGCGCAGCGTCGCGGAAATCGTGTTGCTTTAGATATAGACCGGCTGTTGAGCGCGGTGTTCACGGCCTGGCCGTAGACGTCGTAATACATCACCTCGGATCGTGTAGGCTCATTTTGTCCAATTGGTCTTTCCCCCAAAGGTCGCGCATCCTACACCTCTCGAGGTTCGGCGCACCCTCTTCGATGCAACCTTACGATCCTGAGGCTGTTGGGGAAAGTATGGGCGCGTAAAGGTCGCGCTGGGCCAGTTGGAAGCCAGCACCACGGCTGGTTCACCGATTGCTTCGACACGCCGGTCCTGCAACGGGCAAAGTGTCTCCTCGACGACTCGCCCGCGCTGATCCGGCGGCCGGGATCGTTTAGCATTTGGTCAGTTCGGTGCCGGTGAAGGGTGCCTGTGCCGGCCCCCCAGCCTTGCAACGATCGGCGATTACGTTCGGGGTGTTGGCACTGAGGCGGAGAAGCTGGGCGATGAATGACGCGGCGCGCTGGAGACGGTCTCGGATCGGGATCTGCCCAGCATGGCACGGCGCTGGGATCGGCCACAAAAAGGCCCATTGCAGGCCCTCGTGGGGAGGAACTCATAAGGTACCTTTTTTGCCTCGACCGTAAATCGTTGAGCACCGCATTAATGGTACATCAGCCCTCACTGCTCACCCCAATCGCAGCCAAGGGCTAGGCCACGCATGGGAACGCCCTGTAAGCCGTGCGGGGCCGCCTCGTTACAGCGGACATTGCCCATCGGGCGATGCCGACGCCCTACAGCGGGCCGCGCGCAGCCTCGGGACCAGCGCATAGGCGTCGGTGAGGATGGGGATGCCGCCCTCATCCGGTGCGTATGACAACAGGTTCCTGATGACGTGGCGTGTGGGCATATGGACCGACGGGCTCTTGAACAGCACCTCTCGCAGGTCAATGCCGACCTCACCGTCGGAGCTCGGTACATAGAGCGACAACGCCAAATCGTGTTCCTCTTAAAGGAAGCCGATCCGCGCGCTTCTACTGCAAAGCGGTTGTTGCAAGAGGCCGAAGAAAAAATCAGGCAGTCCTCGCCGCTGAGGCGGACCGGCTTGCGAAGGAATTGGCAGCGCTGTCTTAGGTGCGCTTTATACTCAATTGCGTGAAGATCGCTGTGTAAGCCGCGTGCTCGCAGCGGCGGGCGGCCAGCCACAGCATACAGCGGCTGCGCGGCATCGAGTTGGTACAGGATCCAGGCACGCCCCCGCCACGCCGTCTCCCCTCGTCCCTGGGGACGCTCGCCTACTTGCGGCGCGCTTTTCTGGCTGAAACGCGAAGCGAGCGGTATGCGCGGGCTTTCACCTGATCTTGGGTAACGTTCTAGGTGACGCCAGATCCTATCCTGGGAGACTTGCACGCTTCTTGCATAATCGTTGCTCGGCGACCGTTATTGGTAGGACGCGACCGAACACTGTTGTCTCGTGAGGTGATCGAAGATGACAACCGCGATTGGCCTTGAGCTGGTGCACCTGCGCGCATTGGGGAACTCTGGCCGCGCTGCGGCATTGACGGCCTTGCGCCAACGGCGCGAGGCCATGCCTGCGGCAAGCAGACGAAGCAATTCGCGTCAGACCAGCGGGGCCGTTGCCGAGTTGGACGCTGTTGGCGGACGCAAGGACGAAACAGCGTCCCAATGAGGTCAAAGGCCCTATTTGCGCTCGAACGCCGCTCTCTTGTCGTTGCTTCATGCCAGGATATAGAGCACCGGCCACAGGGCCAACAGCAGCCCCACGGCGGCGCCGAACACCTCGCCTATGACCCGCGTGCTGGCTCTCGTGGCCTGCGGCGAGTTCAACGCTATGCCGTGCAGCCATATCAGCCGCCGGCCAGTAACACCTCGATGACGACGACTCCGATCAGAGTGCGTGTACGTCTCGACATGACTGCCTCCCTGATCAATGCCGCGAAGCTTGGCGGACGACTAGATAAACGATGGCGCTGCCCAATCCCCGGGACTTGGGCCAAGTCCGCTCATCGAGAAACGCTCGATTCGCCGAGCACTTTTCCGCCGGTGTGACTAACCAGCACCTGCGCTCCCACGTTTTCGACTAAGGGTTGGCCTCGCGGGAAGCAGAGGAATCGCTGTCATGTGGGTGGTTAGCTGAAGAATGGCCTTCCTTTTGGGATGGGGCGGTGCGGTTGGGGCTACACCGCTTCCAACCAGCAATCGGCGCGAATGCTAGATTTCGAACGGCGGGGACCTCGCTGGCGCCCGATCGCTCGCGCACCCGCCGCCCAAGCTCAGCGCCGCAGATCGACCTTCAGCTTGTTGGCGTGCTTGGAATGGCACCGCCGGCTATCCGACGCGCATCTGTGGGGTTGAACTATGCCGGCATCGCCGGCCGGCAACGCCGCCGCGGTCGATCTCATGGCGCGAGCCTTCGCCCACAATGTGAGAAACCGCACATCGCGCCGGCCGCGCTCGGTGTTACGTGCCGCGCCATGGTTCACGAAGACACTTTCGGCAAGTGGTCGCTTTGTGCGACACACCCGCACCGTCTCGGCGGTATCGCTGAGATATTTGCTATTGAAGCCACCGCCGATGCGCGGGCCAACCACCTCCGGTGCGTGGGCGACGTCGTTGGAACGTTCCAGTCGCGACCGGACCACTCGCAACGAGCGATGCCGGGGGCCATGGCAGCCGCCCACCCGGCTTTACTGCGCCACCGCTAGGGCGATTTATGCCGCATCCACGCCTCGTCGGCCGGTTTGTCGTGGCGCTGTACGAACGCGTGGGAGGGGCGGCCAACCCATGGCGTCGCGCCGATGACGTCGCGCGCTACGACGGATTACCAATGGGGAAGCTCGGCGAGGTGCTGGTGGCGGCAACCTCGGCTGGACTGGTTGACCGGAATGCCAATGATCCGGATCTAGTCACGCTCACGGCGGCGGGGCTATCAGCGGCTCGCGGCAAGACAGCTCGATGATCTCTGACTCAGCGGTCGCTGATGCCGCCGCGCTTGACTTAGCCCTCTGGGTTGTCACCTCGGAAATCCCACTGACAACCGCCAGTGCGGCGATTACGGTCAGAGCTGCATATACCAGCGGTTTTACACTGGGTTGCCCTCCCAATGCCAGCTAAACGCGCAACAACCCTCGCGGTTCCCCTTGCGACCCGCTGAGGCCGCCGCCCAAGCCTCGTTCGCTCCGGCGGCGAGTTGCCGGGCAGCAAGGTTGACCCACGGCGCTAGTCCAGCTCGCGACCTGACGGCTAACTAGGCTGGCCGGACTGGTCGTGCGCCCCAGGCCATGGCCGAGCAGTGGCCATCGCCCAGCCCCGGCTCGTCAGCTTGACGAGGATCGGGTCATCGGCGCGCCGCTCCACCAGTCCGGCGGTGACGACATCCGCGACAACCTGGTCGATCTGTTCGCTTGTGATACCAGTGCGCGCAGCTATAGCGCTGATTCGCCGCCACGACGCTCGGTTGCGGAGGCTGACGTCATGAAGCGCCGCGAGGAACTTTATCGCCGCGCGAGGCGGTCAAGCTTAGACATCGGCCCCAGCACAAACGCAGCGCCAGCCGACGATTCTTCTTCTACGTCGGTTTGTTGGGCTTGCCGATGGCCGCCCGGCGCCTCCCGACACTAGGCCTCCCGAGGGCGCCGTCAGAGAATTGAGGCGGCTCAGTACTCAGGGTCGCGCCAACGGTAGCCGATTTTGTGCACGTTCCTAATCGCCGAGAAGTCGGGGTCGACCGCCAGGAATTTTCTTCGGATCCGTTTCATCATCGAGCGGACATTTGTAGTGTATCCAAGAGTGCCGGTGCCAGCGACGAACCCGGGATAATGCATGACGTCGTAGATCGCGCGGTAGGTATGGATGCCCTTGCCCAATACCAGCAGCGCCACGATCTTATATTCGGTGTTGGTCAATCCGACATCCCGCTGCCGCCATAGGGCGCGCTCCGTGGAAGGATACAAAGCCAGTTCGCCCTGGCGCTCGATTTCGGGAACCGGCGCTGTGGCGCCTTGGCGATGCCCATCGAGGATCACGCGCAAGCGGTGGGCCAGCACATCTATACCCCGGGCCTTGTCGACAAAGTCGACGGCGCCGCGATCCAGCGCCTGCATCTCCCACTCAACCTTGGAGGATCCGGTCAGGAAGACGACTGGCAGTTTGATCCCGCGCTCTCTGAGAACGTCCAGGAGCTCAAATCCTGACATCTTGGGCAGGGCCAAGTCGAGCAGCGCCACTTTCGCTTCGATGCCATTGCTCAGTGCCTCGAGAAAAGTAGGCCCATCGGCAAAGCACGACACCGAAAATCCTCGGTCAACCAGGTCTGCGGACATAACCTCCCGATAGTCGTCATCGTCATCAACCAGCAAAATATCGGGCACGTGACACGTCCCCTTCAAGGCAGGCGCGCCTCGTCTCAGTGTTCGGGGGACCCAATTTCTAATGAGAAGGGTCCCAACAACCAAGCATCGGCGTTAGCGCGTTGGTGGTACCCCTGCTCGCCAGGGGCTGGCTTGGCGTGGTGAGGCGAAGAGCACAACGGCGCCTCGTGCTGCTCACCGACCGCGGCCTGACGCTGGCGGAGCGCGAGAGTCCTGAGCTGGACCCGAACGACCGAAACGTCCCACAGACACCAATCGGTCACGATTGCTAGGCAACTTTTGTCTTTGGGCGGCCGTTCCTGGAGTGCTTTTCACCTCCCCCATGAGGTGGCGTTTGCCACATGAGAAGCGCTAGCGCCGTCCGTGCCCCAAGCCGGACGGCGCTTGTATTGGTGATCGGGGCGACAACACCGGCCGCCGCCGCCACTTGAATTGGGCTAAGCGTGCATTCAATCACATTCGACCCAGCTAGGTCCTGCGGCCGTTGGGGTATCTCCAGGATGGAAGAGAGTGAAGAAATGGCGGGTCGTGTGTGGACGACCTCGCCGTCTCCGGCAGCGCGCCCAATCGGGCCGCCGCTGTCGGCACTACCAACCCTCGCGATCGTGAGCGGGCCTATGTCCAAGCCATACCCGGGCGCCATCAGCGCGCATCGGAAGTAACTCCTTACGGCGTGGGCCTGCGGCGTGCGGGCACGACATATGCTGTCGCTGCCTCTTGCTCTTTCCCCAATCGAGCACCGATGAAGGGGTAGCGGGCAGGCCCCACACCCACTGCCACGGGGTGGGCCGCTTTGTTTGCGCCCGACTGATCAGGAGCCAGGCTCTTGACTGAGTAAGGATCGCCTGATGACAGACCCCAAGATCCTCGAGGAAGTGCTTGCCGAGGCCGACGTCTTGATCCGTCGGCGGCTCAAGGAGCACGGGATCGAGTTCCCGCACCTGGTCGTCGCCGTGACCCCAGATGGCCAGGTCATCTGGCATAGCAACGTGAGTCCCGATGGCTTGCGGTCGTTCGGCAACGACCTGATAAACGTCGCCGACGGGCTGTAAGTGCCGCTCCGGGCGACACCGACGCCCAAACGCACGGGCGCGACCGGCCCGTCCGCCGGGCGGCTCTGCAGGACTAGTCTTTTTCGCTGCCGGCCCCCGGTTGGGGTTTAACCGCTTGCCAGAGTCAAATCTGACTCATTGGAGCGTTTTGTCGGGTCGGTGGGTCACCGGAAACCAGCCAGAGGCCAAAACCGCTGTACGAGTCAAAAACCGGCTTTAGCGTCGATGCTACGTCCAGGCCCCTGCCCGGTCCCTGCAACCACCTGAGAGTGGGCAGCGTAGTTGGCTGATGGTTGACCAGAACGACAGGTCCGCCCGTCTCCCGGTGCGGGCATTGTACTATGCGACAGACGGCGAACACCACTGGTGGCTGCTACCGACCGAGTTAAATGACCTAACAAAACAGGCAATCGCAGTAGCAGTCGATCGCGGCTGGATGGTGAACCGTGGCGACAGCGTCAAGCTTACGGCCGCCGGTCGGGATCTCATCAGGCGCGGCTGAAATCCATCAGCAGTCTATCGCAAGCTGCTTGCTTATGCGTCCGCCACTCGCCGCAAACCCGTGATTGCGCAGGCGTACCGCGATAGCGAGTTCAAACCGGGACAGGAGCTGTGTCCACGCCATCCGCAAGATTAGGTCTTCCGCAATAATCGCTTGTATCTCTGCGCGCCGATCTGTTCGAGCGCGTCCCAAAATATCGCCACGGCATTATTATTAAGTGCGTTCATAAGCCCGCGTGCTCGCTAAGCACTACTTACAAGCACTCGTCAATCGATCGTGAGCTTCGCGCAAGCAGCGTCCGTGCAGCGGAGCCACCGCTGCGTCATTCCAAGGCTGCCGAACTGCGGGTGCGGCCTTTCGTACACGAGCGTGAGATCGCGATTGCCGCAACGCCAGCAGCGCGGCCGATCATCCGCGCTTGCGGATGGTGGTGTATGGATCTGCATCGCCATCGGTTCCCTCCCACGGTCCGGGGGCTTTATTGTTAAATCCCCGTCGATCCGTCGATCTTACTAACTAGCGCTACTCCGAGAACGGCCGAGGAAGGCAATTGTCATCACCCAAAAGTACTACCCTTTCGGAGGCCCAGCTTCGGCGCAGCCTGCGGTGTCGAGACCACCACCTACGCTATGCCAGAAAGTGCAGTCAGCCGTGGAGGTGAGCCATGAGCGCTCCAATGCTGCTTAACGCTCGCCAGATCCGAGCGCCCGATCGGCTGAACGTCTCGGAGCGCGGTCTGCGCGATCTCTTGAAACAGGGTCTGCCTTTCCTCAAGGTCGGCAAGCGCAAGATGTTCAGTCCGGCGAGATCGAGGACTGGATCAAGGAGCGATCACGGTCATGTACAAAATCGATCGGCGCCCCGCGTCGCCGAACTGGAACGTCTCTTGCACGATTGACGGTCATCGCGTTCGACGAAGCCTTGGCACGGACGACGAAGGGGTCGCCGGGATCAAGGCGGCCGACGAGCACCGGCGCGCGCTGATCGGCGACATCACCGGCGAGAAGGAGACGATCTCGCTGGACCACGCCTTCGGGCGATACTGGATGGAGCATGGTCGCCCGCTTGCCGGCGTGGTGCCGGTCACGGCGTCTGCGACGGCTTCACGATCTTCTGGTAGCCCGTGCAGCGGCAGACATTGCCGTGCAATGCCTCGCGGATCTCGGCTTCATCGTCGGTCAGGGCCGTATTGGACCAGGTAGTGGGTCATAAGGATCGTGTCGCTGGTGCAGAAGCCGCATTGGAGGCCGTGCTTCTCGTGGAAGGCCTGCTGAATCGGGCCGAACACGCCGTCGGAGGAAAGGTCTTCGATAGTGAGAAGACTGCAGCCGTCGGCGCGTGCGACCAGGACGTTGCAAGACTTGACCGCCAGTTCATCGACCAACAGCGTGCAAGCGCCGCACTTGCCTTCATTGCAGCCCCGCTTGGCGCCAGTCAGGCCAGCCTGCTCCTGCACGAAGTCCAGGAGCAGCATCCTCGGGTCGACCTCGGCCGTGAACGGCCGACCATTGATCGTCATCGAGACGGCGAGCGCGGGCCACGGACAGCGCCAGCGCCTTCCTGACCGTCGTGGCGACGAGCGCGCTTGTATGCGACCGAGCCGAAGAGCGGATGCACCATCGGCGAGCATTCGCCCGGCGCGATCTCGGCCGCTTCGGCGACAACACGGTCGTCGGGATCCGCACGCCGAAGCCGCACCTCGGCAGACACTGCCCTGAACGGGCCGGTTCCAAGGAGAACCGAGGACGACGGCGGCCTTTTCAACGAGCGGATCGGGCCCGAGGTGAACGTTGACGGCAGCGGAAGCGATCGCGTAGTCGCCACGACGCCATGCGAACTTCTCGTGCGCCGATCCCATGCCGAACGCGGGCCGCCGAATGGCGATTGCCAGGACGACCTCATGATCCCCCAGGTTCACCTCGTAGGGACCCCAAAAAGGACCGCCTTCCCTGCCCGACGCCAACGCGCCCAACAACGATGCCGGCAGGTATTGGGCCTTCTTGCCGAGATCGGTGCTGCCTATCGAAGTCGATGAGCCTCAACGTACCTCTGGCTTTACCTCGACAATCTGAGCTTCACGGCACCGACTTTTGCCGCCGCGCATCAAGGCAATTTGGCCTCCAGGACTAGATGAGCAGGTGGTGCCGAACGACTTCCGGCGTGCGCAGCCGGTCGCGGCCGATCTCGGCGACGACAGCGCCCTTGTCAATCACGTAGCAGCGTTCGCTGATCGCCAGGATGGTGTCGAGATTCTGTTCCACGAACAGGATCGTCGTGCCCAACTGGTCCCTGACAGACTTCAGGACCTCGCAGATCATGTCGACGATCGACGGCTGGATGCCTTCGGACGGCTCGTCGAGCAGCATTAGCCGTGGATTGCCCACAAGGGCGCGGCCGATCGCGAGCTGCTGCTGCTCGCCGCCGCTCAGCGTGCCGGCCGATTGCCGCCGCCGCTGCTTGAGGATCGGAAAGTACTGATAGACTAGATCGGTCAAACGCCGATCCTTGCCGGGCGACGCCAGCAGGCTCACCGCGATGTTCTCCTCGACGGTCATACGCGGGAAGACCTGGCGGCCCTGTGGGATATAGCCGATGCCAAGCCGCGCGCGCTCGTCGGCTGGCAGCTCGGTGATCGACTGGCCCAGGAAGACGATCTGCCCCGACGTTGCGGGCAGCAGGCCGATCAGGCAGCGCATGGTCGTGGTCTTTCCCACGCCGTTGCGCCCGATCAGGCTGACGATCTCGCCTTTGGCGATCGTCATGTCGACGCCGCGCAGGACCGGCGTGCGGCCGTAGGCGGCGCACAAGTCGGCGACCTCGAGCACGGGTTCAGTGGCCATGGCCCTTGCCCAGGTAGATTTCCTCAACACGCGGATCGGCAATGATGGCGTCGATGCCGCCCTGGGCGAAGACGCGGCCAAGATGCAGCACGGTGATGCGCTGCGCGATCTGGCGCACAAAGGTCATGTCGTGCTCGACCACGAGCATCGTCATGCCCTCGGCGTTGAGGCGCTTAATCATCTCGCCGGTGCGCTCCGTCTCGAAGGGCGACATGCCAGCCGTCGGCTCGTCGAGCAGCAGGAGGGCGGGTTCGAGGGCGACCGCCATGCCGATCTCCAGCCACTGCTGCTGGCCGTGTGAGAGGATGCCAGCTGGCCTGTCGGCATCGTCCTGCAGCTGCAGGAACTCGAGCAGGCGCTGCTTCTCCCGTTCCAGTGCCCGGCCCGACGATTTGCGCTGTAGCGCGACCTCAAGGTTCTGGGCCACGGGAAGCTCGCGGAAGACACTCGGCACCTGGAGCTTGACGCTCATGCCCCGTTCGACCCTCTCGTAGGTCTTGCGCCGCGTGACATTCTCACCGCGGAACAGCACCTCGCCATCCGACGGCGCATAGGTTCCGGCCACCAGCTTGAAGAGCGTGCTCTTGCCCGCACCGTTGGGCCCGATCAGGCAATGAATCTCGCCGGCAGCGACCTCGAGGTTCACGTCGGAGACGGCCGACAGGCCGCCGAAATGCTTGCCGAGCGCGCGGGTCTGCAGAATGGCCGTCATGATGACGGACCCTCCGCCCCTGCCCTCAGCACAGGTTCCGGCCCCGGCTTGTCGCGTCGCCCGATCAGGCTCAGGGATCGGGCGATGCCGTACACGAAACCCGAGGGCACCAGCAATACCGTGAGCAGCAGCAGGAAGCCCATGAGGATGAGGGCATATTGCTGGCTGTAGACCGTGATGGTCTGGAACATCAGCAGCAGCAGGAACGTACCGACCATCGTCGCCGTGAGATCCTGGCGGCCGCTGAAGGCCACCCAAATGATCGGCATGGCGGCCGCCGGCAGGCCCATCGACGCCGGAGGGATGAACTGCCCCCACGCCGTGTAGAGGCCACCGCTCAAGGCCGCGAGCGAGCTGCCGATGACGAACGCCACGAGCTGATACTTGCGCACGTCGTAGCCCAGCAGCTCGGTGCGCAGCGGATCCTCTCGGATCGCCACGAGCACGTTGCCGAAGCGGCTGTTCACCAGCACACGCAGGCCGAGGTAGATCACGAGCAGAAGCCCGAGGACGAAGTAGTAGAGCGCATTGCCCTCAAGGACGATAACATCGCCGGACCACGGCAGCTCGAGCGGCGGCATGCCGATCATGCCGTTGAAGCCGTTGAAGCGCGCCTGACCGATCGCCCATTCCGGACCGGCGGTCTGGCCGAAGAAGGCCGCCAGAGCCAGCGTCGTGGCAAAGGTCACGATGCCGAAGAACACGCCGCTGACCCGGCCATAGATCAGGAAATACCCCAGCAGCAGGGCGAACAGCGCAGCCACGGCAATCGCGCCCAGCAGGCAGAGCAGGGTCATGGCTCCGCTGGCGGCCAGGTTGATCGAGATCACGCCGTAGCTGTAGCCCGCCACCCCGAAGAACGCCGTCTGGCCGAACGAGAACATGCCGGTGTAGCCCCACATCAGCGAGAGGCCGAGCGCCGTCAGCGTGAAGATCAGGAGGTAGGCGACGTTGCCGACGTCGTACGGATCGGACACCGCCGGATACAGGAGCGCGATGGCCAGCATCGCGACGAAGCCCGCCCAGAAGGCGCGGCTGTTGCCCATGGTCTGCGGTCCATTCAGCTTGCGCAGCATCGACATGGCGGCCTTAGCGCTCCCGGCGCGACAGCCAGCCGGAGACGCCCTCGGGCAGGATCCGGATGACAATGATGACGGTGATCAGCAGGCCGATCTGGCCGGCGATCTGGCCGTACCACGCGTTGAGCGCCGTACGCACGATCGCAAGCAGGATGCCGGCCGGCGCGGTGCCCAGGAGCACATTGGCGCCGCCGACCACCACGGTGACGAACGATTCGATGATGAAGGTGATGCCCATGGTCGGGATGAGCGTCATGGTCGGCGCGTAGAGCGCGCCGCATAGCCCGGCCAGCGCCGCACCAAGGCCGAAGCTAATCGCATACATCCGTTCGGTGCGCACGCCGAGCGCCTTGGCCATTGCAGCGTTTTGCATCGTCGCCCGCGCCATCACGCCATAGCCAGTGCGCATGAAGATGAGATAGAGCCCGGCGAGCACGCCGACGGCGGCGCCGAACAGCACCAGGCGATAGGCCGAAAAGGTGTAGTCGCCCACCTTGAAGCTGCCGAGTGGCGTGCCGATGCCCTGCCAGCTGGAGCCCAGCACGATCAGCATCCCCTGGGTAACCATCAGGCTGATGCCCCACGTCGCCAGGATGGAATCGAGCGGACGATGGTAGAGATGCCGGATGATGGTGCGCTCGAGCGCGATACCGACCAGGCCCGCCGACACCGCGCCGAGCGCCTGGGCGAGCGGCAGCGGCACGCCGTGCTGGACCGCGATCACCGTGACGTAGATGCCACAGGTGATGAACTCGCCGTGCGCCATGTTGATGATGCCCATCATCCCGAAAATGATGGCGAGCCCGGCAGCGGCGAGAATCAGGAAGGCGAAGACGTCGGCGAACTGGAACGCGATCGAGAAGGCTTCAGCGAACATGGCGCACGGAATCGATGGACGCGGACCGGCGCGCCCGAAGGCGCGCCGGCAGGTTCGGGGTGAGCACCAACACTACTTCTTCGGCAGGTTGGACGGCGAATACTGCGTCTTCGGATCGTTCTTGGTCAGGTCGCAGCCGACCTCGCCCAGCCAGTAGGGCTGTATCAGGCCGAAATCCTTGATCACCCGCACGGAGTGGTCGGGATTGACACCGATCAGCCGCATCTGATGCGAGGTGTGCTGACTTTTCGGATCGATGCAGATCTTGCCCTCCGGTGCATCGATGCAGGCCTCGCCGGTGGCGATGACCTTGCGCAGGTCGGCCTTCTTGGTCGACTTCGCCTTCTCGACGAGCGCCTTGTACATGTAGAGCGCCGTATAGGCGTTGTAGCCCATGTCGTTGATGTAGCCCTCGTTCGGGAACTTGGCGCGCCAGCGCTTCTTGAAGTCGTTGGCGGCCGGCGTGTCGATCTCCTCGAACCAGTTGGCGGTGGCATGCATCTTGGCCAGTGCCGGCGGTGGGAAGCGCTTGTGCTCGAAGCCCAGCATGACCTTGATCGAGCTGCCCATCGGATAGCTGAGCTTGGCTGCGGCTGCCTGCTCGAAGAACGAGTCCTGCGAGGCGCCGACATTGAGGGTCATGATCCAGTCGGGATTGGCCTTCTGGATGTTCTGGATGGTCTGGCCGAACTGCGAGACGCCGAGCGGGATGAACTCCTCGCCGATCACTTGGCCGCCCTGCTTCTTCATCAGGTCGCGCGTCCACTCCGCCGAAAGCTGGCCGAAGTTATAGTCGGCGGCGATCGTGTAGACCTTCTTGCCGAATGTCTCGGTCATCCACGGGATCAGCGTCGAGAACTGCTGCTCGGGCACGGCGCCGATGCTGATGGTGCTGGCGTCGCATACGCCACCTTCGTACTGGTTGGTGTAGAAGTACGGCACGTCGGTGCGATTGACGATCGGGCGGATGGCCTCGCGCGAGGCGCTGGTGATGCCACCGATCAGCACGTCGACCTTGTCACGCTGCAGCAGGCGCCGCGCGAACTCCTGGTAGCGCGCATTGTCCATCTGCGGATCGAGATGGATCAGCTCGATCTTACGGCCCATGATGCCGCCAGCGTTGTTGATCTCCTCAACTGCCAGCAGCGAGCCGTTGAGCTTGGGCTTGCCCATCAGCGCAATGTCGCCCGATACGTCCTCGAGCAGGCCGACCTTGATTGGCGGCTGCTGCGCCCCGGCCGGCGACACTGCAAGGGCTGCCGCCAGCGATGCCACGGCGGCCACGCTACAAAGCCTCGTCGTTCGTGCAGACTTGCTCATGCTCTCCTCCTTTACCCCCTCGCGGTCGATGATCGACCCGATCGCTATGCCCCTCAGGGCAGGTACTTCTTCAGGATGCCGGCGCCGACCGTGTATTTGGGATCGACGAAGTTGCCGAGCCGGACGCGGCCGCACTGGCTCAGCATCATGTAGGCATCGAACTGTTCGTAGCCGTAGTCGGCGACCATCCAGCGGATCAGCTCGCGATAGGCGATGCGCGTGGCGTCCTCGAGCGGGCGCGTGCTGCCGATCGCCATGATGAAGTCCTCGGCCTCCAGCCGCGGCCATTCGATGGTCCAGCGCTTGACGAGGTCAACGCGAATCGTCGTCGTGCTGGCGTGCTCGACGGCCACGCCGCAGACCTCGCCGTCGCCCTGGCAGGCATGGGCGTCGCCGATGAACAATCGCGCGCCGGGCACGCGGACAGGCAGGTAGGTCACCGTGCCAGGCCCCATGTCCGGCAGGTCCATGTTGCCGCCGTGATTGTCGGGCGTAAGGGAGCTGATCGAATCGATCTCCGGCGAGCA
This sequence comes from Reyranella soli, assembly GCF_007992495.1. GTDB lineage: Bacteria > Pseudomonadota > Alphaproteobacteria > Reyranellales > Reyranellaceae > Reyranella > Reyranella soli. Next base: position 23,854 of record NZ_BKAJ01000118.1, read on the forward strand.
GCTCAGTGTGCCGATATGCGGCTTGTAGGGTAGCTTGACCTTGTCGCTCCAGTGGACCGTCGTCTCGTCGACCAGGACCTTGCGCACGATCTCGGGCAGCGGCTGGTTCAGCGTCGCCGTGTAGTAGGTGCCGGTCAGCGCGCCAAACTCGGGAATGAGCGCGCAGGTACCGCGGGGCTGCTCGCCGCGCGGAACCATGTCCTCGATATGGACGGCCAGCGCATCCCCGGGCTCGGCGCCTTCGATCATGATCGGGCCGTTCTGCGGATTGGCGAAAGGCAGGCGGATCTTCTCGCTGGGCTTGTCGGCCTCGGTCTTGATGCGGCCGCTGAAGGCATCGCGCGTGTCGATCACGATGCGGTCGCCAGGAGCGACACTCAGCACAGGCTTCGAATAGGGCCCGATGGTGAAATGGAACTCGGCCTGCTGCTCTTCCGTGAGCGTATGCATCTTGCCCGTCTTGCCGGCGGCACTGCCGCGGCGGTTCATGATCGATTGCGAGACCCAGTTGTTGTAGCCCATGGTCCTGCCCTGCTCCCTTTTCAGATCGGCGGGCGGCGCTTGTGCCAGTCCGTGGCGAGTTGGAACGCGTGACCGCCGCGCAGGAGTAGGTCCTCCTCGAAGGGACGCGATACCAGTTGGAAGGCGATCGGCAGGCCCTTGGCTGTGAAGCCGCCGGGCAAGGTGATGGTCGGGCTGCCGGTGACGTCGAAAGGCGAGGTGAAGCGCAGCAGCATTTCTATCGCCTTGGGATCCTCGCCCAAGGTCGCCATCGCGGCGGTGGTCGGCGCGGCAGCGTACTGGGCGGGGATCACCAGCAGGTCGACATCCTGGAAGAACGCCTCGACCTCGCCGCGGAAAGCGGCGCGTGCGATCAGGATCTTGGTCAGGTCGAGGCCCGACAGGCCGCGCCCGATTTCGATGAGGCCGCGCAGACCCGGCCCGTACTGGTCGGCGTGCTTGGGAAAAGTCGCCTCGTGGGCGACGGCGGTCTCGACGGCGCAGAGCGGCAGCCAGTCCCTCACGATGCGATCCGGCGAGGGAAACTTGGCTTCGCGGATATCGGCGCCGAGGTCACCCAAGACGGCGATCGCGTCGTCGACGACCTTGACCATGTCCTTGTCGACGCCGGTCGTGTTGAAGGCGCGGTCGACGGCGATCCTGACGCCGCGGATACCGCGCGGCAGACCGGCGAGGTAGTTGGGAACCGGGTGCTGCACGGCCGTCGGATCGTTGGGGTCTGCGCCCGCGATCACGCCCAGGACGACCGCGGCATCGGCGGCGCTGCGGGTCATCGGGCCGATGTGATCGAGCGATTCAGCGAGCGCGAAGACGCCGTAGCGGCTCACCCGCCCCCAAGTCGGCTTCAAGCCGGTCACGCCGTTGGCGGCGGACGGGAAACGGATGGAGCCTCCGGTATCGGAGCCCAGCGAGGCGAAGCAGAGGCCGGCGGCCGTCGCCACCCCCGATCCGCTCGAGGACGCGCCGGACCAGTGATCCTTGTTCCACGGATTGACCGGCGGCGGGATCGAAGGATGGTGATCGGCAAAGGCGCCTTCGGTGAGCTGCAGCTTACCCAGCAGGACGGCGCCGGCCTGGGCGAAGCGCACGACGACCGTCGAATCGCGATCGGGCTTAAAATTCTTGTGGATGGGCATGCCGGCGGCAGTGGGAATGCCCTTGGTGTAGCAGAGGTCCTTCACGGCGATCGGCACGCCGTGCAGCGGCCCCCGCCAGGCGCCGCGTTTGATCTCGGCCTCGGCTTCGCGCGCCTGGCTGCGGGCGACGTCGGCAGTGACGGTGGCGTAGCTCCTCAGGCTACCGTCGAGCTTGTCGATGCGCTGGAGCATGGCCTCGGTCAGGGCGACCGGCGAGAGCGCGCCTACCTTGATGCGCTCGGCGACGTCGACCAGGCCGAGATAATGGGGATCGTTGCTCATCGTTTCCTCGCTTCGAAGGCCGACGCGGCCTGGATCAACCGGGCTTCCTCGAAGTGGCGCCCTACCAGCATCAGGCCGACCGGCAGGCCGTCCTTCCTGCCACATGGAATGGTGAAGGCCGGATGGCCGCTCACGTCGAAGGGACAGGTGTTGGCCTGCATGTTGAGCGCGCGGTCGACATAGACCTCGCGTGCGCAGTCGGGCTCGGGAATGGGCGTGGCGGTGAAGGGAATGGTCGGCATCGCCAGCATGTCGACGTCCTTCAGCGCCTGATCGTAGGCATCGCGCAGCAGCACCCTGAGGTTCTGCGCCTTCGAGTGGTAGCGGTTGTGGTAGTGCCGATGGAGATATTCGCCCAGCAGCAGCACCAGCTTGACCGTTTCCGAGGCATCGTTGAGGCGCGAGGCCATGCCGCGCGCAAACGCCTCCTGCATCGACAGCGGATAGTAGGCGGCGACATTGTTGCCCACGCCATAGCCCTTCAGCATCATCTCCGCCGCGCCTTCGAGGATGATGCCGCTCCAGATGTGCGGACCCTCGTAGTGCATCGGGATCGAGACCTCCGAGACCGTGGCGCCGGTCGCCGCGAGCGAGTCGATGGCGGCACGGGCGATACGGTCGACCTCGGGATCGCTCTCGGGATGGCCGAAACCCTGCTTCAGCACGCCGACACGCAGACCGGACAATCCCTTGCCCAGCGCAGCGAGATAGTCGTCGGTGCGGGCGAGCTGGGTGCGCGGGTCGAGGCCGTCATGGCCAGCGATCACGGTCAACAGCCGCGCCACGTCCTCGGTCGATGCGCACATCGGGCCGCAATGATCGACCGAATAGGAGATCGGCATCGACCCTGTCGTCGGCACCAGCCCCCACGTCGGCTTCAACCCATAGATCCCACACCAGCTCGACGGCGTACGGATCGAGCCGCCCTGGTCGCCACCCAGCGCCATCGGCACGTCGCCGGCGGCGACGACCGCCGCGCTGCCACCGGAGGATCCTCCGGTACTGTGCTTGACGTTGTGCGGATTGAGGATGGGACCGGTGGCCGAGGTGTGGCTCGCGCCGGAAAAGCACAGGTCCTCGCAGGCCGCCTTGCCGGCGATCGTGCCGCCGGCTTCGAGGATGCGCGTCACCACCGTCGCATCGATCTCGGGCACGTAGCCCTCGAGCAGTTGCGAGCCGTTCATCATCGGCACCCCGGCGACGCAGATATTGTCCTTGATTGCGACCGACTTGCCCGCCAGCAGGCCCGAGGATGCGCCCTTGATCTCGGTCTTCCAGTACCAGGCGTTGTAGGGGTTCTCCTCCGACGACGGCCGGTATCCCGGTGCGCGCGGGTATTTCACAGGAAGCTTGGGCTCGACCAGCCGGTCGAGCCGCGCGCAGGACGCAATCGGCCCGCGCATCAGCTCGCGGAAGGACAGGAGGTCGTCGTCGGCGAGCGCGAGGCCAAACGTCTGCGAGATGTCCTTGAGCTGCTCGATGCTGGGAAGCCTCACCGTCATCGCCCATCGCCTCCGTGGCGCCTCGTCCGCGGCGCCAGACAAAACGCGTGCCAAAACGAAAAAAGGCCCGTCGGCTCCTCGCGGAGCCTCCAGGCCTTATTGCCGTCGAGGCTGTTCAGCCTCGATAATTTTGTGTCTCGGATGGCGTGTCCATCCGCATCGACCGTCGCGCGCCATGGTGGACGCCGTTGTCCGGCGCGCGTGCGGTGTGTGATACTCTCGTCCACTGCCATAGCTGTCAACCGCGTTCGCCGCCGCGAGCAATGCGCCTTGACGCAAGCTGCTTTGCGCTGCCACCGTCGGACGCGGAGTGACACGCACCATGGCAAAGCGTCGACGCGAAACCGTCCATCTCGGCGTGCTCTATTCGCTGACAGGACCTTACGGTCTGGTCGGTCGCGAGATGCTCAACGGCCTCACGCTCGCCGTCGAGCAGGTGAACTCCAGCACCGAGTTCGACTTCCAGTTCGCGCCCCTGGTTTTCGATCCGGGCGGCGACCTGCAGAACTACCAGGAGCATTGCGAGCTCTTGATCCGTGACAAGGGCGTGCGCCACATCGTCGGCTGCTACACCTCGGCATCGCGCAAGCAGGTGTTGCCGCTGATCGAGCGCTACGACCGCCTGCTGTGGCACTCGGCGCGCTACGAAGGCTTCGAGAACAGCGACAACGTGATCTATGTCGGCGCCGCGCCCAACCAGCATGTCGTGCCGCTGGCCCGCCACATGATCGAGAACCTGGGCACCAGCGTCTATTGCGTCGGCGCCAACTATCTGTGGACTTGGGAAACCAACCGAGTGCTGCAGGAAATCGTGACAGCGGCCGGCGGTGAAATCATCGCCAAGCGCCTGGTCGCGCTGTCAGACAGCGGGATCGATCACATCGTGCGCGAGATCATCGAGCGCCGGCCGCCCATCGTCTTCAACACCCTGGTGGGCGAGGCAAGCTATCGCTTCTATCGCGACCTGCATCGCGCCCTCTCCCGCGAGCAGGCGCGCAGCCCGGGCCTGCCGCGTCCGACCATTCTAAGCTGCAGCCTGTGCGAGCCCGAGCTGCGGCTCATCGGGGGGCGCGCCTCGGTCGGCCACATCACCTCATCGGTCTATTTCGCGAGCATCGACACGCCGGAAAACCGCAGCTTCGTACGCCGCTACCGCGAGATGTTCGGCAGCAGCAACCTGCCGTCGGTCGACGCCGAGGCCTCCTACCTGTGTGGCCTGTTGCTGGCACGCGCCATCCGCCGCGCCGGCTCGACCGACGTCCAGGCCGTGCGCGCAGCGGCCTGGCGCGACGAGCTGCAGGCGCCGCAGGGTCTGGTCCGGGTTGATGAAGAGAACAACCACTGTTACCTCACGCCGCGCCTCGCGCGGTCGCGCTCAGGCTTCAGCTTCGAGATCCTCGACACGGCACCGGCGCCCGTGAAGCCCGACCCTTACCTGACCTGGCTCGACCTCGACGACCTGGCCCGCGGCGCACGCCGCCGACCCGAGCGCGCCGCGATCGCCGGCCAGACCCTGCGGGTGATCAAGTGAATCGCCGGCACTCGCGCTCGTTCCGCGGCCTGCACGCACTCATCGAGCATCCGCCGGGCCGGGACCGCACGGTGCTGCAGACCCAGCTCGAGTTGCTGGGGCTCAAAGTTACTGTTCACGATTCGGCGGCGCCCTCGCACGACTCCATCGACATTCTGTTCTTCGACGCCGACGGCGAGCAGGCCTTCGAGTCCGAGGAGGCGCATCGCGACCTCGGCCTGCCAGCGGTGGCTCTGATCGGCTCGGAAACGCCGAGCCGACTGCAGGCCATGCTGGCGCGCCAGCCGTCGGCCTATCTGATGAAGCCGATCCGCTCGACTGGCATCTATGCATCGCTCGCCATCGCGACGCACCAGTACGCGACGCTGCAGGCGATGCGTCGCAAGCTGGCGTCGGCCGAGGAACGGCTGCGGTCGCGGCGGCTACTGCTAGCGGCCATGCTGCAGATCATGAACCAGGCGCAGGTCGGCGAGGCCGAGGCCTTCCGGATGCTGCGACGCGCAGCGATGTCCCGCCGCCAGACGGTCGAGGCGGTGAGCGCGCAGATCCTGGCCGGCGACTTTCCTGTGCCGCGTCTGCTCGCGGGGTAAAGGCCGGCACCTACATCTTCTTCCAACCCCCCACCTGCTCGAAAGCTGCCTTATAGATGGTCGGCTCGTCGAAGTGCTTGCCGACAACGCATCGACGACGCCGGTAGCGGCCAGACATGCCACTGGGCCTGAGCGCGACGAGCTTCAGCCGCCTTTGTCAGAGCAAGGGTTGCCACCAGATGGCAAGAGGGTGAGGCCCGAGAGTAGACCCCGCCCGGTTCCCGGGCGGGGCTCTGGGGGCGTCGGCTTACTCGCCGTTCTTCTTGCTGCTGCGAGACCAGATCAGGGTGTAGCTCTCGCCATCCGGATCATCGAACAGGTTGGCGAAGATCGGCGCCGTGAAGCTCGGGTCGTCGAGCTTGAGGAAGAGGTAGTCCCTGCCCTCGCTCGACTGGTTCGACCAGGCCGCCCCGATCTCGGCGCGACCGACGAAGACCCGGTGGCCGGGGGGCGTTGTCGTTGGAGCGATTGGCCTCGGGAACCATGCGGACGCCCTTGGCCTGGACGCTGAGCGTCACGATCTCACCCTGGTACTCGTTGCCGGACTTCTTGAAGGAACCGATGTTAGCCATGTCACTTCTCCTTGTTGTTTCGAACCCGCGACCATCGCGGCCTCGATGGCGTTCTGCAGGCCGGAAGCGATCGACGACGCACCCGCTCGCGGGCCGGAGCAGAGCGGAGGATAGCGGCGCTGAGACTTTCTTGCCTCGCGAGGAATGGGCGAAGCCCAGGGGAAGAAAGTCTCAGCGACGCCGTTGCGGCTCAGGCGATCGAGGCGCAGCCGTCCTCTGGCCAGATCAGCCAAAGAGAGGCCGAGGTCGCGCCGAACAGCATCCTCGGAGAAGACGCGCCTGACGTGAAAGGTCCTGCACAAGAGAGCCGGTACACCAGGCGAAGAGAAAGAGGCTGTGGCGTAGGAAAAGGACGGCATCCCGTCAGACGCCAACAAGCCCAACGACAATGCCGTCAACCGGGCCGTCGTCGGGCGTGCCGAGATCGGAGCAGCCTGGTCGAAGCAGTCGAAAAGGCCGCTCCACCAGGCGTAGGGTCCGGAGCACCTCGATAAACCCGTCTGATTGTATGAGGAGTCGAAGCTGACCGGCACGCTCATCTAAGCGGCGCAAGTACATTCCAGACCAGCACCCCGCGCCCTGAACAATGGGTGTGCGACCTGTTCGTCGTTCCTAAATAGCTAACCTCCAGTACGCAACTCCGAGGGAACCATGCCGTAGCGTCGGCGAAACGCCCGATTGAAATGGGATAGGTCCCTAAACCCCGCGTCGAGCGCTATGGTGCTGATCTTCTGGCGGGCATGGAGGGGGCTCGTCAGCAGCCGATGCGCGCGGGCAAGCCGCTGCGCCAGCACATACTCAGTAAAGGTCGTGCCTTCACTTTCAAATAACCGCTGGATCTGCCGCGCTTTGATCCGATGGCGCGCGGCGATTGTCCCCACTGACAGGTTAGCTTGGTCGAGCCGACTCGCGATGTCCTCCTTGATCACGGGCAACCGCGCCGCGCGTCCGCCGCGGGCGTTGGCAAATTCGGTTGCGTCCCGCGTTGCTCCGATAGCGAGCGCGATCAGATCGTGAATGTGCACAACAGCCTGCCGTCGAAGTTCGGGCACCGCAAAGGTTCCTGCTTCCTGGAGAATGCCAAGGTAGCGTGTCAGAAGCTGCAAAGCAGGACTATCGGCCGGTATCGGCCGACCATACGCATTGTCGAGGCCGGAAACGAGCGGCGAGAGCAGGCGCACCGGCACGCGCAGCAAGCTAACTGAATTCTGAGCGGGGCCTCCGAACGAAGCGGGCTCAGCCCCCGTCAGGACGACCGCTTCGCCGCATTTCATGTTGAGCGTGCGGCCGAGATGACGGACCTCGTAGCCGGGCGTCAGCCCGGCGATCAGGAAAACATCATCGTGCTCGATGAACTCGCGGGAGCGGCGATAGATCGCTGCCGACCGGGAAGCCTCGTACAGCGCAAGACCCGGCATTCGACGGAAGGTTACAGCTGTATGAAAGTCGTTTTCTACGAGCGGCTCGACCTGCACCTTCTGTAGGTTTCGACCGAAGACCTCGTGCAAAACCTCAAGGCGTTCGCGCGGCGCATAATCGTCAGTCGAGAACCGAACGACAGCGCAGTCGTCGTCAGGTGCAGCGATACCACTCGAAGCGCTCATGGCAGACTCCAACTCAGTATGCGTCATCTGCTCGTAGCAAAGCCTGCATTCTATAATGGTCGGCTGTTCGTTCGAATGTGCGCAATGCCACATCGACGAAAGGCCCATCAGATGGCCGTCCCAGTCCTACCTCATTGTCGCGGGAGTCCAAGATCAGGCGCGCAATGATCGCTAGAACATCCGTCAACTGCGACGATGCGAGAGATAGGCCCAGGCACCTCGCAGATTTCTGCCCCAGCAGGAAGGCAACCCGATGAGCAACCTGTCGGTCATCGACGGAATAGGCTTTGGCGCCGCTGGCCTTGTGCTTGCGACGTTCTGCATGGGCTCGATGAACGCCCTGCGTTGGGTTGCGATCGCAAGCAACGTGGCGTTCATAGCCTACGGCTATCTCGGACATCTTGCACCGGTGCTGCTGCTTCATGCGCTGCTGCTGCCGGTCAACATCTACCGATTGACGCAACTGCGCGGCGCGCACCCCCCACCCGATTTGGCCGAGTTGCAGCGAGAGGCCGGGCGCGGCTCTCAGCAACGCGCCTCTTCGGGCTTTCTGCGGGCTGCGGAACCGAAAGCTCGATGCAGATGACCTCGACGAGATGGCGGCGGTCTCATCCGAGAACTCTAGTCCAAGAAAACAGGAGCGCCTGGCCTTGTCTCGCATCGAAGAGCCCCCGCATGAGCTTTTGGACCTCATCTATGACGCTGCCGCAGATGACCACCTATGGGTGCCGGTTCTTGAGGAGATCGCCAAGTTGACCAACAGCGCCGCGGGCGTTCTGTTGTGCCAATCGATCCGGGACCGCACGATCTTCTTCGAGCACCACACCAATACGAGCGAAGAGTGCATTCGCATTCTCAAAGAGCGGCATATGGTCAATCCCTGGACCGTTCACATGTCCACTCACAGTCCGGTCGGGGTCGTGGTGCCTTCGGATACAATCCTGCCGCTGTCGAACCTGCAACGGACGGCGTTCTTCGATGAGGTCATGCGCCCCCAGGGTTTGGGTCACAGCGCCATGATCGGCCTGGCTCAGAAGCCAGACTTCGGAGTGGGGTTCAGCGTGAACCGCGGACCGCGACAAGGTCCCTACGGTGACCAGGAGCTTCGCCTTCTCGAGAAGCTGGGGCCCCATATGCTTCGGTCGGTGAGGCTCGGCCTTCGGATGGACGCCTACAAGGCATTGCAGCGCGCCGAGTGGCAAACGCTCGAGTCCCTTGCGGTCGGCGTGATCCTGCTCGACCGCAAAGCACGGGTCCTCTTCGCGAACAGAGCGGCTCGACTTCTCGGCGGCGAGCATGGACCACTGCGACTCCGCCATTCGAAAGTGGCCCACATCTCGCCGTCGCACTCGCGCCGTCTGGACGAGATCGTTCAATCGGCCCTGCGCGGCACGCCGACAGCAACGATCGCCGTACCGCACGTCGACCGTGGCAGTCCGCTCACGATTCTTGCCTCCTCCGTGCGCGCGCAGGACGTGGACAGGTTCGCCGACGCCAACCTGAAAGGCGCTGCCGTCCTGTTGTTTATCATCGACGCCACCAACAAATCCGGCGTACCTGCCAGCGTACTGATGGATGCATACGGCCTGACACCTGCCGAAGCCAGAGTCGCCCTTGCGATCGCCTCGGGCCTCAGCATCCCCGAAACAGCCAGCGCGCTCAGCCTCTCGCTCAACACGATCAAGACGCAACTGCAGGCCGTGTTCGGCAAGAGTGGCCTGAACCGACAGACAGACCTGGCGCGCATGATTGCGTCCATCGGATTGGTCAATGCGGGCAAACCCGAAACCAAGTGAACGCTTTGGCAAAACTCAGGGATTGCTTCCATGTCTGACAGCATAGGCACGCTCTCGTCCAACGTGGTCCAAGCGAATTGGCGATGACGCGGCACCGGCCTCCATGTCCACACTTGCAAGCACGACGGGAACGCGGCGCCGTTTGGCCGCCGTGAGCGCGATCACCGCCAGACAGCACAATGCATACAGGACGCTGGCTGCGCCCAGCAGAAGATCACTGAGGTTGATGATGGCGTAGAGCCCGGTGGAAAGGTGGCAACCGGTCCAAAGCGCCCACGTCGCATACGAGATGGCTGATGCGCCGTTGCGGTCGCGTACCACTTTATAGATCTGGGGAAGGTACGACACCAGGCGCAAGCCGCTGAATGCCGTGAACCCCAAAAGCGACGCTTCTGACAGTGTCATCTGGTTCCCTCACTACAGGCGATGCGCTCGGTGCCAACGGCTGTGGGATCGACCAAGAAAGTTGTCGGCGCCCAACCATTTTGAGTTGAGAAGACCACTTTAGGTCGACGTCACAACGCGCACATCACCTGACCGGGTGATGACGGAACAAGCAACTGCTCACGCCTTGACCAAGAATGGACATGGTCGAGCCGGTCCTGATGCCGCTCGTGCCGCTCCGCACTGCGCAAGGTCGAGCAACCGCAGGCACTCGGGCGCAATGGCCGCACCTAATGTGGCGCGCCATGTCGTCGAGAACCAATTCGCACATCGCCAGCCGCATGCGGTGAGCGCCGGTGAGCACCGCGGCGCGGCTAGTCGCGGTCAACGGGACTTGAGGTGCTCGGCGCCGAAGGGCTCAAACGCGACACGACGTCATCGTCACCCAGATTGCGGACGTAGAGACGGCCATCTTTGGGCTCCAACTTCATCGCCACCTTGAACCACGCCTCGTCTTCGTCGAGCACGTGGCCACGCGTGCGATGATGGGTAGATGGCTCCGGGCAACCATGTCGGGCGGCTGGCCTACCCGCCCCTCAAGCTCGACGATCCGCGCTTAACGGCGCCCATCGTGCGCAACTTGTTCGACGATGAAGATCGTTTAGACCACTATCCTCGCCCGTCGTGTGATCGCAAGTCGACAGCTGCGTGAGCCGTACCCTGCAGGGGATCATGCGAGGCTGATGGCGGGGTGACAACCGCCATGCGCGCAAGAGCAGTCACGCCAACAACAAGAGCGCCAACGGCCGCAAAGGCATGCTGCCAACTTGCGGCAGGCACGCCGATGCCGGCGAGCGCAAAGCATAGCTGATAGCCGGCGACGGCCGCGGGCACGGCATAGACCAGCCCAATGATGAGGCGGATCAACGGTGCGCGAACGGCGGTCAGGACAATCTGTCCGAGCACCAAGATCGTGACGCCGACAAGGAAACCGACGACCAGTGCGCCGATGAAGCCGGAGCCACTGTGAAAGGCAGCCAAGCCTGCGCTCAGTCCAGCGAAGAAGGGAAGTGCATAAACGGCCAGCGTGAACAGCAGCCAGCAGAAGAAGCCGAGGCCGAAAACGCTGAGAACGATACCGATGGCCATGGTGGATCTCCAGACACAGGTTGAGGACCTGCGCGTTCCACCACCACCTCGGCGCGCCAGGTGATAATCGAAGGCAAAGTTGGCCAAAAGGCGGTGCTCACGCGCCGCCCGCACCGAAGCGCCAGACGGGAATGCCGAGCTTCCTGGCCTTGTCGGCGAGGTTCTCCTGGATGCCCGAGCCCGGGAAGACGATGACGCCGATCGGCAGGATCTCCAGGATCTGGTCGTTGCGCTTGAACGGTGCCGCCTTGGCGTGGCGCGTCCAGTCGGGCTTGAACGGGATATGCGTCACCTTGCGGGTATCGGCCCAGCGGGCAGCGATGCGCTCGGCGCCTGTCGGCGATCCACCATGGATCAGGACCATGTCGGGATGCTTGGCGCGGACCTTGTCGAGGGTGCTCCAGATCAGCTGATGGTCATTGAAGTCGGCACCACCAGTGAAGGCGATCTTCGGTCCGGCGGGTACCAGCAGTTCGGTCTCGGCCCGCCGCCGTGCGGCCAGGAACTCACGGCTGTCGACCATCGCAGCGGTAAGAGCGCGGTGATTGACCATCGAACCGGTGCGCGGCCGCCAGGCGGACCCAGTGTGGGCCTCGAAGCGATCGGCAGCCTGGTCGCGGAAAAGCTCCATGGCATTGCGACGTTCGATCAACGTCAGGCCCTGGGCGATCAGACGCTCGAGCTCGACTGAGCGGACCTCCGAACCATTTTGCTCGCGCTGGCTGCGATGCTGCGTGCGCTCGTTGTCGTCGAGCGCGCGTTCGATACGTTCGACGCTGCGATGGAAAGGTTGACGGTCGACCACAGCAGGTCCTCGAGGTCGGGCTCGAGGCGCGTGTCCGTGAGTGTCGAGACGAGCACGTCGAAGATGTCGACGATGGCGCCAGTGATGGTTTGGGCTTCTGGTAGCGGCCGGGCGTCGGGTTCGTCCTCGAAGGGACGGTGGCCAAAGAGTTGGAGCTCGGTGAGGACGTGATCGGTCGGGGATGCGTCGTGCACGGGCTCGAAGTCGGGATCGTCGTTGGTCGCCATGGTGATGTCCTTTCTCGGATCGGCCGCGCCCACCGCGGCCTTCGTGGCGATCACTCAGACGGCGGGCAGTCCGGTCCTGCACCGCGCGCGGCCGGAGCGCAGCGGAGGACGGCGGGCCGAGGCTTTCTTGTCTCGCGAGGAATGCCGGCGCAGCCGGCAGGGGAAGAAAGCCGCAGGCCAGCCGTTGCGGGGCCGGGCTGACTGCCGTCCGATCGCCCTATAGAAGGCCGGGGCGAGGCCTATTCCGATCCGAAGGGCATCTAGGCGACCGACCGCGAAGCGATTGGCCGTGGCCTCGTCATCCCGTCACGGTCATGTCCGAGGTCATGAAGCGCACAACGTCCTGCGGGACGAGTTGCCGGCGCACAGACGCCCGGAAGTCTTCGATGTCTAGCCGGCTTAGATCCTCGTTAAAATCGTCCAAGCTGGGCGACAGGCCAAACGTCTCGATCCCGGCAGCCGTTGCCCGATGGTGCAGACTGGCCATGGCGGCATCGCCCGCCGGGTCGCGGTCTCGTGCGACGTATAGACGGCGCAATGTCGGTGGGAAGAACAGGGCTGCCAAGTGGTTGGCAGAGAGGGCAGCGACCATCGGCAATGCCGGCAGGATCGTACGCAGCGACAGCATGGTCTCGACGCCTTCGCCCGCGGCCATCACTTCGTCGACCACGGCAAAGCGGACGCCATGCCCCAAGAGATGGCCCATGGCCCGTCGCGGCGAAGCGATGGGTGCCTTGTCCTGGCCCGACGAGTCGAGCCAGGTGCGATGCACTCCGGTGATCTTCCCGCCGAGATCGGTGACCGCGGCGATCAGGGCTGGCCAGGTCTCGGTCGGGCTCTCCTCGTCCGCACGGTAGTAGCAGCGCGGATGGAAGCGCAACGGGTCACCGACAGACGTGGTGAGGATGCCGCGCCCGCGCAGATAGGATTCCGCAAACGTGCCCGCGATGGGTTTGGACATGGCGTAGAGACGGCGCGCGGACTCCGGCGAGCCACGCGGCGCCGGGAATCGGTCGTGCCGTTGGACTGGTCCGGGAGGCAGGGCAAGAAACGCGCGTGCCTCGTCGAGCGTGTCGCGCAGCCGGTCGAGCCCGCGGCTGAGTGCAATCAGGTCCAAAAGGTCGCCATGCTCCCCGGTGGCGGCATCTGTCCACTTGCCGGCAGCACCTTTGCCATGGTCCGGGCCGCTCAGGCGGACAAACAGGCTGCGGCCTCTCGAATTGGCGACATCGCCGACCAGCCAGTAGCGACCCTCCCGATGGCCATTGGAAAGATAGTGACGGCACACCGCCTCGGCATTGCGCGCGAGACGGCGGGCCAGGTCTGCGGCGTGTGAGGGCATGGCGGTCTCCCTACGCCGCCCGGTCGGCGACCCGGACAACCGGGTAGCGCTCCATCAACTCTGCAAGGATCCCCGACCCGTTGGCGCTGGTCGGAACGAACGGGCGCAGCTTCCAGGTGATGATCTCGGAGATCAGCCCCATCGCCTTGAGGCGGTCGACCATGCCCTCGGTGAAGCCGCAAAGCTCGACCCGGAACACGCCCATCACCTTGGCGCGGCGCAGGCTCAGCCCATCCTGCAATTCGAGGATCGTGCGACCGTCGAGAACGGCCGACCAGGCATCAGCGGGTGCGATGCCCACGCCTTCGGCACCGACCGCCTGGGCGACCCAGGCCGGCGAAACCAGCCGACCGATGACGCGTTCGCCCGGATCGGTCTGCAGGCGGTAGACCCGCATGGATTCGTTGGGCAACCGCTTCCAGATCGGCAACAGCAGTCCGGTGACGATGTGGAGATCGCTGTCCGTGAAGGGAGGTATCTCGGTGAGTTCCCGCTCCCAGGCCTCGGCGAAGGCGGCACGCTCGGCCCTTTCCCAGTGGGTGTGCGCCAACGCAGCCACGGACAGCGCTGTCCGTTCCATCGGTCGCAACAGGCGGACACGACGTTCGACCTCACCATCGTCCAGCATGACGCTCGGCGCCGGGACCTGGACGGCTGCGCGGCCGGACTGCGTGTTCACCAGGAAAGCGGCCCGCGGGTCGTCCGCGCGGTCCAATGCCTCCGAGAGGCTGAACGGCCGATTGCGCTCGCGCCGGCGGACGGTGAAGACCTGAGTCTCGGCACCGGTCTGGGGATGGACATAGACCGCACGCCGATCGATCACCGCCAGGCTCTCGGCGATCAGCGTCTCAACCCCGACATCGTAGGTGCCTGAGGCGCGCGCGCCCTCGATCTTGGCCTGGAGCAACTCCTCGAATGCGCCGAACAGCATGTTCTGCAAGTCGATGGTGAGGGCCAGCAGCCGATTGAGGAACGTCGTGATCGGCGGCAGTTCCTCGCGCAAGCTGCCATCCTGATCGGTCAGACGTAGGCCGGTGGCCGCCTGGAAAGCCTCCAGCGAACAGCCTTCGACCTTGCCGGCAAACAGCAACAGGTAGAGCTGGCGCAAGGCGGCTCGGCCATAGGGCGATTCGAGATTGTCGTTTCGGAACAGGCCCTGACCACCGGTCTGGCGCTGGCCCTTGGTGATGGCGCCCAGCGTGTCGAACCGGCGGGCGATGGTCGACAGGAAGCGCTTCTCGGCCTTCACATCGGTAGCAATCGGCCGGAACAAGGGCGGCTGCGCCTGATTGGTCCGGTTGCTGCGCCCCAGGCCCTGGATGGCCGTATCGGCCTTCCAACCCGCCTCCAGCAGATAGTGAACACGCAGGCGTTGGTTCCGGGCTAAAAGGTCGGCGTGGTAGGAGCGCCCGGTGCCGCCGGCATCGGAGAACACCAGGATGCGCTTGTCGTCGTCCATGAAGGCCTGCGCCTCCGCGAGATTGGCTGAGCCAGGACGGTTCTCGACTCAGAGCCTGTCAGCCTTGCGCACGATCCGCCGTGAACGGCCCGTCACCTCGGCCACCATGTCGGTGCCGAAACGGTGCACGATCTGGTCGAGGGCACCCTGAACAGGGGCAAGCGAGGCCAGTCGCTCGATCAGGCGGTCGCGGCGCTCCACGGCGACGCGGCACTGCACGGGCTGGCCATCGCGATAAACCGGCCTCGAGGACAGGTTGCCGTCGCCATCGGTGAAGGGCTCGAAGAGCTGCGTCGGGAAGCTGTGCGCCAGATAGTCGAGCCCGTACTCGCGCGGCGTGATGTCGATCTGGACGTCACCCCTCCTCGGTCGGGATGTCGGCAAGCCGTCGCTCCATCAGCGCCTCGCCCGTCGAGACGATCTGGACGACGGCTGGCATGACCCTCCTCAAGATCTCGCCCGATCGCCGCAATCAGCGTCGGCGTCTTCATCGAGGTGATCAGGTGCGAGAAGAATCGCTGCTTGGCGGATTCGAAGGCCGAGCGGGCTGCCGACTTGGCTTGCGCATTGAGCGTGCCACGTTCGCCGGTGACGTTGGCGGCCTGCAGGGCAGCGTCGAGGTTACTATGAATGGATTTGGAAGGCGCCGGCATAGGCATCGTAGATGCGAATCTGCTCGGTCGTGAGCGTGTGCTCGACCAGTTCGTACTCGACACCATCGTAGGATAGTGACCGGGCGGCGTAGAGGCCGAGTGCCTTGAGATCGCGGGCCAGCACCTCCATCGCGGCAACGCCACCGGCCTCGATGGCCTGCACGAACTCGGCGCGGGTGGCGAAGGGAAAGTCCTCGCCGCCCCAGAGGCCCAGCCGCTGCGCATAAGCGAGATTGTGCACAGTCGTTGCACCCGTCGCCGAGACGTAGACAATCCGCGCATTGGGAAGCGCGTGCTGCAGGCGCAAACCGGCACGGCCTTGCTGGGAAGGCGCCTGGTCGCCGCGCTCGCTCTTGCCGCCGGCCGCGTTGGCCATGGCATGGCTCTCGTCGAACACGATCACTCCGTCGAAGTCCGATCCCAGCCAATCGACGATCTGCTGGACCCGCGAAACCCTTTCCTCGCGCGCGTCGGTCCGTAGAGTGGCGTAGGTGGCGAAAAGGATGCCCTGCTCCAGGCGGATCGGGGTGCCCTGACGGAAACGGGCAAGCGGCGTGATCAGCAAGCGCTCCATGCCTAAGGCCGACCAGTCGCGCTGGGCATCCTCGATCAGCTTGTCGGACTTCGACACCCATACGGCGCGCCGGCGGCCCTGCAACCAGTTGTCGAGAAGAATGCCCGCCACCTGGCGGCCCTTGCCGGCGCCGGTACCGTCACCCAGCATCCAACCCCGCCGGAAGCGCACCGCATTCTCGGCGCCATCGGGTGCGGCCGAGACAACATCGAAGGTCTCATCGACCTGCCACGATCCAGCCAGATGGCCGCTATGGGCCTCGCCGGCATAGATGACGCTCTCCAGCTGGGCATCGGACAGCAGCCCAGCAGTGACGACGTTGGGCAGCAGGCGTGGCCGATAAGTCGGCTTGGGCGGCGCCACAGAAGCCATTGCCGAGGACTGCACAAGCGGCGTGGGATGTGGGCACGCACCTTCGATACGAACCGACGGCATGCCGTATGACTCGTACAGCGCCTCGGTCAGCAGGCCGTCCTCGGCCGGCTTCGAGCCGACAATCTCATAGGCCAGCTCGGTGCCGCTGGGT
This sequence comes from Reyranella soli, assembly GCF_007992495.1. Classification (GTDB taxonomy): domain Bacteria; phylum Pseudomonadota; class Alphaproteobacteria; order Reyranellales; family Reyranellaceae; genus Reyranella; species Reyranella soli. Next base: position 40,508 of record NZ_BKAJ01000118.1, read on the forward strand.
TCGAGGGCCGTCGCCGCGCTCGAGGTGGGATGTGGCGCAGATGCGGGCTTGGCGCCGACAGGAACGGCACGCGCAGGCTCCCGGACGAAGCTGATCCCATCTACGGGCAAGCGCGGTGGAAGGAGCTGCAGGACCCAGGAGAGCAGCATGGCCGCGTCAGGCGCCATGCCCGGGGAAGCTGGAAACGACCCTGGGTCGGCTGCCGGCGCCCGATCGATGACCGTCAGGCGGGTGGCGACCGCCGTTCCGTGCCGGGCATAGACACGCCCGTGGATCGCCGCCGAGAAGACGACGCGCCCGCATTCCTGGAGGCGGACGAAGGCGTCACGCCACGACGGATGATCCGGAGAGAGGCTGGCGCCCGTGATCGCGACCAGCCGTCCGCCGTCGCCTAGGCGAGCGAGTGCAGACGCCACGTGGCGTAGGGCCGCGTCCGCAACGGCGCCGTCCACATGTACTGCGACCGAGAACGGCGGGTTCATGAGCACGACGCTCGGCCGCAGCACCCCATCGAGGTGGTCGTGGATGTGAGCCGCGTCGTGCCGGGTGGTTGATACACCCGTAAAGAGCTTGTCCAGCAGCCTGGCGCGAGCGTCGGCCAGCTCATTCAAGATAAACCTGCTGCCTGCGAGCTCCCCGAAGATGGCGAGCAGCCCGGTCCCTGCAGAGGGCTCGAGCACGATATCCGCCGGTCCGAGCGCTGCCGCCGCGGCGGCAACGAAGGCAAGCTCGATGGGCGTCGAGAACTGCTGCAGAGCCTGGCTCTCCTGGGATCGACGTGTATGGGTGGGCAGAAGAGCAGCGACCTTGGCAAGCATCTGCAGCGCGCCTGCAGGAGACGCCGCTTGGGCGCAGAAGGCTGGGCCGAATTTGCGGAGGAACAAGACAGTCGCGGCCTCACAGGCGTCGTACGCTACCTTCCAGTCCCAGGCACCGGCGGCATCGGAACCACTGAAAGCCCGCTCCATGGCTGCGCGCAGCGCGATCGCGTCGATTCGCTGGCCACGTTCGAGATGACGAAGAAGCATGCGCGCGGCGTCGACGAGGCCATGAGGCACGTCGCCTCTGGGACAAGTAAGGGCGAGCAGCGGCGCATCCGCGGCTGCCGAAAGGGAAGCGACCGTCATGGAGGGGACCTCGGAGAGCGGGAACGGGTCGAGCCGCGGAGCGCTCTCTAGGCCCCAACCGACTCAAACCCGTCCCGGCCCTCCTCTTCCTCTCACTTTGGGCGCCCCAAACGACGAAGGCCGACACGCTAGTCGGGCCTTCGGGGGAGGCGTCAGAAAAGCAGCCCCGTGCGATCGACTCGCCGGATCGTCTACTCAGCGGCTGGCTGAGATTGCGCGTCCTCGCCGTCCGTAGGGAATGTTGAAATCTCAAGCCCCAACAGATCGGATCAGGATGAACCCTCCACGAGGCGCAGCCGCGCCGGCAGCCAGCCAGTATCGTTGAACAGCCGCTCAGCGGCCGATGCTAGCTCAGCCTTCCTGAGGTGGGCCAAGAGCTCGGCGGCATGGTCGCCTCTGGCCTCGGATGCCCGCATCGACCAGCGATCTCGCGCAGTCTCCCTGAACGCGAGTTCCTGCGGCTTGGCGATCAGCGACCTTGACGATGGCTCTTCCCGCTCTTTCGGCAGTTCTGGAGGCGTAGCGGTTCCGGTTCCTGTAGTCCGAAGGTACCTCCTGGCCAACGGACGCGTGGATGAGCCGTCCGTTTGGCCGAACCCTATTAGCGGAATCGATGGGCCGTTTGTTCTGGGCAGGAGGTGGGTTAGTAACGTTCGACGGATGAGCAGAAACGGCATCTGCTCCTGACGATTGCAAAGGGCCCAGGGCAGCGAACCAGTGCTGGCGATCGCTTTCCTCCCTGACAGACATGTGCTCAGTCATGTAGTGCGGGCGTTCTCCGGATGTGTTGTTTGAAGGTGCGCAGATGTCAGACGCAAAAACAGCGGCTATCGGCAAACGCAAATGGAATTTGGCTCGACCCTTCCGCCACGATGGGAGCCTGGCGTGGGTGGCAAAACTGCCACAGGAGCTGTGGGACGAGACTGACAACAATGATCATCCAGACCGATCATCCCTCCGTTTGCTAGAGGACGGCACCGAGCTTGGGCCTTCCCATGCGGTTCATGAGACCATCCGAGCTTTTGGCGACGGCCAGTATTCCTTCTGGATGAATGTCGTTTACTTCTCAAGCTGCGACGGAAGTGACCCAACTACCAATGGCCGCACTTATTCGGTGGAGCGGATTCCACCGCATCCAGATTCCAGGAGCGTCCTGCGTGCAATCGCGCCAAGTAAGGCCCTACAATGGTCGCCACTTGATCAGCCGCTTCGATGCGCGCTTGTGGGCCTCGGCAATCGTGGTCGCGCCCTTGCCCGAATTGTTGCCGGCTTTGCTGGAGTTGAAATTGCTTGGCTTATCGATACGTCAACTGACCGGCTGGCAGAGCTCTTAGCGGACGTCAGCCTTCCGAAAGCTCAAACCAGCAGCAATTTCATGGACGCACTTGAAGACCCAGCGGTCGACGTCGTGTTCATCATGCTGCCGGATCATCTTCATCGTCTCGTCACGGAACAGGCTTTTCGCGCAAACAAGCATGTCTTTCTGGAAAAACCCATCGCCACCACTATTGCTGACGGAGAGGCGATTGCTGCCGCATGGTTGGCCAGTGGCCGCATTCTTCAACTTGGCTTCGTGCTTCGCTGGGCCCCATTCTACCAAGCGATCCGCAACGTTGTTCGCCAAAAACGATTGGGACCAATTCGGGTGATCAGCCTTAGTGAGCAACTCAGCGTCGCCCACGGGGCCAGTTTCCTCAGGCGATGGCATGCCGATGCCGGTCAATCAGGCAGCTTGATCGTTCATAAATCATGCCACGACCTCGATCTGGTGTGCTGGCTACTCGATTCCCGACCTCGCATTGTCGGAAGCCTTGGGGGCTCAAGTACATTCCACAGGCCAGCCCCCTCCCCGTTCTGCTCTCAATGTGACGTAAGATCCATGTGTCCCTATGTCGATACCGGCCTTCACGAGAATCGAACCGCGGCCGAGCGCGCAAATCCCAGTGCCTATGGGCTCGATCGCTGCGTTTTCCGATTAGACGATCCGATTGTCGATAATCAGGTAGTATCGTTCGAATTGGAGAGTGGCACGCGAGGAACTTACTACCTTGCGATGCAAGGACCCAGGCGAAGCGAAAGGCGGATCACACTCATTGGCGACGCAGCACGGCTCGATGGCGTCTTCGAAGACGGCAGCTTTACGATTGCCTATACAGACCCTGACCGCGAACCGATTGTATGGTCCACAAAAGGGCGCAAGCTCAGCGGCCACGGCGGCGGTGACGTTTCCAGTGTGATGAGCTTTTTCAATGCCTGCGTCGGACGGTCCTCTCCTCCGATCAAGAAGGTCGAGGACGCCCTGGCAGGCCTCGTCTTCGCCGCCTCTGCTGAACAGTCAAGGACCGGCCACCAGATGGTGACCCTGCAAGACAATGATTTTTACCTCAATCAGGCATGACCAAAGCTGCAGTACGTCAGGCCAGTGCTAGCGAATGTGCCGTCGAGGGCCGCTTCTTTCATTGCCCTTCCGCGGCGCCGGTGACCACCGGCATCGTGCACAATCCGCAAGGCCCACCGAGAACTTTGTGCCTCCGAACCTCAGCCTGGCCGAGTTGATGAAGGTTTTGCATGGACGGCGAAAGACGACGCACGGATCAAGAAGTCGGGGCTTCTCAAGGGTGTAACCTTCGAAGAAAACAGCCAGGATCAACAGTGACCCGGAGTAACGTCGCTTGGACGGCCTTCTACGATGGTCGCGTGACGGCGCCGAGACACGACAAGGCGCTGACGGAGATTGTGCGCCTGAAGCTCA
>NZ_BKAJ01000119.1 GCF_007992495.1 Reyranella soli
GGGTACCGTGCCAGCAGTGCAGGCAACCGCAAGCTGTCACCCCGTCAGCGCTCGGCGTCCACAGCGCGCCATTCCGCCGTGATCTCATCGAGCTTGGTCTTCAGATCCTTCGGCAATGCCCCCTGCTCGGCCGCCGCCAGGCTGTCGGCCAGCTGCTCGGGCCGGCTGGCGCCGATGATGGGCGCGGTGATGGCCGGGTTCGACAGGACCCAGCGCATGGCGAGCGTCGCCATGTTCATCCCGGCCTCGGCCGCGACCTTGCGCAGCGCTTCGATGGTCGAGAATTCCTGCTCGTGCCAGTAGCGCTCGCGATAGCGCGGTCCGGCGGTGCCGAGCTGGAAGCGCGAGCCCTCGGGTGCCGCGGCCTTGGGATCGTGCTTGCCGGTCAGCAGGCCGCCGGCCAGCGGATTGTAGGGGATCACTGCGATCGTCTCCTCGCTGCAGAGCGGCAGCAGGTCGCGCTCGAAGCTGCGGAAGAGGAGGTTGTAGCGCGGCTGCACCGAATCGATGCGCACGAGATTTTTCAGCTCGCTGCGGCCCAGCGCCCGCGCCACCTTGTAGGCCGGCCAGTTGGAGACGCCGACATAGCGCGCCTTGCCCGAGCGCACGACCGTGTCGAGCGCCTCCAGCGCCTCGTCGATCGGCGTGTGCGCGTCGTAGCCGTGCAGCTGGTAGAGATCGATGTAGTCGGTGCCGAGCCGCTTCAGCGAGGTCTCGATGGCGTCGAGGATGTGCTTGCGCGACATGCCGAGGTCCCACGGCTTGGGTCCCATCTGGCCGACGCATTTGGTGGCAAGGATGAAGTCGTGGCGCTTGCCCCTGAGCCAGTCGCCGACGATCTGCTCGGTGCGGCCCTTGGTGTTGTGGCCGCCGCCCAACGGGTAGACGTCGGCGGTATCGAGGAAGTCGACGCCGCCTGCTGCCGCGGCGTCGAGGATGGCGTTGCTCTGCGCTGCGTCGCATTGCAGGCCGAAGGTCATCGTCCCGAGGCAGAGCCTCGACACCCGCAGGCCGGTCCGGCCGAGCTTTACGTGTTGCATGACGATTCGTGCTCCTTTCCCGCATCCTAGCGGGCATCGGGTGCGGTAGGCGACAGGGTCGACAGGCGAGCAGGAAAGCCTCGCGCAGAAATTGGAACGGCATCTTGGGGCCGCCAGACCGTGATAGCGAAGCGAATATAGCGTTGACGGTCGGCGGGCCAGCGATCACCCTTCGCGAAGCAGACCAGCCGGAGGGTGAGATGGCCGAGCCCGCCAAGAAGATTGCCGTCGTGCAAGGCGCGCCGAGCGCCGAAGTGCAGGCCCTATTCCGCTCGCTGGCCGAGCGCTGGCGGTCGTCATCGCGCCTCGCGGGCGTGATCGCCGAGGATCACGGCCTGCCCGATCGCGCCTGTACCGCGGGCTATCTGGTCAGCTTGGCCAGCGGCGAGCGCTTCCAGATCTTCCAGGATCTCGGCCCAGCCGCGAAGGGCTGCCACCTTGCCGGCGCCGGCGCGCTGGCGGCGGCCGGGACCGTTCAACGCGACGTGGCAGCGGGCTGCGACCTCGTGGTGTTGAGCAAGTTCGGCAATCTCGAGAAGAACGGCGGCGGGCTGCGCGATGCCTTCACTGCCGCCATCGAAGCCGGCATTCCCGTCCTGACGTCCGTTTCGCCAGCCTATATGGCCGCGTGGCAGGACTATGCCGCACCGCTCTCAGTGACCATGCCGGCGGACGCCGATCAGATCGACGCTTGGTGGCGATCCGTGCGCTCGCCCGCCGACCGGGCAAGCGCCGCGACGTAGGAACTCGTGCCACTGCTCCGCAACGGCACATAGCGCTTGGCGGTCTGGCGGCACAGACGCTTGACGATCGTCACCGCCTCGTGGCTGACGCAGTCGACCGGGAACATGACGACGTCAGCGCGGCTCACAAGGCCAGCCAGAAGGCCGCTACGGTCATCGACGCCGCCATCGTGATGCAGGAACGTCACGCCACGTTGCTCGCTCAGCGTCCGCAGATGGCCAAGCCGGTCGGTGCGGCCGCCGACATACAGCAGCGACAGGCCGGCCAGCGAGGCCGGTGACGCCTCGCCTTCGGCGGCCTGCGAAGCAATGTCCGGCTCGATGGCCTCCAACTCCTCACGCAGGACTGCCTCCTGGTGACGCGATGCGGCATGCTGCTCGCGCTCGCGGGCCAGCTCTTCGGTACGGCGCGCCAGCCGTTCTTCGACAGCGATACGACGGTTGCCTTCAGATCGCAGGCGCTGCTCCAGGCTCGCGACCAGACCTTCAAGGGCGGCGCGCTCCGAGGCATCGTCAGGTTGCCCGGCAGCAGCTTCCTCGCCGATGCGACGGGCCAGCAGGTCGTTCAGCTCCTGGATCCTGGCATCGCGCCGCGTGAGGCCGTCACGCAACTGGTCCTGCTGGCGGGCAAGCTTGGCGCGCAGGCGGTCATTCTCGGCCTCGAGCTCGGCAAGCTTGCGGATGTCGGCGCGATTGGCCGCTCCCACCAGATGGGAGAGCATGTGGACCTCGCCGAAGACCTCGCGCACCAGCGCGTCGCTGGCTGCCGGATGCGTCATCGCGGCCCAATAGCCGCCAGGGATATCGCCACGCTTGACGGCCTCGCGCCACTCGGTGCGCACCTCGTCGACCGTGCCCGCCTTGTCGAAGCGCGCGATTGCGGCGCGATGCTTGCGGTCGAGCGCCTTGTGCAGAAGCTTGGCCGCGCCGTCGCGCTGGCCGGCGAGCGTCACGCCGCGATGGTGAAGGTCGTGCTCCGAGGAGCCGTCAGCCGCCGGGCCCGTCTTCGCCACGACCTGGCGCAGCTCGGCCGTTGACAGGCAGGTACCGACGATCGAGCAGTGAAGGTGATTGGACAGTTCCCAGATCCTGGTGCGGCGCGCCCGGCCTTGGCTCGCCAGGTCCAGTTGCGGCTCGATCATGCGCAGGGGCAGCGGCGACAGGCGCGTGCCGTGCAAGCCGGCGCCGGTCTGGATGCGCACGGCCAATGGATCGAGGCGAGGGATGGCTGTCACGGGCAAACCATATCGATATAGTCAAACGGATATAGCGATAGTGTCAAGACGCGACGCCGGCGGCAAGCCTGTCCGCCAGGAGGGCGGCGTTGCTCCCTGCCCCTGCAGCTCGACAATGGCCGTGATCGGCTATCCGGCAGCCTGACGGCATCTGGCTTCCCGCCGCCCGCCAACGCATAATCCCGGCAAGACAATTGCTGGGATGGGCTGATGGGAAAAGTCACCGTCAGGAAGACACCGAAGGCTGCCGAAAAGACGTCGCTGCATCTGCGCATCGACTTCGGCGGCGAACGCTCGATCGGGCCGGGCAAGGTCCGCCTGCTCGAGCTCATCAACGAAACCGGATCGATCTCGGCGGCCGGCCGGGCGCTCGCCATGTCCTACCGGCAGGCCTGGCTGCTGATCGACGAGCTGAACCACATGTTCCGCGAGCCGGTGGTCACCGCCCAGACCGGCGGCGGCGGCGGCGGCGGCGCGGTCGTCACCGAGACCGGCAACGACATCGTGCGCTTGTATCGCGAGATGGAACGCCGCGCCTACGGCGCCTCGACCCCGGAAATGCGCACCCTGTCGCGCCTCCTGTCGGCACCCGCCGGGCAGAAGCTGCATTGACTGGTGATCCGCGCGACGCCGTTGTATCCTTTCGGATACAGCGATGGCGCCCCTGGACGAAGACCCCGAAAGCCCGATCGACCTGGCGCAGGCCAGCGAGGTCACCGGCGAATCCGACCCCGACCTGAACACGGTTTCCCGCACCGTGCAGTGTCGCGATGGCCGGCGCGCGACGCTCAGCATTCCCGGCGCCGACCTGCAGCGGCTCATACCCTCCTGCTGCTGCTCGGCCGCTCCCTGCCACGCAATCCGGCGACGGAAGACGCGCCGCTGTCGCTGGTGCCGACAGATTCCCTTCATGTCGGTCCCCTGCCCTCGGGCGAGACGCTGCTCGCGGTCGGCATCGGGCCCGCAACGGTCGGACTGTCGCTGCCGGCAAGCGCGGTCGAAAAGCTTGCCCATTTCCTGCTCGCCGCCGTGGCCAAGTCCGACCCGCGCCAGATTCAATAACGTGGCGCCACCACGTGGCGACCGCTCTCGGTGCGCTCGACCACGACATCGACTCCATAGACCGCCGACAGGATCGGCCCGGTGACCGTGTCCTGGGGCGCGCCATAGGCTGCGAGCCTGCCGCCGGCGATGACCGCAACCGTGGTCGCGAGCTCGCGCGCCTGGTCGGGATCGTGGGTCGAGAAGACGACGCCATAGTTCTGCGCCTTGAGCGCGCGCACGCGCTCCAGCACCAGCAGGCGGTTGCCGAGATCGAGGCTGGCGGTCGGCTCGTCCATCACCAGCAGCGGCGCATCCTGGGCCAGAGCACGCGCCACCAGGCAGAGCTGGCGCTGGCCGCCCGAAATGCGGTTGGCCTCGGCGTCGGCGAGATCGGCGATGCCGAGATCGGCGAGGGCCGCGTGCGCGCGCTCGTGGTCGCGCCGGCCCGGCGCCGAGAACGGCCCGAGATGCGCGGTGCGGCCCATCAGCACGAGGTCGAGCACGGTATAGGCGAACTCCATGACCTGGGCCTGCGGGACATAGGCCATCGACTTTGCGAGCTCGGCGCGCGTGAGCGAGCCGAGTGGCCGCTCGCCGACCGTGACGTCACCCGCGATCGGCGGGAGCAGGCCGAGCAGCGTCTTGAACAGCGTGGTCTTGCCCGCGCCGTTGGGACCGAGCAGGCATAAGACGTCGCCGCGCGCCACCGTGAGGTCGATGCCCGCCGCGACGGTGCGGCCGTCGTAGCCGATCGAAAGACCGCGGGCGCCGAGCACATTCAGCTCCACATGCGCCGGCCGCGCGCCAGCAGCCAGACGAAGACCGGTGCGCCGAACAGCGCGGTCAGCAGGCCGAGTGGGATTTCGATGCGCGCCGCCGTACGCGCCACGGTGTCGATCAGAACCAGGAAGGCGGCCCCCATCAGCGCGGCCACCGGCAGGACGCGGTCGTAACGCGGGCCGACCAGCAGGCGGGCCATGTGCGGGATCACGAGACCGATCCAGCCGATGACGCCCGATACCGAGACGGCGGTGGCGGTGATCAGCGTGGCCGCCAGGATCACCACGCCGCGCACGAAGCGCACGTTGACGCCCAGCGCCTTGGCCTCGTCGTCGCCCAGCGACAGCACGCCGATGCGCCAGCGCAGCAGTCCGAGCGGCACCAGCCCCAGGAGCACCAGCGGCGCCACGGTCTGCATGTCGGCGACCTTGATGCCGGACAGGCTGCCCAGCAGCCAGAAGGTGATGGCGGGAAGCTGGTTGTAGGGATCGGCTAGAATCTTCACCAGTGAGATGCCGGCGCCGGCCAACGCACCGACGACGATGCCGGCCAGCACCAGCACCAAAATCTCGTTCTGGCTGCGCAGCGCACGGGCAAGTGTGTAGACGATGCCGACGGTGATCATGCCGGTGACGAAGCCCAGCCCCTGAATGGCGAAAACCGGCAACGACAGCAGGATGCCCAGCACGGCGCCAAAGCCTGCGCCGGCCGAGACGCCCAGGATGTCGGGCGAGACCAGGGGATTGCGGAACAGCGTCTGGTAGCTCGCGCCCGCCGCAGCCAACGCCGCACCGACCAGCAGGGCGGCCGCCACGCGCGGCAGGCGGATCTGGAACAGGACGGTATCGACCGGGCCTGGCTGGGCAGTGCCGATCACGCGTCGCGCGATCGCGGCGATGACCTCGCCGGGAGTCAGCGGATACGGCCCGAGCATGGCCGCCAGCAGCACGGCCAACAGCAGGATGACCAGAAGGCCGCCGATGACGACGGCGCTGCGGCGCGCGTCAGCGCGCGGCCGCACCACCGAGGAGTCGATCGAGCTGGGCATCGTCGAGCTTAACGCCGTAGAACAAGGCGTAGAAGGCGCGCGTGTCGGCGTTGAGGTCGATGCCCGATTCTGTCGGATAGAAGGTGGCGAGCAGCCAGCGCAGGCCAATCAGACGATTGAGCGACGGCGGCGCGTCGATCCAGCCCCACGGCAGGCTGGGGGCGAGGAAGACCTTGTTCTCGGCGACGGCGCGCACCTGGTCCCAACCGGGCTTGCTCTTCACGGCCTGATGGAAAGCCCCATCGAGCGTGACGATGACATCGGGCTGCCAGGCGATGATCTGTTCGAGCGAGGCGTTGGCGGTGTTGCCGCGTCCGCCCAGGCCCTCGGCAACGTTGACGCCGGCCGCGCGCTCGATGATCTCGGTGTTGATGGAGCCGCGCCCACCCGTCTCCAGGCCTTCGGGGCCACGCGCCAGATAGACGCGTGGCCGCTTGCCCGCCGGCACGCGCGCCAGCACGGCATCGACGTTGGCGAAGGACTTGTCGGCATAATCAGCGAGTTCGGCGGCGCGCGCCGACCGGCCCAGGATGTCGCCGGCGAGGCGCAGCGATGCCGGCGTGGCGGCAAACGTACCGTCGATCAGCACATAAGGAATGCCCGTCTGCTCCTGCACGCGATTGGCAAGCGACATGTAGGTGTCCGTCACCGAACCGAAGTCGACCACGAGATCGGGCTTGGCCGCGACCAGGCGCTCCAGGCTCATTGTGTCGCCGCGGCCGGTAAGCCGGCCGGTCTCGGGCAGGTCGCGCGCCGGCGCTGTCAGGAATTCCTTCTCCGCCGCCGTCGGCAGGCGGATCCAGCCCACCATCGCATCGGGCGCGAGCGTATAGACCAGCACCGATGCCGGCGGCCCGGCAACGAACACGCGATTGATGCGATCGGGCAGGACGACCTTGCGTCCGGCTGAATCGGTGATGGTACGGGCTTGCGCCCACGAGGGCCGTGCCAGCAGGCCGGCGCCAAGCAGTGCAAGAGCCGCACGCCGGCTGGTCTTCACGGGTCGCCGACCTGGAAATCGCCAGCCTGCGCCGGCGCCAATGGCGCGAACCGGCTGCGGTCAGGTTTGAGGTCGATCAGCGGCGTGCCGTCCAGGCAATCGAGGCCGCGGACGAACAGCATCGGGCCCTCGACCTTGAGGAGCTGCACGATCGACGTGCCGATGGGATTGGGCCTGACCGGCGTGCGCAGTGAGAACACGCCGCGCGCCTGGCCGTCGCTGCGCGGGCTTTGCAGGGCAAGGTCGCGCCGTGATTCATGCAGCCAGTAGAGCACTTCCAGCCGCTCGAACTCGGTGATGCTGTCGAGGCCCTTGTCCCAGGGGGCGAACATTTCGATGCGGCAGGTCGGGCCATCGGCGCGGCCCTGGCGCGGGCAGGTCAGCCGATCGGTCCACGGCGTGTGGATGCGGCCGATGAAATAGAGCTCGGCGTCGGTGCGCTCAGGCAGGTCGATCGCGACCTCGCCAGAACGGACCTCGTTCAGCCGGACCATCAGCCCCGGACCATCAGCCGTCGAGGCCGACCATGACGTCCGAGGCCTTGATGATGGCGTAGGCGTCCTGGCCGACCTTCAGACCGAGTTCGTCGACTGCCTCGTTGGTGATCGAGGCCGTGACCGTGGTGCCGTTCACATCGAGCCGCACATGCGCGGTGGTGGCGCCCTTCTTGACCTCGATGACGCGGCCTTTCAGGCGGTTCCTGGCGCTGATCTTCACGAGGGTCTCCTCTGGCGATACAGGCGTTGTATTCAGTTGCCTATATCGCCCCGAAGACCCGAAGGCAAATCACGGCCTAGATTTCATTGTCATTCCACAATCGCATCGGCGTCCGTCCCTGCGCGATCTCCTGCTGATCGGAGAGGGCCGCCATATAGAGGTCCCAGTTGAGCACGCGACCTGGGCAGCTCGAGTGCGTCGTGCCGGGATCGACTTCCGAGTGACCGGATATGTGATAGCGGTCCGCGGCAAAGCCGAGCATCCTGCACAGCCACAGAACCAGCTCCGCCGACTTCATATACTGCGCAGCGGTCAGCTTCGTGTCCTTGCTGCTGCCGCCTCCGCGCGTGTTGTGCTCGATGCCGACCGTCCAGTCGTTTGCGGTCCCCGCGTGATAGGCGACGTCCTTGTGGCGCACGCACTGCACGACGGTGCCGTCCCGCCCGACGATGTAGTGGGCGGCCTGCTGCATCCATTTCCCGCCCTGGAGGTACTTCGGGCCGCCGAATGCGTTGTGGGCCGTGATCTCGGCCTTGTCCGTTCCGCCTTCGGTGATGTGAAGGACGATCTCGTCGATGGTACGGGAGTCTCTGCGGGCGTAGCGGTCGGTATGCGCGGGGATCCAGATCGCCCCGGGAAAACCGTCGGTGCTCATGGCTCGACCTCATCGGTTGCGAGAGAAGTGCCCCAAGCCATTTGGCAGCGCTGGCGCTACCATGACTGTGGCGTTTCCCACGCAGAGACGAGACCACTGCAGGCGCACGCTCGCGCCCGAAGCCGGACCCTGTGCAGACCAGCACAGGGCGGCTTTAGCTTACGCAGCTCTCGAGGATTGGATCCCTGAGTCTTTTACTGCAGGTTAGCCGCGGACACGCGGCGGAGGAGGCGGAGGCGGCGGCGGAGCGACGGCCTGCGGCTGCGGTGGCGGCGGCGGCGGGGCCGGCTGTGAGCAGGCCGCGAGCAGAGCCGCTGGAATCAGAATGGCAAGCACCGTGGTGCGAGCCATCTTTTTGGCAACATCGGACATCGTATCCTCCACAAGTTGAGGTACTCGAGAACTCTACAACAACCGGAAACAATCGGTAAATGGCTGACGGCAACGTTGAAGGGGCGGTTCCGGTTCCACCGCTTGGACACAAATATATCGGCCTCCGCCGCCGCAACGCTCCACATCGACCACGGCGGCCGACCCGCCAAGTGAAAATCTTGCTTTTCCTGCCACTTAAAGCAAGCTGGTTCTCGACGGCACGATTGTTCTAGGGATCATGGCGTGAAAGCTTTGTATCAGCGAGGCCTTCTGGCACGCGTCGGACCGGTAGCCGCCGTCGCGATTGTGCTCGCCACCGCTGCCTGTTCGACGACCGAGCCGGCAGCGCCTGCAGCGGGCAAGGAGCGGCCCGTAGCTCTGGCCGCGGCGCCGTCACGCCCGACGGTGGCGCATGGCGATGTCAAATTCAGCGAACTGATCGAGAACGCGCCCAAGTCGGTCGTCGCGGGTGAACGGCTGAACGTCGAATTGCTGAAACGCTTCTACGCGCGCCATGGCTTTGCGCCGGTCTGGACGGCCCGGCAGGGCCAGGCGAATGCACTGATCGATGCGGTGTCGCGCGCCGGCGAACATGGCCTCTCCCCTGACCTGTTCCACGCAAATCTGCTGCAGTCGCCAACATTGCCGACAGTCGATCGCGAGCTGTTGCTGTCCGACGCCTTCCTTTCCTATGCCGACGCGCTGGCGCGCGGGTACATGCCGCTCGAGCGCCGAAGAGATGACCACGCTTTGACCCCTGACCCGGTCGATGCCGCTGCCGTTCTCGACAAGGCTATCGGCAGCCCCGATCCCGCCGCCGTGATCGAAGCGCTGGCGCCGACGACGCCGACCTACCGGCTGCTGCGCCAGGCTTTGAAGGACGCTCGCGCGGGCGGAGGCACGACCGCAACGCCGCGTATGCGCGAGATTGCGGTAAACCTCGAACGCGAACGCTGGCTGCCGCGGCGACTGCCGGCGGACCGTGTCTGGGTCAACGCCGCCGATGAGCGGCTGGTCCTGTACCGCGACGATCGGCCGATTTTCTCCACGCGGGTCATTGTCGGCCAGGACGACGTGCGCAATCAGAGCCCGGAATTCGAAGTCCCGATCGAGGCCGTCTGGTTCAATCCGCCCTGGAACATCCCGGACGACATCACCAACCAGGAGATCATGCCCAAGGCCCGTCTCGACCCGACTTATCTGGCCAAGCGCAACATCGTCATGCTGCCCGATGGCAGCCTGCAGCAGCGGGCAGGAGCCAACTCAGGGCTCGGGCAACTGATCTTCGACATGAGGAACCGGTTCGACGTCTACCTGCACGACACTCCGGGCAAGCACCTGTTCAGCCTCAACGGGCGCCGCATCAGTCATGGATGCATCAGGGTGGAGAACCCACGTCAGTTGGCCGCTCTGCTGATGCGGGAACCGATCGATTCAATCAACGAAACGATCGCGACCGGCGACACCACCCGACGCGCCCTGCCAAAGCCTGTGCCGGTATTCGTGGTGTACGAGACCGCGTTCGCGGATGCCGATGGCAAGCTGCAGTATCGCGCCGATTCATACCGACGCGACGCGGCAATCTGGAAGTACCTGGATCCGAAGGGGCGCGCGGTGGCGGAACGCTGAGGCCCGTTCCGCGGGAGGAAGTCGTCGAGCGGCACGCCGCAGGAATTCAGGGCCTACGACACCAGGTCGCGATGTGCCATCATCCCGCAGACATTTGCGGCGCGAGTGTTCGCGCCCCGACAGAGGATGCGCCATGGCCCTCCAATGCGCCCGCTTTTCCAGCGAGCCCGACATCGTGCGCGCCTCCACGAACAGTCCGCCGCTGCGTCGGGGCTCCCATGGGGACGGCGTGCATGTGCTGCAGCTCGCGCTCATCGACCTCGGCTTTGCGATGCCGATCTCGACAAAGAACGGCGCGAGCCTGCCCGACGGCATCTTCGGGGCGGAGACGCTCAAGACGGTGATGGCGTTCCAGAAGGCCAACGGGCTCGTCGCCGACGGGATCGTGGGCGCGCATACCATGGAGCGGCTCGACAAGGCCTGCGCCGCGCAAAGCGCGGTGCAGGCGCGCGCGGACGCCTTCAGCAGCGACAAACCGAAGGGGCTCTCGTAGCGTCATGGCCATCAATCTCGACGCCTCCACCGCCAAGATCGCCTGGACCACCAGCGGCGCAACCGCGGCCTGCCACACCGGCACGCAATTCGCGCTGCTCCACTGCACCAAGGGCGCGAATCTCACGGCCGGCGACCGCTCGCCCGCCGGCAAGGTGAAGCTGTTCGACGCGGTCGAGCTCGAAGGCAGCGTGTTTCTCGATGCCACCGCCAACGAGTTCGACATCGGCGACCGCCAGATCGGCATGGTGCAGACGACGGAGCTGATGTTCTACGAATTCGTCTATGCGGGCCGGCGCGACAGCGAGGGCTCCTGCAACCTCGACCTCAAGGCCGGCTTCACCGCCAATCCCTCGCTCGACGTGCAGTCGGGCCCCGGACAGACGATCGACGACAAGATCTTCGATTTCGCGACGCTGCAGACCGACCGCGTCACCACGCCGAAAACCGGCTTCAACGTGAAGGTGCGCTTCGGCGACCACCCCAACAACACGATCCCTTACCGGTTCCAGAACAGCCTCACCGGCGCGCGCAATTTTCTCGCCATGGCGGCGCGCGCGCAGAAATTCAACGTCTATCTCGTGACGCGCGCCAACGCGACCGCGCCTGTCCAGATCCTCGGCCGCTTCAACTGGGCGGCGGACTGGATCGTCGAATTCACCTGGTCGGTGCGCACCGGCAAGCCGACCGCCACCACGCGGCGCGTCGACATTCTCGAGGGCGTCTTCGTCAAGGGCGCGCCGAACCCGGCCGACACGTCCTCCAACATCGTTGTCGCGCGCTCGCGGCCGACCGCCAACAAGCAGGACGAGGACGCCGTCAACGCGATCTACAACCGCCGCCGCGCGCCGCTGCTCAGGCAATCAAAACACTGGCCGCCGGGCTTCCGCACCAATTTCTTCACCTGACGCCTCAGAACGCGCAGCGCAGGTCGAGCGTCAGCGGGAACGCGCGCGGTATTCGTCGCGCGGGACATAGGCCGGCCTCGGCGAATGGCCGCGACCCTGGTAGTGGGCGAGGCGGCGCGCCAACCTAGGCCGAAGCTGCTGAGTTGTAGTCACTCCACCTTGGCGCCGGAGAACCGCACGACCTCAGCCCATTTTTCGATTTCGATGGCGACTAGCCTGGCGAAGTCCGAAGGAGTGCCCTCAAGCGGCGTGCCGCCTAATATGACAAGTCGCTCCCTCATCTTCGGGTCGGCGACTGCAGTGCTGAGTTCCCTGTTGATCCTCTCCACGATCTTGGCCGGTGTGTTTTTGGGAGCGCCGATGCCATACCAGGCGCTGGATTCGTAGTTGGGCACGAACTCGCTCACGGTCGGAAGATCGGGTAACACTTCTGATCGTGCCGCCGTTGTGATCGCAAGGCCGCGCAGCTTTCTGGCCCTGATGAATTCCAGCGTCGAAGGCATGTCTCCAAACATGACCTGCACCTGACCTCCGACGAGGTCGGCCAATGCCGGTGCCGCGCCGCGATAAGGCACGTGGACGATGTTCAAGCCGGTCATCATCTTGAATAACTCGCCAGACAGATGCTGTGACGTGCCGTTGCCGCCAGAAGCCACGTTGATCTTGGCCGGATGGGCCCTGGCAAATTCCATGAATTCCGGAAGGCTCTTGACCGGAAGGGAAGGATTGACGACCAGGACATTTGGCACGCGCATGAACCCGGCGACGGGTGCGATGTCGCGAGCAAAGTCGTAGTTGAGGCGGTCGTACAAAGTTGCGTTGATGGCGTGGGCGGTACTGACCAAAAGAAGGGTATAACCGTCTGCGTCCGCACGAGCGGCCACTTCGGTGGCGATGGTGCTGCCAGCACCCGGCCGGTTGTCGATGACCACCGGCTGTCCGAGCCGCTCTGACAACCATTGCCCGATCAAGCGCGCAGCGACGTCGGTGCCGCCTCCCGGAGGGAAGCCAACGATCAGCCGAACCGGTTTCGTCGGATAGCCGTCAGCGTAGGCGACCCGTGAAAACGTCGACGTTGTGGCAGCGGCGCCGGCGAAGTGCAGAAGATTTCGTCGAAAGAACCGCATCGGGTTTTGGCCGCAGGTATGAAGCGATTTCCATTGAATCTACGACGCCGAGGGGTATAGGCCCTATCGTGAATCTGGCTCTAGCCCTATAGGTACAACCTATGGCTAAGGTGACCATGGAGTGGGAGAGCAGGCTGGGCAGGCGCCTGCGCGTGCGTGACCTGTACATCCTCTCGACCGTAGCGAGATCACGTAGCATGGCGAAAGCTGCGCGCGAGCTGGCGATGTCACAGCCGGCCGTGTCGGAAGCAATCGCCAATCTCGAACACATCCTTGCCGTCCGGCTCCTCGATCGCAGTCCGCGCGGCGTGGAACCGACGATTTATGGAAATGCGCTGCTCAAAAGAAGCGTCGCGGTGTTCGATGAATTGAGACAAAGCGTCAAGGACATCCAATTTCTGTCCGATCCGACGACGGGCGAGGTGACGATCGGCTGTCCGGAATCGATCGCCGCAACAGCGCTGCCCTGGATCGTAGAAAACTTCTCAAAGAAATATCCGCGCGTCGTGCTCCATGTGGAGGACGTCCCTTCGCCTTCGATACGGTTTGCCGAGGAGCTACGGAGCCGCAAATACGATCTTATCCTGGCGCGCTGGCCGACCCCGCTGTCGCGAGACGATTTCACCGACGACTTGCATGTGGAAACGCTTTTCGATGATCCGCTCGTTGTAACGGCTGGCCGCCACACAAGCTGGGAGCGCCGTCGCAAAATAGACCTGGCCGAACTTGCGGACCAGCCCTGGATCCTCGCGCCGCCTGGAACCTGGAATTACGAGTGGATCGCGCAGGCGTTCGCAGCGAGAGGGCTCGGCGTGCCGAAAGTAAGTATAGTCACTTTCAGCGTGCACCTCGGCGCACACTTCCTCAAGAACGAGGCCTTCCTCAGCGCCTATCCGCGATCGTGGGCACGTCTCAACTCGTTCGCAGTCCTGCCAGTAAACTTGCCGCTCCGGTCCTGGCCACTCTCAATAGTCAAACTCAAAAATCGGACTCTGAGTCCCGCCGCGGAGCGCTTCGTCGAGTGTACCCGCGACGTCCGAAAGTGGATCACCGATCTCGAGACGTCTGGCCGGCCAAGCTAGGCCCTAGTCTCGCTTTCTTTCCAAGGCCAGCTAAGGTCCGCCCTTGGGCAGGAAGTCGTCGAGCGGCACGCCAAAGGAATTCAGGGCCCACGACACGAGATTGTATTGGCCGACGGTGAAGACGGCGTCCATGAGCTGCTCGGTCGAATACTTCTTCGACAAGGTCGCCCAGGTCGCGTCGGAAACGACGGAGTTGTCGTAGAGGTCGTCGGCGACCTGCAGCAGCGCCGCTTCGTGCTCGCTCCAGCCTTTGGCCTTGGGTCCTTCCTTCAGGAGCGCAATGTCCTCGTCGGAGACACCGCCGCGCTTGGCTATGAGCTCGTGCTGGGCGAACTCGTACTCGGCCTGGTTCAGCCAGCCGATGCGCAGGATCAGGAGCTCGCGGTCGCGGAACGGCAAGGTCTGCTTGCTGAGGATGTGCCCGGCAAACGGCGTCCAGCGCTTCACGAGCTGCGGATGATGCGCCAGCACCTTGAAGATGTTGAAGACCTGGCCGTTCATGGCGTTCTTCTCGACATTGGCGCGGTCCTCCGCCGCCATGGTCGACAGATCGCGCATGGGAATGCGTTGCTTGCGCTTGATCACCGTTTCCCCTCCGTGAGTACAGGACCGGCAATCTAGCGCGTTGCCGGGCAGGCGCGACCCCTCGCCTTCCGCATCACGGTTTCAACTCGATCACCATCTCGATCTCGACCGCCATGCCGCCGCTCAAGGTCGCCATGCCGACGGCGGCGCGCGCCCCGCGGCCCGGCTCGCCGAAGACCTCGACCATGAGATCAGAAAAGCCGTTGATCACCTTGGGCTGCTCGGTGAAGTCAGGCGCGGCATTGACCATGCCCAGCGCCTTGACGATCCGGGCCACGCGATCGAGCGAGCCCGTGAGCGAGCGGATGCGCGCCAGCATGGCAAGCCCCGCGATACGCGCCGCCTCATAGCCCTCGGCAACATCGAGGTCGGCGCCGAGCTTGCCCCGCACGGTGCTGCCGTCGGCGCGCTGTGGCCCGCAGCCCGACAGGAACAGGAGATTGCCGGTCTGCACGCCGGCCACATAGTTGCCGGCGGACTTGGGCGGCGGCGGCAGGTCGAGCCCGAGCTCCGTCAGGCGTTGTTCTGCACTCATGATTTCTCCTTGGCCGCCAGCAGGTCGCCGAAGACGGCGGCGAGCACGATGGCGCCGCCGACGCAGGTCATGACGGCCGGCACCTCGCCCAGGACGACCCAGACGATGGCCGGCGCCAGGGGCGTCTCGAGCGCGCCGATCAGGGCTGACCGGGTGGCCGACACCGAGCGCAGGCCGATGGTGAGCAGGAGCTGGCCGAGCCCGAACTGAGTCGTGCCGAACAGGACCAGCCAGCCGAAGTCCGTGGCCGTCACCGCCAAGGGCGACGCCCACGGCCACACGACCAGGGCGCACAGGAAGGCCGACAGCGACGCCGCCGGCAGCATGTCGACATCGCGATGATGCCGCATCACCACCATCATGCCCGAGATCAGGACGGTCATGGCGAAGGCCAGCAGGTTGCCCAGCAGCCGGCCGGTTCCGAGCGTGGGCACGACCATGACGACGACGCCGAGCAGCGCCACGCCGCTTGCCATCAAGGTGGCGCGGCGCTCGCGCGCACCGGTCCAGGCCCAGGCCATGGCCGCGGTGATGAACGGCGCGGTGGCATTGATCACCAGCACGTCGGCCACCGATGTCTCGCGCAAGGCGTTGATGAAGCAGATGGTGGCCGCGGTCGAGCAGCCGGCGGCGACAAGGCCGGGCCGGCCGATGCGACGGATCGCGGCAATCGTGCCGGCGCCGTCGCGCCAGACGACATAGGCCGCGATCAACAGGCCGCCGAACAACCCGCGCCAGAACAGCATGGTCCAGACGTCGGTCTCGACCAGGCGGGTGAACAGGCCGGCCGTGCTGAAGGCGAAGGCCGACAGCAGGACCACGGCCGTGCCGTGCCATGGGTCCGCCGCCTCGCGCCGAGCCATAGCGCCATCCGCAACAGTGCTCATGGCGAAGACCCTAGCGGAGCGCTCCTGACAACGTTATGTCAGGAGCATGCGCCGCGCTGACCGCCTGTTCGACGTCATCCAGGTCCTCCGCACCGCCAGGAAGCCGGTGACCGCCGCGGCGCTTGCCGAGGAGCTGGAAGTCACGGTGCGCACCATCTATCGCGACGTGGCAACCCTGCAGGCGCGCCGCGTGCCGATCGAGGGCGCGCCCGGCCTGGGCTATGTGCTGCGCAAGGGCTTCGACCTGCCTCCCCTGATGTTCACCATCGACGAGATCGAGGCGATCGCGGTGGGCGCGCGCATGGTGCAGCGCGTGCGCGACTCCGAGCTGCAACATGCGGCGGCGCGCGTGCTCGACAAGGTGACGGTCGTGCTGCCGGAAAGCCTGCGCGGTCATGTCGCCGACGCGCCGGTGTACGTGTCGCGCGGCGATGCCGTGGCGCCCAAGGTCGACATGGCGCAGATGCGCGCCGCCATCCGCGACCGGCGCAAGCTGCGCATTGGCTATGTCGACGAGAAGGGCCATCGCACGCGGCGCACGATCTGGCCGCTGGCCATGGCCTATTACGTCGATGTCAGCCTGGTGGGCGCCTGGTGCGAGCTGCGGAAGGACCTGCGCAACTTCCGGGTCGAGCGCATCGCCAGCTCACGCATGCTGGCGGCGCGCTTCCAGGATCACAACGGCAAGCTGCTGGCCGAATGGCTGGCGCTGCCCAAGGAACGCCCGCCGTCAAGGGTGTGAGGGGCGAGGATATGAGGGGAGCGGGTGTGAGGATCGAGCCGCGCCGCGGCCAACCGGGCCAGACCCGGTATGGCGAACTCCGCGCCGTCGAGCTCGCGGAACGGCGGAGCGACGGCATGGAAGCGGAACGCACCGCCCTCTTTCAAGACGACACCGGCGAGCTTGCCCCACACTTCAACGACGAATGGTTCGGCGATGGGCTGCATCATAGGCTGAACCTCCTGCTCGATCTGTACATGGTCACGATGCGACGATCAGGCAATGGCGAAGGCTGCCAAATCACTCAGTACATCGAGCAAATAACGCGCGTACGGCATCAATATGGCGGTCGGATTTTTTTCTCCGCTGGCGCCGTCGTCGACATGACGAAACAATGAAAACGAGATGACCCTTCGACTCACCCGGGCAATGTTCATACGCACCGCCGCTGCAGCAGGTGCGAGTGCAATGCCGTCGTCAGTGCAAGCACGCGGCGAGGAGTTGTTTGACGTCAGTGACAGCGAGACCGCGACCATCGACGGCCGCGACTGGGACACGCCGATCATGGGCGGCCGCACCGTCGATGCGGTGCATCGTTCGGTGCTGCTGCGCTTTCCCGACGCAGCCGATGCCATCGCCATCCTGCTGCGCAAGGGAAGGATCCTGCTCAAGGCCGAGCTGTCCTTGCAGTACGACGGCTATGAGATCGTGCCGGCCGGTTACACCTGGCGTGACGGGCTGGGTCAGAAGCTATGGACGGAGGATTCGCCCACCTGGCATGTCCATGCCTGGCCCCTGCGGCAGCCCTGGATCGCCGACAAGGCAAGCGGTCCCACCTTCGATGCCAGCGTCAACGGCCGCCGCTACTGGGCGCGCTACGGCGCCACCGATCTCGAGCGCGACCGCTACCCTGACCTGATGGAGCCGCAGGAGCTGTCGCTGACAGGCGCGCTTCGACATCACGCGCCTGCTGGCGACCGACGTTTTGGCCAAGGAGGCTGGCGCCCGATTGCTCTTGCTCGAGCAGTGCGGCTTCCTGCTGCGCAAAGTCGAGACTTACGATTCGCGCTATCGCCAGTCCGATGCCTACGAATGGGCAATGCCGACCGGCGGCCATGGGCTTCGCTTCACCAATCCGCGCCTGCTCCTGACCTGCCGGCCGATCACGGGCGGCGGCACCGTCGCCGTCACCGTGCCGGCGCGGCTCGACCGCAAGGCGCTGCTCACTGCCGACGGCTCGCGGCCGACGGCGCTGATGTTCACACCGCAGGAGATCGTCGAGCGGGCGGCGCGCGCCCTCGCACCCGGTCTGCAGGGACGGCCCGACTCGCACCTCGCCTGGCAGCTCGCGCGCATCGGCGAACTGCAGAAGGTCGGCGGCGATCAGGTCAGCAACTGGTCCCACGTCGCGGGCGAGGAAGGCTACAAGGCCTATCAGGGCCGGCTGCGCGAGGTGCTGGCGATGCCGCCGCGTTACTGGCTGGGCTGGAGCATCGCCGACGAGCTCCTGGTCTGGCACGTGTTCCGCGACCTGCTGCCGGCGCCGGTGCAGGACCACATGAAGAACTACTGGCGGGCCTGGCTGCAGCCCGACCTCGAGACCAGCGCCTTCGTCCATCCGCAGAGCCGCGGCCATCGACTACTGGCGGCGCAATCACGACTGGCGCGGCCGCGCCTCGTTCTTCCGCGACGGCTACAACTTGCGGTCAGCACCCAGAACTTCAACCACACCGCCGCCATGGGCGCTCTGCTGGGCGGCGCCATGATCGACGGCGCCTATCCCATGGCCGACGGACGGCATGGGCTGGAGACACTGCCGCTGCGCTTCTGGGCGTTCCTGGACGGCACGACCCAGGAAATGCTCGATCACTACTATCTTTCGATCACGCTCAGTGCGCAGAAGATGTTCGCCGACTATGCGCCGCTGCCGATCGACCGCCTGATGGGCCGCATCCTGGTCGACCGCACCATGGAGATGCTTGTCGGCGTCCATCATCCCAAGCTGCGCCGCTTCGTCTCCTCATCGGGTCGCGCGCGCATCAGCGGCGTGCTGGTCGAGCAGGACGGCGTCTACGGCGCGGTGCATGCCTCTTCAGCCAAGGGCGTGGCGAACTACCTCGACATGCCAGCGACCGCGAAGGTCGAGGGCATGCCGGTGTGGGGCTACGATTTTCCGCCGGGCCGTGCCGCCATCCAGAGCCTGCATTCGTCCTGGACGCCGGATTGGGTGGCGGGGCTGATCGACGACAAGCCGGTGCCGTTCGAGGAGACCTCGGCCGAGACCATGCGCGGCAACTTCAAGCCGCCGCTGTGGCGGCGCGTCTGGCTCGGCGCCTGGCACGGTCTTGCCAGCACCGACATTCGCGGCCGCACGGTCGATGTCTTGGGCCAGTGGGTGCGCGAGCCCAAGGTGGCGACGGGCCTGAAAGATCTCGGCACGCTCACGGTGCGCTATGCGGCCAACGGTCCCGACCTCACGACGACAAGCGACGGCCTGGCCAACGCGGCCGGGCTGACGCTCACCTTCCAGAGCCGCAACCGCGCCATCATCTTCGCCAAGCCGTACACCAACCGCGACAAATTCTTGGCAACACTGGGCGACCAGGACGTCACGCGGCTGGCGACCGTCGTCGGGCTCTGGAACTTCTCGCAGCCGCGGAGCTGGGTGCTGTATGCCGACGGCAAGAAGATCGAGTCCTTTCCGCATCGCCTGAAAGGTGGCCAGCGCATCCTCGTGCATGACGGCGTGAGCTACCTCGCGATCCTGCCGTTGCCGGCGTCCGATCTCGGCCGCAATGTCGAGATCGAGATCGCGGCCGGCATCCCGGGCAAGGTCGAGCCGACCGGCGCGATGGTGGCGCCGGCGCTCACGATCTCGATGTTCAATCTCCGGCGCGAGCAGCCGATCGCGGCCCAAAGCCTCGACCTCAGGGCGATCACCACGCGCACCCATGGCGGCCTGGTCCTGGAGATGGGCGATGCCCAGCAGCATGGCAGCTTCGAGGGCTTCGTCCGTCACATCGATGCCGCCGTGCTCAAGGCGGACTGGAACGAGAGCAAGCGCCAGCTCGACGTCGCCTATCGCAGCGGCGGCGACCTTTTGGAAGCAGGCTTCACCACGGACTTTTCGCAATCCAGCATCGATCACTTTCCGATCGACGCCGGCGCCCAGCAGGGCGCCATCCCCTATCGGCGATTGAACGGCGCCTGGCCTTATCTGCCGGCCGGCCTGGAGCGCGACACGAGCTGGGCTCAGCAGGGCACCAGCGGGCGGCTCGAGAAGGCGGGCGCGGTGCTGGTCACCGAGCCCGGCCGCAAGGCCTACCTGATCGCCGATCCCCTCATCGGACCTGGGCGCGGCGCCGTGGTGGGCTACAACCCGCTGCCCGACCTGCAGGCCTTCCACCTCACCGCACGCGACGGCACAGTGTTGCAGGCCGACGGCAAGGTCGGGCTGCTGCGCGTCGAATATCGGCCGTGGGAGAAGGCCTGCGATATCAGTCACGCGCTGAAGCCCGGCCAGGAGAGCGACGCGGCCCGCTCCTTCACGATCTCGGGACTTGCCGAGCCGCCGCGCGTGACCCTGAATGGACGTCCCGCCGACGTCCGGGTTGCCGGGCAGGCCTATCAGATCTCACTGGCATGACATGACCTTGACGCGTTCCGCCCTGCTGGGACTTGCCGGCGCCACCGTGTTGGCGGCGGGGCGCGCGTCTGCGCAGACAGGAACCCGCATGCATCAGCGCAAGATCCCCTCCTCCGGCGAGATGCTGCCCGTCGTCGGCTGCGGCACCTGGCGGACTTTCGATGTCGGCCGCCGGCCCGAGGAGCGCGCGCCGCTCGCCGAGGTGCTGAACATCCTGTTCGAGGCAGGCGGCTCGGTGATCGACACCTCGCCCATGTATGGCGCGGCCGAGGGCGTGATCGGCGACCTGCTGGCCGCAGCCGGCACGCGCAACAAGGCCTTCATCGCCACCAAGGTGTGGACGTCGGGCCGCGACAGCGGCATCGAGCAGATGACGCGCTCGCTGTCGCTGCTCAAGACCGACCATGTCGAGCTGATGCAGATCCACAACCTGCTCGACTGGCGCGCCCATCTGCCGACCTTGCGCGCCTGGAAGGCCGACAAGCGCATCCGCTATCTCGGCATCACGCACTACACGCAGAGCGCCCACGACGAGCTGGAAGCAGTGATGCGCGCCGAGAAGTGGGACTTCGTGCAGCTCAACTACGCGCTCGACGACCGCGCCGTCGAACGCCGCCTGCTGCCGCTGGCCGCCGAGCGCGGCATCGCCGTGCTCGTCAACCAGCCGTTCGGCGGCGGCGGGCTCTTGCGCAAGCTTCTATCGCGCAAGCTGCCGGACTGGGCGGGCGAGATCGGCTGCACGAGCTGGGCGCAATTGCTGCTGAAGTTCGTGCTGGCCAACCCGGCGGTGACCTGCGTCATCCCCGGCACCGGCAAGCCCGAGCACATGCGCGACAACGTGCAGGCGGGGCTCGGCGAGTATCCGGATGCTGCCATGCTGAAGAAGATGGTCGCAGAGGTCGGGGTTTAGATCGGCGCACGACAGCGGCCACGACAAAGCTGTCATCCCGAGCGTAGCGAGGGACCTTTCGCTACGCCGTGATCGGCTAAATCAGCCCACGTCGGATTGGATGCCTCAACCAGGGCATCCTTCTTTGATCGCCGCCAGCCTTTGATCTCCTTCTCACGGGCGATCGCCTCGTCAATGTATTGAAACTCCTCGACATGAACGAGCGTATTGAGACGATACCTGCGCGTGAAGGCGCCACCTCTTCCATCGCAGTGATCAGCAACTCGTCTCTCAAGATCGTTCGTCACGCCGATGTACATCACGTTCCGCTTCACGTTCGTGAGGACATAGACGTAGTAGGCATGCATTGGCCCGAAAGGTCCCTCGCTGCGCTCGGGATGACAGCAAGGCCGTCATCACATCTTCTGAACCTAAGGGGCCGAAGCGTCTTTTCTGTGGTCTTAAAGGTCCCTCGCTTCGCTCGGGACGACAGGGTGCATGGATCGACGCCTACCTAGAACTCCAGCGTCATCTGCGGTTCGGCGACTGGTTCGCCGCGGATCTGCAGGTTGTGCAGGGAGACGCCGAGCAGGCGGACGCGCTTCTCCAAGGGGAAGATCGAACGCACCAGCTCGACGCTGGTGCGCTCCAGGAGCTCGCGGCTGGTGACAGGCTCGTTGAGCGTCCGGCTGCGGGTGACGATCTGGAAATCGGCGTACTTGATCTTCACCGTCACCGTGCGGCCCAGCACGCCGGTGCGCTCGCAGTACGACCAGACGTCGTCCAGCACGGAGGCCACGCCCTGCTCGACCTCGGCCTGCCGGCCGAGATCCTCCATGAAGGTCGTCTCCGAGCCGACCGACTTGCGCGGCCGGTTGGGCACCACCCGGCGATCGTCCTGGCCGCGGGCGATGGCGAAGTACCAGGTGCCGGCCTTGCCGAAGTACTGCTCCAGGAATTCCAGCGACTGCGTCCTGAGATCGGCGCCGGTATGGATGCCGAGCCGGTTCATCTTCTCTGCGGTCTTGGGGCCGATGCCGTGGAACTTCGCAACCGGCAGGTCCTCGACGAAGCGCGCGCCTTTTTCGGGCGGGATCACCGTCTGGCCGTTGGGCTTGCGATGGTCCGACGCGAGCTTGGCCAGGAATTTGTTGTAGGAGATGCCGGCCGAGGCGGTGAGGCCGGTGCGCTCGAGGATGCGGGCGCGGATCTCGCGGGCGATGTCGCTCGCCAGCGGCATGTTCTTGAGGTTGGTGGTGACGTCGAGATAGGCCTCGTCGAGCGACAGCGGTTCCACGAGCGGCGTGTATTCCAGGAAGATCTCGCGGATCTGGCGCGAGACCTCCTTATAGACGTCGAAGCGCGGCTTCACGAACACCAGCTCCGCACACAGCCGATGAGCCGTGGCCGACGGCATAGCCGAGCGCACGCCGAACTTGCGCGCCTCGTAGGACGCCGCCATGACCACACCGCGCTGGCGGCCGCCGACGGCCACGGGCTTGCCGCGCAATTCGGGGGCGTCACGCTGCTCCACGGACGCGTAGAAGGCGTCCATGTCGATATGGATGATCTTGCGGATCTCCTCCGCCATGCCGGCGATCTTAGATCGCCGTCAGCCGTTGCAGAAGGTGAGCGCGGACGTTGTCGATATGGCCCTGCATGGCCGCGCGCGCCGTCTCGCCGTCGCCGCCGGCCAGGGCATCGACGATCGCGAGGTGCTCGTCGCAGACCTGGTCGAGGCGTTCGGGCAAACGGCCAAGGCGGAACATGGCGGTGCGCTTGCGCAGGTCGCCGATCGTGGTCGCGAGCACGGGATTGCCCGAGGCCTGGGCGATGGCGGCATGAAAGTCGCGGTCGTCCTGGCGGGCGCCACCCAGCCCCTCGCGACGCAGGCGCGCGATGCGCTCGCGCATCTCGGCGAGTACCGTGGAGTCGATCTTGCCCGCGGCCAGGCGCGCGGCCTCGCCTTCGAGCAGACGCCGCACGGCCAGCGCGTGCAGGAAGGTCTCCATGGAATAAGGCTGCACGACCAGCGCCCCACCGCGCTGGCGCTGCAGCGTGCCCTCGCCTTCCAGGCGGCGGACGGCTTCGCGCACGGGTGTGCGCGACATGCCGAGCCGTGCCGCGATCAGTCGTTCCGTCACCGGTTCGCCGGCCGCGATGGCGCCGCGCAGGATCATGTCGAGGAGCGCGCCGTAGGCCACGCCCGAAAGCTTCTGGCCCTCGGCCTGCTCCAGATCGTCGGGGACTAGCGTGTCCATTGTACCGATGGTATACCATCGGTATTCCACAAACGGAAGCTCCGATATGACCGCCAGCAACGACGAAATTCGCATCCTCACGCCATCGGGCATGCTGGGCTATGGCTTCCCGGTCGATCACTTCAAACTCGGCCTGGCGCAGAAGCCGCATGCCATTACCATCGATTCCGGTTCGACGGATTCAGGGCCACAGAAGCTCGGGCTGGGCGAGATGACGTGCAGCCGCGAGGCCTATGTGAAGGACATCGAGGTCCTGCTCGAGGGCCAGCGCGCGGCCAAGGTGCCACTGCTGATCTCCTCGGCCGGCGGCGACGGCACCAACCTGCATGTCGACGTCTTCCGCGACATCATCGTCGAGATCGCGAACAAGCGCGGCTGGCATTTCAAGCTCGCCTCGATCTACGCCGACATCGACAAGGGCCACATCCAGAAGGAACTGAAGGCCGGCCGCGTCGAGCCGCTGGGCCCGGTGCCGCCGCTCGATCCCAGAGAGGTCGACGCTGCGACCGTCGTCGTGGCGCAGATGGGCGCTGAGCCGTTCCTCAAGGCGCTCGACGAAAGTGAAGGCGTCGACGTGGTGGTGAGCGGCCGCTCGTACGATCCCTCACCGACCGCGGCGATGGCCATCCGTGCCGGCTTCGATCCCGCGCTCGCCTGGCACATGGGCAAGATCATGGAATGCGGCGCCCTCTGCGCCGAGCCGGTCGGCCGCAACGTCATGGGCTACCTCAGGCGCGACCATTTCGAGATCGAGCCGCTCAATCCCAATGAGCGCTGCACCACGGCCTCGGTGGCGGCCCACACGCTCTACGAAAAGACCCATCCCTTCCTGCTGGCCGGGCCCGGCGGCATGCTCGACCTGTCGCAGTGCAAGTACGAGCAGGTGACCGACCGGCGCGTGCGCGTCTCGGGCAGCCGCTTCGAGCCCAGCAAGCACTACACGGTGAAGCTCGAGGGCGCGAAGACCTCGGGCTATCGCAGCATCTTCATCGCCGGCGCGCGCGATCCGATCTTCATCGCCCAGATCGACGGGATCCTGGCCAAGGTCATCGCCGGCACGCGCGCCTACTTCGCCGAGGTTCCGGAGGAAGCCTATCGCATCATCCCCCACATCTACGGCAAGAACGGCGTGATGGGCGAGCTCGAGCCGGTGAAGACGCCGGCGCACGAGCTTTGCATCATCGTCGAGGTCGCGGCGGCGACCCAGTCGCTCGCCACCGCGATCTGCGGCAAGGCGCGCACCAGCCTGATGCATGCACCCTATCCCGGTCGCATCGCCACGGCGGGCAACCTCGCCTCGCCCTTCACGCCGCTGGAAATCCCGCTGGGCCAGGCCTGCGAGTTCAATGTCTATCACCTCATGACGGTCGACAGCCCGACGGCGCTGTTCCCGATCAAATACGAGGAGATCTGACCGTGGTCGACACGCCCCTGCGCGACATCGCCAAGGTGATCCGCAGCAAGAATGCCGGACCCTTCGAGATCACCCTCGATATCGTGTTCAAGACGCGCGAGGATTTCGAGGCGGTGAAAAGGAGCGGCGTGATCACCAAGGAGCTGGTGTCGCAGCTCTACAACGTGCCGACGCAGGCCATCATCACCTTCGGCTTCTTCGAACTCGTGAACGCTGTGAAGATCACCCTGCCGCGGCCGCGCGCCCAGGGCGGTGTCGGCGAGACCGACATGCATGCCGCCCAGCAGCACGTGCCGCTTCAGGAGATCCGCGTGCCGTGGCCCGCGTCATGATCGGCAGGCGCACGCTTCTGGCGGGCGCAGCGGTTGCGCTCGCCGGACGCGCCGAGGCGCAGGCCTGGCCCAACCGGCCGATCAAGCTGATCGCCCCCTTCGCGCCGGGCGGCGGTTCCGACTTTACCAGCCGGCTGGTTGCCGAGAAGCTCACGGCGCGGCTCGGCCAGACCATGCTGGTCGAGAACAAGCCGGGCGCCGGCGGCAATCTCGGCGCCGAAGCCGCCATCAAGTCACCGCCCGATGGCTACACCTACCTCACCATCTCAGGCAGCTATGCCATCAACTCGATCCTGCACAAGCCGTCGTTCGATTCGCTGAACGACATCGTGGCGATCGGCCAGTTCACCGAGGAGCCGAGCGTGCTCTGCGTCGGCGCGGCGGTGCCGGTGAAGACGCTGGGCGAGCTGGTGGCGCTGTGCAAGCGCGAGCCGGGAAAACTGAGCTACGGCTCGAGCGGGCCGGGTGGACTGGTTCATCTCGCCACCGAGTTCTTCCTCGATGCGGCCGGCATCAAGGCGACCCATGTGCCCTATCGCGGCACCGCGCCCGCCCTCGCCGACCTGCTGGCAGGGAACCTCGAGATGCTGAGCGGCGGCACGACGACCATGCTGCCCTACATCAAAAGCGGCAAGCTGCGCGGACTTGCCATCAGCACGACCAAAAGGCTGGCCGCCGCGCCCGACATTCCCTCGTACACCGAGCAGGGCTATCCGACGGTCAACTTCGGGCTGTGGCACGGCATGATCGGCCCCAAGGACATTCCCGACGCCATCGTGAGCAAGCTGAATGCCGAGCTCGACGCAGTGCTGAAAAGCCCGGAAGTCTCCGGACGCCTGGCCGAGGACGGCGTGATCACCGTCGGCGGCTCCTCTCAGGCCTTCATGGACACCATCCGCGCCGAGGTCGAGCGCTGGCAGGCTTTCATCAAGCGCACGGGCATCAAGCTGGAATAGCGCTCACGAGCGCGACCAGAATCTCCACCACGGCTTCTCGGGCTCCAGGCTCTGCGGCGTCGGCATCGGCGGCTGTGGCGTCTGGTTGATGCCGCCGACCGGATAGGGCGCCGGCAGGTCGGTGTCGCGCCAGCCGCCACCCAGCGCCAGCACCAGGTTGGCGCTGGTGGTCAGCCGGCTGAGCCGGATCGTCAGCAGGGTCTGCTCGGCCGACAGCGCCGCGGTCTGGGTCTGCACCACCGTCGTGTAGGGCACGGTGCCCAGCTGGTACTGGTTGAGCGACAGCCGCTCGGCGAGGCGGGCGGCGGCGACGGCGGCGCGTTGCACCCGCTCCTGTTGCTCCAGCACGCGCTGCTGCACCAGCGCATCCTCGACCTGCTGGAACGCGACCAGGATGGTCTGGCGATAGAGCGCGACCTGGGAATCATAGCGCGCCCTGGCACCCTCGACCTGCGCCTTGAGCGCGCCGCCATCGATCAGCGTCGCCGCCAACTGCGGGCCGACCGACCAAACCGCGTTACTGAGGGTGAGCAGCGCGTTGAGGCTGCTGCCCACCATGGTGACCGTGCTGGCGAGAGAGATGTTGGGATAGTAGGCGGCAATGGCCACGCCGATCTGGGCGTTGGCCGCCGCCATCTGGCGCTCGGCCGCGGCGATGTCGGGCCGCCGTTCCAGGAGCGTCGAGGGGATCCCGGGCTCGATGGTCGGTATCTCCGGCGGCACCGGCCCGGGCGCGACGCTGAGCTCGGCCGGCGCCTTGCCGGCCAGGACGGCGACCGCATGCTCGAAGGTGGCACGGTTGATGTTCTCAGCGACCAACTGGGCGCGGGTCTGCTCGAGCTGGGTCTGCGCCTGGGCGAGGTCGACGCGGCTGACGATGCCGGCATCGAGCTGGTTCTGCACGATCTCGGCCGAGCGCGTGAAGGCGGCCACCGACTCCTGGAAGACCCTGATGCGCTGCTCGGAGATGCGCATGGAGAAGTAGTTGATCGCCATGTTGGCCTGCGCCGACAGCCGCGCATTGGCGAGGTCCGCGGCACTCGCCTGGGCCGCCGCAGAATCGCTTTCGACCTGGCGGCGAATGCGACCCCACAGGTCGATCTCCCAGTTCAAGCTCGGGCCGGCGGTGAACTGCCCGGCGCTGCCTGAGCCTGCGATGACGCCACCCGCCGTACTGCGGCCGCCGCCGCTGCCGCTGCCACTCTGGGTGTAGCCGGCGTTGCCCGTGACCGTGGGATAGAGGCCGGACGAATCCTGGCGCACCAGCGCGCGCGCCTGGCGATAGGCGGCTTCGGCCTGCATCAGCGTCTGGTTGGAGATGTCGATCATCGCCGCCAGCCGGTCGAGCGTCTGATCGTCGTACATCGACCACCACGGGCCGCGATCGATGGCGTCACGCGGCATGGCCGGCTGGAAGTTGGCGGCCGCACCGACCACTGGCCCCGTCGTCTCCTTGAAGGCAAGCGACGGCGGATCGGCCGGCGGCGGCCGCTTGTAGTCAGGGCCGACCATGCAGCCGCCGGCCGCAAGAACCGAGGCGAACGCCAGAACGTAACGCGGTGACATCATGCTGTTGCCGGACCCGGCGTTCCCCCATGACTTCCGAGGGCACGGGCAACGCGGCTGGGGCGATCGCGGTCGCGTCGGCGGAAGCGGTCGAGATAGAGGTAGATCACCGGCGTCGTATAGAGCGTGAGGATCTGGCTGACGAACAGGCCGCCGATGATCGAGATTCCGAGCGGCTGGCGCAACTCCGCGCCGTCGCCAAAGCCGATGGCGAGCGGCAGGGCGCCCAGGATCGCGGCCATGGTCGTCATCAGGATGGGACGGAAGCGCAGCACGGCCGCCTGATGGATCGCCTCGGCGGGATCGAGGCCCTCGCTGCGTTCGCGGTCGAGCGCCACGTCGATCATCATGATGGCGTTCTTCTTGACGATGCCGATCAGCAGCAGCACGCCGATCATGGCGATCAGGCTGAACTCCACATTGGTGATCTTGAGCGCCAGCAAGGCGCCGATGCCGGCCGACGGCAGGGTCGACAGGATGGTGATGGGATGGATGTAGCTCTCGTAGAGGATGCCGAGCACGATATAGACGGCGGCCAGCGCCGCCAGCACCAGCAGGAGCTGGCTGCTCAAATTCTGCTGGAAGGCGCGCGCCGTGCCCTGGAACGAGCCGTGGATGGTGGCCGGCATGCCGATCTCGTGCATGGTGGCGTTCACATAGGCGACGGCGTCGGAGAGCGTCTTGCCCGGGACCAGGTTGAAGGAGATCGTGCTGGCGACGAACAGGCCCTGGTGATTGACGGCAAGCGGCGTCGTGCCGAACTCGTACTTCACGAGCTGCGACAACGGAATCATCGTCTCGGCCGTGGTGCTGACCGCCGCCCCCGTCGAGGCCGACCCGCGGCCGGAGACCGCGATCGCGTTGGTGCGCTGATTGCGCACGGCCGCCGTCGGATCGACGGCGCCGGCGGCCAGCGGCGTGGTCGCGACGATGGCGCCAGTCGCCTGGGCACCGCTGATCGCGCCGCCGGTCGTCGAGACATAGATGTCCTTCAGCCGCTCGGGGTTCTCCCAGTACTCGGGCGCCACCTCCATGACGACGTGATACTGGTTCAGCGCATTGTAGATGGTCGAGACCTGGCGCTGGCCGAAGGCATCGTACAGCGTCGAGGAGATCGAGCGCGTCGACACGCCGAGCCGGGCCGCCGCGTCGCGATCGATGGTGAGGTTGACCTGCAGGCCGCGCTGCTGCTGGTCGGAATCGACGTCGGTGATGACCGACTGATCCTGGCGCAGGGCCTCGGTGAGCTTCGGCGCCCAGGTATAGAGGTCGGGCAGCGAATCGGCCTGCAGGGTGAACTGGTACTGCGCGTTGCTCTGGCGGCCGCCGACCCGGATGTCCTGCACCGCCGCCATGAACAGGTTGGCGCCCGGGACCTGGGATAGCTTGGGCCGCAGCCGGGCAATCACCTGGTCGGCCGAGATCTTGCGCTCGTTCAAGGGCTTCAGCGTGGCGAACACGAAGCCCGAATTGGTCGAGAAGCCGCCGGTGAAGCCCGCCACGCTTTCGATCGCCGGATCCTGGCGCACGATCTCCATGAACTGCCGGAACTTCCGGCGCATGGCCTGGAAGGAGATGCTCTGGTCGGCGCGGATGCCACCGACGATGCGGCCGGTGTCCTGCTGCGGGAAGAAGCCTTTGGGGATGGTGACGTAGAGATCGATGTTCAGGATCACCGTCGCCAGGAACACCAGCATGGTCGCCAGCGGATGGCGCAGCACGAAGCGCAGGCTCCCGCCGTACCAGCGCTGCAGGGCGGCAAAGCCCCGCTCGCTCCAGCGGAAGAAGCGGCCGGGCGGCCGCGTGGTGTCGTGCGGCCGCAGCACGTAGGCACACATCATCGGCGTGGTGGTGAGCGACACCACCATCGAGATCACGATGGCAAGCGACAGCGTGACGGCGAATTCGCGGAACAGGCGGCCGACGATGCCCTGCATCAGCAGGATGGGGATGAACACCGCGATCAGCGACACGCTCATCGACACCACGGTGAAGCCGACCTCGCGCGCGCCCTGAAGGGCCGCATCGATGCGGCCCATGCCGGCCTCGATATGGCGCGAGACGTTCTCCAGCACGATGATGGCGTCGTCGACCACGAACCCCGCGGCGATCGCCATGGCCATCAGCGACAGGTTGTTGATGCTGTAGTCCAGCAGGTACATGCCGCCGAAGGTGGCGATCAGCGACACCGGCACGGCCACGGCGGCGACGAAGCCGGCGCGGGCCGAGCGCAGGAAGGCGAAGGTCACCAGCACGACCAGGATGATGCTGATCAGCAGCGCGTGCTCGACCTCCTTCAGGGAGCCGCGGATGGTGACGGTGCGGTCGCTCACGACCTGCAGGTCGACGTCGTTGGGCAATGCCGCCTGAAGCTCAGGCAGCAGGCCCCTCACCTCGTCGACCGTCTCGATGACGTTGGCGTTGGGCTGCAGGTAGATGATCACCAGCACCGAGCGCTTGCCGTTGGCCTGGCCCTCGTTGCGGATGTTCTCGGTGGCGTCGATGACCTCGGCCACTTCGGACAGCCGGACCGGCGCGCCGTTGCGCCAGGCGATGATCAGCGGCCGGTACTCCGCCGCCGTGGTTGCCTGGTCGTTGGAATAGATCTGGAAGCGTCGCTCGCCGTCCTCGAGCGCACCCTTGGGCGAGTTGGCATTGGCGGCGGCCAGGGCGGCGCGCACGCTCTCGAGGCCGATCTGGTACTTGTTGAGCGCCGTCGGATTGATTTCCACGCGCACCGCAGGCAACGAGCTGCCGCCCAGCACCACCTGGCCGACGCCCGTCACCTGGCTGAGCTTCTGCTGCAGGATGTTGGAGGCGGCGTCGAACAGGCGGCCCTGGCCCAGCGTGTCGGACGTGACGGCCAGCACGACAGCCGGCGCGTCGGCCGGGTTGATCTTGCGATACTGCGGATTGCTCGGCAGGTCGCTCGGCATCTCCATGCGGGCGGCATTGATGGCCGCCTGCACGTCGCGCGCCGCCCCGTCGATGCTCCTGGACAGGTCGAACTGCAGAGTGATGCGCGAATTACCAACGGTGCTCATCGAGGTGATCTCGGTGACACCGGCGATGGCACCGAGCGCCCGCTCGAGCGGCGTGGTCAGGCTGGTGGCCACGGTCTCGGGCGACGCGCCGGGCAGGCTGGCCGAGACCTGGATGGTCGGGAAATCGACCTTGGGCAGCGGTGACACCGGCAGCTTCAGGAAGGCGACCAGGCCCGCCAGCGCAATGCCGATGGTCAGCAGCGTCGTCGCCACCGGCCGGGCAATGAAGGGCGCCGACAGGTTCATGTCAGTGGCCTCTCACCGGCCGTCGGGTCGGGGCCTGTACGTGGCACCGGATTGGCCGGCGTGTCGAGCGGCACACCGCGCAGGCGGCGGCCCAGGCGATCGAAGGCGAGATAGATCACCGGCGTGGTGAAGAGCGTCAGCACCTGGCTGACGATCAGGCCGCCGACGATGGTGATGCCGAGCGGCGAGCGCAATTCGGAGCCGGTGCCGCTGCCCAGCATCAGCGGCAATGCGCCCACGAGGGCGGCCACGGTGGTCATGAGGATCGGCCGGAAGCGCAGCAGGCAGGCCTGGTGGATAGCCTCCTGCGGCGTCTTGCCTTCGTTGCGCTCCGCGTCCAGAGCGAAGTCGATCATCATGATGGCGTTCTTCTTGACGATGCCGATCAGCAGAACGATGCCGATGATGGCGACGACGCTGAGATCGGCGCCAGCCATCATCAGCGCCAGCAGCGCGCCGATGCCGGCGGACGGCAGGGTCGACAGGATCGTGATGGGATGGATGTAGCTCTCGTAGAGCACTCCCAGCACGATATAGACCGTGACGATGGCGGCCAGGATCAGCAGCAGCTGGCTGTCGAGCGACTTCTGGAAGGCGAGCGCGGCACCCTGGAAGTGCGTGGTCATCGACAAGGGCATGCCGATCTCGCGCTGCGCCGCCTGGATGGCATCGACCGCCTGGCCCAGCGCATAGCCCGGCGCCAGGTTGAAGGAGATGGTGGTGGCCGGGAACTGGCCGAGCCGATCCTGCCGCAACGGCGACGTGCGTTCCTCGAAGGTGGCGATGGACGACATCGGCACCTGCTTGCCGCCGGCGCCGGGCAGATAGAGGTTGCTGAGCGAATCGATGGAACGGCCCATCGACGGCTCGACCTCGTAGATCACGCGGTACTGGTTGGACTGGCCGTAGACCGTCGAGACGATGCGCTGGCCGAAGGCGTCGTACAGCACGTTGTTGACCGAGGCGGCGGTGATGCCGAAGCGGGCGGCGGCATCTCGATCGATCTTGATGAACAGCGACAGGCCCTTGGCCTGCATGTCGGTGGTGACGTCGACGATCTCGGG
This sequence comes from Reyranella soli, assembly GCF_007992495.1. Lineage (GTDB taxonomy): Bacteria > Pseudomonadota > Alphaproteobacteria > Reyranellales > Reyranellaceae > Reyranella > Reyranella soli. The sequence continues at coordinate 32,019 of NZ_BKAJ01000119.1, forward strand.
CAGACGCTGCAGGCGATCCATCAGGCGCGGCACCCAGGTGTCGAAGTCCTCGGGCTTGGGGCTCTGCAGGACGAACTGGTACTGCGTGCGGCTCACCGTCGAATCGATCGTGAGGTCCTGCGCCGGCTGCATGTAGAGCGAAATGCCCTGCACCGACGCCGTATCGCGCTGGATGCGGCGGATGATCTGGCTGGCCGTCAGGCTGCGCTCGCTGCGCGGCTTGAGGTTGATCAGCATGCGGCCCGAATTCAAGGTCGCGTTGGTGCCGTCGACGCCGATGAAGGAGCTGAGACTCTCGACGTCGGGATCGTCGAGGATGGCCGTGGCCAGCGCGTTCTGGCGCTTGGCCATGGCCTCGAAGGAGATCGACTGCGGCGCCTCGGTCACGGCCTGGATCAGGCCGGTATCCTGCACCGGGAAGAAGCCCTTGGGGATCACGACGTAGAGCAGCACGGTCAGCACGATCGTCCCGATTGCGATCAGGAGCGTGAGCGGCTGGTGGCGGAAGACCACGACCAGGCAGCGGTCGTACAAGCCGATCAGCCGGCCGAACCAGCCCGCACCGAGCGCTTCCGCTTCGGGATGCGGATGCGCCGCCGTCTGCTCGGCGTGCGCCGTCCGCTGGCGCAGCAGCTGGGCGCACATCATCGGCACCAGGGTCAGCGACACAATGGCCGAGATCAGGATGGTGACCGAGAGCGTGACGGCGAACTCGCTGAACAGGCGACCGACCACGTCGCTCATGAACAGCAGCGGGATCAGCACGGCGATCAGCGACACGGTCAGCGAGACCACGGTGAAGGCGATCTGCTTGCTGCCCCGGAGCGCGGCCTCCTTGGGATCCTCGCCGCGTTCGATGTAACGGGCGATGTTCTCGATCATGACGATGGCGTCGTCGACCACGAAGCCGGTGGCGATGGTAAGCGCCATGATCGAGAGATTGTTGAGGCTGAAGCCCGCGAGATACATCACCGCCAGGGTGCCGACGAGCGACAGCGGCACCGACAGGCTGGGGATCAGCGTCGCCCGCCAGTCGCCGAGGAACAGGAAGATCACGGCCACCACCAGGATCACGGCGAAGGTGAGCTCGATCTGCACGTCGCGCACCGAGGCGCGGATGGTGGTCGTGCGGTCGGTCAGGACTGCGATGTCGATCGAGGCGGGTATCGTTTCACGCAGCTGCGGCAGCAGCCGCTTGATGCTGTCGACCACCTCGATGACGTTGGCGCCGGGCTGGCGGCGGACGTTGATGATCACGGCCTGGGTGGTGTTCGTCCAGGCGGCCAGGCGATTGTTCTCCTGCCCCTCCTCGACCGTGGCGACGTCGCTCAGCCGCACCGGCGCGCCGTTGCGATAGGCGACGACGACGTCCTTGAACAGCTTGGGATCGGTGATCTGGTCGTTGGCGTTGATGGTATAGGCGCGCGCCGGGCCGTCGAAATTGCCCTTGGGCGTATTGACGTTGGCGTTGGCGATGGTGGTGCGCAGGTCGTCGACGTTCAGGCCATAGGCCGCAAGCGCGGTCGGGTTGGCGCGGATGCGCACGCCGGGCTTTTGGCCGCCGTCCAGGCTGACCAGGCCGACGCCGGGGAGCTGCGAGATCTTCTGCGCCAGCCGCGTGTCGACGTAGTCGTAGACCTTGGTCAGCGGCTCGGTCTTGGAGGTGACGGCGAGTGTCAGCACCGGCGCGTCGGCCGGGTTGATCTTGGCGTAGACCGGCGGCGAGGGCAGGTCCGAGGGCAGCAGGTTGCTCGCGGCGTTGATGGCGGCCTGCACCTGCTGCTCGGCGACGTCCAGGCCGAGCTTGAGGTCGAACTGCAAGACGATCGACGAGGCGCCGGCCGAGCTGGTCGACGTCATCTGGTTCAGGCCCGGCATCTGGCCAAACTGGCGCTCGAGCGGCGCGGTGACCGAGGAGGTCATGACCTCGGGGCTGGCGCCGGGATAGAGCGTCAGCACGCGAATGGTCGGGTAGTCGACCTGTGGCAACGCCGAGAGCGGCAGGAACCGGTAGGCGATCGCGCCCACGAGCATGATGGCGACCATCAGCAGCGAGGTCGCCACCGGACGTTCGATGAAGATCCGCGACGGATTCATGTCGCGGGTGGGATTACTGGTTGGGCTGGGCGGCGGCCGCGCCGCCAGGGCTGCTGCCAGTGCCGCCGCCATTGGCCTGGCGACGTCTCTGCTGCTGTTGCTGGCCGCCCCCTTGGTTGGGATCAGGCGCGTTGGCGATCGGCGGGCCCGACGCGGCGCGCGGTTGCCCGCCGCCCGGACGGCGGATCTTGGCGCCGTCGCGCAGGCGGTCGGTGCCGTCGATCACGACTTGGTCGCCGGGCTGCAGGCCCTTCACGATCTGCACCTTGTCGCCGTCGGTGGCGCCGAGCTCGACGACGCGGATCTCAACCGTGTCGTCGGCCTTCACCAGGTAAACGAAGGTGCCGGGCGTGCCGCGCTGGATGGCGGCCACCGGAACGACCGTGGCGTCCTTCACCGTGTCGACCAGCAGGCGGACATTGACGAACTGGTTGGGGAACAGCGCGTCGTCCTTGTTGTCGAACACCGCGCGCAGCTTCACCGTGCCGGTCGTGATGTCGATGATGTTGTCGTGGGTGTCGAGCTTGCCGATGGCGAGCTCGTTCTTCTGCGCGCGGTCGAGCACGCGCACTTCGAGCTTGGCGCCGGCTTTCAGGCGCTCGCGCACTTGCGGCAGCGTGTCCTCCGGGATGGTGAACAGCACCGAGATCGGCTGGATCTGGATGATGATGCAGATCGAAGTGGCGTCGCCCATCGTCACGTAGTTACCGGGATCGACGGTGCGCAGGCCGATGCGGCCGGTGATCGGCGCGATGATCTTGGTGTAGGCGACGTTGAGCTTGGCGGCATCGACCGCGGCCTGGTCCATCACCAGGGCGGCCTCGTACTGGCGGACCAGCGACTGCTGGGTGTCGAGCTGCTGGCGGGCGATCGAATCCTGGGCGACCAGCTTGCGGTAGCGCTCGAGGTCGGTCTGGGCGTTCTTGAGCAGCGCCTCGTCCTTCTGCTGCGCGCCGATCGCCTGCTGCAGGGCGACGTCGTAGGGCCGGGGATCGACCAGCGCTAGCATGTCGCCCTGCTTCACCATCTGGCCTTCCTTGAAGTCGACCTTGAGGAGCTGGCCGGTGATCTGCGTCTTCACGTTCACCGTCTGCAGCGGCGCCACGGTGCCGAGCGCGCGGATCACGACGGGAACTTCGCCCTTGGCCGCGGTCGCGATACCCACGGGTGTCGGCATGCCGGCGCCAAACCGGCCGGCTCCCTGACGAGATGCGGGCACAGTTCCGTTCTGCGAAATATACCAGCCGGCGCCCGCCACAATGGCGAGCCCCAAGCCGATCCCGAGCAGGGTCCGCAGCCTCTTCATCTTGTCCCTATGCCCCCAACGCGCGCCAACTGCTTACCAATACGGACCGATTCGTCAGAACCTCCCCCGCGGGTCCGATGGGCGCAAGGTAGCGGCCAATGACGGCCATTCGATGAAACGCGCGGACACCCGTAAAGGTCGCATGGCGACGAACGGTCGTCGCTTGCGCGAGAGTTCGATGCCGCAATGATAACTTTGGTTATCGATCGTTGCAAGTCCGGACTGCCTAATTTTTTCGTGCCATACGGCACCCGAATGCACTGTCGGACACAGCATATGGTGTCGCCAACGGGCCGATGCACGCTACGACGCGTCAGAGTGGTCAGTTTTCCGCAGGACATGTGTTGAGCAGGGCTCAAGGCTTCGGCCAGACAAGTCGTTTGCCGGGCGTCGGACGCGAGCCTAGTACCTCGCCATGACCGACGCACGACGCGACCTCGCCCGCCTGCTCGCCACCTTGCGCCGCGACAGTCGCCAGCAGAGCGGCCTCGAACCTCGACTGATCCCGGCTGACAAGGACACAGCCTATCGCATCGCCCGCATGGTCGAAGAAGAGCTGGGCGTGGCGGTCGCGGGCTGGAAGATCGCTGCCGCAAAAGAGGAGATGCAGAAGGCCCTGCGGACCGATTCGCCGATCTACGGCCGCGTCTTCGCGCCCAACGTCAGGCCCTCACCCACAAGTGTCGAGCACGCCCGGCAATGCAGCCCGATCCCCGAGGTCGAGTACATGGCGCGGCTGGGCGTCGACCTGCCGCCGCGCGCAAAGGCCTACACGATCGAGGAAGTCACCGAGGCGGTGGCCTCGTTACATCCCGGCATCGAGCTCGCCGAATGCCGCTTCGTCCACGACGCGGCCTTCCCGCCGCTGCCGGCGATCCTGGCCGACGGCGCGGGCAGCGGCACGCTCTGCTACGGCGCCGCGATCGACGACTGGAGGAAGCGCGACATCGCGGGCCAAGAGGTCGTGCTGTCATGCAACGGCGTCGCCCGCCGCAACGGTTCGGCCGCGGCCGCGCTCGACCATCCCATGGTGCCGCTGACCTGGCTTGCCAACGAGCTGTCGCGCACCGGCATCGGGCTCAAGGCCGGGCAGATGATCAGCACCGGCACGCTGACCGGCATGCTGCGGCCCAAGGCGGGCGAGACCTATGTCGCCGACTTCGGACCGTTCGGCCAAGTGACGGCAAGCTACACATGACTGACGACGCCGCGTTGATCGAGACGCGCCGCATCCACAGCAAAATCGTCATCGCGGCGTCGTATAGGTCGGCGCCGTGGGTTGGGAATTTCTCAGGGTCGCGGCTGCCCGGTTGGCGGCCAGCTTTGTATTGATCGGCTTCGCCTTATCGGCCGCGCATGCCGATACGCTGCGCGACGAACTGCAGCGCTTCCTGCATGACGACGCCGAGGCGCTCGTCCACATCCGCAGCTACTTCCTCGACCGCACCAATCCGACGCCGCCCAACAACGCGGCGTGGGCGGGCGGTGGCTGGATCGGCCTGAAGACGGGCTGGTTCTACGACACCTTCCAGATGGGCGCGGTCGGCTACACTACGCAGCCCTTGTGGGCGCCGCCGACGACGGACGGCACCAATCTGCTGGCGCCGGGGCAGTACGGCTTCTTCACCCTGGGCCAGGCCTATGCCTCGCTGCGCGCCAAGGGACAGACCTTCACCGGCTATCGCCAGTTCCTCGACGAGCTGGAGGTCAATCCCAACGACGACCGCATGATCCCGAACACGTTCGAGGCCTATGCGCTGAGCGGCAATCTCGGTCCGGATCATGATCCCGTGCGTTACTTCGCGGGTTACGTGGCGGCGATGAAGTTCAAGGGCGTGCCCTACTTCATCAACATGGCCGCGCGCGCCGGCGCACCGGCCGACGTCACGGCCGGCATGTGGCTCACCAGCCTGAAGTACGGCGAGATCGACACGTTCCGGCTGCGGTCGTCGGTCTACTACGTGCCCGATATCCTGACCTCGAACTACAACGATTTCTCTGTCGGGCTGTCGATCACCGAGGCCTTCCGCGCGCGTTTCTCCGGCCAGTTCATGGTCCAGGGCAGCAATGGGCTGAACCTTCTGACAGGACGTCCCTTCGGCACCTTCGCCGCCGGCTCCAAAATGGAGCTGATGTGGGGACCGGCGACGCTGTGGGGCGTATTCACCCAGACCGGCAGCGCGTACCAGTACCAGACGCCCTACGGCCAGTGGATCGGCTACACCAAGCAAATCACCAAGGACTTCGACCGCGCCGGCGAACGCGCCTGGCAGGTCGGCTTGATCCTCGATTTCGCCGCCATCGATCTGCCCGGCCTGACTTTCATGGGATCGGCGACGTTGGGCGCCAATGCCATCAACCCGGCCAACGGTGCGCCGCTCAGCCGCATCAACGAGTACGACTTCGACCTGATCTACCAGGTCGCGTCGAAGGATGCGCCCGACTGGCTGAAGCCCTTGAACCTGCGCGCCCGCGCGGCGTTCGTCGACCAGTTCGAGACCAATTACATGACAGCAATCACCGAGTACCGGCTGATCCTGAACTACGAGCTGACGTGGAAGGGAACACGAAAATAGCGCTTCCTCCCCAGCGAAGCTGGGGAGGTGTCCGCGCAGCGGACGGAGGGGTCACGGGCAACAGTACTGACGCCTCTGACCCCTCCGTCGCCGTATGACGGCGACACCTCCCCACGCATAGCGCGGGGAGGAAGTCTTAATCCGCCGCCTTGTCCGGCACGTAGAGCGCGTTGCCGCCGGCTTTGAACTTGGCGCTCATCTCGTCCATGCCCTTCTTGGCGTAGTCGCGGATGTCCTGGGTGATGCGCATGGAGCAGAACTTCGGCCCGCACATCGAGCAGAAGTGCGCCGTCTTGTGCGCCTCCTTGGGCATCGTCTCGTCGTGGAACTTCTCCGCCGTCGCCGGATCGAGCGACAGGTTGAACTGGTCCTTCCAACGGAACTCGAAGCGCGCCTTGCTGAGTGCATCGTCGCGCAGCCGCGCCGCGGGATGGCCCTTGGCGAGGTCGGCGGCGTGGGCGGCGATCTTGTAGGTGATGACGCCCACCTTCACATCGTCGCGGTCGGGAAGACCGAGATGCTCCTTGGGCGTGACGTAGCAGAGCATCGCCGTGCCGAACCAGCCGATCATGGCGGCGCCGATGCCCGAGGTGATGTGGTCGTAGCCCGGCGCGATGTCGGTGACGAGCGGTCCCAGCGTGTAGAACGGCGCCTCGCCGCATTCGCGCAGCTGCTTGTCCATGTTGGCCTTGATCTTGTGCATGGGCACGTGGCCCGGGCCTTCGATCATGACCTGGCAGCCCTTGTCCCAGGCGATCTTGGTGAGCTCACCCAGGGTTTCGAGCTCGGCGAACTGCGCCGCGTCGTTCGCATCGGCGTTGCAGCCGGGTCGCAGGCCATCACCCAGCGAGAACGACACGTCGTACTTGCGCATGATGTCGCAAATGTCGCCGAAGTGCTCGTAGAGGAAGCTCTCGCGATGCTCGGTGAGGCACCATTGCGCCATCATCGAGCCACCGCGGCTCACGATGCCGGTGAGGCGCTTGGCGGTCAGCGGCACATGCGCCAGCCGCACGCCGGCATGGATGGTGAAGTAGTCGACACCCTGCTCGCACTGCTCGATCAGCGTGTCGCGATAGACCTCCCACGAGAGCTTGGTCGGATCGCCGCCGACCTTCTCCAGCGCCTGGTAGATCGGCACCGTTCCGATCGGCACCGGCGAATTGCGCACGATCCACTCGCGCGTGTCGTGGATGTTGCGGCCGGTCGACAGGTCCATGACCGTGTCGGCGCCCCAGCGGATCGCCCACACCATCTTCTCGACCTCTTCCTCCATGGAGGAGGACACCGCCGAGTTGCCGATATTGGCGTTGATCTTGACCAGGAAGTTGCGGCCGATCGCCATCGGCTCGAGCTCGCCGTGATTGATGTTGGCCGGGATGATGGCGCGGCCCATGGCCACTTCCTGGCGCACGAACTCGGGCGTGATGAACTCGGGGAGCGCAGCGCCAAAGCTCTCGCCGTCGGCCAGCCTCTCCTTGGCGAGATCGAGAGCCACCTTGCGGCCGAGATTCTCGCGCTCGGCGACGTAGATCATTTCCTTGGTGATGACGCCCGCGCGCGCCCATTCGAACTGGGTGATCGGCACGGCCCCGACGCCGCGCAACGGCCGTGGCGTGTTGGGGAACGGCTGCAGCACCGAACTCTTCACGTTGCCGTTGTCGATGGCCTGGATCGGCCGGCCGTCATATTCCTCCACACCGCCCCGCTCGAGCACCCAGGCGCGGCGCGTGCGCGCCAGCCCCTGGCGAACGTCGATGGTCACGCTGGAATCGGTGTAGGGGCCGGTCGTGTCGTAGACGCGCACGCGCGGCTCCGACGGTGCGCTGAGCTCGATCTCGCGCAAAGGCACACGCAGATCAGGCGCGGAGTCGGGCGTGACATAGACCTTGCCGGATGCCGGCAATGGTCCCGTGGTCACCTTGGGGGTCGGTGTGATGATGTTGTCCATGACGAGGATCTCCCGTGGCAAGTGGCTGACGGAGACCCGGCGTGTAGCTGTGCAAAGGAGGCATCCAGTCCCTTCGCCGGCATGACCCGGATCAGGTTCAAAGGGTCACCGCGCTGCCTGGATGGCCGTCGGTATCTCAGCCCCTTGTCGGGACCCCCCTTGGACAAGAGTCACTCTAGGCCTGAATCGACCTGATGCAAACCTCCGAGATCTCCCCAACGTCGGCGCTTTTGCACTACGTGCGCAGTGGAGCGACGGAACGATCGAGCCAAAGGCAAATCGATCAACTACTCTCGTCGGCCTTGGAGGAAACAATGCAGCGAGAGACGATTCAGATCGCGGTCGCATCCATTCTTGCCGGCGCGTCGATGATCCTGGGATCGACCGCTGCCTATGCCGACAGCGGTCCGACGATCGCACCGGCCCTCAAGTGCGAGGCGCTGGCGGGGATCGCCTTTCCCGCCTCGACCATGGTGATCGAAAAGGCCGAGGCCGTGCCGGAAGCGCCAGCCGGAACCGTGCCGATACGCCCACCCTTGCCGGACACCGTGGGCGTTGCGATCCCGTCGAATTGCCTGGTGCAAGGCGTCATCGACCGGCGCGTCGGCGCCGAAGGCAAGAGCTATGCGATCGGCTTTGCGATCGCGCTTCCCGATCGCTGGAACGGACGGTTCCTGTTCCAGGGCGGCGGCGGCTTGAACGGATCGATCCGCCCGCCGCTCGGCCCGCAGGCCATCGGCGAGGTTCCCGCCCTGGCGCGCGGCTTCGCCGTCGTGTCCACCGACAGCGGCCATCAAGGCGCGGTGTTCGATGCCTCTTTCCTGAAGGACCAGGAGGCCGCGCTCAATTTCGCCCAGGCCTCGGTCGGCAAGGTGACGATGGCGGCGAAGGCGATCATCGCCCGCTACTACGGCCAGGCGCCGGCACGCTCCTACTTCGTCGGCTGCTCGACCGGCGGCCGCGAAGGCATGATTGCCGCGCAGCGCTATCCCGCGGAGTTCGACGGCATCGTCGCCGGCGCGCCGGCGATGCGTACGGGCCGCTCCAATCTCGGCCTCGCCTGGGCCAACCATGTCTTCGCGCAAGTCTCGCCCAAGGGTGAGAACGGCAAACCCGATCCGACCAAGGCATTCTCGCCGTCGGACCAGAAGCTCGTCACCGACGCCATCGTCGCCGCCTGCGACGCCAAGGACGGCCTCAAGGACGGCATGATCTTCAACACCCGCCAGTGCACCTTCGATCCGGCATCGCTGGCCTGCAGCGGCGCCAAGACCGATACCTGCCTCTCGCGCGAGCAGGCGAGCGCGCTCGCCAAGGCCTTCGCCGGTCCCAGGAACTCACGCGGCGCTGCTTCCTATTCGCCCTTCCCGTGGGACAGCGGCGTCGCCGCCTCGGGCGTCGCGATCCCGGGCATCCTCGTCACCGGCGCGCGCAGCCCGGTCAATCCCAACGTCTTCGAGACCATCGATGTCGACGCCATCGAGGACCGGATGAATGCCGACGGCATGGACCGGCTGCAGGCCACGGCGAATTGGACCAACCTCAACAGCTTCTTCGGCCACGGCGGGAAGATCCTCTTCTATCATGGCGTGAGCGATCCCTGGTTCTCGGCCCTCGACACGATCGACTACTACGAAGGCATGGCGAAGAGCTCGGGCGGTCTCGACCAGGTGCGCGCCAACTCGAGCAGGACCTATCTCGTCCCCGGGATGGGTCATTGCCAGACGGGCGGAACGCTCGATCGCTTCGACCTGCTGCAGGCCGTCGTCGACTGGGTCGAGCAGGGCAAGGCACCCGATTCGATCGTCGCCACCGGCCCCGCCTTCCCCGGCCGAAGCCGGCCGCTCTGCGCCTACCCGCAATATGCGGTCTACAAGGGCCAAGGCAATCCGGAGGATGCCGCGAGCTTCGAATGCCGCGACTGAGCGGGCCACGTTGACCTGACTCTGCTGAGGCGGATACTCGGCTCTCGGCTTCGCACCCGCGACTGCGACCGTGGGTACGCCAGCGCCGCATGGTCACTTTTCGGCGTGCGGCTCACCTTCTGCATCAGACGCTTCAATCAATGCAGGAACATGGGGCTCCTGCATCCAAGCCGTGCTTTACACCATATGTGCTGCACAATAAATCTACCACGCACTGTCTTGGAAGACAGATAGCGGGGTAGAGTTCGGGGAGCGTTCGGGGGATGGCGTTCGTCAGCGCGATGCGGCAGCCGCGACGGCTGGCCGCTTTTTTGTTGGCCGGCACATGCCTGTCGCCGGTCGGTGCCTTCGGTCAGACTTGGGTCGGCACGACAAGCGCCTACGGAACTGCAGCGAACTGGAACCCGGCGACCGTTCCGACCGGGGCCGCCGCTACTGCGACATTTGCCAATACCGGCGCCACCGGCATTGCGATCACCAGCGCCATGAGCGTCGGGACGTTCCAGTTCAACAACAACGCGCAATCCTACACGTTCACCCTGAGCGGCGCCGGCGAGCTGGAATTCCGCGGCGGCGGCATCGTGAACAACTCGGCGGTTGCCCAGACCATCACTGCCGGAGACAGCGGATCCATTGGCTTCCGGTTCAATGCCACTGCCGGCAACGCCACGATCACCTCGGCCGGCTCCAACGTCAATTTCAACGAGACTTCGAGCGCCGGCACCGCGACCATCAGCGTATCCGATGGCTCACTGGTGAATATGAGCGCCAATTCCACCTTGGCGAATGCCAATGTGACGGTGAGCGGCGGTGGCACGTCGGTGCGGTTCTACGACACGTCGAGCGGCGGCCAGGCTGCCGTCACGCTGGCCAGCGGTGGCGAGATACGCTTCCAGAGCTATACCGGCGCCGGCACGACGATCGGATCCCTTTCGGGGTCGGGACTGGTGTTCTTGCAGGACACCATTACGTCCGCGGCCAAGACACTGACCATCGGCGGCAACAATCAATCGACCACCTTCAGCGGACGAATCCGTGAAAGTGGATCCATCGTCAAGCAAGGCACCGGGACGCTGACCCTGACCGGCAACAACGACTTCAGCGGCGGCACGACGCTCGGCACCGGCACCCTGGGCGTCGGCAACAACAATGCGCTCGGCACCGGCGGCCTCACCCATGGCCGCCAACACCACCCTGCAGGCCGCCGCTTCGGTGACGCTGGGCAACGCCGTCACCCTGAACGGCGGCGCCACGATCGACAGCCAGGCCAACACGCTGACGTTGAACGGCGCGATCGACGGCGGCGCCGGCTTCACCAAGACCGGTACCGGCACGCTGATCCTGGGCGGCACCAACACCTACGCTGGCGGCACCACGGTGTCGGCCGGCACCTTGCAGGGCACGACGACAAGCCTGCAGGGCGCCATCACCAACAACGCCAGTGTCAGCTTCAACCAGGCCGGCAACGGCACCTACGCCGGCGCCATGTCGGGTAGCGGCGCCGTGACTGTGACCGGCGGCGGGACGGTGACGTTCTCGGGGGCCAACAGCTACTTAGGCGGTACGACGGTGTCGGGCGGCAGCACGCTCGCGATCTCGGCCAACAACAACCTCGGCGCGGGCTCCAGCGCGCTGACGCTGAGCGGCGGCACGCTGCAGACGACGGCGACGCTCGGCATGACCCGCGGCATCACGCTGACCGGCACCGGCACGATCCAGACCGCCACCGGCACGACGATGATCTCCGATGGCGCCGTCGGCGGCACCGGCAACCTGGTCAAGAGCGGCGATGGCGTGTTGATCGTCACCGCCGACAACACCTACGCCGGCACCACGACGGTGTCGGCCGGCACGCTGCAGGTCGGCAATGGCGGCACCACCGGCACGTTGGGCGGCGGCGCGGTGACCAACAACGCGCAGCTCACCTTCAATCGCAGCAACGGCGTCACGGTCGCCAACAACATCGGCGGAACCGGCGCCGTCACGGTGCAGGGCGGCGGCACGGTGACGCTCACCGGCACCAACTCCTACGGCGGCGGCACAACGGTGTCGGGCGCCGGTACCACCCTGGGCGTCGCCGGCAACACAGCGCTGGGCACGGGCGCACTCAGCCTCGGCAATGGCACGACTTTGCAGGCCGCGGCCGACGGCGTGACGCTCGGCAACGCCGTGTCCCTCAG
>NZ_BKAJ01000120.1 GCF_007992495.1 Reyranella soli
CGGCTCGCTGCCGAGCCGCGCCTCGAGGTTTACGAGCTTGCCCTCGGCGCGGCGGCGCTCGATGTGGCCGTTGACCAGGGTGGCGACGCCCGCCGAATCATAGCCGCGATATTCGAGCCGCTTCAGCGCCTCGACCAGCAGGGGCGTGACTGGTGCCTTGCCGATGATGCCAATGATGCCGCACATGAAAAGCCCCGCCCCAGCTACTTCTTCCCGGCCTTCTTGGCCGCCGCCGCACGTGCCTTGAGTTTTGCACGAAGCGCCGCCGCCCGCCCCTTCTTTGTCTGCTGGCGGGCACGGCCGAAAGCCACAGCGCCGGCCGGCACGTCCTCGGTGATGACGCTGCCCGCCGTCACGCTGGCACCACGGCCGATCCTGACCGGCGCCACCAGCGAGCTGTTGGAGCCGACGAAGGCTTCCGGCCCGATGACGGTGCGCCACTTGCCGTAGCCGTCGTAGTTCACGAAAATCGTGCCGGCGCCGATGTTGGAGGCGCCACCGACGTCGGAATCGCCGAGATAGGCCAGGTGATTGGCCTTGGCGCCGCGGGCCATGCGGGTGGCCTTGAGCTCGACGAAGTTGCCGATATGGACCTCGTCGGCGACCTCCGAGCCCGGCCGGATGCGGGCGAAGGGACCGATCCTCGTGTTGCGCCCGATGCGAACGCCCTCAATGTCGCAGAACGCCAGGATCTCGCTGCCCGCGCCGACGCTGACGCCGGTGCCGAAGCGCACGTTGGGGCCGATCGAGACATCAGGCGCCAGCCTGGTGTCGGCCGCGAGCCACACCGTATCCGGATCGGTCATGGTGACGCCACCCTCCAGCGCCGCGAGACGCAGGCGTTGCTGCAGCGCCTTCTCGGCGATCGCGAGCTCGGCGCGCGAATTGATGCCCTGGAACTCCGATTCGTCGCCCTTGACGGCGATCACGGCATGCCCGTCCGCACGCGCAATGCCGACCACATCGGTGATGTAGAACTCGCTCTTGACGTTGTTGTTCTTGATCGAGCCGAGCAGCGGCGCGATCAGCGCGCCGTCGATGCACATCACGCCGGAATTGCAGAAGTCGACGGCGCGCTCGGTCGCGTCGGTATCCTTGCTTTCGACGATCCGCTCCAGCATGCCGTCGCGCACGATCAGGCGGCCGTACGGCGTCGGATCCCTGGCCATGAAGCCCAGCACGCCGACGGCAGCCTTGGCCTTGCGGCATTCCTCGACCAGGCGCCTCAGGGTGGCCGTGGCGATCAAGGGCGCATCGCCGAAGACCACCAGCACGGGGCCGCGATGGCCCTTCAGCGCCGGCAGCGCCGCCTTGGCGGCATCACCCGTCCCACGGGGCTTGCGCTGAACCACCGCGGGATGCGGCGCGAACACCAGCGCCACCTCTTTCGCCCCCGGCGCAACAACGCCGACGATGCGGGTGGGTTTCAGCCGGGCGGCGTTCTCCAGCACATGGCGGACCATCGGCCATCCGGCCAGCGGATGGAGAACCTTCGGCAGGGCCGACTTCATGCGCGTGCCGGCGCCGGCAGCCAGCACCACCACGGCGATAGGCGATTTCATGTCCCGTCCGATGCCACGGGGCTGGCGGTCCTGCAAGGCGGATATGCTAAGGAGACGGCATGCACCCCAATGCCGACAACCTGATCGCCAGCCGCTTCGACACCGTGATCTACGACCTCGACGGCACCCTGATCGACAGCGCCCGCGACATGTGCGTGGCGGTGAGCCGCGTGCTGGCCGATCACGGCCTGCCGCCGATCAGCGACGAGGATGCCCGCCTGTTCATGGGCGAAGGCAGCAAGGTCACCATGCGCCGCGCCTTCGCCAAGGCCGGCCGCACGCTGGACGAGGCCGAGGCGAGCGCCGTCACCCGCGAATTCGTGCGCTACTACGAGGCCGATCCCGTCAGCCATACGACGGCCTTCGACGGCGTGGCCGAGGTCGTCGCCCGCTTCGACCGGATGGGCCTGAAGCAGGGCGTGTGCACCAACAAGTTCGAGAATCCCTCACGCCTGATCCTGAAGCACCTGAAGCTGATGCCGCCGATCACCGACGTGGCCGGTGCCGATACCTTCACCGTGCGCAAGCCCGACCCCGGCCACATCCTGCAGCTGATCGACAAGATGGACGGTCATCGTGACCGCGCCGTGATGATCGGCGATTCCATCCACGACGTAGAAGCTGCCCACGCGGCGGGGCTGCCGGCGGTGCTGGTGAGCTGGGGCTATACGGCCAAGCCGGCCAGCGAGCTGGGCGCCGAGGCCGTGATCGACCGTTTTGCCAGCCTGCCCGACGCGCTGGGGCAGATTGCCGCCCGTTGACGGCCAAGTTGACGGATTCGCCGGCAGGCCCTATACGCGCCCCTTCCGGGCGCTTAGCTCAGCGGGAGAGCACACCCTTCACACGGGTGGGGTCGTAGGTTCAATCCCTACAGCGCCCACCATTTTCTATCCGCCTCCCAGGCCCTTGTTGGCCAGGCCGAGGCGGTCCCGGTCGGTCGCCATCGCCGCACCGGCCAGTTCCGGACGCAGGATGTAGAGATCGCGCGCGTCGACCTTGTCGGCCTTGCGCTCGGGCAGCGCGATCGGATAGCGCGTCTCCTCGCGATGGTCGCGCAGGAGCTTCTGCACGTCGTACTGGCTGCCGAACTTCCACAGGCTTTTCACGAAGTTGGTCTGACCGCGTGCGAGATGGCCCGCGACGATCGAGGTCGCGCCGACCAGAGCCTGCCAGCCCATGTGCTTCTTGAAGAGGATCTGCTGGGTCTTGACCAGTTCCTCGTAGAACTTCTCCAGCGGCAGGCGGGTCGGCACCACGGCGTGCTGCACGTCGAAGAGCTTGTAGTTGCGGGTGGCGAGGCCTCGCGCATCGGTCGTCCAGGTCTCGGTGCCGGGATAGGGCGTGTTGACCGTGACATGCACGATCTCGGGCACAGACAGCGCCCATTCCCGGACGACGGCGAAGCGCGCCTCGTCCCATGACGGATCGGCGATGATGTTCACCGCCACGATGAGCCCCAGCGAGCGCGCATACTCCATTGCCTCGAAGCTCTTGCCGAGACTCACCCGCTTGCGATGCAGCGCAAGCCCCTCCTCGTCGATCGCCTCGACGCCCAGGAACATGTAGGTGAGGCCAAGCTTGCGCCAACGCGCGAACAGTTCCTTGTTCTTGAGCAGCACGTCGCAGCGGGTTTCCAGGTAGTACTGCTTCCTGATGCCGCGCTTCTCGACCTCATCGGCGATGGCGTGGCCATGCTCGGCGTGGACGAAGGCCACGTCGTCGACGATGAACACGCCGGACTCAGCGACCCGCGCCAGATCCTCGCCGATCACGCCGGGGCTGACCTTGCGGTAGCTGCGGCCGTAGAAGGTCCAGGCGCTACAGAAGGTGCAGTTCCAGGGACAGCCACGGGAGAATTCGACAGAGGCGCAGGGATCGAGCACGCCGATGAAGTACTTGTGGCGCTTCGCCACGAGATCGCGCGCCGGCATGATCTCGTCGAGCGAATGGACCATGCGCGGCGGCGGGCCCTCGCCGGCGATCGTCACCACGCCCGGCAGCGTTGCGAGATCCCGCCGGGCGGCCAGGATCTTGGGGGCGATCTCCTCGCCCTCGCCCTTGACGACGCAATCGATCGCGCCGTCGGCGTGGGTCAGGATCTCCCGCGCGGTGAAACTCGCCGAATGGCCGCCCACGAACACCAGCGCGTCGGGCAGCAGCTGCCGTGCCAAGCGCGCGAGATCGACGACCTCGGGGATATTGGCAAGATAGTTGAGCGAGAAGGCCACCGCGTCCGGCTGCCAGGTTTCGAGCACGCGGCGGTAGTGCCTGTGGCTGAAAATCTGCAGGTCGAGGAGGCGCACCTCGTGCCCGGCCCGCCGGCAGGCCTCCGCCACCCGCTCCAGCCC
The DNA here is from genome assembly GCF_007992495.1 of Reyranella soli. Lineage (GTDB taxonomy): Bacteria > Pseudomonadota > Alphaproteobacteria > Reyranellales > Reyranellaceae > Reyranella > Reyranella soli. The sequence goes on from NZ_BKAJ01000120.1 coordinate 3,911, forward strand.
GAGCGGCTCGAGCCTGAGGTAGACCTCGGTGTACATGAGACCACTGGGATGAACGAGCAAGACCTTCATGGGCGGCTCCCCGAGTGCAGGGCATTGTATACTCTTTGGCGATGAACGACGATTTCGCGCTGCCCGGATTGGGCTGCACAGCGGAGTCACCGCTGCTGGGTCCCGTTACCGACCTCCGATCGTTCGCTGAAGAAACTCGCGCACACGCACGATCGAGTCTCGCATGGCCTCCTCGTTGAACTCGGCGCGATGTCCTTTGACCGTGATGCCGCGCCCGGGCGCCAGGAACAGGTCGAGCTGATCGAAGTCGTGGTGCACGCCGGGATAGACGACCAGCTCGATCGATGAGCGGTCGCCGGGCGTCCGCGGCGCGCCCAATTCAGATCGGCCGGCCGCCATGGCTTCGCAAGAGGCGGACGGCGTCCAGTCGTCCTTGTCGCCGACCATCACCAGCACCGGGCCGATCGTGATGCCTGAGGCGTACTGACAGACCGGATAGAAGGCGATGCCGGCGCGGAATTTCTCCGGGTAGCGCTGCTCCAGCAGGCCCTTTTCCAGGGCGGCCAGAACGGACCCACCGCCCATCGAAAAACCCATGAGTGCGACATGCGATGCGCGAACGAAGGACTTGGCCGCGAGATAGCCGAGCGCCGCATAGCCGTCCGTTGCCTGCTCGTGGAAGAAGAAGCCGCCGCAATGGTCGTCCATGCCACGCGGACCAAAGCTGTCGATGGCGAGCGCGGCGTAGCCGTAACGCGCCAGCCGGTCCGCCCACGAGATCATGGAGCTGTGGAAGCCGCCGCAGCCATGTAGCAGAACGACGGCAGAAAACGGTCCCGCTCCCTGTGGTCGGGCCAGATAGCCAACGAGACGGACCGGCTCTGCCTTGGTCCCGGCGTCGACGGTAACAAACTCTCCTGCCGATACGCTGGTATTGGCAATGGCCATCGCGGCAAGCAGGCTTGCGATGAGGACCCGCATGGACATGCGTGGCAGTGTATACTCTTTGGCGATGAACAACGTGCTCAGCCTTCGTCCCGGGGACCGCATTCCCGACTTCGCCCTGCCCGGCCTCGACGGCAAGCATCGCAAGTTCATCTGGTCGTTCACCGGCGAGCCCGTGGCTCTGGTCGCGGTCGACGATCTCGCCAATCTTGACGCCGGCCAGTTCGCCGCTCTGATCGATGCGTGCGGCAAGTCCTCCGTCGTGCCCGTCGTGGTGGCCGGCAACGCCGTCGCTGGCGCCTCGGCCCCCTGGACAAAGCTGGGTGGCACGCCCGTGGCTCCACTGCTGCTCTGCGACCCTGACCGCAGGTTTTTAGCCGCGCTGCTGGCCCAGGGCGGCATGGGTCTCGGGTCCGCCGGTGCCTTGCGCATGCGCGTGATCGTGCTCGATCCCAACCAGCGCATCGCTGCCACCTTCGACAGCCGCGCGCTGCCGGCGGCGGCAGAGGCAATCGACGGGCTCGCCCGCTCGGTGCGCAGCGACGGCGGGCGCGATCTGCTGCTGCAGACACCAATGGCGCCGGTCCTGGTGCTGCCGCGCGTCTTCGAGCCGGATTTCTGCGCCCAGCTCGTGCGGCTGTGGGGTAAGGGCGACCACAAGGACAGCGGCGTGTCGAGCCGCTACGGCAACGTCAACATGGATCATCTGAAGCGGACCGAGGACTACACGATCGTCGAGCCGATGATGCTGAAAGCGGTCTCCGATCGCCTGGCCTATCGCATCGGGCCGGAGCTCACCAAGGTCTTCGCCTTCGACCGCCAGTTCACCTTCGATTCGCACGTCGTGCTGTCCTACAGCGCCGACGGCAAGCACTTCTTCGGCGCCCATCGCGACAACGGCGCGCCGACCACGGCCGACCGCGCCTTCGCCGTATCGCTCAACCTCAACGACGATTTCGAGGGCGGCGAGCTTGTCTTCCCGGAATATGCCGGCGTGCGCGTCAGCCCGCCGATGGGCGGCGCCGCGGTCTTCTCCTGCTCGCTGCTGCACCAGGTGCTGCCGCTGACGCGCGGCCGGCGCTTCGTGCTGACGACCTTCTTCCGGGCGAAGGCATGACGTCGCCCTGGTGCGGAGCCCTATGCGGCACCGTACTGGCCTTGGCCACGACGGCGGCGGCCGCACAGTCCGTCAAGGCGCACATGGAGGCGTGCACCCGCTGGGGCCATGCCGGCGCCGAGTACGGCACCCGCAACAGTTGCGACAGCCCGGTCGTCATCCGCTTCATGGCGCTCGGTGATCAGCACGTCGTCGAGCGCGAAGTGGCGCCGGGCGCCTGGTTCGGCTCAAGTGCGGACCTGTCGGGAGGCTGGATGTTCACGGCCTGCCCCGTTGGCTATGCGCCGAACCTGCGATTCGCCGTGGAGAACAGGAACGCGATCCTCGACAGCCTGTACAACTGCCTGCCGTCGCGGCCCGGCGCCTGATCGGAGCCTGCTCTACTTCTTGTTGCTCGCCTCGTCATGGGCGTGCGCCAGCTCGACGCGCGCCTGGTCGAGCGCGGGATCGAGGACATCGATGCGCGAGGCCTCGTTGAAGGCACGGTCGGCGCTGGCAATGTCATTGCGCGCGATCGCCTGGCGCATGGTCGTCAGAGCCTCGGCGACCTGGCTGCTGCGCTTGGCCTCCTTCTGCTGCGTGGCCTGCACGGCCTGGCGCAGTTCGGCGATCTCGGGCGCTTCAGGCTTCAGCTTGGTGGCTTCGGCCAGTGCCTTGTCGGCCTCGGCATAGTCGGCATTGCCGACGGCGGTGCGGGCGCGGGCGATCTGCAGCGCGAACTGGCCGTCGGGGGTCGCGAGTGCCGCGATCTTGCGCCGGGCCTCGCCCGTCTCGCTGAGGCCGGGCACCAGCTTGTCGGCCTCGTCGAGCTTGGCGGTGGCTTCCGTGAACTTGCCCCTGTCGGCCAGGCGAAGCGCCTGGGCCACCAGGTGAAAGGCTCGATCGCTCGACGCTTCATCCGGCAGGGAGTCGACGTCGCTCAAATCGGCGCGCGGCTGGCTTGCAGCAGCTTGCCTCGCCGGCGCAGGCGGCGGCGCTTCAGCACCCGTGCGGTCGAAGAGATAGAAGGCACCGGCCACCACGGCGACACCAACCGCACCAATGACCGCGAAGCGTGGCAGTCGCGCTGAAATCGGACGCAAAGCGCATTCCTCCGGCATAGCCGGGGGTTAACGTAGGAAGTCCGCCGTTGGTTGCTAGACTAGGCCGGCCTAAGTCCAGCGTAAGGTTCGTTGATGCCGTCCAACGGCCAGATCGGCCGGCGCAGCCTGGTGAACTTGAGCCGCGAGATGTCGGGCGAGCAGATGCCGCCGGAATCGACCAGCACGATCTCGCGCGCGATCGGTGCATAGGCGGCGCGATAGTGCTGCACGCTCTTGACCACCAGCACGCTCTTGGCCGTGGGATCAATGCCCTGGCTCAGGAACACCTGCAGGTCGATGGTCTGGATACGGTTGGAGATCGTCACCACGTCGATGCCGCCGATGCGTAGCACCGCCGTCGGCCCCATCGACGTCTCGACGCCGGCATTCATCGGCCCGTCGTTCTTGAAGCTGCCGTCCGACAGCATCTTCACGACCGCCCTGGCCTTGATCGGCGCGCCCATCGCCGGATCGGTGTGGCCGCCCAGGCTCACCTCGATCTCCGCGCCGACGCCCGCCTTGGTCGCCTGCTGCACCGTGCCCGGATCGTAGATCGTGCCGAACGCCACGTTCTCGATGCCGGCATCCATCAGCGCCTTCAGCACCGGCGTCGTGTCGTTGTAGCCGCCGCCGCCTGGATTGTCGGTGCCGTCGGCGATGACCAGCGGGCCCTTCTTCCCGACACCGGCCTTGGCTGCAGCGATGCCGTCGGCAATCGGCCGATAGTAGGATTTCGCCCCCTCCTCACGCCGCCGCCAGATCTCGTCGATCAGCTCGGCCGCGATCGCCTTGGCGCGCGCCTCGGCGCCGGGCTCGTGGCTGACCGCGATCGACGGGCCGGTATAGGGAATGTCAGCCCAGGTGAAGCCCGCCTGGATGCTGACGACGTCGATGCCCGGCTCCGTCTCGAAGCTGTCGGCCTTGGCCAGAAGGTCGAGCATCAGGCCGGGCTGGGTGGTGCGGCCATGCTCGGCGCCTTCCAGCATGGCGGGCTGCACCAGCAGGCAACGCGGAGCCTTCTTGCCCTCCATCGCCTGTTGCACCAGCGCCGCCGCCTGCACGGCCCGCTCGTAGCCGTCGATATGCGGATAGGTGCGATAGCTCACCAGCGCGTTGGCATTGCTGGCCATGCGCACGGTGGCGTTGGCGTGCAGGTCAAGGGTCGTCGCGATCGGCACGTCCGGCCCGACGACGCTACGCAACAGCTCGAGCAACGCGCCTTCGGCGTCGTCCTCCGTCTCCGTCACCATGGCGCCGTGAAGCGAGAGACAAATGCCGTCGAGCTTGCCGGCCTTCCTGGCGGCATTGACGATCATGTCGCGGATCGTCTCCCAGGTCTCCTTCGTGAGCTTACCCGACGGCGTGGCGTTGGCCGCGCCTGCCCACACCGGCTGCCAGCCGTACTTCTTCGTCGCGTCGATGTAGCCGCCGATCTCGTTCTTCGTGCCGGTGAAGCGCGGCACCATCGCCTCGCCTTCGATCAGCCAGCGCTTGCGATAGTCGTCCAGCGTGGTCACGAGCTTCGAAAACGTATTGGTCTCGTGCATGAACTGCGCGATGAGAACGCGGTACGCCATTCCTGAAAACCCTTCTACAGCTTCGCCGTCTTCAGCCACTCCGCCTGCCCTTCCTCGCCCTCGACGCCGGTGGTCTCGAGCAGGCGGCAGACCATCATGTAGTAGCCGACGGTGAGCGTGAGCTCGACCACCGCGCCCGGCGTCAGGAAGCCCTGGACCGCCTTCAAGGCCTTGTCCGATGCCTTGACGTTGCGCACGACGTCGTCGGTGTAGCGCAGCACGGCCTTCTCGTTGTCGGTGAAGGTCGGCGCCTCGATCGTGGCGTCGCGCAAAGCCGCGATCTTCTCCTCGGCGACTCCGGCTTCGCGGGCGATGCGTTCGTGCTGGAACACCTCGTAGGCCGCACGGCTCAGGCGACCGACACGCAAAATCGCAAGCTCGCGCAATTGGGCATCGAGCTCGCAGCGATAGAGCAGCGCATTGCCCATGCGAATGAAGCCCTTCAGCCCGGCCTCGGAATTCGCCAGCATGCGATAGATATTGAGGTGCGGCTTCAGCTTTTCGAGAAATTCGGCGTGCTTGCCGGTGGCGTTTTCGACTTCGTAGTATGGAATGCGCGGCATCGTCCCTCCCTCCGGAGCGGCGAGCCTGTCAGATCACTCCACGCCGTACCAGCGGATTAAGAAAACGGCCGAAAGGGCCCGTTAGCACAATCGGCTTTTCGATGACGATCAGGGCGATGCACGGCTCACCGGGATCGGCGATCGGTTCGTGCTGCTCGGGCCCCGGACCGACGGCGAAATCGCCAACCCCGTAGTTGCCGGTTGAATCGGTGTAGCCGCCCTGCAGGACGACGGTGAACTCCTCCCCGACATGGCGATGCATCGGCAGGCCACGCCCGGGCTCGAGCCGCAGCAGCGACACGCGATGCTCGCCCGGCAGGCTTATACGCATCTCCTCGAAGCCGCCGAACACGCGCTTCCAACGCATGCCGTCCTCGAGATGACGGACAAGCGGCTCCGGCACCCATTCGAAGCCGGGCCGCGGCACGTAAGGCGGCGGCCGGGACTCGACGGCGATCCCGTCCAGGCGCGCCAGCGTGCTCTGCAACAGCGCCTCGTCGAACGGCGCCTCGCCCTCGCCTTCCATCAACGCGCCGCCCAGCGCGCCCAGCTTCTCGACCATACGGCGGGCAGCGGGGTCGAGCGCGACGTGCAGGGACACGGCCAGCGCCGGGCCCGGGGCAAGCGTGCCGGCGGCGTAGTCCAGCAGCAGCTCTTCAGGGGCCGGATGGCTCATGACTCCTCTTTCTCCAACGCTTCCCGCAACCGCCCGAGCGCCAGGCGAATTCGGGACTTCACGGTACCCAACGGCAGCTTCAGCTCCTCGGCGATCGCGGTATGGGTCTTGTCCTCGAAAAATGCCTTCTGGATCACCACCAATTGATCGGCTGAGAGGCCGCCTAGAAGTTCCTTCACTCGCGTATACGTTTGTCCGGCCAGGACGGATTTATCGGCATCGGCCTCTTCTGGCGCAAATACCGTCAGCCAGTCCTCGGTCTCGATGGCCGGCCGGCCGGCCCGCCGGGCGAGGTCGATCCGCTTGTTGCGGGCGATGGTATAGATCCAGGTGGCGACCGAGGCCCGCCCGCGATCGAAGCTCGCCGCCTTGCGCCACACCATTATCAGCGCTTCCTGGGCCACTTCCTGCGCGGTTTCTGCATCGGTGCCGCCGCGCATGATGAAGGCTTTTACGCGCGGCGCGTAGTGGCGGAACAGGTTCGCGAAGGCCGCGCGGTCCTGGCGGGCCGCGATGGCCTCGATCAGGTCGGCGGCCTCGTCGGGCGAAAGCATCGACGAATACTAGTCCTCCCCCGTCGCGCGGGGGAGGTGGCAAAGACCCGCGACGGACACGTGATCCGACGTCGACCGCTGGTCGTATATCAGGCGCGGGCGCCGGTCGGCGGGTTCGCGCCGAGGTCCCAGAAGATGCCTGTCATCAGTCGCAGGCCTTCGCGGGCCACCGGAGCCAGCAGGTGCTCGTTGGGGGCATGCTGGGAGCAGGCCGCATAGGAATGGGGCACCCAGACCGTCGGCATGCCCAGGATGTCGGTGAAGACCTCGTTGGGCAGCGAGCCGCCGAGATTGGGCAGCATGTTGGGCTTTACGCCGCCGGTCTTCTCGATCGAGGTCGCGGCGAACTTCGCCCACGGATTCTCCGGGTCGAGGCGCGTGGCGTTCATGATCACCTCGCGCGCCTGGTCGATCTCGATCATCTCGTAGCCGTGCCGGTCGAGATGGCGCCGCAGCGCCGGGATGATGTCGTGCGGATCGGTGCCGACGACGAAGCGCAGCTGGCAGTAGGCGATGGCGCTGGGCGGGATGGCGTTGACCGGCCGGTCGGGATTGCCGGTCTTGAAAGCCAGGACCTCGAAGCTGTTCCAGCCGAACACGCGCTCGACCGGCGTCAAAGATTCCTCGCCCCAGTTGGGATCGATGGTCGGCGCCCCCTCGCCCGCATCGATATGCGCGTCAGCAAGCGCCGCGCGCACCGAGTTGGTCAGCGTCTGGGGCCGCCATTCCGGCACTTTGATCTGGCCGCGCCGGTCGGTGATGGTGGCGAGGGCATGCGCCAGCATGATGCCGGGGTTGCTTAAAAGCCCGCCCCAGTTGCCCGAATGATGGCCGCCTTCGCGCATCGTGAGCTTGAGGTTGAAGTTCAGTGTCCCGCGCGTGCCGCCGAAGATGGTGGGCCGGCGATGGTCAAGCCTGGGCCCGTCCGAGCCGATCAGCGCGTCGGCCTTCAGCGCCGCCTTGTTGGCCTTGCAGAAGTCGGCCAGGCCCGGCGAGCCTGTCTCCTCGCCGGTCTCGATCAGGATCGTCGAGTTGAAGCCGAGCGAGCCGCGCTCCTCGAGCACGCACGCCAGGGCTGCGATGTTGATGGTGTGCTGTCCCTTGTTGTCGGCCGTGCCGCGGCCGTACATGCGATCGCCCTCGATCACGATCTTCCACGGCGACAGGCCCTGGCGCCATTGGTCCTCCTGGCCGCGGATCACGTCGCCGTGGCCGTAGGTCAGCACCGTCGGCTTGGCCGGGTCCTCGACGCGGCGCGCGATCAGGAACGGGCCGTACTCCGCGCGCGGGTTGGGCAGCACGGTGCAGTCGTAACCCATCTTCTGCAGCGACTGGGTCATCTCGCCCGAGACGTACTCCTGCAGGGCGGGCATGGAGTTCGTCTCCTGGCTGGTCGTCGGGATCGCCACCCGGCGCTGCAGTTCGGCCAGAAAGCCGCCGTCGTCGAAATACTTTTCCGCGCGCGCGATGGCGCTGTCACGTGTTCCACTCATGATTTTTCCCGTGCCTTTCGCAGCCACGATAGCAAAATGCCGGCCTAGGGAGGACACAATGCTGACATCCGGCCGCGTCGTTTTTACCGACATGGAAGAAGTCCACTACGGCAAACCGGCCGCCCAGTCGGTCGCCGAGGTCGTGACGGCGCATGGCGCCGAGCGCGTGTTCCTGATGGTGAGCGGCACGCTCAACCGCGAGACCGACGAGATCGAGAAGGTCCGCCGCGCGCTGGGCAACAAATGCGTCGGCACGTTCGACAAGATGCCGGCGCACTCGCCGCGCTCGGCGGTGATCGCCGCCGCGGCACAGGCACGCGAGGCGCGTGCCGACCTGATCGTGACCCTGGGCGGCGGCTCGATCACCGACGCCGCCAAGGCCGTCCAGCTCTGCCTCGCCAACGACATCGCCACCGTCGAAGGTCTCGACAAGGTCCGCAACGCCGACGTGAAGGCGCCGACGGTGCGCCAGGTCTCGATCCCGACCACGCTGTCGGCCGGCGAATTCTCCGGCATCGCCGGCGTCACCAACGAGGCGACCCGGGTGAAGGAGCTGTTCCGCCATCCGCTCACCATCCCGCAGGCGGTGATCCTCGATCCCGAGGTGACGCGCCACACGCCGATGTGGCTGTTCCTGTCGACCGGCATCCGCGCCGTCGATCATTGCGTCGAAGGCGTGTGCTCCAACGAATCGACGGAGTTCACCAACGCCTCTGCCCTGCACGGCCTGTCGATGCTGGCGCGCGGCCTGCCCAAGGTGAAAGCCGACCCGTCGGACATGAAGGCCAGGCTCGACTGCCAGATCGGCTCGTGGCTGTCGATGGGCGGGCTGGCGGCCGGCGTGCCGATGGGCGCGAGCCACGGCATCGGCTACGTGCTGGGCGCGGTGTTCGACGTGCCGCACGGCCACACCTCCTGCATCATGCTGCCGTCGGTGATGCGCTGGAACAAATCGGCCAACGCCGACCGCCAGGCATTGATCGCCAACGCCATGGGCCAACCCGGCAAGGACGCGGGTGACGTTTTGGACGAGTTCATCCGCGGCCTCGGCATGCCCCGAAGCCTCTCCGAGGTGAAGATCGGCAAGGAACACTTCGATCGCATCGCCACACAGGCGATGGGCACGCCCTGGGTGCCGCGCAATCCGCGCAAGATCGACGGCCCGGCACAGGTGAAGGAGATCCTGGAGCTGGCTGCGTGAGCTGCTCGCCCTTTTGGCGAAATCGGACAGTTTCGCAAGTTTCGCAACCACATTTGCTGTCTGGGAGCGGTCCCTCCCGGTGTTGGAAATCGGATCGACGATGCGTAGAGCGACTTGGCAGGTCTGACTCTAACACAACTAGAGTAACATATCAATAACCATGGTATTTTTGCGCTCCATATAGGGGCCATGGCCGCATTAATTTGCCAGCAGTGCCAGCACCATGGCGTTGTTGTCCGGAAACGGGCAACTAAATCTCTCGGACGCGCGTTCAGACGATGAGCGCATGAAGACCTTTGGCCTGACCCGTCCGGTCTTGCGTTGCTGGCCCATCCGGCGGGCTGTCGGGTGGGCCTTCTATTCGGGTGTGGGCTATGTGGCGCGTGTTGGTAGTGGAGGACGACTCCCTGCAGGCTGACCATATGTGCGACCTGCTGTTGGCAGAAGACATGGAGCCGATCGGCCCGGCTGCGACGGCCGAGGCGGCGCTCAACCTCCTGGACGCGACCAGTCTCGATGCGGGCGTCCTCGATATCCGCCTGCAGAACGGGCTTTGCTTCGACGTCGCGCGCACGCTGATCGAACGGCGCATTCCCTTCCTCTTCCTGACCGGCTCCGTCGGCGAAGTCGTACCCACGGCCTTCCAAGCAGTTCCTCTCCTCCGCAAGCCGTGTGAATCCGCGACCCTGTTCGAAGCGCTGCGCAAGATATTGCCATTGCGACAGCACTGAATATCGTCAAAGCGTGCGACGATTGCCAGTGCATCGTCGACACGGCACACTGTCGGCATGCCGCTACATGTAGATATCTCGCGTCTCGATCGCCTGGTGGTCATCGTGGCGCGCGGGCAAATCACGGCCGAGGAGATGGGCGCCGTCAAACGGCAGCTCTTCGAGGCCGGCGTGCAGGCCTATGGCAAGATCATCGACGTCTCGCAAGGCCGATCCGACCTGACGCGCGAGCAGATCCAGAAGGTGGCCGACGTCATGCATGGGTCGGCGGACGAGACACCGCGCGGCTCGGTAGCGTTCGTCATCGATCCCCTTCGCATCGGCTTCCCCAACATGTTCGCCGACCTGACCAAGGGCGAACGGCCCATCGAGCTGTTCCGCAGCCTGCACGAAGCGCGGGCGTGGCTCGAACGCGCCAGGCAAAAGCCGCCGCAGCGCCAAGCCGGCTGATTCCTTCAGCGGGTCATTCCTTTTCTTATCTTTGCTCGCTCTCAGCGCGGCATTGCCGCATGCCGACTGAAGGCTGACCGCGCTGGTGCCGTGGGGTCGCCGGCTGTTGCACATGCGGGGAAGGTAGTCGCTGCTTCTCGAGCAGCCTCAGTCTGATGCGTTGACGAAAGCGAGAGAAGCCCTTCGGCGACTGCCTCCGAATGGTCACGACGCGAGCGGCACGCGCTCGCTATTGTACCGCTTGGGTGTTGTGGGAAGGGGCCACGTGCTCCGATCAAGTCGAACACGAGCTGGCGGCGCGCGCGCGCAACGGGCTGCCACGACTCTCCGCGGAAGAGCAGCAGGCGGCTATATGCTTGCCGGCCTCGCCGGCGTCGCGGTCGGCATGTGCCTCTTCAACGTTTTCCTGTCTGCCACGCCGGAGCCTGCAACCGCACTCTACAAACGGTCCAACGCGTTCGTGCGCGCGTGCGAGACGGCGGGTGCCGAGATCTCCAGGCTGCGGCGCGCCACCTTCTTCATCGACGATTGCGCCACACCTGTCGTCACACCGATCTTCGGCGAGGAAGGCCGGGTGATCGTGCGCCGGACGGTCGAGGGCGAGGCCGACGACGATGATGGCGGGCGCGTCACCTACTCCGTAAAGATGGACGGCCGCAGCATCGAGAAATGGCGCGCCATCGAAATCAGGCTGGCGCCGAGCCGCCTCACGCTCGATGCATCGCTGCTGCCGACCTCGCGATCCGCGACTCCGACGGCCGCCCATCGTTGAGCTGCGCCGATCTTGCAGCAGGTGATTTTCACCGCGGCCGGCAACAGTTACGCATCGCACGACGTTGGGCCCAGCGGGCGGATGCATCCTCACAGGCGCGGCGATACGCGGCTTGAACACAGTGCAGCCGGTGATCGTGTGCTTGTCGGAGGTGTGAACCAACATGTCGCGATGGTATTGGACCGCAGCCCTGTGCTGCGGTGTCCTGCTCGGTCACGCGGAAGTATCGAGAGTTGAAGCGCAGGGCGGTGGTGTCGCCGGCGCGGTTGGCGGAGCGGTCGGTGGCGCCGCGGGCGCCGTCGGCGCTGCCGTAGGAGCCGTTGGAAGCACAGCCGGAGCGGCGGTCGGCGCTGTCGGTAGCGCCGTCGGTGGTGTTGGTGCAGCTGTGAGCGGCGGCGGCGCAGGCAGCGGCGGAGCCGGCAGCAGCGGTGGCGCTGCCGGCGCGGGCGCCGGCGCTGGAGCAGGCAGTTCCGGTGCGAGCAGCGCCGCCGGTTCAGGTAGCAGTTCGGGCAGCGGTTCGGGCAGCAGCGGCTCTGGCGCCGCCGGTGGCAGCAGCGCAAGCGCCAGCAGTGGACCCGGCAGCACCGCGAGCAGTGCAACGGCCGGCACCGGCACGGCAGGATCGCAGAATCTTTCCGGCGGGATTTCCATCGGACTGGCGAGCAGCGCGGCGACACCGGGAAGCGGGCCGAGCGGCGGGAGCTCGATGACAGGCCAAGCCTGGCCGGTCTTCTCGGGCTCGACGCCAAGGTCGACGGAACCCTCGAAGCAGCCCTTCTCCATGCAGGCGGTCTATTTCCGGCCCGATCAGTTCAAGAGCAAGGCGGACTGCCTGACCGCCGCGGCAGGCAAGCGTCTGCCGCTCGAGGTTTGCCGGTGAGGCAAGCGATGGCCACAGAAGATAGGCAGCCCCCGCAGTGGGTGGCGGCCCTCTGGGCTTCGTCTTGCCTCCACATGATTCTCGTCGGCGCGCTGCAGCCCGCGCCGCTGCCGATGGATGATCGCTTCTCGCAACGTGCGATCGAAGTGACGGTGGAAAGGGCGGCGCCACCACCCGCCTTCCCCGCGGCAACGCCAATGGCAGACAGCGGCAGCCTGCACCCAGGGCCACCGATCGATTCCGTACCGAGTGAGTTGCCGCCGTCCAGTTCCCTCCATCGACCCAACCTCGAGGAAGCGGTGATGCTGTCCCAGCCAGCGCCCGCTGTCAGCGCGCGTGAACTGGCTTTTGCCGCACCTGCCGCCGTCCCACCTGTCCCGCACCAGCCGCCACAGAAGGCGATCACGCCGTCGACGTCCGCCCCCTCTTCCCCGGCCAGCCAGCGCCAGGCGCTGCAGGACTATGTGCTGCAAGTCGTTGGCAAGCTGTCGCATACGCGGTTCTACGTCGCTTCCCAAGCCAACCGAAACGAGGATGGCGTCGTCATTGCCCGCCTCACGGTTGCCCGTGACGGCGGACTGGTCGATCTGTCGCTGTCCAAGCAAAGCGGTTCGGCCGGAGTCGACAGCAGCGTCCTCGACGCAATCCGCAAGGCGGCGCCCTTCGCGCCCCTGCCCAAGGCGTTCGCCGATAACCGGTTCACTTTCATCGTGCCGATCAACTACGCGCCGGAACGGTAGAGCGCGTTACCTGGGAGACGTCATGCGCCTTGTCGCTTCGCTGGCCTGCTTGGTTGCCTTGCTCACTGCTGCCGGAACGGCCGTCGGCCAGACCCAGCGATACACCTGGAAGGACATGGACTGCCGACAATCGCGCATCGTCGCCTGGTCGGGATTGAAATGCAGGACCACCAATGTCGTGACCAGCGAAGGCAACATCGGCGCCTTCCGCCAGTGGGCCGCCTTCGGGACAAACCGCGACGGCTACTATGTGCATATGTTCTTCTGGGAGGCAGGGAACACCTACTCCTATCTGTCGGCTGACCAGACCACGGCCGACTTCCTGAAGTGGATGTTCGAGCATGGAAAAACCATCGCACAGGTCTCGGCCGTCACGCACTACAGCGATGCCGACTACGTGACGTTCAGGGATGACAAGGACGGCCGCAGCTGCGCGGGCTTCCGCCGGCTCGGCAAGTTCCAGCGCGGCGGCTACGACTCGGTCACAGGCGGCATGGTCTGCGCGCCGGCCGGCAAAGCCATCGCCGCAAGCGACATCCCGACATTCATCGACAATGTGCGGCTGCAGGCGGCTGCCGATTGAATCGATTCACGCTGTCGTCCTGACCAAGGCCCCGACCCAATTGGGTGAGGTGGTCGGGGCTGACCGCGACTTGTATGCTTTGCTCCCATAGTGCCAGGATACTGCATGCTGTCGGAGAGCGATCCCAAACCGTTCTACATCCGCCATAACAAAGATGGCACCCGAGACGAGTACGTACTGCAGGATGGCTGGTCGGAAGTGCTCCACCGGCATGTCACGCCTTGTGTGTATCGTTCAGGCGCCGACCGCGTTAGGGACGTGCGAACGTGGGAGGCCGACGAATTTTATGGCGAGAATAATGTTCCGCCGCGCGCGAAACTCGCCCTTCAGAAACTTAGAGAAGCCGTTCAGAGAATGCGGGAAGTGAGTAGTGCCCACCGGACCTGAAGGCCAGAAGCGCGACGCCGCCGCCCCAAGACTGGTCCGCGCGGTCCCTACAAGAAGCGGGCGGAAATTTCAAACCGAGACAGTGCCGGCTAGACCGTTCACATCAGCCACCCCTGCCCCGACGCACTGGTGAAGTCGAGCTGCACGATCAGGTCGTTGAAGTCACGATCGCCGCCGCCGTACGTATCCTCCCAGCCCCATGTGTTGAGCCCGTAGTTCCAGAGGTGGCCGACCGACTGGCTGTTCACTTGCTCGTTGGCATGGGCGAAGGCCCAGAAGAATGCGCCGGTGGTCTGGTTGGTGAGCTTCATGGCGATAAAATCGCCGGCATCGACGCCCACCAGCGCGGCCTGCTCGTAGTTGCCGTAGCCCGGGCCGCCGAGCGACGTGCCGCCTTGCGCCAGTTGATAGGCCCGCGCATCGGCGGCGGCGGCATAGGCTTCATGGCCCGGCCGCTTGCCGTCGATCGTGCCGGCAAGGTCGTCGACCCTGTAGAAGATGAGCGACAGGTCGTTCTCGCCGTTCTGGCGCACGCGCACCACGGCGATCTGGTCGTCTGCTCCACCGGCGGTCTCCGCCACCGCCACGGCACGCGCGACCCGCACCGCGCCGTCGTCCGACACGAAGTCGGCGAAGCCGAACGGCGAGCTGAGCGTCCCCTGTATGGCCTGTGCCGAGCCGCCGTTGATCGACACCGATACGTCCTGGCCCGACGCCACCACCGACTGCCCGATCCATCCCTGCGCCTGCTTGTCGAACAGCCGCACGAGATTGGGATCGAAATCGGACTGCAGGGACTGCTGCGCCAGCCGGTTGGTCCAGGCATAGGCACCCGAAGCGTTGGTGCCGAAATCGAAGCCGCCTGCGCCCAGGCCGATGTCGATGGCGGCGCCGGAAGCGGACATCGCCTGGAACATCAGGCTCTGGTCGGCGCCGCTCTGCCAGCCGCCGCCGTCGGCATCGAGCATGTCGGGGCTGGTGCCGAACGACATCTGCGAATGGGCGATCGCGGTCAGCGCCCGCGCCAGCAGCGTGCCGTTGGGCGTGCCGAGGCCCGACGTCAGGTCGTAGCCCGCACCGGCCTCGTAGCCGAAGCCGGTCAACGTGATCGCCGTGCCGTCGCTGTCGATGTGGCCGCCAAGGCGGTACGACGTGACGTTGTTGCCGAAGGTGACATCGTTGAACGAGGCCGGCGCGATCGCCGCGGCGATGTACAGCAGGTCGTTCATGTAGCCGAGGTTGGGCAGCCCCTGGTCCTCGAAGATGGTATCGATCTGCGCCACCAGCGACGCCCACATCGGTGTGGCGGCGCTGGTGCCGTCGGCCACGGCTAGGCCAAGCATGTTGGTTTGGGGCGTCGTGTACCACATGTTGCCGCCGGCATCGGCCGCCACGTCCGGCGCGCCTCGCCCCGTGCCGCCCCAGGGGCTGTGATTGACCGACGTCGGCGTCAATCCGAACGCCGTCTGGTACGACGGCGTCGGCTGGGTGACGTCGACCCCGCCGTCGCCGGCGCCGACGTCGTCTATGGCCGGGTCGATCGTGTGCCCGGAGATGGCATAGGTGTTCCATACCGCTTCGATCAGCAGGGTCCGCACGGCCTCGGACCCCGCCACGCCGCTGGGCAGCGTCATAAGGCCGCCTTCCATCAGCTGCCACAGCGTCGCCAGGTCGCCGGCCACAGCCAGCCCATAGAGCGCCTCGACCGTGTGGTCGTGCGGCGCCGCGGCCAGCGTCGTGATCGACGTGCCGCCCACCATCACCGCGTAGGCCGAGCTCAGCACTATGTTCTGGTTGGCGATGCCGTTGGTGAAGTTGTAGCTCGAGCCCCAGTCGTTGTTGGCGACGAACACCGAGATGTTGCGCAGCGCCGCGTCGATGAAGAGCTCGCGGATCGCACTGGCGAACGGCGACCCGGGCGCTGCCTGCTGGAAAATGCCGAACGAGGAGGAGACGACGGCAGGGTTGTTCACCTGGTCCCAGAATGCCGCCTGATAGGCGGTGACGCTGTTGGACGTCGCATGGTTGCCGAAGCCTGAGCCGGCATAGAGGCCCATCGTGCTATTGGGATTGGCCGAGGTGACCACGGCGACGTCGAGCGTGCGCTCGCCGGGATTGCCCATGGGCTCGGTGTAGTCCTGGCCGTTGTTGGCGACGACGTAATAGTCGCCCGGGGTCGACAGGCCGGCACGTTCGCGGAAAAGGTTCAACGCCTCCTGGAAGGTGCGCGTGAGCCCGGGCTGCATCACGTCGCCGGTCCCGGATTCCACGAGGCCAACCGTGGCCGTCGGCACGTCGATGCCCGTCAGCGGGAAATTGTAGAACCAGTTCGCCATCTCGCCGGCATAAGCCGACGACTCCCTGCCCGCAGCCAACAGCGCGTTGCCGATGCTCAACGGTCCGTCCGTCGGATGGACCGCGGCACCACGAGAGAGATCGTTGGGCGTGGCGGGATAGGTGCCCCACAGCGGCTGGCTGTCGAACCAGATGCCGGTCGCGCCGATCGTGTCGGGCAACGACAGCTCGCCCTCCCAATACTGGAGGTAGGCACCGGCGCCATAGAGCGTCTTGCCGAACAGATCGGTGAAATGCTGCGGCGTGAGCTGTACCCAGATCGTGCGCGATTCCACCGAGCTGATGTAACCGTCGCTGCCGGCGGCATTGCCCAACAGCGGAATGCCGAGTGCGGTGAGCTCCGCCTGGGCGGCGGCATAGGCGGCGGGATCGGCGCCGTAGGTCGACCACAGCGTGCCGTTGTCCTCGAGCTGCTGCAGGGTCGTCTGGCGCGTCGCCCAGTTGCTCTGCAGCAGCGCCGTCGGATCGTTGGCGCGCGGCAGGATGAGAGCGACGTTGAGCGTCATGTCGCTGGGGACCGGCGCCCCCTGAATCTGATAGGCCTCCGCGACCGTGGTCGCCGTGGTGGTGTGGTAGCTGGTGAGGTCGAGGTACGTCGAGTTGGTCAGGGTGACGCGCGCCATGACCACGATGCTAAGGCACGAAACAACTCGGCGACAACCGGCGTCGATGCAAGGCGAGATGCGCGCAGCGAATTTCTGCAGTTACTGAGAGGAGAGTTGCGCTCGATTACGAGGTCGTTGAAGTGGCCGCTCCAGGAAGAGCCGCACGTCTGTCGTGAACTGGCCCGGCGCCTGCAGCATGGAGAAGTGGGCTGACCTCCGGCTGCAACAGCAGGCCGGCATTGGGGATCTCGCGCGCCATGAACTCGGTGTTCTCTCGCTTGATCGCCTCGTCGTGGTCGGCGTCGACGATCCGTGTGTGCACCTTGATGGCGCCGAGATCGGCAGCGGTCCAATTCGGCTGGGTCGCCCACATGGTGCTGATCTCGTCGACGAACTTCTTGTAGTCGCGCGGTGTCGCCGACAATGCCTCGTACTCCTTCTCGGCCCGCGCGATGAACTGGGTGAAGACGGGGCTCTTGTCGACGTCCTTCACGCCGCTGGGATCGGAGTTGGCGGCGAAGGCGAAGAGGCGCGAGACGCGGCCCGGGTGGCTCATCGCCCGGCTGAGCCCGATGATGGCGCCGTCGCTCCAGCCGACGATCGCCGCCTGCGGGATGCCGAGATGGTCCATCAGGCCGATCACGTCGGAGGCCATCAGCGTATAGCCGAACGGCCGGCTGTCGCGCGTGCTGCGGCCATGCCCGCGGCTGTCCATGACGATCACGCGATGATCGCGTGCCAGCTCGGGCACCTGGTTGCCCCAATAGTTCGCGTTGGCGAGGCCGCCGTGCAGCAGGATCACCGGCGGGCCGCTGCCGAAGGTGGCGTACCAGATCGAGATGCCGTTGACCGGGGCGTGGCCGCTGGTTGTCGCCACGGGCAGCGACGGCGTCGGCGGCAGGGTCATCCAGCGCGGCACGGACTGTGCCGCGGCGGTCGAAACAATGAGCGCGGCGAACAGGCTCAGCAGGTAGGCTCGCATGAGCGAGCCTACCTCAGCGTCCGGGCCGAGAGCTATCCGGCGCTATCCGGCCCTACCCGGCTTTGGCCGCCCCCGCCGCCGGCGGCCGGCCGTTCTGGTAGACCGCGCCCTCGAAATCGCCGAAGACCTGCAGCGTCTTGGTGTCGGCGAAGGGCAGGATCTGGGTCAGGATCACGCCGGCCACCTTCTTTTTCGGATCGAGCCAGTAGTAGGTGTTGGCGAGGCCCGCCCAGGCGAGGCTGCCGGCGCTGCGTTTGCCGGGCACGTCCTGGGTGTTGATCATGTAGGCCAGCCCCCATTTCTTGACCATGCCAGGGAAGAACTCGGCGTCGTTGGTGAGGTCGGGCTGGGCGGTCTTGAGCAGGGTCACGTTGAGGTCGCCCATGCTGTTCTTGTTCACCAGGGCAACGGTTTCGGGTTTCAGGATCTGCGCCGTGCCGAGCTTGCCGTTGCCCAGGAGCGCGCGCAGGAACGAGAGGTAGTCGCGCCCCGTCGAGTAGAGGGCGCCGCCGCCCATGAAGAATTCCGGCGCCTGGGGCATGCCGAACTCGATGGGGCTGAGCTTGCCGTCGGCGCCGCGGGCATGGACGCTCGCCAGGCGCGCCTGCTGGTCGGGCCGCAGGATGAAGCCGGTATCCTTCATGCCGAGCGGCGTGAAGATGCGCTCGCGCATGTAGCCGTCGAGCGACATGCCGCTCACACGCTCGACCGCCTTGCCGGCCCAGTCGATGTTGATGCCGTACTCCCACTTCTCGCCGGGGTCGGCGATCATCGGCACCTTCAGCGCCTCGAGCTTGCAGGTGCCGATGCCAGGGACATTGGCCACCTTCATGTAGCGCTCGATGTCCTTGTTCCACAGGTCGTAGCTGAAGCCGGCCGTGTGGGTGAGGAGGTGCCGGAGCGTGATCGGCCGCTTGGGCGGTCGCAGCTTGGGCTTGCCCTCGGCGTCGAAGCCTTCCAGCACCTGCGCGGCGCTGAGCTCCATCACGACGTCGCTGATCGGCTTGTCGAGGCTGAGCTTGCCCTGCTCGACCATCTGCATGGCGGCGATCGAGGTCAGCGCCTTGGTCATCGAGGCGATCCAGAACATGGTGTCCGGCGTCATCGCCGTGCCGGTCACGAGGTTGCGCTTGCCGAAGGCGCCTTCGTAGAAGACGCCCTTGTCGTCGGCGGCCGCCGCCACGACGCCGGGCACATCGCCCGACGTGACCGCGCCGTTCAGCACGGCGTCGATCTTGGCCTTGTCGGCCCGGGCCTCGCCCGGCCAGAACAAGGGCACGCCCGATGCCAGCAAGGCGCCGGCGCCGGCTTTGATCGCGGTTCTGCGTGTGACTGTGTTGGCTTGATTGTGCTTGCTGTCAGCCATCGTCCTGTCCTCCCACTGCCATAAGGGACATCTCGTACGCGCTGCTATGTCGGCACTACCCGACAACTATAGCGCGTGCGCGGCGAACGGGCGATTGTACGCAGGTTGCAACTGTTGGGGGGCAAACCAGAATGCCAGACGAACCTATTCGTTCCTTAGGCAGGATGACGCGGTCATGATCGTGGCGATATCTGACATCAGCCGCTCTCACCCGCTAATAGCAACATGGCAGTTCTAACCAGATCTGAGCAACATCCGTCTCGCCCACCGACCGAGTGATAGGTAGGTCGCTTGAATGTACGTCACTCGATTCTCAGGCCCAACAGCATGCAAGCTCTGCTCGGTTTCCCAAATCAAAAGTCGTTCTCCTGCTCGATGATTAATGTCATCTTCAAGCTGACGCAGGCGCGCCGAGAATCTCAAGATATCGAACTCGATAATCTTGTAAGCGACCAACAGCACGTTGGATAAAACTATCACAAGCGCGAAAACGGCCCACGATGCGTAGACGATACTTGCTGTAAGAATGGTCGTCAGGACCGTGCCCCCAACCGTCATGATTTGTATGAGGACGCTATTCCTTTGAACGGCTTCTGCTCGGAGTGTGTTGTATTCCGCTAGCAGCGTTTGCAGTCGTTCCTTATCACCAATGCCCGATTCACTAGTTTGGCGCATAGTTCGGCCCTCACTCGCCGAATGGTCGTTCGACAAGTGTGATGGACAACCGTGAGTTTGCCAACTTGCCAGATAGTCCTCGACCAACCGCTCTGGCCTTCCGCGGGCAGGTCAATCAGACGGCAAAGGCCAGCCGAGGCTAAGGGGTCAGTCCAACGGCAAGCCAATTCTCTCCTTCCGCCAGTCTCAGAGCCGTCCCTTGCGCCTCGCCACCGCCTCGGAGAGCAGGCAGAGGATCTCCCACATCATGGTGACGCCGACGAGCGCGGTGTTGCCGCTCATGTCGAAGGGCGGTGAGACTTCCACGACGTCGCCGCCGACCAGGTCGAGCCCGCGCAGGCCGCGCAGCATGCGCTGCGCCTCGTGCGGGGTGTAGCCGCCGATCTCGGGCGTGCCGGTGCCCGGCGCATAGGCCGGGTCGAGGCCGTCGACGTCGAAGCTGACATAGGTCGGGCCGTCGCCCACGACGCGGCGGGCCTCGGCGATCACCTTGTCGACGCCGAGGTCGAAATACTCCTCGATGGTGATCACGCGCATGCCCTGCTCGACCGCCCACATGTTGTCGTCGCGCTTGTAGAGCGAGCCGCGGATGCCGATCTGGACCACGCGCTTGGGATCGAGCAGGCCCTCCTCGACCGCGCGGCGGAAGGGCGTGCCGTGGGTGTACTTGTAGCCGCCGAAATAGGTGTCCCAGGTGTCGCTGTGGGCGTCGAAATGAACCATGCCGAGCGGCGGCAGGTTCTTACGGATGCCGCGCATGATCGGGAGCGTGATCAGATGGTCGCCGCCGGCCGACAGAGGCACCGCGCCGGCCGAGTGCAGCTTGGCGAAGAAGGCTTCGATGCGCTCCAGCGAATCGTCGAGGCTTGCCGGGTTGACCGGTGCGTCGCCGAGATCGCCGCACTTGGCCAACTCGTAAGGCGCCACGCCGGTGACGTGGTGCACGCGGCGCATCATGGTCGAGAGGTCGCGCATCTGGCGCGGGCCGTGGCGGGCGCCCGGGCGGTTGGTCGTGCCGCCGTCCCAGGGCACGCCGACCATGCCGATCTCGACGTCGGCGGGATCGCGGAACAGCGGCAAGCGCATGAAGGTGGCGACGTCGCCGAAGCGCGGCACCACCGTGCCGGAGACCGGCTGCGGGAAGGCAGGCTTGGAGGGGTGCGAAGCGTCGTTCATGCGCGCCTATGTAGGTAGTTATTTGGGCTGCAAAAGAGCCTTTCTCGCGGTGACGAACTCCTCGACCACCGCCACAAACCGGTCACCTTCGCTATCGCCGATCATGATGTTCAGCGCCACGAAGCCGCGACGGGCGATCCAGATGCCGGCCGCCATCATGTCGAAGAAGAACAGCTCCTTGGCGTCCTGGCTGCCCGAGGCGATGTCGGCCGCCGTCTTGATGGGTCGGGAGGTGGCGTGCGCCGTCATCATCGAGCCGATGCCGGAGAACTGGAAGGCCACCTTCTCGCGCTGGCAGATGGCGTTCAGCCGCTGCCGGATCTTCTCGCCGCGCTCGTTCAACTCCTTGGCGGCGGCCGGCGTGTAGACCTCGCCGTAGCCTGCGGCACCCGCCGCCATGGTCAGCGCGTTGTTGTTGAAGGTGCCGGCGTGCGGCAGATGGTCAGGCTTGGTGGGATCGAACAGCTCCATGATGTCGCGCCGGCCGCCGAAGGCGCCGAACGACATGCCGCCGCCAATGTACTTGCCGAGCGTCGTCATGTCCGGGATCACCCCGGTCTTCTCCTGCAGGCCGCCCGGCGACAGGCGCGAGGTCATGACCTCGTCGAAGATCATGGTGATGCCGCGGGCGCGGGACTCCTCGCGCACCATCTTCAGGAACTCGATGTCGCCCGGCAGGCAGCCATGGCTACCCTGCATGGGCTCGAGCAGGACGGCGAACAGCTCCTCGCCGTGCTTGGCGAGCAGGGCGCGCGTGCCCTCGACGTCGTTGTACGGCGCCACGATGTATTCGTAGGGCACGTTCACCGGGCTGCCGCCGCTCACGAAATAGAGCACGCCGCCATGGTAGCCGCCGTGGAACACCATGACCTTGGTGGCCTTGGTACGGCCCTTGCGCTGGGCATAGACGCGGGCGCCAGCCAGCGCCATGACGTTGCCCTCGGTGCCGGAGTTGGTGAAGCGCACCAGGTCGATCGACGGCATGCGGTCGGCCACCAGCTTGGCGAGCTTGGCCTCGTTGGCGTTGCGGCCGCCGTAGTTCCAGCCGTGGTTCAGCGCGCGGTCGATGGCGGCGCGGATCACCGGATGGGAGTGGCCATAGATGCCGGCGGTATATTCGCCCAGCACGTCGATGTATTCGTGGCCGTCGGCGTCCCACAGACGGCAGCCTTCGCCGCGCACCACGGTGAGCGGGAACGGCGAATTGTGCAGCGTGGTGCGGGTGTTGCCGCCGGGCATGGCCTCGCACGCCTCGTGGTGGCGCGTCAGGCTCTTGGGATTGCGGGCGGTGTAGGCCTGCCGCGCCTCGTCGAGGGCGGACTGCAGGTCTGAGTTGACCAAGGCGGTATCGGGCACGGGCTACTCCTCCAGGCACTCTGTCATCCTGAGCGTAGCGAAGGATCTCATGCCCTCAGCAAGCGGCGATGAGGTCCTTCGCTACGCTCAGGACAACAATGAGTATCGCACCACGTTCAGCTCACGGATAGGTCAGCCTGCGGATATCCGCGATTCATTGTTTGGACGCAGGCTTAGAATGATTCACGGGCCGCATGAATTCATCGGCTGGCCAGGCAGTCCTCTTCGAAGCCCGGCTCGGGATCCAGCCATCACACCACGTTCAGCTCCCGGATAGGTTTGCCTGCGGATATCCGCCCATAACCGAACGGCGAAAGATCGAGCGTGCGATAGCTGCCATGCACGATCAGCTCGGCAACGGCGCGGCCGACGGCCGGCGACTGCTGGATGCCGTGGCCGGAGAAACCGGTGGCGAAGATCAGGCTGTCGATCGCGGGGTAGCGGCCGACGATGCCGTTCTGGTCGAAGGTGTTGTACTCGTAGTAGCCCGCCCAGGCATTCACGACCTTGGCCGCTTCGAAGGCCGGCACGCGGTTGGCCAGCACCGGCCACACCATGTCGTCCCACTCCTGGTGCTGGACTTCCAGCGCCGCCGTCGGCGGATCGTTGCCGTCGGCCGGCGTCGTGCCGCCGATGTAGAAGCGGCCTTCCGGGCGGAACCAGGTTCCCGTGGGATCGATGGTGAGCGGCGTCGGGCCGGGCGGCTCACGCACATCGAAGACGAATACTGAGCGCCGGCGCGGCTCGACCGGCAAGGCGATGCCGGCGGTGGCGGCGACCTCGCCCGACCACGGGCCGGCAGCCAGCACGACCGTCCCGGCCTCGATCGTGGCGCCCGAGCGCAGCGTGACGGCGTTGGGTGCCAGCTTCACGACCTCATCGGCAACGTACTGCGCGCCGAGCTCCCGCGCCTTGCGGCGGAAGGCCTGCATCAGCGCCGGGCCGTCGAACCAGCCTTCGTTGGCGACGCCGTGCGAGGCGAGCCGGATGCCTTCATCCGACATCCAGGGAAAGCGGCCACGCAACGCTGCCGGATCGAGCAGCTCGACGGCGCAGCCCTCGCCTTTCTGAACGGCATGGTTGGCCCGCAGGACGGCCTCGCCCGCGTCGCTCGCCAGGAAGAGATAGCCCGGCTCCTTCAAGCCGAGATCGACGTCCAAGAGCTTGGATGCCTGGCGCAGGAAACCGATGCCGTAGCGCGACAGATGGATGTTGAGCGGCGTGGAGAACTGTTGGCGGATCGAGCTCGCTGACAGCGCCGACGAAGCGCGCGTGTAGCCGGGATCGCGTTCGACCACGACAACATCACCAGCGAAATCGGCATCGCGCTTGAGATGCCAGGCGATCGACGAGCCCATGACGCCGCCGCCGATAACCACAACATCGACCATGTCCCGTAGCTAGCATGCAATTTGCTTCGATTCATGCGGTTCCTTTGGCTGCAGAAGGCTGAGTTCGCCGCGGATGCTCCCTGCCCTGCTCCGATTGTCGCTGCGTCGGGCCCTGCTGGCTCTTCCGCTGGTGCTCGCCGTCATCGCCTTCACCTTCTTCCTCATCCGGCTGGCGCCGGGCGATCCCGCCGCGATCCTGGCGGGCGAAGCCCCGACGCCCGAGTTCCTGGCCCAGGTCCGCGCGGAGTACGGGCTCGATCAGCCGGCCTGGCGCCAGTTCGTCGCTTTCCTCGGAAAGGCGATGACCGGCGACTTCGGGACCTCGATCTATTCCAAGCAACCGGTGTTCACGGTCATCCTCGAACGATTTCCCGCCACCGTGCTGCTGACCGGCACGGCGATGGTCATCGCGTCGTTGATCGGCATCCTGCTGGGCGCCGCGTCAGCCCGACGGGCAGGCTCGCGCGCCGACGCGCTGATCAGCGCCGCTTCGCTGGTCGGCTATTCGCTGCCCGGATTCTGGGTCGGCCAGCTCCTGATCCTGCTGTTCGCCGTATCGCTCAACTGGCTGCCGGCCGGCGGCATGGTAGCGGCGCGCGGGAGCTATACCGGCTGGCGCCATGTCGAGGACGTCGCGTTTCACATGGTGCTGCCAGTCGCGACGCTTGCGGTTTTCCTGCTGACCATGATCGCCCGCTTCACGCGCGCCGCCATGGTCGAGGCGCTGGACCAGGACTACGTACTGGTGGCCGAGGCAAAGGGCGCGTCGCGGCGGCGCGTGTTGTGGAACCACGCGTTCCGCAATGCCGCCGTGACCACCGTCACCGTGATCGGGCTGGAATTCGGCATGGTGCTGGCCGGCGCCGTGGTCGTCGAGATCGTCTTCAGCTGGCCGGGGCTCGGCCGGCTGTTCTACGACGCCATCCACCGCCGCGACTTCGCGCTGCTGACCGGCGCCTTCATGTTCTCCTCGCTCGTCGTCATCGTGGTCAACATGGTGTCCGACATCGGCTGCGCCATGCTCGACCCCAGGATCCGTCGATGACCCTGGCCTCGCCTTTGCCGACGCGCCCAGCGTGGGTCACGCGTCCACTGACGGTGCTGGCGGCAGTGCGGCGTCAGCCGGCAGCTGGTGTCATGGGAGCGCTGCTCGTCCTCGTCACGATTCTGGGCGCGCTGCTGGCCCCTTTCCTGACCGCCGCCGATCCCCTGGCGCTGGGCAGCGACACGCTCGCCGAGCCCTCGTGGGCTCACCCTTTCGGCACCGACGATCTCGGCCGTGACGTCCTGGCCCGGGTGCTCTATGGCGGCCGCGTGTCGCTCGGCATCGGCCTATTCAGCGCCGCAATCAGCGTCGGGCTGGGCATGACCATCGGCATGGTCGCGGGCTTCTTCGGCGGCCTGCTGGACGAAGTCCTGATGCGCATCACCGAGGCTTTCCAGATCCTGCCCAAGCTTCTCGTCGCCGTGGTCGTCGTGTCGCTGATCGGCAGCGGGCTGCTGAACGAGATCCTGGTGATCGGGCTGCTGAGCTGGCCGGCAACCGCCCGCATCGTTCGCGGCCGCGTTCAGGTGATCCGCCATGAGGAGTTCATCGCCGCCGCCGAGATGTCGGGCGCAGGCCCGGTGCGCCTGCTGGCCCGCCACATCGCGCCCAACGTGCTGTCCTTCCTGCTTGTCAGCGCCTCGCTGCAGGTCGCGTCGGCAATCATGTCGGAATCCTTCCTGAGCTTTCTCGGGCTCGGCGATCCCGAACATCCGAGCTGGGGACTGCTGCTGCAGCAGGGCCAGCTTTTCCTGCAGCAGGCGTGGTGGCTCACCACCTTCCCGGGCCTCGCACTTGCCATGACGGTGCTGGGGCTGAACCTGCTGGGCGATGGATTGAGCGGCAGCCACGCCGCACCGGCACGCAGCCGCCGATGAGCGCACCGCTCCTCTCGATTCGCGAGCTGGGCGTAAGCTTTCCCCGCAAGGAGGCGCCCTCGACCACGGTCGTCGAGGGCGTGAGCTTCGACATCATGCCGGGCGAGATCGTCGGCATCGTCGGCGAGTCGGGGTCGGGCAAGTCGATGACCGCGCGCTCGGTGCTGCGGTTGCTGCCGAAGTCGGCCGAGCTCAGCGGCAGCATCCGCTTCCGCGGCCGCGAGATTCCGGAAATGACGGACGAGGAGATCCGCGACATGCGCGGCGCTTTGGTCTCCATGGTGTTCCAGGATCCGATGACGTCGTTCAATCCGGTGCTGCGCATCGGCGACCAGATCGGCGAGGCCATCGCCCTGCACGATCGCGCGCGCCGCGGCCGTCGCGCGTTGCGCGATCGGGTGGCAAAGCTGCTCGCCCTGGTCGGCATCGCCGATCCCGCGGAACGGGCGCGGTCGTATCCTCATGAATTCTCCGGCGGCATGCGCCAGCGCGCGCTGACGGCGATGGCGGTCGCCAACAGCCCGGCCCTGCTGATCGCCGACGAACCGACGACGGCGCTCGACGTCACGGTCCAGGATCAGGTTCTGTCCCTGTTGCGCGAGCTCAACGAGAACTCTGGCACCGCGATCCTGCTGATCACGCATAATATCGCTGTCGTGGCGAGCCTCTGCCGCCGCGTCATCGTGATGTACGCCGGACGCGTCATCGAGGACGGGCCGACGGACGAGGTGCTGACCGCACCGCGGCATCCCTATACGTGGTCATTGCTGCAGTCCGTGCCGCGCATCGACCAGGCTGGGACCCGCCTGACGGCCATCAAGGGTCAGCCGCCCGATCCGGCGACACCCCTCGCCGGCTGCAAATTCCATCCTCGCTGTCCATGGGCCGAACAGCGTTGCGGCGAGCAGGAGCCGGCGTTGTCGCCGATCGGCGAGGCGCACGGCGTGCGCTGCTGGCTGCCCATGAACGGCATCGCGGCCGCCGCCCAATGACCGCGGCCGAGGCCCCGCTGGTCAGTGTCACGGCAATCCGCCGCCACTTCGTAAGCGGCGGCGGACTTCTCGCGCGGCGCAAGGTCACCAGGGCAGTCGACGACGTGAGCTTCGGCATCGCCGCCGGCGAGACGCTGGGCCTGGTCGGCGAATCGGGATCGGGCAAGTCGACGCTGGGCCGCGTCATCGTGGGCCTGCTGGCCGCGACCTCAGGCCAGGTCGCTATCGCTGGGCAGGCGGTAGGAGGCGCCCGCGGCGGCGCCCGGCGCGCCCTGTGGCGTCGGGTGCAGATGGTCTTCCAGGATCCTTATTCGTCGCTCAATCCGCGCCTGACCGTCCGCGACACGCTCGCCGAGCCGTTGCGCAATTTCGGCATCGCGCGCGGCGCCGATGCCGACCGGCGCATCCGCGAAGCGCTGGACGCCTGCGGACTGCCGGCCAGCGCCATGACGCGCCATCCGCGCGAGTTCTCGGGCGGACAGCGCCAGCGCATCGGCATCGCCCGCGCCCTGATCGTGCGGCCGGATTTCATCGTCGCCGACGAACCCGTCTCCGCCCTCGATGTCTCGATCCAGGCGCAGATCATCAACCTCCTGCAGGATCTGAAGGCGGCGTTCGGCCTCACATATCTGTTCATCGCCCACGACCTCGCCGTGGTGAGGCACGTGTCGGATCGAGTGGCAGTGATGTATCGCGGCAAGCTCGTCGAAACCGCCTCTGCCGAGATGCTGTATGCGCGACCGGCGCATCCCTACACCCAGCTGCTGCTGCGCTCCGTGCCGATGCCGGATCCCAGGGCCGAGGCCGAGCGCCGCAAGCGGACCGCCGCCAGCGAGATCGCCCATCCGCAGGCCACGGCCGGCGGCTGCCCTTTCCACGCGCGATGCCCGAAGGCCCGCTTTCCCCTCTGCGGCGAGCAGGCGCCGCCTCTGGCCGCACACGCGTCCGGCCACAGGGTCGCCTGCCATTTCCCCGGTTAAGCCGGGCTGGCGTGGGCGAAGTCCTCGCGGTTGCTTGCTTCACCGTCGAAGATCCCGGTCACGGCGGTGCTGTTGAAAGCGCCAGGCAGGGTGTAGGTGCAGAACGGAAAGACCGGGATGTCGTTCCAGACGATTTCCTGGATGCGGTCGTAGATCGCCTTGCGCTTGGTGAAGTCGACCTGCACGCGCTGTTCGTCGAACAGCTTGTCGACCTCGTGATTGACGTAGTTGCTGTTGTTGACGGCCTGGATGTTGAAGATGTTGTTGGAGTTGTAGAA
Organism: Reyranella soli; assembly: GCF_007992495.1. Lineage (GTDB taxonomy): Bacteria > Pseudomonadota > Alphaproteobacteria > Reyranellales > Reyranellaceae > Reyranella > Reyranella soli. Next base: position 31,750 of record NZ_BKAJ01000120.1, read on the forward strand.
GCGCTCGACGCCGACATCCGGGTCGGGGCCGAGCGAGAACGACATCGTGGCGAAATCGAACTCGTTCTTGACGAAGGCGACGTCGATGATGGCGCCACGGTCGAGCGGCCGCGGCATGACTTTGATGCCGACCGCCGCGAGGTTACGGCTCACGATGTCGCCGATCTTGGCCGCCGGCAGATCGTTGGCGCTGTAGAGATAGCGCAGCGGAAAGCGAACCCCGTCGGCCTTGCGGGCAAAGCCCGCTTCGTCCAGCAGCGCGTTGGCCCTGGCGGGATCGAGCGCATAGTCGGCAAGCGCCTTGTTGGCGAGCGGCGAGGTCGGCGGCACGGGCCCGATCATGTTCTGCGAAAGTCCGGGAAATACCGTGTTGCGAATGAAGGTGCGATCGATGGCGTGCGCCAGCGCCTGGCGTACCTTGCGATCGCTGTAAGGCGGGTTGCGGAGATTGATGTACGCCTGGTAGCCCGCCGTCTGGATCTTGGTGAACTTGAGCTTGACGCCGCGGAACTTGCCGACCCGCGCCACCTCGACGGCCGGCAGCGCGCTGCTGTAGATCATGTCGACTTCGCCGTTCTGCAGCGCCGCCATCCGCGCCGCCGGATCGGGGATGATCCGGAACATCAGCTCGTCGAAGCCGGGCTTGCCGGGCAGGAAGTACTTGTCGTTGCGCCGGTACAGGATGTGATCGCCGGAGACGTACTCGACGAACTTGAAGGGACCGGTGCCGATCGGCCGCTTGTTGTGCGGATCGCGCGCCGCGTCCTTCCCTTCCCAGATGTGCCTGGGCAGGATGGCGCCGCAGAAATTGCCGAGCGTGCTGATCAGCGAGGCCTGCGGGTGCTTCAGTCGCAGCACGAAGGTGTTGGGATCGGGCGCCTCGAAGGCGGCGATGGCCTTCAGCGCGCCGCGATAGGGATGGAGCTTGGAATTCACCTGCTCCAGCGAGAATTTCACGTCCTCCGAGGAAAACGGCTTGCCGTCGTGCCAGACGACGTTGGGATGCAGCTTGAAGGTGTAGACCAGACCGTCGGGCGAGATCTCGAAACTCTGCGCGAGATCGCCGCTCACCTTGCCATCGGCATCCATCCGCGTCAGGGCGCTGTAGCAGGGCGATCCGGCAACGAAGCTCGAGATGCCGGAGCTGACCGCAGGATTGAAGAACGGCGGATCTTCCTCGATGACGCCGATCAGGCGCTTGGGATCGGCCGCCCGTCCGTAGCGGCCGGAGAGGATCAGGGGTGCCGCCGCCAGGCCAGCGAGTGCGCCACGCCGGCCGATGCCGGCAACGACCGCGGCCCGCATCACTCGGCCGCCAGGCTGGTCTTGTCGAAATAGGGATTGGCCGGCACCGGCAGGCCCATGCGTTCGCGCAGCGTCCGGCCCTCGTAGGCCTTGCGGAACAGGCCGCGGCGCTGAAGTTCGGGGATCACAAGTTCGACGAAGTCGTTCAGGCTGCGCGGCATGACCGGCGTGTTGATGTTGAAGCCGTCACAGGCCTTGCTCGTGTACCAGTCCTCGATCTCGTCGCAGACTTGGCTGACGCTGCCCTTCATGGTGACGTGCCCCATCGAGGGCAGGATGCGCTCGTAGGTCTGGCGGACGGTGAGCTTGTCGCGCTTGGCCATCTCGACGATGGTGTTGCGGAAGCTTGCGATGCCCAGCACGCTGGTCGGCAGGTCCGGCATCGGCCCGTCGAGCGGATACTTGGACATGTCCGTCTCGCAGAGCTTGGAGAGGTACGGCACGCCGAGCTCCGGTGCGATCAGCGACTGCAGCTCGTCGTAGAGTTCCTCGGCCTCACTGGCGGTCCGCCCGACATAGACGGCGCAGCCGGGCATGATGCGCAGCGAATCCGGCGCCCGGCCGTACTTCGCCAGCCGGCCCTTGAGATCGGCATAGAAGGCCTGGCCCGCCTTCTTGGTATTGGTGACGGCGAAGATGCAATCGGCATGCTTGGCCGCAAGCTCGCGGCCGTCCTCCGACTGGCCGGCGGTGAACAGCACCGGATAGCCCTGCGGCATGCGCGCGACGTTGAGCGGTCCCTTGACCTGGAAGTGCTTGCCCATGTGGTTCAGGACACGCACGCGCGTCGGATCGAGGAAGCGCCCGGTCGCCCTGTCCTGGATGAATGCGTCCTCTGCCCAGCTGTCCCACAGGCCCTTGGCGACCTCGATGAATTCGATGGCCCGCTCGTAGCGATGGTCCTTGGCCATGTGCTCGGTGCGGCTGAAGTTCAACGAATCGTCGGGATAGGACGTCGTGACGATGTTCCAGCAGGCGCGTCCCTTGCTGAGATGGTCGAGGGAGGCGAACCGGCGGGCGAGAGAGTACGGCTCGTCGTAGGTCGTTGTCGCCGTGCACAACAGACCGATATGCTTGGTGTATTGGGCGACGGCCGTGAGCAAAGTGATCGGCTCGAAAACCGCTGGGCGGTCGGATGGACTGTTGGCGGCGAACAGCGCCGGCTTGTCCATCTGCCGGACCGCGTTGCCGTCGGCCATGAACAGAAGGTCGAACAGACCGCGCTCGGCCATCTGTGCCGTCTCGATGGCGTGGTCGAGATTCATGACATTGTCGGACCAGGCATCCTTGTGACGCCAGCCGCCGAGATGACCTCCCAGGCCCAGCAACCCGGTCATCAGATTCATCATGGCAACGCCTCCACGCTCATCCCAGACTCGGCGGGCACGATGCAAGAGATGCGCCACTGACCAACAATTGCAGGTATGGTTCCCAGTCGATTCTGTCGGAGGTCTCGATGACGCAAGAGCCCGGTCATAGCCTGCGCAGCCGCGCGCCCTACCTGCCGATCCACAAGCGGCCGCGCCTCAGGCTGCCCAACGATGCGCGCGTCGCCGTCTGGACCATCGTCAATGTCGAGAACTGGAGCCCGCTGGGGGCGATGCCGCGCACGGTGCTGCCGCCGCCGATGGGCAATCCCCTGCTGCCCGACGTGCCCAACTGGGCGTGGCACGAATACGGCATGCGCGTGGGCTTCTGGCGCTTCCTGGAGGTGCTGGCCGCGCGCCAGCTCAAGGCGACGTTCGCCGTCAACGGCACGGCCTGCGAGCTCTATCGCGAGGCCTGCCAGGCCGCGCACGAGGCGGGCTGGGAGTTCATGGGCCACGGCTTCGTGCAGCGGCCGATGCATCGTGTCGACGACCAGCAGTCGGCCATCCGCGACACCATCGCCGCCATCAAGGCCTTCACCGGCAAGCCGCCGCGCGGCTGGGAGAGTCCGGGACTGACCGAGACCGACGAGACGCTGGACCTGCTGGCCGAAGCCGGCATCGAGTATGTCGCCGACTGGGTGATGGACGAGCAGCCCATCGCGCTCAAGACACGTACAGGCAGCATGGTCTCCGTGCCCTACACCGTCGAGGTGAACGACGTCGTCATCAGCGCCGTCCAGCAGCAACCCTCCGACGAGATCCTGCGCCGCGGCCGCGACCAGTTCGACCGGCTGTGGCAGGAGGGCGAGACGGCGCCACGGGTGATGGCGATCTCCATCCACCCCTATCTTACGGGCGTGCCGCACCGCATAAAATACCTGGAGATGCTCTACGACCACATCCTGGCGCACGACGGCGTCGTGCTGTGGACGGGCGCGGAGATCCTCGACTGGTATCGCGCCGAGACGGCGCGAACGACCTGAATTTTCGCTCTCTGGACAGACCGCTATCTCTGCGAGTATTAATATAGGACAACTCTACCCTATATCAGAGGCCCCAGGTGCCAACAGCCGGAACCGACACGATCGAATGGCAAAAGGGCAATACGGCCAAGAGCGATCCCTTCTTCATCCTCATCCTGAACAATCCCGCACTGGAGCGCCCGGAGGGCTCCGCGCACTTCGTCCCGGACATGCCGGGCGTAGGCGCTGCCGACCGCGCCGCCCTGAAAAAAGCGGCCGGGTATATCTTCCAGAACCTTTTCGGATTGTTGCCAGGCCAGGTCGACAAGGTCCTGGGCCTTTCGCCCCACGCTAACGAGATCCGCGTGGTGTCGATGTGCATCCCGACGACGACCGTCAGCGATGCGACCGCCCTTGTCGCCGAAGACGCCCTCGACGACAGCCTGATTCTCGTGGCGCGCCGCGATCAGGCCCATGCGTTCGTGAGCGCAGAGAGCCTCGATCCCGACATTTTGTTTCTGGTGTCCCAGTCGCCGACCCATACGCGCGCTTCGGCCTTCGGCACAACGGACGACGACACGCGATCCGGCATCGCGTTCACCTATGACGGCTGGAACCTGTCGCAGCGTTATCTCCACCTCATTCCCGGCATGTCGGCGGTCCACGCGACGGTCGGCGGGATGACGCCGGTCCACGAGTTCGGACACGCTTTCTCGAGCTATACCAATGGCTACGTGACGGACCTATATGTTGACGGCACACCCGCGTTCAATCGCAAGGTGGGCCGACCCATTCCTGCCAAATTTGCCGCCTACGACGGCACTACGTACAATAGCGATGCGGTTCGGGATGGCCTGGGCTATCCCGGCGGCTGGCAGTCCTATCACCCCGAGTTGATCGACCCGACACGGCCGGCGATCATGGACAACTACTGGGCTGCCGCCGGCGGGCCGCTGAAGTGCCAGCACGACAAGCTAACGCGAGCCTATATCCTGGATCGAGTGCACGCCAAGGCGACCCGCTAGAAGGAACTTCAGATGGTCGAGCCACTCAAGCCTCAAGCAAAGCTCCTGGCGAACAAGAACGTCTCGCAAGCCGAGTTGGCCGAATTCGAGCAGCTCCTTTCGGCGCGTTTCGACAAGGACCCTTCCCTTCCGGACGAACAGCGCGCCAACCGCCAGCGGCGGCTCGAGGAACTCGCCGCCAAGATCAAGGGCAAACCCCTGGAGCGATAGTGGAAGCCGTAGATTGAGTTCGATCCCGTGCCGGCGTGATCGACTACGTCGCCTTCACGCAGTCGAACGACGCGGTGGTGCCCGATTGACCGACGGCGCGGGCAAGCCGGTCGTTCTTGCTGCAATACCTCTGGGCCAAGGTGAAGGCGGAATTGGGATTGGCGGCGCCGGTGACCTGCACCGACACCTGGTTGCCGACGATGGTTTCGCCGTTGGGGCCGCTCGACGTGCTGAGCCCGCTGCCTGAACAGCCGGCCAGCACCAGGGTGAGGAGGATGGTTCGCTTCATGGGCGGACGCTAGCCTCCGAGGCCGGCAAAGCAAACGGCCGAGGCCGTGGCAAATCTGGGACTAGACGCCGTAGACCGCGCGCGCCGTCGGCGCGCTGATCGCCCCCTCGACGAGATCGCGCTGGGCGGCGGCGCGCTCGCGCTGCTGCGGCGGTCCGAAGCCGCCGGCGCCCGGCGTCACGACCGCGAACCACTGCCCGGGCTTCAGTACCGCCGAGTCGCCCTCGAACACGACGCCCGGCCCGGCCTCGACCTTGCCGTGAGCGCCGGGACCGCCGCCGAACAGGCCCCAGCTGCGCGATCGCTGGCGAGTGATATCGACGCGCACGCGGCAGTCGTGCGTCGCCTGGTAGACGCGACGCAGGCCCATGCCGCCGCGGTATTGGCCGACGCCACCGGAATCCTCGACCAGCTCGTAGCGCGTAAGCAGCAATGGATACTCGATCTCCAATGCCTCGACCGGCAGGTTGGAGGTGTTGGTGGTGTGGACATGCACGCCGTCCAGCCCGTCCTTGTGGGCGCGCGCGCCGCTCCCGCCGCCGATCGTTTCGAGATAGACCCAGGTCGAGCCGTCGGTCGGCCGCTTGCCGATGAAGTAGGCCACGGTGCAGGCCGAGTTCGAGCAGGCCATCACCCGCTCCGGCACCGGCTGGGCCAGCGCGCCCAGGATCATGTCGGAGACGCGCTGGCAGGTCTGCAGCCGGCCGTTGACCGCGGCGGGCGCCAGGCAGTTCAGGATGCTGCCTTCCGGCGCAGAGATTTTCAGCGGACGCGCCAGGCCGGCATTGGGCGGAATGCCGGGATCGAGCACCGACTTCACGACGTAGTAGGTCGTGGCGAGCAGCGCGGTGTAGGTCATGTTGATGCCGGCGCGCATCTGCTCGGTAGCGTCGAAGGCGAGCGACATCTCTTCGCCCTTCACGGTCACCTCGACCGACATCGGCAGCAGGCCCGCCACCTCCTCGTTGTCGAACACGTCCTCGAAACGCCAGGTGCCATCGGGCATGGCGGCGATGGCCGCGCGCATCTTGCGCTCGGCATAGTCCATCACCGCGGCGCCGGCCTGCAGCACCGTGTCGGTGCCGTACTTGGCGGCCAGCGCCTGGAAGCGCTGCACGCCGACGCGGTTGGCCGCCATCTGGGCGCGCAGGTCGGACAGTCGTTCGGAGGGCACCTGGCAATTCAGCAGGATCAGGTCCTGCACGTCGCGCTGCAGCTCGCCGCCGCGATAGAGCCGCACCGGCGGGATGCGCAGGCCCTCCTGGTAGATGTGGGCATGGCCGCGATCGACGAAGTCGGCATGGTGGGCGAGGTTCACCGTCCAGGCGACCATGCGGCCGTCGATGAAGATCGGCTCGGCGACGACGATATCGGGCAGGTGCGTGCCGCCGCCCTCGTAGGCGTCGTTGCCGATGAAGGCGTCGCCCGGCCGGATGTCCTGGGTCGGATAGCGCCGCATGATGTGCTTGATGAGGTCGAGGAAGCTGCCGAGATGGATCGGGATGTGCTCGGCCTGGCACAGCGTCTCGCCAGCGGCGTTGAACAGCGCCGTCGAGCAGTCGCGCCGCTCCTTGATGTTGGTCGAATGCGAGGCGCGGATCAGCGTCTCGCCGGTCTCCTCGACGATCGAGGCCATGGCGGCGCCGATCACCTCGACGGTGATGGGGTCGAGCTTGGTCATGCCGCCGCCTCGAGGATAAGATTGAGATAAGCGTCGACCCGGGCAGTCCAGCCGGGCGGCACGAGGGTCGTGGCGTCCATCTGTTCGACGATCGCCGGGCCGGCGAAGCGGTTGCCGGGGCGCAGAGCCTCGCGGCCGTAGACGGGGGTGTCAACGAAATCGGCAGCTTCAGCCAGCCATACCGAACGACGCTGCACGATGGCGCCGGACGCATCCGGTCCGGTCTCGGGATGCGCCAAGAGCTCGGCCTTGCACACCTCGCCAGTCGCCTCGACACGCAGGGTGACGATCTGTACCGGATCGCCGTCGGCCGCAAAGCCGTAGCGCTGGCGATGCACGTCGGAGAAACCTGCCGCCAACGCCTGCAGCGTCGCCTTGGAGACGGGGCCTTCGGGCACCGCCACACTCAGCTCATAGTTCTGGCCGTGGTAGCGCATGTCGACGGTGCGCGTGATGTGCCGGTCGCCGGAAGCAATGCCTTCGTGCTCGAACCAGCGCTCAGCGCGCTCAGCCAGGGCCGCGAATCCCTCGGCGACGTCGGCCGTCGAAGCCTCGGTCGCGGGCATCAGGCGCGTCAGGGCGAAGTCGGCGCGCAGGTCGGTCAGGAGCAGGCCCATGGCGCAGAGGATGCCGGGATTGGCCGGCACCAGCACGCGGCCGATCTCGAGCTCCCGGGCGAGGCGCGCGGCGTGCAAGGGCCCCGCCCCGCCGAACGCCATCAGCGTGTAGTCGCGCGGATCGTGGCCGCGCTGCACGGAGATGACGCGGATGGCGCGCGCCATGTTCGCCGTGACCACCGACAGGACGCCCTGCGCCGTCTGCGGCACGCCAAGCCCCAGCGTTCCGGCCAGGCGCGCGATCGCCTGCTCGGCGAGGTCGCGGCGAATCTTCATGCGGCCGCCCAGCAGATGCTGCGGGTTCAAGGTCTGCAGCACGACGTTGGCGTCGGTGACGGCGGGCTCCGGATTGCCCTTGTCGTAACAGGCAGGTCCGGGATCAGCGCCAGCCGAGCGCGGCCCCACCTTCAAAAGGCCGCCGCTGTCGATGTAGGCGATTGAGCCGCCGCCCGCGCCGACGGTGTGGATGTCGAGCATCGGCGCCTTGATCGGATAGCCGTGCACCGTCGCTTCGGCGGCGAGCCGGCAGCGACCGCCCTGCAGCAACGCCACATCGGTCGAGGTGCCGCCCATGTCGAAGGTGATGAGATCCTCGAAGCCCGCCAGCCGGCCGATCGCCTGGGCGCCGACCACGCCGGTCGAGGGGCCCGACAGCACCGTGCGCACCGGCATCTCGGCCGCGGTGGCAAAGCCGATGACGCCACCGTTGGACTGCGTGAGATGCGGCGTGGCCGTCATGCCGAGTGCCGCAAGCCGCGGGCTCAGCCGCCGGATGTAGTTCTCCATTACCGGGCCGAGATAGGCGTTCAGCACCACCGTCGACAGCCGCTCGAACTCGCGGAACTCCGGGGCGATCTCATGACCGGCCGAGATGAAGGCGTCGGGCATCTCCTCGCGCAGGATCGCCACCGCGCGCTTCTCGTGATCGGGGCGGACGAAGCCGTAGAGGAAGGACACGGCGACGGCCTTCACGCCGGCAGCCTTCAAGGCTCGGGCGGCGGCGCGCATCCGGTCCTCGTCGAGCGGCACGTCGACCTCGCCCGTGTGGCGCAGGCGCTCGGGCACTTCCAGCCGCAGGTCGCGCGGCACCAGAGTTTTAGGCTTGTCGGCCTGGATGTCGTAGAGGTCGGGCCGCTTCTGGCGGCCGATCTCGAGCAGGTCGCGGAAGCCGTCGGTGGTCACCAGCCCGGTCTTCACACCGCGATGCTGGATCAGCGCATTGGTCGCGACCGTAGTGCCGTGACCGAAGTAGACGATGGGCGCCGCGGGATCCTTCGCCTCCGGCGCAACGCGCCGCATCCCCTCTTCCACGCCCTGGGCGATGCCGCGCGAGGGATCGTCGGGAGTCGACGGCACCTTCCAGGTCTCGATCCGGCCTTCCTGTTCATCGAAGAGGCAGATGTCGGTGAAGGTTCCGCCTGAATCTACCCCGACCCGCCAGCGCGACATGCCATTTGCCCTAATTGTTCGTCATTCAAATGATAGTCGGTCGGCGCGCGGTACTTCAAGACAAGCGGTAGCCACCAATCAACTGGCTGGCAACGTCGAATGCATCGTATTGATGATGGTCATACGGCGGGTGGTTCCATCGATATCGAGAGCGTGCCACGCCGTTCCTCTGATGTCGGTTGGCCGAACCTCGACGACCGATCCGTTGATCTGCGCGGTCAACGTCGTTGAAGAAGGAAAGCCGCTTCCCCCGGAATAGATGTGAACCCAAAGTTCATAACGCCCGTCGCGCCATCTGCCGACGCGCATGACTTCCGGCGCCTGCCCACCGCGCTGCACATCGCGCAGCAGCTCGATCCACGGCGCCGTCGCGACGCTCCCCAGGCCGCCATAGAAGACGTGGCCGGCGGCGTCTCCGGCAGGGAAGACGATGAAATGAAGGTCAAGGTCAATCGCCTGATCATCCCACGCCAATGAGAAGGTTGCCTCGTCGGCCAGATTCTGAGAAGGCGCCAGCCCATCGAGCACGGATGGCGGCGGGGCAGGAACGTGACGAGCCACGAGACTGCGGAAACGCTCGCGCACTTCCGATTCGGCCGGGCGGAAACTACCGAGCAAAGTCACTCGATCATCAATCTTTCGCCATGCCTCCTCCAAGTATCCCGGAACCGATGATACCAAGCGGTCGGCGTCCATATCGCCGTAGTTCACCAGGATGACTTCGGCATTACCGCTGTTGATTGCATAATCGACCGCCGCCTCGAGGAAATTCTTGCGGCTTGGCTTGGCGTACTGCTTGCATTCGACGATCAGGACTTGCGAGCTTCTCTCGGTCACCGGTTCCCTGACGATCCGCCAATCCGGCTGTATGTTCCGCTTGCGTTTCTTGCTGAAGAGAATGGTAGCGCGCGTGCGGAGTTCGGCGAACAGGTAGAGAGGCGGCACGCTGCGAATCGTGGCGACGTGCGTTGCGGCGAACCGAAAGCGAAGGCCGCCATTGACCGGATGGAACACCAGCCGATGATAGCCCGTTGCTTCCGCTATCTGCGTTGCGACCCAGAGGCCGAAAAGCTGGTCTCGCTGCTTCCACAGCGGCAGGTTCAGGAACTCCTCGAGTACCTGGGAGACGACCTCTTCCTCGCTGTGCTGAACATGCGTTTCGAGGAACGCTTGGAGGTTGCTGATGATTGGCTCGATATTCGGATCTCCGGGTCGGGCGCGCAGTCGCGCGACCAACTGGTCGAGCTCCGCGAACGTGCTTCCGATCCATCTGTCATGGTCGGCCTGAAGGACCGCCGCCAGTTCCTCGCTGGACGGGGTCCCCACGCGCCTCTCGTAGGTAAAGGAACCTTCGTGAGGCTGTGCGCCGTTTGCGACAAGCAGTTCTATCGCCGTCGATACCACCCGGCGCGTTTCTCTTACGACGAAGTCACCCTTCGAATTACCTGTGCTGGGCAGTTGAGGGAGCGGCATGAGCCATTCCCCCGCGGAGTAGGCTTCCAACCAGCGAGCGATTTCCGGCGAGGTTGCTTCCTGGCGATCTACTGGCCGGATTATCCGCTCCAGTCCCCAGAGGACATCGATGGTCAGCGGCTGCTTGGCCACCAGTTGACGGAAGCGACGAAATTCTTCTCGGTATGCCTTGAAGTGCTGGAGATCGAACTTGATGCCATCGGGCGACGACGCGCTGAAATCAAATGTGATCTGCAGATTCTCATCGGAAAAGCGCGCGTCCGCTTGCACGAACATGTTCCAGATTTCCTTGGCCATGTCGTCAAAAGGTTCACAGCAAGCCAGGAACGCTTCCAGGAATTTCGACGCCGTCAGTTTGCGTTTGCGCAAGCTCGCTTCGATGTCCGCATTCTCTTCCAGCCCCAACTCTCCTGAAAGCCGCACCACGAAGTCCTTGTCGTAGGTATCCTCATCGAGGCCGGATTCCTTCAGTCGTCTCCAAACCGAGAGTGCGTCCGTCAGCAGCCGAGCGCTTGATGACATTGAACATCTTCCCCTCGATGATCAGTAGAATGCATATCGGTCATTCTACCACAGGTGGAGAAGATACGCAGCCGCCGCCTCGGCCTGAGATATTTGACTGGCGGCCTGGCGTTGCGGTCAGACGTTGCCGGGGTGGACGGCTCCTGACAGCGTACTTGCGTAGACGTCCTGCCACTTCTTGTCGCTGTCAGGGCTGATGAAATAGCCGCTGCGTGCGCCGCGATAGACGTTGGGGTCCTCGGCGCCGGGCGGCAGCGCGCCGCTCTCGCTGAGCGCCCGCGCCGCGCGCAGGAGGCGGCGACGCGTGCGGGTGATCATCTGGTCCGACGGCGCCAGGTGCTCGTGGCCGAAGTCGGTGACGGGGCCCATGCTTTCGGTGATCGCCTGGTCCTGCAGATGGATGCCGTCGATGCCGCTGTAGATCCGATTGCTGCGCTGCGCTTCGCGGTCCATGCCCCAATCGTTGGTCTCGTCCATGGCCATACGCCAGCGGCCGAGCCAATCCGTGGTATTGGGCAGCATCCTGATGCCGCCGCGGCCGGTGCCGCCGATCGGCGTGCCGTCCTTGAACCTGGGTTGCGGCAGGGCCTGCGCCGACTTGGCATGCTTCCAGAAGATGAACACGAACATGCAGTGCCCATCGTCGATCGGCACCCAGGCGCGGGCATGCATGTGGCTGTTGAATTCGCCGTTGGGCGCCTGCGACCAGCAGGGGAACAGGAAGTTGGCGAAGCGCCAGTAGGTCTGGCACGGCCCGGCGGCGCGGTAACCGGCGTACTGCGTGCCCCACGGCGTGTCGGCGACGTGGTACTGCGGCGCGCGGTTGGTGATGGTGAAGTAGAACGGATCGGTCTCGGGCACGTCCTCAGGGTCGACGTGGCCAGCATGCAGGAAGCCGAAATGGGCGGTGTCGATCTCGCCCTCGAGCGCCTGCAGCCAGTTGCAATTGCGCTGCATCATGTGGACGACGATCTCGTCGGGCGGGAGATCCAGCACCTCGAAGGCCGGC
>NZ_BKAJ01000121.1 GCF_007992495.1 Reyranella soli
TGTGCAGAGCTACTAGAAGTCCGCGACCTTGCCCCAGGCCGAACCGGCGAACCGTTCTACTCGGTAGGGCGTGGGATCGACCACCGGCCGCGCGCCGGTGATCAGGTCGGCAACGAGGTGCCCGGCACCCGGGCCGATGCCGAAGCCGTGGCCGCTGAATCCCGCCGCCAGGATCAGACCGGGCAAGCCCGGAACCTCGCTGATGGCCGGGATGCCGTCGGGCGTGCTGTCGATGTAGCCCGCCCAGGCCGCGGTGATGGGCACACCCTGCAACGCCGGCAACAGGCGGCAGGCACGGCGATGCGTCTCGTCGACCTGCCGCTGATCCGGCGGCGGATCGAGCGTGCGAATGCGCTCCATCGGTGAGGGTCCATCCGGGCGCCAGCGGTCGAGCGTCTCGAAACCGGCGCGCCATCCTTCAAGCCCGCCGGGAGCCAATGAACGCCAGCGCCGCGCGAACATCGGCACGAACTCGCGCGCAAATCTCACCTTCTGCGGCGTTGGATCGACTCGGCCACGGCCGCTGATCGCGAGCGTATATCCGCCGTCGCCGCGGCGCGTCACCGAGACGGCGGCCGTATGGAGGGCGGCGGGCAGCTCCTGTCCGACCGGTCCGACGGCGAGGATGGAGGCGCGGACCGAGGCCTGCGGGAAGCGTATGCCGAGCTGGCGGCAGAAAGCCGACGCCCAGGCGCCCGCGGCCAGCACGACCGTGCCGGTGCGGATCGTGCCTGCCTCCGTGACCACGCCGCTGACGCGGCCGCCCTGGGTTTCCAACCCGCGCGCTGCACACATCTGATGCACGCTGCCGCCGGCCGTGAGGATAGCGCGCGCCACGAGCGGCCCGGCGCGCGCCGGATCGGCGATGCCGTCGGACGGCGAGAAGACGCCGCCCTTCCAGGGCCGGTTGGTCGCCTTGCCACGCTCAGCCGCCTCTGTCGCGCCGAAAACCTCCGTCGTGAGGCCGAAGGGGCGCGCGAGATCGCGCCAGCGCGCCCAGGTCTTGATCTCCGTTTCGTCGTCGCTGAGATAGAGCAGTCCACAGCGCCGGAAACCGACGTCCTCGCCGATTTCCCCGGCGAGCCGCTCCCACAGCGCCATGCTCTCGATGGAGATCGGCAGCTCGCGCGCATCGCGGTTCTGTTGTCTGCACCAGCCCCAGTTGCGGCTCGACTGTTCGGCGGCGATGCGGCCCTTCTCCACCAGCGCCACGCCAAGACCGCGCCGGGCGAGGTAGTAGGCGGCGAAGACACCGACGATGCCGCCGCCGATCACCACGGCATCGGCGGCCGTCGGCACCGTGGACGTGGTCTCGATATGGAGCAGCGGGGCGGGCATCCGGCTCTTCTAGCCTGCCGATGGTAGTGAGATTCACCAAGTTGACGTCGGCAGTCAGTGTTTGTGCCTGGCTACTGAACGCGGGCTCCTGATGCACGGACAATCGGCGGCCAGAAGACGCGCTCCTGGCCGATGAACTGCTCGAACTTCGCCGGCGTGGCGTATTGCAGCATGGGCGGCAGGCCGTTGTCGTTCAGACGCTTGGCGATCGCCGCATCGGCCAGCACTTCGGCCATCACCGTCGAGAGCTTGGTGACGACGGGCTGGGGCAGACCGGCGGGACCGAAGATGCCGAACCATGAATAGGCCTTGAACTCGGGCAGTCCGGCTTCGGTAGGATCCGGAACATCGGGGATCAGCGGCTGCCGGTCCGGGGAGGCCATGAGGATGCGGAGGTTGCCGTCGCGATGATGCGGGCCATGCAGCACCGGCACGTCGAAGGCCCACTGCACGTCGCCGTTGACCAGCGCCTGGATGGCCTCGGCGCCGCTGCGATAGGGAACGTGCTCGGCCTGGCAGCCGGTGAGGCGCAGCAGGTTGGCGCCGGCGAGATGGCTGGTGGCGCCGATGCCGTTGCTGGCATAGCTGAGCTTGCCCGGGTTGGCCTTCATTTCCGCGATCAGGTCCTGCAGCGAGTTCACCTTGAGACCCTTGCGCGTGACCGACAGGCACATCGGCACGAACACGGTCGGCGCGATCGCGGTCAGGTCCTTCTCCGGCGCGAACGGCAGGCGCTCGTAGAGAGCGGGCGCGATGACGACCTGGGAGACAGTGCAGTGGCCCAGGGTGTAGCCGTCGGGCGCCGACTTGGTGACCTGGTCGGTGCCGACCACGCCCCCGGCCCCCGCGCGGTTCTCGACGATGCAGGGCTGGCCCAGCATCTCGTTGAGCTTGGGCGCCAGGATGCGCATGGAGATGTCGGTCGAGCCGCCCGGCCCGAAGGGCACGATGAAGCGGATGGGCTTGTTGGGCCACGCGTCCGCGCGAACGATGGCCGGCGCCGCCATCGCCGCAGCCGAGGACAAGAGCAGGGATCGACGGGTGATGGTGCGCACGACTCTTCCTTTCATGCAGCGAGACGACGGTCGAGCCAGTCGCGCGCCTGGTAGTAGGTGCCGACGATCGGCAGGAACCACGGCTTGCCGTGAAACAACGGATGCGTCGGCATCGTGCCGGTATCGAAGGCGTTCACCCGATCCGACGTGCCATTCAAGATCTTCTGGGCAATGCCATGGCCCAGCCAGTTCATCATCACCACGCCACTGCCGTTGCAGCCCAGCGCATAATGGACGCCGTCGTGCTGGCCGATATGCGGCATGTAGTCGAACGGCACGGCGACGCGCCCGCCCCAGCTGTGCGAGATGCGAACGCCGGCGAGCTGCGGGAAGCGCTGCAGCATCGCGCGATGGAGAATCGCCGCGGTGACCTGCTCGGCTGCCGGGAAGAAGCGCGCCCGGCCGCCGAACAGCAGGCGTCGGCCGTTGGGCGATAGCCGGAAGTGATTGATGACGCGCCGCGTCTCCGACACCGCACGATTCGACGGCAGCAGGCTTTTCGCAAGATCGGCGGGCAGTTCCTCGGTCGCGATCATGTGCGTCGTGACGGGAATCACCTGGCGATGCAGCGGGCCGACCAGCCGGCCGGTGTAGCCGTTGGTCGCGACCACGACGGTTTCGGCGGTCAGCGAGCCGCGGCTGGTCTCGACCTTCCAGTCGCCATCGCGCTGCCGCATGATGGCGGTGACGCGCGTGCTGCCCTGGGCCTTGGCCCCTGCCCGGCGCGCTGCCGCCAGCAGCCCGGCATGGAGTTGAGCCGGCTGCAGATGGCCCGCTCGTCCTATGACCACGCCGCCGCGATAGAAGTCGCTGCCGATCTCGTCCGCCATCGACTTGGCGTCGATCATCCGCGCCTCGGCATCGGAGTAGCGGTTGAGATCGTCGAGACGGTCCTGCCATCCCTTCCAGTGATCGGCCGTCCACAACGCCGTCAGCCGGCCGGTGCGATGCAGGCCGCACTGGATCTGATGGCGTTCGATGGTGGCTTCGAGATGCCGCAGACCGGCCGCAGCATCGCGCAGGATCGCCTGTCGCTGTTCGGCCGCCGCCGACTTGGTGGCATTGCCGCCGCCCGGGATCTTGCCGACATTGACGCCGCCGGTGATCTGCCCGCCGTTGCGCGAGCTCGCTCCCCAACCGAGGCGCTCGGCATCGAGGACCAGCACGTCGCGCCCGCCCTCGGCCAGGGTCAGCGCGCAATGGACGCCAGCGTAACCGCCGCCCACGACCAGCACGTCGACGGCGCGCGGCAGGTCGGCGCGCGGCTCCTCCGGCGTGCGGCAATCGTCCCACCACCAGGGCGCGGCGCGGAAATCCGCCGTGAAGATGTCGATGGCCATGGGCTACTCGGCCGCCGCTTGCTGCGCACGGATGTAGGGCAACTCGGCGAGCAGAGCCTGCCACACGGCCTGGACGTCGGCAGCGCTGCTGCCCTCGCGCTTCAGGCCCTCCATCAGCTTGCGCTTCACGAAGTAGCGCCAGTGGACAGGCAGGCTCGCCAGCAGCGCGGTCATGGCGTCGTAGGCGCTGCGCGTCCACACGCGCTCGTAGGCCTCGCGCGCGGCGCCGAAATGGAAGTGCGGATGCGGCTCGTTGCGGCGGCGCTGCGCCCGCAACGCTTCGGTCGCGGCTAAGTCGACCGCCAAGTCAGCGCCCATGCCGGTCAGCACCACGCCGTACTCCGCTTCAGCATCGGCGATAGCGACGTAGTTGCAGATCACATCGCGCAGCACTCGCTCGGGCTCGCGGTCGAGCGGGTCGCCGCGGCCGCCGCCGCCCGGCGAGACGATGCTGACGATATCGCCGGGACCGGCAGTGAAGGTGTCGATGTTGTTCAGCACGCGCATGTCGGGACGGCCGGGGTTGAGCGACATCGTCGAGCCGCGGCCTGCCTTGCCGCCCAAAATGCCCCAGGCCTGGAAGCGGCAGCGGTCGCGGTTGCGCGCGGTGATGCGCGTGTTGGGCGTGAAGACCTGGAACTCCATGTGGGTGGCGAGCCCGCCGCGCCAGCGGCCGGCGCCGCCGGTTCCCGAGGCCAGGCCATAGCGCCGGAAGCGGATCGGCACCTCGGCCTCGGTGATCTCGACCGGCGTGTTCTTGAGATAGGCCGCGTCGGCGCCGCTGCCGTTGGTCCCGTCTCCCGTCGGCATTCCGCCCGAGCCGCCAACCACGGGATTGACCGCGGCGATCACCGCCTCACCCGTGCGATCGTCGTGAGTCATCACATTGACGATCGAGCTCGAGCCCGCGGGCGCGGCCGGCATGCGCTCGGGCATGGCCTGGCCGAAGGCGCCGAACAGCAGGCTGCGGATGCGCCCGCAGGTCAGGCTGCGCATGCCGACCGCGGCCGGGAACTGCGGATTGACCACCGTGCCCTCGGGCAGGATGCAATGGAACGGCCGCGTCAGGCCGAAATTCAGCACCACGTTGGGATTGAGCGAGTAGAGGATGTAGTAGACGCCGACCAGCATCAGCGTGTGATGCGGATTGCCGCCGGTCGGCACGTTGAGCGACGACGTGAGCTGCGGGTCGCTGCCGGTGAAGTCGAGGATCGCCGAATCGCCTTTTATGCGCAGCGTCACGACCAGTCGCGCGGGATACCCCTCCGGCCCGTCCTCGTCGGCATAGTCGGAGAAGAAGTACTCGCCATCGGGAATCGAGCGCAGGATCTCGCGCGCCTGGTGCTCGGCATAGTCCAGAAGATCGCTCATGCCCTGGCGCAGCGTGTCGGCGCCGAACTTGGCCACGAGCTCGCGCACCTTGCGCTCGCCAGTGTTCATGGCGCCGACGAACGCCTTCAGGTCGCCGACGTTCAGATCCGGCTTGCGGACGTTGGTCATCATGACGTCCAGCAGTTCCTGGTTCAGCACGCCGGCGCGATAGAGCTTGCTGGGCTTGAAGCGGATGCCTTCCTGGTGGATCTCCGTCAGGGCGCGCGACAGACTCGCCGGCACGGCGCCGCCCATGTCGGTGTTGTGGATGTGGCCGGCGGTGAAGCACAGCAGCTCACCCTCGTGGAAGATCGGCTTCCACAGCACGAGGTCCGGCGTGTGGGTGGCGAGAAAGCCCGAATAGGGATCGTTGGTCAGCGCGATGTCGCCCGGCTCGTAATGGGAGATCATCGGAATGGCGCGGCCATAGTCGAGGCCAGGATACCAGGTCGCCCCGAGGTCCATGGGCACGGCGGCCGTGCGGCCCGCTGCATCGAGGATCTGGATGGTGAAGTCCTCGGTCTCCTTCACGAAGGTCGAGTGCGCCGTGCGGTAGAGCGTGTAGGCCATGCTCTCGGCCGCGGCCCGCATGTGGTTGGCCAGGATCTCGAGCGTTATCTTGTCGACTTTCATCACCCCTACTCCGCCCGCTCGAGAACGATGTTGCCGCCGCCGTCGACCGTGGCGCCGAAGCCGGGCGGCACGCAGGCCGTCGTGTCGTCCTGGACGATGACGCAGGGACCGGAGAAGCGGTGATGCGCCTCCAGCGCCGCCCGCCGGTAGAAGGGAACGAGGTGCCAGTCGCCGTCGAAGAAGACTTTCAGCGTCTGCTCCGCCACGGGTGCGGCGGTCGCAGCGCGCGCCAGAGGCCGCAGATAGGGCTTCGACGAGGCGCCCGAGACGACCAGGCGCAGGTTCATGATCTGCACGGGCGACTCGCGGTCGCAGAAATCGTAGATGCCTTCGTGGGCGCGATGGAACGCCTCGGCGATCGCCGCCATGTCGCCGGCCTCGATGAGCTCCTGCGCCAGCGGCACCTCGATCTCGAAGGACTGGCCGCGGTAGCGCATGTCGGCGAACCACGCATAGGCGGCCTCGCCGGTGAACTCCTGCTCGTCGCGCAGCCAGGCCGTTCCGTCGGCCTGGAGCGTCTTGGCCGCCTCGCGCAGCCGAGCCGAGTCGGCGTCCGCCGCCATGATGAAGAGCGTGCGGATAAAGTCGTTTTTCACGTTGGCGACCAGGCCGCCCAGCGCGCTCACGACGCCGGGCCGCGACGGGATCAGCACGCGCTGCATGCCGAGCTCGCGCGCCAGGAAGCAGCCCAGCATCGGCCCGGCGCCGCCGAACGGCAGCAGCGCGAAGTCGCGCGTGTCGACGCCGTAGCGGGCGACGAGCTTGTTGACCTCGACGAACATGCCGGAGATGGCGATTCGGATGATCGCTTCCGCCGTCTGCTCCAACCCGAGGCCGATGCGGCTCGCAAGCGTGCCGATCGCCGCCCGCGCCAAGCCGACGTCGGGGCGGAACGCGCCGTAGGCGAGGTCGTGCTGCCCTAAAAAGCCGCAGACCGTGAAGGCGTCGGTGATGGTGGGCTGCGTGCCGCCGCGGCCGTAGCAGGCCGGGCCCGGTGCGGAGCCGGCGCTCTCTGGCCCGACCTTGAGCACGCCGAAGCCGTCGACCCAGGCGATCGAGCCGCCGCCGTCACCGATCGACGAGACGGCCACGCTCGGGATGTAGAGCGGCAGGTCACCGATCTTCTCGCCCAGGCCGAACTGCGGCTGGCCATCGATGATCAGGGCGACGTCGGCGCTGGTACCGCCGATATCGAGGGTGATGACGTTGGGATGGCCCGCTTCCTTGGCGACCCAGGCGGCGCCCATCACGCCCGACGCCGTGCCCGACAGGACCATGCTGACGCAGGCGCGCTTGCCGAGTTCGGCGCGCATGATGCCGCCGTTGGACTTGGTGATCAGCGGCTCGGCCACGACACCGCGGCTTTCCAGGCCCTCGATCAGCTTCTCGAGGTAGTCGCTGACCTTGGGATGGACATAGCCATTGATCAGCGCGGTCGTCGTGCGCTCGTACTCGCGGATGATCGGCCAGACCTCGCTCGAGCGGAAGACGAACAGCTGCGGCGCGACGCGAGCCGCAATCGCCGCCACTTGGGCCTCGTGCGCCGGATTGCGATAGGCGTTGAGCAGCGAGATGACGATGCCGTCGACGCCCTTGGCCAGCGCCTTCTCGATCGCCGCCACCACCGAGGCCTCGTCGACGGCCTGCTCGACCGAGCCGTCGGACAGCATGCGTTCGCGAATGCCGAAGATGCGGTCGCGCGGCACCAGCGGCGCACCCCGCCGCGAGAACAGGCTGTAGGCCTCGGGCATGCGCAGCCGCGCCAGCTCGACCACATCCTCGAAATTCTCGGTGGTGATCAGCGCCAGCGACGCGCCCTTGCGCTGGATGACGGTGTTGATGCCGACGGTGGTGCCGTGGACGAAGCTCGTGATGTCGGACGGGCTGACGCCGTGCCGCTCCTGCAGCAGGTCGAGGCCGCGCAGCAGCTCGGCCCCCGGCGTCTGCGGCGTGGTGAGCACCTTCAGGCTGTGCAGCTCCTCCTTCGCCTCGTCCCACAGACAGAAGTCGATGAAGGTGCCGCCGATATCGACGCCAACGCGCATGCCCATGTCGACCAAGAGCTCCCGTTTCTGTGCCGTCGATTGTGACGGCCGGCGCCCGGCCGTCGATAGAAGACATTGAGCAGCCCCATAACCTCCGGTTATGGTCCGGCATGAACGCCCGCCAACTCGAGATCTTCCATGCCGTGATGCGCAGCGGGACGATCACGGGCGCGGCAGCCTTCCTCGGTATTTCACAGCCGGCTGTCAGCAAAGCCATGCGCGCGATCGAACGACAGCTCGGCTTCAAGCTGCTGCGTCCGATCAAGGGCCGCCTCTACCCGACACCGGAGGCGCAGCGCCTGCTGCCCGATGCCGACCGCATCATGAGCGAGCTGTCGGCCTTCGAACGCCTGACCGGCGAGGTCAAGACCGGCGGCGCCGCGCTCGTCCGCGTGGTCGCCTCGTCGTCGAGCGCCACCGCGCTACTGCCGGCGGCCGCGGCGCCGTATCAGAAAGCCAATCCGGCCGTCCGCATCTCCTCGCACCTGCTGCCGGCCCGCGAAGTCGCCGAAGCCGTCGCCGCCGGCGAAGCGGATTTCGGCCTGACGCTCTCGCCGGTGCAGCTTCCCGGGCTGACGGTGCGAACGCTGGGCGCGGCCGAAATGGTGTTCGTGGCGCCGATCGGCCATCCGCTGCTCGAGCGCGAGACGATCACGCCGGTCGATCTCGCCCCGCATCCGCTGATCTCATTCGGCCGCGAGACCCATTTCGGCCAGCTGCTCGACCAGGCCTTCGAGTCTGCCGGCGAGCGGCGGCAGATCGGCCTGCAGGTGACCATGAGCCTCGTCGCCGCCTGCTACGTCCAGCGCGGGCTGGGCGTAGGGCTGGTCGACAGCTTCTCACTCAATATCGGATTGGTCGGCGTCGGCTGGCGGCCGTTCACGCCCACTGTCGTGCTGCCGGTGACGCTCATGAGTCAGGGCAACCATCTGTTGTCCCGCCACGCCAACGGCCTGGTGGGCAGCATCGAGAAGGTCCTGCAGGGCTGGGCGCGCTCGATGAGGAAGAGCCGGCGGTGAGAGCGCTGCCCTACAGGGGTTGGGACTCGCGCCAGAGTTTCATTTTGGTGTCTATTGGTTGACGCACTGCTATATCGCAGTCGCTTCGCCTGTTCCTGCCATCAAGGAAGATCGCCGAATGTCGCCTCCGGTTACCCGTATCCAAAGCGACGCAGCGTTGCCGCAATCCGCCGACGTCGTCGTGATCGGCGGCGGCATCGCCGGCATCACGGCTGCCTACCATCTCGCAAAGAAAGGCCATTCGGTCGCGGTGGTGGAGAAGGGTAACGTCGCGGGCGAGCAGTCCAGCCGCAATTGGGGCTGGTGCCGCCAGCAGCATCGCGATCTGCGCGAGTTGCCGCTGGCGCAGCGCGCCGTCGACATGTGGAGCGGACTGAACGCAGAGCTCGGCGCCGAAACCGGCTTTCGCCGCACCGGGCTCGTCTATGTGACGACCAGCCAGGCCGATCTCGACCGGTACGCGAGCTGGACCGACAAGGCGCGCGAGATGCAGATGCATAGCCACGTCCTGTCCGCGGCGGACGCCAAGGCGATGACTCCGGGTAGCACCGGTGCCTGGGTCGGCGGCATCCATTCGCCGACCGACGGCCGGGCGGAACCGGCTCTCGCTGTGCCAGCGATCGCTGAAGGCGCGCGGCGGCTCGGCGTCACTATCCATCAGGAGTGCGCGGCGCGCGGGCTCGAAACGTCGGCGGGCCGCGTCTCGGGCGTCGCCACGGAGAAGGGCACGATCCGCACCAGCGCCGTGTTGGTCGCGGGCGGCGTCTGGACCTCGATGTTCTGCCGCCATCACGGCATCGACATGCCACTGGCCGGCGTGCGCTCGACCTCGTTTTTCACGGCGCCGGCGCCGCAGATCACCGAAGGCGGCATCTCGACGCCCGACATCACGTTCCGCCGCCGGCTCGACGGCGGCTACACGATCGGCATCAGCGGCCGCGGCATGCTCGAACTCACGCCGCAGGGCCTGATGTATGCCCGGTCGTTCTGGCGTACCTTCAAGAAGCGCTACAAGCTCGTCACCATCCGCGTCGGCCGCTCCTTCTTCGATGGCCCCGAGGCCATCCTGAACTGGCGCAACGACACGGTCTCGCCGTTCGAGCGCATGCGCACCTACGATCCGCCGGCCCAGGAGAAGCTGGTGAGCTTCGCGCTGAAGCGCATCGCCGAGCTCTACCCCGAGCTCGCCAACCTGAAGATCGTGCACATGTACGGCGGGCTGATCGACTTCACGCCCGACTGGATCCCGGTGATCTCCGCCATCGACAAGTTGCCGGGCCTGCATGTCTCGGCTGGCTTCAGCGGCCACGGCTTCGGCATCGGCCCGGCGGCGGGGCGGTTGGCTGCCGACATCGTCGCCAACGATTCGCCGATCGTCGATCCGTACCCTTATCGCTATAGCCGCCTCGTCGACGGAACGGATCTGGGCGAGCCCGGCTTGATGTGAGGCCCGCCATGTCCCTCGATCGTTTTTCAATCGCCCTTCTGAGCGCGCTGGTTCACGACGGCCGCGCCAGCCATGTCGAGTTGTCCGAAAAGGTCGGCCTGTCGCCCACGGCGTGCGCCCGGCGACAGAAGACGCTCGAGCAGGAAGGCATCATCGCCGGCTACCGGGCCGAGGTGGGCTACAAGGCCCTGGGGATGGGCACGACCGTCATCGTCCACATTGCCCTCGACAGCCAGCGCGAGGAGGCCCTGAACGCCTTCGAGGTGGCAATCGCCAAGTGCGAGTCGATCGTGAGCTGTTACCTGATGTCCGGCACCGACGACTATCTGGTCGTCGTCGCCGCGCGCGACATCGAGGACTACGAGCACATCCACAAGGACCAGCTCTCCCGCCTGCCGCACGTGCTGCGCATCCAGTCCAGCTTCGCCTTGCGGCAGGTGCTCGACCGACCGCCGTTCCACGCGCTCGCCAAGCGGCTGCAGGTTTCCAGCGCCTAGCTGGACAATCCGCGCCGGAATCGGGCATCTCTCCCCCATCCGCCGTCGACAAAAGCTGGGAAACACCGCCTGCCACTCCGTAGAACCGGGGCAGGAGGAAACAAAGCATGCGCGTCGGCGTTCCCAAGGAGATCAAAGTCCACGAATACCGCGTCGGCCTGACGCCGGAAGCGGTTCGCGAGTACGTCGTCCGTGGTCATTCCGTCGTCGTCGAGAGCGGAGCCGGGCTCGGCATCGGCGCCGACGATGCCGCCTACAGCGCGGTCGGCGCCTCGATCGCCGCCAGCGCGGAGAAGGTCTTCGACGCCGCCGAGATGATCGTCAAGGTGAAGGAGCCGCAGCCTCAGGAATGCAAGCGGCTGCGCGAAGGCCAGATCCTCTTCACCTATCTGCACCTGGCAGCTGATGCCGCGCAGACCAAGGGCCTGATCGATTCGGGCTGCACCGCCGTCGCCTACGAGACCGTCACCGACGCCACCGGCGGCCTGCCCTTGCTGGCGCCGATGAGTGAAGTGGCCGGCCGGCTCGCCATTGAGGCCGCCGGCAGCGCTCTCCGGCGCCATGCTGGCGGCCGCGGCCTCCTGATCGGCGGCGTGCCCGGCGTGAAGCCTGCACGCATCGCGGTGATCGGCGGCGGCGTGGTCGGCACGCACGCCGCGCGCATGGCGGTCGGTCTGGGCGCCGAAGTCGTCATCCTCGACCGCTCCCTGCCGCGGCTGCGCCAGCTCGACGATCTGTTCGCCGGCCGCGTGCGCACGCGCTTCTCGACCCTGCACGCCATTGAAGAAGAGGCCGTTGCCGCCGATGTCATCGTCGGCGCCGTGCTGGTGCCGGGCGCCAGCGCGCCCAAGCTCGTGTCGCGGCAGCTGGTGAGCGCCATGAAGCGCGGCACCGTGCTGGTCGACGTCGCCATCGACCAGGGCGGCTGCTTCGAGACCTCGCATGCGACGACGCATGCCGATCCGACCTACGAGGTCGACGGCGTCATCCACTACTGCGTCGCCAACATGCCGGGCTCGGTCCCGCTGACCTCGAGCTATGCGCTGAACAACGCCACGCTGCCCTTCGGCCTCGCCCTTGCCGACCGCGGCATGGCGGCGATCGAAGCCGATCCGCATCTCGCCGCCGGCCTCAATGTCCATCGCGGCAAGGTGACCAGCAAGGCCGTGGCGGAGAGCCTCGGCCTTCATTGAATTCCGCTGCCATCGGCGGGTCCGAACTCTCCTGGACGAATGATGGCAAGCGCCCTTGGGCGTTTCCTCCCTAGACTGGCCGGAGCCTGAAAAGGCTCCGGCCTCTTTTTTGTCCGGTCATCCAGGCACATCCGTACTGCCCCTGCTCCATTCCAGCAGGCGTCGCTCCACCAGGTCCATGACGGACGTCAGGGTCATCACCAGCAGGGCGACGATGAGGATCAGCGCCAGCACGCCCGCGACGTCGAAGCGGCCGCTGAAGCTCTGCAGCAGCACGCCGAGACCGCTCTTGGCCGCGATCATCTCGCCGATGACGGCGCCGGCGCTGCAATAGATCAAGGTGAGTTTCAGGCCGGCAAAGATGCCGGGCAGCGCCCAGGGAAACCGAACGTGGCGAAACAGCCGCAGCTCGGACGCCCCGAACAGCCGCGACATCAGCAAGAGATCGCGATCGACGTTCTTCAGCCCGCCCAGCGTGCTCAACAGCATGATGAAATAGCCCAGCGAGAAGGCGAGCACGACCTTCGAGGCGATGCCGATGCCGAACCACAGCACGAACAGCGGCCCCAGCGCGATGCGCGGCATGCTGTTGAACGCCGTCAGGAAGGGCGAGACGATGCGGTTGAGCCAGTCGTTGCGATCGAGGACGACGGCGCTGGCGATGCCGAACACCACCGACAGGGCGAAGGCGATCGTGATCTCGAGCACGGTCGTGCCGAGATCAGGGAAGATCTCGCCGTCGCGGAACAGGTGCCACAGCGACTGCGCCACGCTGGCCGGCGTCGAGATGAAGGCGGCGTTGGCAAGGCCCGAGTCGACGGCGCCCTGCCAGGCGAGCAGGATGATGGCGAGGAAGGCGGCCCGAGCCGCGAAGATCGAGGCCGGCCGGCCGCCAACCGACCGCGCGGCCGAGCCGAGCTTTGCTTCGGAGTTCGCGACGTCGGTCATTGCGCACTCGCTTTCAAGGCTGTCCAGGTCCTGCGATAGAGATCGTGGTAGCGCTCATCGGCCTGCAGCGCTTCGGCAGAGCGCGGCCGCGCCAGGTCGACGTGGATCTCGTCGACGACGCCGATTCCCTTCTTCGACATCACGAGCACGCGGTCGGCGAGCGTGATGGCCTCGCCGATATCGTGGGTCACGAAGACGACGGTGGCGCCGCTCGTTTCCCACAGGCCGAGCAGCTGGTCGTGCAGCGTGAGCTTGGTCTGGGAATCGAGGGCGCTGAACGGCTCGTCCATGAGATAGACGCTGCGGCCGACGGCAAAGGCACGCGCCAGCGAGGCACGCTGGCGCATGCCCTGGGAGAGCCGTGAGGGATAAAGGTCGCGGGCGGCGGCCAGACCGACCTTGTCGATGTAGGTCGCCGCGCGCCGGGCCCGTTCCTCGCGGCCGACACCGGAGAGTTCCAGGCCGTACTCGACGTTGCCCGTCACGGTGCGCCACGGCAGCAGCGCGTCGCGGGCGAGCACGTAGCAAATGTCGCCGCGCCCGGCGACTGGCGGCGCACCGCCGATGGTCACCGTACCGGCCGCGACAGGCACCAGGCCGGCGATGACGTTCAGCAGCGTCGTCTTTCCGCAGCCGCTGGCGCCGATCAACGCCACGAACTCGCCGCGCCGCACAGCAAGCTCGACGCCGGTCAGGACATTACGCGCCTGGCCGAAATTCACGTCGAGGCCGCGGACGCTGATGTCGAGTGAGGCGTTCATGACCTGTCACCTCTGTCACCCCGAGCGCAGCGAGGGGCCTTTAGGGAACGGTAAAGGTCCCTCGCTGCGCTCGGGATGACAAAGGGCTGTAGCGGGCGTTTGCCATTCCAGGCGCTAGTTGGCACAGCGGAAGCTCTCTTTCGCCGTGTCGGCGACCACGTCCTTTCGCGTCCTGGCGGCAGCGAGCTGCTTGTTGTCGATCAGGAGCTTGGCCCAGGTGTCGATGGTGTAGGACGTGATCTCGGGTCCGAAGGTCGGCAGCAGACCCTTCACCATCGTCTTGAAGGCATCCTCGGAAAGGTCCGGCACCTTGACGTACTTCTGCATCAGGGCGACGACTTGGTCGAGATTCTCCGGCTTGCTGAACCAGCAGTAGGAATCCTCGAGTGACTTGGTAAAGCGCGCCACCACCTCGGGTCTGTCCTTCAGCGTGGAGGTCGACGCCCACCAGCCGTTGTAGCCCAGGTCATGGAAGACCTTGGGCCCCTGGTTCTTCGAGAGATCGACCACGACGGTGCCTTCGCCGGTCGCGGCCATGATCGACGGCAGCGGCTCGCCGCCGAGATAGGTGTCGACGGCGCCGCGCTGCAAGGCCGGCCGTGCCGTATTGGGCAGGCCAACGGCGAGGAACGTCACCTCGCTCGCCTTGTAGCCGGCATCGGTCAGGATGGTCTGCGCCATGAAATGGACGGACACGCCCATCGCCAGCACGCCCCAGTTCTTGCCCAGAAGATCCTTGATGACGGCGGGATAGCCCTTCGCCAGATCGGGCAGCGGCACGCCCTTGCGCACGATCAGGGCGAACGGGACTTTCACGGTCGAGCCGGTCACGGCGCGCACCGGCAGGCCCTTGTCGACTGCCAGGATGAGATTGTCCCAGGAGTTGTTGACGAAGGTCACGCTGCCGCTGGCGACAGCCGAGGTCATGGCCGGCCCGCTGGCCACCGGCACGAGCTCCACATTGAGCCCGTTCTTCTCGAAGAACTTCTGCTCGCTGGCGACCAGCGCCGGCATGGATATCAGCGCGCCGGGATAGTAGCCGACGGTCGCCTTCTCCTGAGCCCCGGCCGTCGCCGGCACGACGAGGCCGAGAGCCAGCACTCCCCCAATGAATCGATTTCGCATGTATTCCCTCCCTTTGTTCACCACACTCCGTCGTCGCGCAGGGCCTGACGTTGCGATGCGTCGTAGCCCAGTTCGCTGAGGACGCTTTCGTTGTCGGCCGCCAGCAGCGGCGGCGCCCGCTCGGGCGCGACCCGGCGACCGTTGAGCTTGAAGCCGGCCGTCGACAGTGCCGCGTCGCGGCCCTGCTGCGGCAGCTCGATGCGGCGGAACAGGTCGCGCGCGGCGACCTGTTGTTCCTCCAGCAGCTCGGGCACCGATCGCACCGCGCCGCACGGCACGCCGGCCGCGGCCAGCAGGCCCTCCCATTCGATCGCCGGCCGCTCGCTGAGGCGCGCCGCGATGAGGGCGCGCAGCGCATCCTGGTTCTGCTTGCGGACGGCGGGCTGGCGAAAGCGCGAATCGGTCAGGAGCTCGGACAGCTCCAGCACGCGGCACAGCGCGGCATGCTGCGCCTCGGTATTGGCAACGACGGCGAGTGGCGACGTCCTGGTCGAGAACATGCCCGACGACGGCGAGCCGCTCGCCGCGGCATTGCCGATCGGCGCGGCCGGTATGCCACCGTTGACATGGCCCGACACGATCGAGCTCATGCCGGCGACGGCGCAATCGAGCATGCCGACATCGACGTGTTGCGCCTCGCCGCTGCGGTCGCGCTCGCGCAGCGCGGCGACGACTGCGAGGGCAGCCGAAAGGCCGGTCAGGTAATCGACCAGCGGCGGCCCGGTACGGCTCGGCGCCGTTTCCGGCGTGCCGGTGACCGACATGATGCCGGACACCGCCTGGATGATGTGGTCGTAAGCGGGACGCTCCGCCATCGGCCCGTCCTGACCGAAGCCCGAGATCGAGCAGTAGACGATGCGCGGGTTGACGGCCTTGATGTCGTCGAAGCTCACGCCCAGCCGCTTCGCCGTGCCGGGCCGCCAGTTCTCGATCATGACGTCGACGCCGGCCGCGATCTCGCGCGCGATCTTCACACCGCGCGGATCCTTCAAGTTCAGCGCCACCGAGCGCTTGCCGGCATTGCACGACAGGAAGGCGCTGCCGAGGCCCGCGGCTGCCAGGGCCGCGTCGCCGCCTTGGGCGCGCATCCAGTCGCCCTGCGACGGACGCTCGATCTTGATCGTCTCCGCGCCCAGCAAGGTCAGCATGTAGGAGCAGTAGGGTCCGGCGATGATGCTGGCGAATTCCAGCACGCGCACGCCCTGCAACGGCAGCCGGCTCATGGCTTGAACTCCGGTTCGGCAATCCCGCGCGCGCCGAGGCCCGCGACGGCGAAGAGGTGTCCGGCCAGCGGCTGGGTGCGCCGGGCGGCGTCATCGAGGAAGCGACTGGCCGAGGTGACGTAGAGGATGTCGAGGTCCGGCCCGCCGAAGGCACACATGGTGGGATTGGCGACCGGCAAGCGAACATGGCGCACCAGCCGGCCATCGGGATCGAACTGGGCAACAGCGCTGCCCCGAAACAATGCCGCCCAGTAGCAGCCGTCGGTATCGACCGTGGCGCCATCGACGAAGCCGTCGATATGGTCGGTCGAGATGAACAGCCGGCGGTTGGCGAGCGCGCCGGTGGCGAGGTCGAAGTCGCAGCGCCACACCCTGCGCGTCAAGGTGTCAGAGAGGTACATCGTCCGGTCGTCGGGGCTGAAAGCGATGCCGTTGCCGATCGCGAGGCCGTCCTGCATCAAAACGGGGTCGCTGCCCGACAGCCGCCACAAGGCGCCGGTCGGCGAGCGATGGTCGGTGTTGACCGAAGCGCACCAGAAGCGGCCGGCGCGGTCGCACTTGCCGTCGTTCAGCCGGTTGGTCGCCGGCCGATCGGCCTCGACGGCCGCGATCGGCTGCGCGCTGCCACGCTCGGGATCGAGATGCCAGAAGCCGCCCTTGATGCCGGCGATCATGCCGCCGGCCGAGTGGCGGCCGATCGAGCCGATGGGCAGGCCGCCGAGCGCGTTGCTCAGCTCCATGCAGCGGATCTCGCCGGTTGCCGGGTCGAGCGCATGGACCTGCGATCGCCAGGCGTCGATCCAGTAGAGACGCCGCTTCGCTGAATCCCAGTAAGGCGATTCGCCGAGATCGTTGGCGACAGAGGACACGCAGGCGATGTCCGGGCGCATCCCCTTCCCTTCGGCTTAATTAGTAGTGATCACTACCATATGGCTTGAGCTTTCACACGGTCAAGTGCTAAGCCCTCGCCATGCGAGAGCCGAAGTCCGTCACGGACCTGCTGACCTATCGCCTGCTGCGGCTGTCGAACACGCTCGGCCTCTACAGCAACCGTCGCTATCGTGCAGAGTTCGACGTGACGCTGCCGGAATGGCGCGTGATGTCGATCATCGCGCTCATGGAAACGACCAGCGCCCAGGAAATCAGCCGGTCGGTCTCGACCGACAAGGCCTGGGTCGGGCTGACCTTGCAGAAGCTCGAGAAGCGCGGCTTCGTGCGGCGCGTGTCGGACAAGCAGGACGGACGTCGCACGCTGGTCAGTTTCACGCGCCAGGGCAAGGAAGTGCACGACGCCATCCTGGCCAACGCCAAACGGCGACAGCGGCGCCTGCTGGGCGCCCTCGGCGAGGATGCCGAGACGGTGTTCGCGGCCATCGAGCGGCTCCAGGCCGAGGCCGACCGCATGCTGGAAGAGCTCGACGAATCGTAGGGGGCGGCGGCGCCGAAGACAGCCGTGCTTTTGTCACGCTGCCGGGGGACACTGCGGCCACCCCGCTGCAACAGGAGAACCGCCATGGCCGCGCCGCGCCCGTCCAAGACCCGCATCGGCAACCACGTGCTCCGGCCCGAGACCTTGATGCTGAGCTACGGCTACGACCCGATGCTGTCGGAAGGCGCGGTCAAGCCGCCGGTCTTCCTGACCTCGACCTTCGTGTTCGGCTCGGCCGAGGAAGGCCGCGACTTCTTCGACTACACCGCAGGACGCAAGAAGCCACCCGAAGGCACCGGCGCCGGCCTCGTCTATTCGCGCTTCAACCATCCCAACAGCGAGATCGTCGAGGACCGGCTCGCCGTCTACGAAGGCGCGGAATCTTGCGTGCTGTTCTCCTCCGGCATGTCGGCGATCTCGACGACCATCCTCGCCTTCGCCCGGCCGGGCGACGTCATCCTGCACTCCCAGCCGCTCTACGGCGGAACGGAAACGCTGCTGGCGCGCACCATGGCGGACTTCAATATCGCCGCCGTCGGCTTCGTCGATGGCGTGAGCGAGCCGGCCGTCCGCGCCGCCGTGCAGGAGGCGCGCGGCAAGGGGCGGATATCGGTCATCATGATCGAGACGCCAGCCAATCCGACCAATACGCTGGTCGACATCAAGCTCCTGGCGAGAATCGCCGACGAGATCGGGGCGGCCCAGGGCTTTCGACCCGTTCTGGTCTGCGACAACACCCTGCTCGGCCCGGTGTTCCAGCGCCCTCTCGACCACGGCGCCGACGTCTCGGTCTACTCGCTGACCAAGTATGTCGGCGGCCATTCCGATCTCATCGCCGGTGCCGCTTTGGGGTCGAAGGCGACCATCGCGCCGATCAAGGCGCTGCGGGGCAGCGTCGGCACGAACCTCGACCCCCACTCCTGCTGGATGCTGGGCCGTTCGCTCGAGACGCTGGGTCTTCGGATGGAGCGTTCGAATACCAATGCCCGGCTCGTTGCAGAATATCTGCGCGACCATCCCAAGGTCGACAAGGTGCACTACCTGGCTTTCCTGGACGAGGGGTCGGAAGCACAGGCCGTCTTCGCCCGGCAGTGCACGGGGCCGGGCTCGACCTTCTCCTTCGACATCAAGGGTGGAGAGAAGCAGGCCTTCGCGTTCCTGAATGCCCTGCAGATCTTCAAGCTGGCGGTCAGCCTCGGCGGCACCGAATCGCTCGCCAGCCACCCCGCCGCCATGACGCACTCCGGCGTTCCGGTCGCGGTGCGCGACCGTATCGGCGTACTCGATACGACGATCCGCCTGTCGGTCGGCATCGAACATCCCGATGATTTGATCGCCGACCTGACGCAGGCCCTGGCGGCGATTGCGTAGAGCGATTTACGCTTCGACGGCGTGAATAGACCTTGGCATGGGGCGTGCAGCGCCGATTGTCATCGATGGAGGCATCATGAGACTGACAATTCGCCGTGCCGCTTTTGCCCTCGCCTTCTGCCTCGCGGCCGGCACTTCCTTCGCGCAGGGCAACCTGCGCATCGGCCTGGGCGATGATCCGGACGGCCTCGACCCGACGACGTCACGCTTCTACACCACGCGCATCGTCTTCGCCGCGCTCTGCGACAAGCTGTTCGACATCGACGACAAGGGCGGGATCGTCCCCCAACTGGCGCTGGGCTCCGAGACCTCGGCCGACGGCAAGACGGTCACGATCAAGCTGCGCCCCGGCGTGAAGTTCCACGACGGCGAACCGGCCGACGCCGCCGCCGCCAAGTACAGCCTCGAGCGACACATGAACATGAAGGGCTCGTTCCGCAAGCCCGAGCTCGCCGCGGTCGACACCGTCGATGTCGTCGACCCGCTGACCGTGAAGCTCAACCTCAAGCAGCCCTTCTCGCCGCTGCTCGCCCAGCTCACCGATCGCGCCGGCATGCTGGTCTCGCCCAAGGCCGCCGAGGCCGCCGGCGACAAGTTCGCCCTGAAGCCGGTCTGCGCCGGTGCCTACAAGTTCGTGGAGCGCATCCCGCAGGACAAGATCGTCCTCGAGAAGTTCCCCGACTACTGGAACAAGGAGCATGTCTTCGTCGACAGGATCACCTACCTGCCGATCGTCGACTCCACGGTGCGTCTGGCCAACCTGCGCTCGGGCGGGCTCGACCTGATGGAGCGGCTGCTCGCCACCGACATCAAGACGGTGCGCGACGATCCCAAGCTCAAGCTCAGCAAGGCGGTGTCGCTGGGCTTCTGGGCGCTGCTGGTCAACGTTGCCAACGGACCCAAGGCCGACAATCCGCTGGGCAAGGACCCGCGCGTACGCCAGGCCTTCGAGCTCTCGATCGACCGCGAGGCGATCAACCAGGTCGTGTTCAATGGCGAGTTCGTGCCGGGCAACCAGTGGGTCAACCCGCAGAGCCCGTGGTACATGAAGGACTTCCCGATCCCCAAGCGTGACATCGCCAAGGCGAAGGCGCTCCTGAAGGAAGCTGGCATCACCGGTCGCATCCCGATCGACTACATGGTCGCGAACAATCCGGAGCTGCGCCAGGTCGCCGAGGTGCTGCAGTCGATGGTGGCCGAAGCGGGCTTCGACCTGAAGATCCGGGTGGTCGAGGCGGCGACCGGGCTCAAGGCCGCCGAGGACGGCGACTTCCAGCTCTACGAGAACACCTGGAGCGGCCGCGTCGATCCCGACGGCAACACCGTGCTGTACCAGATGTGCGGCTCGCCGCTGAACACCGGCCGCTATTGCGACAAGGAGGTCGACGAGTGGCACAAGGAGGCACGCGCCTCGGGCGGCCTCGCCACGCGCAAGAAGGCCTACGAGAAGATCGCGGGCAAGTTCCTGTCCAGCGGCTGGATGATCTACGTCTACCATCCCAACTACCTGATCGCCCACACTGCGCGACTCGAGGGCTTCAAGCCCTATCCGGACGGCCTGATCCGCGTCATGGACGTGAAGCTGAAGTAGCGAATGGCATGGCGTGTGCAACACGTACCTTGTCATCCCGAGCGAAGCGAGGGACCCTTGATCGGCATCGCTAAAGGTCCCTCGCTTCGCTCGGGATGACAGCGTGTTTGGGGGAAATGCATGAGACAGATAGTCCGCGCGACCGCCTTGGCATTCGCACTGTCGTTGGCTGCCGGCACCGCCTTCGCCCAGGGCCACCTGCGCATCGGCATCGGCGATGATCCCGACGTGCTCGATCCGTCGCTGTCGCGCACCTACACGGCGCGCATCGTCTTCGCTGCGTTGTGTGACAAGCTGTTCGACATCGACGAGAAGGCCAACATCGTCCCGCAGCTTGCGACCGGCCACGAGGTCTCGGCCGACGGCAAGACGGTGACGATCAAGCTGCGCTCGGGCGTGAAGTTCCATGACGGCGAGGTCTTCGACGCGGCGGCGGCCAAGTACAGTCTCGACCGTCATCTCAACATGAAGGGCTCGTTCCGCAAGCCCGAGCTCGCCCAGGTCGACACGGTCGAGGTGGTCGATCCCGCGACCATCAAGCTCAACCTCAAGACGCCCTTCTCGCCCCTGCTGGCGCAGCTCACCGACCGCGCCGGCATGATGGTCTCGCCCAAGGCGGCCGAGGCCAGCGGCGACAAGTTCGGCCTGAAGCCGGTCTGCGCCGGCCCCTACAAGTTCGTCGAACGCGTCCAGCAGGACCGCATCGTGGTCGAGAAGTTCGCCGACTACTGGAACAAGGACCAGGTCTTCGTCGGCAAGATCACTTACCTGCCGATCGTCGACGCCACGGTGCGGCTGGCCAACCTGCGCTCGGGCGGGCTCGACATGATGGAGCGCGTGCTCGCCACCGACATCAAGACCGTGCGCGACGATTCCAGGCTCAAGCTCAGCAAGGCGGTGTCGATCGGCTGGTTCGGCCTGCTGGTCAACGTCGACAACGGACCCAAGGCCAACAACCCGTTGGGCAAGGATGCCCGCGTGCGCCAGGCCTTCGACCTCGCGATCGACCGCGAGGCGCTGAACCAGGTCGTGTTCAACGGCGAATTCGTGCCGGGCAACCAGTGGGTCAACCCACAGAACTACTACTATCAATCGAAATTCCCCGTACCCAAGCGCGACATCGCCAAGTCCAAGGCGCTCCTGAAGGAGGCGGGTGTCAGCGGACGCATCCCGATCGACTTCATGGTCAGCAACACGCCCGAGACGCGCGCGGTCGCCGAGGTCGTGCAGTCGATGGTGGCCGAGGCCGGCTTCGACCTGAAGATCCGCGTCACCGAAGTCGCCACGGCGCTGAAGCAGGCCGAGGACGGCGACTTCCAGCTCTACATGAACACCTGGAGCGGCCGCATCGATCCCGACGGCAATTCGGTGATCTACCAGATGTGCGGTGCGCCTCAGAACATGGGCAAATACTGCAGCAAGGAGGTCGATTCGCTGCACCAGGAGGCGCGCGCCGTCACCGATCCGGCCGCCCGCAAGGCGATCTACGAGAAGCTGGCCGAGAAGTTCCTGTCGGACGGCTGGATCTTCTACCTCTATCACCCGCAGTATCTGATCGCCCACACCAACAAGCTCGATGGCTTCAAGCCGATGCCCGACGGCCTGCTGCGCGTGACGGGGGTGAAGCTGAAGTAGTCTTGCCGGACCGCGGGCCTCCAGGCCCGCTCAAATTCTTCCAGACCGCGAGTGTCCCGCTCGCTCATGCGCATGAGCGGGCCTGGAGGCCCGCGGTCCGGGCAAGAGAAGATTCACGGCTTCCGCGCGCGCGTCAGTGCGGTGATCTCGGCCAGCATCGGCTCGGTACCGTCGACGGCGAAGCCGGCGTCATTCAGGCAACGCTCGACGAAGCCCGGTGACAGGCACTCCGCCTCTGGATTGTCCGGGAGGGAGGCGAGCAGGTACCAGGCGGCGAAGGCCGGGCCCGCGTGGTCGTCGTCGACCATGAAATCATGGACTAGTACCAGACCGCCCGGCTTCAGGGCGTCGAAGGCGCGGCTCGCCAGGGTGCGGATGTCGTTGCCACCGACAGCGCTCCACACATAGGACATCAGCACCACGTCCTGGTCGCGCGGCCATGGCGTGCTGAGCGCGTTGCCAGCCACGTGGCTCACCCGGTCAGCCATGGCGGCCTCGGCGGCGTAGCGGCGGGCGGTTTCGACGGTCTGCGGGAAGTCGAGGATGGTGGCCCTGAGCTTGGGGTTCTTGCGCAGGAACGCGAGCGTATAGGCGCCGCTGCCACCGCCGACATCGAGGAACGTCCTGGCGTCGCCGAGATCGACGCGCCGCGCCATGAGCTGCGCAGGGCCGAGCGAGCCCGCATGCTGGGCTTTGCTGAAGGCCTCGCCGCCGACCCCGCTCTCGGAATAGACGATACCCTCGTAAAAACCCTTGTCGGGAAAGATGCGTTCGCCACGCATCGCCTTCCCGAGATGGCGCAAGCCCTCGTAGAGGAAGCCGCCGTTCACGACGCTGATGTAGTCGCGGAAATCGCCCGGCGCGCCGGCGACAAGGTAGGTCGCTGCGGCCGGCGAATTGCCAAACGCGCCGTCGGTCTCGGTGACAAGGCCCGCTGTCTTCAATGCGGTGAGCAACGTCCGCAGGCGGTTGGGCGCCACGCCAGTTGCGCCAGCGAGCGCATCGAGGTCGGTCACGCCACCGGCGATGCGCGTGAAAAGATCGAGATCGACCGCGGCAAACAGCGCCTTCGAGGCGATGAAGCCGTAGGTCAGCGCCGAAATCTGGCGCACGTCGTCGAGCGGCTTGACGGTCATGAGCGTATCGTGACGACGACGCGGCCGGTGGCAGTGCGCTCGCCGATCGCCGCCATGGCCCGACGGATCTCCGTCATCGGCACGGTCAGGCCGACATGAGGACGGAGCTTGCCCGCCTCGATCAGCTCCATGATCGTCTCCTTGGCCTGCCGCGCCGCTTCGGGCTCGCGATCCTCCCAAGCGCCGGCGAAGACGCCGACCACGGAGAAGTTCTTGAGCAGCGGCAGGTTCATGGCGAGCTTCGGCACTTCGCCGCCGACGAAGCCGATCGGCAGCAACCGGCCGCGCCACGCCATCGACCGAGCGAGCTGTTCGAACAGCGCGCCGCCAACATTGTCGAAGCAGACGTCGATGCCGCGGCTGCCGGTCAGCTCGCCGAGCCTCTTGCGCACGTCCTCTTTCGCATAGTTCAGGACGTGCTTCACGCCGCGCGCCCTGAGCGCCGCAACATGGCCCTCCGAGCCGATGGCGGCGATCACCTCGCCGCCGAGATGCAGGGCGACATCGACCGCCGCCATGCCGACGCCGCCACCCGCACCGGTGACGACGACGGTCTCACCCTTCGCCAGCAAAGCCCGATCAGCGAGGGCGTACCAGGCGGTGTCGTAGCTATGGATGACGGTTGCGCCGACCTCGAAGGAGACACCGTCGGGCAGGCGTGCAGCCTTCCACTCCTTGGCGACCATGCGCTCGCCCATGCCGCCGATCCAGTTCAGGCAGGCAACCCGATCGCCGACGCGGAAGCGCGTGACCTTGTCGCCCAGCCCGACAACGACGCCTGCGGCTTCCGTTCCCGGCACGAACGGCGTGGGTGGCCGCATCTGATAGCCGCCCGACACCAGCAGGCGGTCCATGTAGGTCACCGAGGCGGCATGGACCTCGATCAGGATCTCGTCGGCCGCCGGCACCGGCTCCGACGCCTCGCCGATCTCCAGGCGATCCGGACCGGAAAACTCGCGACAAATGACGGCTTTCATCTGGCCTCCCGCAAGGGGGGCGCATGTTCGCGGCGAACATCGCGACGCGCAACAAAAGGAATCGGTCAGGCGAAGTCTCGTTCAATCACCTCCCCCGTCTTACGGGGGAGGAGTCATGGCTGCGCCTGCCGCATCAGATGATCGCGGAACCGCTCGCGCAGGGTGAGCTTGGAGACCTTGCCGGTCGCCGTCATCGGCAGGGCGTCCACGGTGACCACATCGTCGGGTAGCCACCACTTGGCGATGCGTGGCCTCAGGTGATCGAGCACATCCTCGCGGGTGGCGGGGTGCTCCTCGTCCGGGACAATGATCAGCAGCGGCCGCTCCTCCCACTTGGGATGATAGGCGGCGATCACCGCGGCCTGGCGCACGCCGGGCACGCTGCAGGCGAGGTTCTCGATCTCCAGCGAGCTGATCCACTCGCCGCCTGACTTGATGACGTCCTTGGTGCGGTCGGTGATACGGAGATAGCCGTTGCCATCGAGCGTGGCCACGTCACCGGTCGGGAACCAGCCCTCGTCGTCGAGCACCTCGGTCGCGGCGCCGAAATATCCCTTCGCCACCCAAGGCCCGCGCACCCACAAGGCGCCCGCCGTCTTGCCGTCGCGCGCCGCTTCGGTGCCGTCCTCGCGCACGATGCGGGCGTCGAGGCCCCAGCGGACGCGGCCCTGCTGCGCCAGCACGTCGGCCCGCTCCGCCGCGTCGAGGGCCGTCACCGCCGGTGTCGACGTCGCGATGGTGCCGAGCGGGCTGGTCTCGGTCATGCCCCAGAGCTGCAGCACGGTGCAGCCGTGACCCGCCAGCTCGTCGATCATCGCGCGCGGCACCGCCGAGCCGCCGATACCCGCGCGCGCCAGCGGGGAGATGCCCTTGCCGGTCCGCCGCAGATGGTCGAGCAGCATGGTGAAGACCGTGGGCACGCCGACGGTGAAAGTGGCGCCTTCGGCCGTGATCAGCTCCTGCAGGCTCTCGCCGTCGAGCTTCGGCCCGGGCAGGACGAGCTTGGCGCCCGTCATGGCCGCGAGATAGGGGAAGCTCCAGGCATTGGCGTGGAACATCGGCGGGATGGCGAGCAGGACGCTATGCGCCGAGATATCGAACGAGCCCGGTTGGCAGGCCGAGAGCGCGTGCAGCACCGTCGAGCGATACGAATAAAGCACGCCCTTGGGATTGCCCGTCGTGCCCGACGTGTAGCAGAGCGTCGATGCGGTGCGTTCGTCGAACAACGGCCATGCCTCGCCGTCGCAGCCGGTCGCCAGGAAGACTCGTAGTCGACGACGTTCGGCAGGGCGCGCGCCGCCTCGTCGAGGGCCTCCGGCCCGCCCAGCACGACGTAGCGGCCGACTGAGCGCAGCGCCGGCGCCAGCGGACCGACCAGGGACACGAAGGCCGGATCGACGAACAGGATCCGGCTGCCGCCGTGATTGACGATGTAGTCGATCTGCGGCGCGAACAGCCGCGGATTGACCGTGTGCAGCACGGCGCCCATGCCGGAGACGCCGAAATAGAGCTCGAAGTGGCGATGGTGGTTCATCGCCAGGGTGGCGACGCGGTCGCCCGGCCGAATGCCGGCAATCTGCAGCGCCGAGGCGAGGCGCCGGGCGCGCGCTGCCGCCTCGGCATAGCCGTAGCGGTGCTCGCCGCCGTCGGCGTCGCGCGACACGATCTCAGCCCGCGGGTGATAGCGCTCGGCGTAGTCGAGCAGGCCGCTGATGAGCAGAGGCCCGTCCTGCATCAGTCCCAGCATGCGGTCTCCGTCAGGCGAAGCTGAAGCCCATGGTGCGGCCGTAGTAGTGCAGGCCGCCATCCTGGACGATCAGCGACAGGGCGATGTCGTCATCGCCCACGGCGCCGTCGACCTTCGGCGCGTTGCGATGGTCGTGGGCGGCGCCGGCCGGAGTCAGCAAGGTCACGTGCCGCGTCCACGGGAAGGTGCGGCCGCCGATGGTCGAGGCGCAGTGCGCCTCGCGCAGGGAGAGCACCAGGGCGGCGGCGTTGTGGCGATGCGGCCGCTGCTCCTCGCCCGGAC
The DNA here is from genome assembly GCF_007992495.1 of Reyranella soli. GTDB lineage: Bacteria > Pseudomonadota > Alphaproteobacteria > Reyranellales > Reyranellaceae > Reyranella > Reyranella soli. The sequence continues at coordinate 26,164 of NZ_BKAJ01000121.1, forward strand.
GCACGGCATTCAGGGTCAGCGTCATCGCCGGCAGGCAGGTGCCCAGCCGCTCGGTGCGTGCGCTCGCCATGAACAGGGCGCGGCCCGGCGTGTCGGGCGCCATCGGCCGCTCGTAGAGCGTGCGCAGCTCGCGGGCGATGTCCTCGGCGCGATAGTGCGTGGCCTCGATTGGCGCGCGTTCGCCGATCTCGGGCCGGACGCCCAGGAAGGCGAGCGCCGGCTCGTCGGTCGCCAGCCACAGCACGGCATCCTCCTCGGCGAGCCACGTCGACGCGACGCCGCCCGGCAGGGCGAGCATGTCGCCCTCGCCCCAGGCCAGCGCCTGGCCGTCGCGCTCCAGCGTGCCGCGGCCGCGCAACACCGCCCAGATCTCGCCGCTCGCTGCCAGCGTGCAGGCCAGCCGCTCGCCGCGGCGGATGCGGGCATAGCGCGCCAGCATGAAGGGCGTCGTAGCGGCATGACCGCTGCCCAGCGCCAGCGACAGGTCGAGGGCGATGAAGCCGGTCGGCGTGTCGGCCGCGAAGGCGCGGGCCGCTTCCGCGACGAAAGCCTGCGGCTCGATCGCCGTCCGCGCGATGTTGAAGCCCCGCTCAACGGGGACGTAGCGGGCGCGATCAGCATGGATCGACATGACGTACTCCCTTCACAGCGCCATGAAGCCGCCATCGGTGCACAGCACGTGTCCGACGACGAACGAGGCGGCGTCGGAGGCGAGCCAGGCGACCGCCTCGGCCACCTCCTCGGGCTGGCCCATGCGTCGCAACGGCAGGCCAGCGGCAACGGCCTCCATGTCCATGATCTTCGAGGCCAGCATCATGTCGGTGACGACGCGGCCCGGCGCCACCGCATTGATGCGCACGCCGTGGGCGGCATATTCCATCGCCGCCGAGCGCATCAGCGAGATCACCGCGGCCTTTGATGCCGAGTAGAGCGCCAGGCCGGGATTGGGATTGCGCAGGCCGCTCACCGAGGTGTTCACCACGATGGCGCCGCCGCCGCGTTCCGCCATATGCCGGATCTGGTGCTGCAGGCAGAGAAAGACCGACCGCACGTTGGTATCGAAGACGCGGTCGTAGAGGCCATCGTCCTGCTCGGCGAGCGGTGCGCGCGGCTCCTGGTAGCCCGCATTGTTGAAGGCGATGTCGAGACGGCCATGGTCGGCGACGATCGTGCGGTGCAGGACGGCGATCTCGTCCGGCCGGGTGACGTCGGTGGCAATGAATCGGGCCGTCCCGCCGGCCGCCTCGACGGCAGCCACCGCCGTCTCGCCCACAGCGCGGCGGCGACCCGCGATCACCACCGTGGCGCCGCGACGCGCCAAGGCGAGCGCAGCGGCGCGTCCGATTCCGGTGGCCCCGCCCGTCACCAGGGCGACCTTGCCGTCAAAGTCCCGCATGGGAGACCCTGGCGCGTTCAACGATGGCGCGCTGGTCGAGGCCGGCCGGCAGGCCGCCATAGGCCGTGCCGCCATCGCCGCCGAGCCGCGTCGCACAGAAGGCATCGGCCACGGCCAGTGGCGAATGGCGGATCAATAGGCTCGCCTGCAGGGCGATCGCCATGCGCTCGGCGATGCGGCGCGCCCGTGCCTCGTGCTCCTCCGGCGCCGCGAGTTCGGCCTCGATCTCGGCAACCAGGCGGTCAAGACGTCGGTCGCCACCCTTCGCGAGGCGCACCTCATCGAGGAAGGCGGGCACGCTTTGCGGCGAGCGGCCGGCGGCGCGCAGCACGTCCAACGCGATGACGTTGCCGCTGCCCTCCCAGATGCCGTTGAGGGGCGCCTCGCGATAGAGCCGCGCCATCGGCCCCTCCTCGATGAAGCCGTTGCCGCCATGGCATTCGAGCGCCTCGTGGACCACGCCGACGGCGCGCTTGCAGTTGAAAAACTTCGCGACCGGCGTGCCGATGCGCACCAGCAGCGCCGCCGCGGGATCGCCCGCCTGCTCGTCGTCAACAGCGCGCGCCAGCCGGAAGGCGAGCAGCGTCGCCGCCTCGACCTCGAGGGCGAGGTCGGCGATCACGTTCTGCATCAGCGGCTGGTCGACCAGCCTTCGCTGGAAGGCGCGGCGTGCCGTGGTGTGATGGATCGCCTCGGACAGCGCGCGGCGCATCAGCCCGGCCGAGCCGATGGCGAAGTCGAGCCGCGTGAGATGCGTCATGGCGAGCGCCGCCTTGATGCCCTGCCCCTCCTCGCCGACCAGCCAGGCGAGTGCGCCGCGGTATTCGATCTCCCCGGAGGCGTTCGACTTGTTGCCGCACTTGTCCTTCAGCCGCTGGATCAGCAGGCGGTTGCGCGTGCCGTCGGGCAGCCAGCCCGGCAGCAGGAAGCACGACAGGCCGCGGTCGGTGCGCGCCAGGGTGACGAAGACGTCGCTGTGCGGGACCGAGAAGAACCACTTGTGGCCGTCGATCCGGTAAACCTCGCCCGGCCCGCGCCGTGCGCCGGCGGGGCGCGCGGTGGTCTCCGTCGCACGCAGATCGGAGCCCGCCTGCTTCTCGGTCAAGGTCATGCCGACGGTGCCGCCGGTCTTGCGCTGCATCGGCGCGGCGCTGGCGTCGTAGCGGGTCGACAGGATGAACGGCTCCCATGCCGCCGCGAGATCGGGCTGCAGCCTGAGCGCCGGCACTGCCGAGTAGGTCATGCCGAGCGGGCAGCAGATGCCGCTTTCGCCCTGGTTCCAGAGATAGGAGAGCATGCCGCGCGCCACGTGTGCGCCGGGTCGGTTGGCGGTCCACGCCAGGGCATGGGTGCCGTGGCCGATCGCGAGCGACATCAGCTCGTGCCATGCCGGGTGGAAGGCGATCTCGTCGATGCGATGGCCGAAGCGGTCGTGACTGCGCAGTTCGGGCGTGTGCCGGTTGGCCTCGCGCGCCAGCTCGGCCACGCGCGCGCTCGCCACCGTCGCGCCGGCTTCGGCGAGGCGATCCCCGGCCCATGCGATGCGCTCGCGCCCGGCGATTTCCGTCAGCAGGCGATCGTCGGTAAAGGCATTGTGGCCGACGAGCGGGCTCGCCTGGTTCATCACCTCGTGCGTGGCATAGCCGTCGGCCGGCACCGAGGGCAGGCGGGCGAAGGGTTCGACGGTCATGCCTTTTGCTCCGTCATGCCGACGCTGGCGCGCAGGCAGAACTGGGTGATCTGCTCGATGAGATGGCGGTCGGCGCGCGGACCCGTGCCCTTGGCGGGCGCCAATGGGCCGACCAGGGCCTCCATGAAAGCGCCAACGATGCAGGCCGCGGCCACCGCAGGGTCGAGGCGCGGGAAGGCGCCGCGCATGATGCCCTCGCGCAGGATGCGCTCCAGGCAGCGCGCCAGCTGCGCGCGATAATCCAGACGGACCGTCTCGACCTCGGGATCGACCGGCTCGGCGATCAACGCGTAGGCGAGGCGGCGGCCACGCAGCGCGCGGCTGGCGAAGGTGCGGATGGCGGCATCCAGCTTCTCGACCGGCGAGCCATCGGCGTCGGCCACCGCCTTCACGATCCCGACCTCGCGGGCGGAGACCGTGGCCACGATCTCGGCGCAGAGCTCGGCCTTGGATGACCAATGGCGATAGACCGTGCCGGTGGCGACGCCAGCCTTGGCGGCGACGTGGTCGACCTGCGCGGCCGCCCAGCCGCCGTCGGCCACAAGATCGCGCGCCGCCGCCAGGATGCGGGCGCGCTTGTCGGCCAAGCGCTTCGTGGCGTTTTCCGTCTGCCTATAGACCAAAGTGTGAACCCAGGTTCATTTCAAGGAATGAACTATGGTTCACAGTTTGAGTCAAGGACAGGTTGAAACAGGTGTCATGGTCTTCCGGACCGCGCGCATCTTGCGCGCTCATGAATCATGAGCGCGCTGGAAGCGCGCGGTCCGGAAGAAGATGAGGAAAGCCGATGCCGGCTAGTCCCGGCAGCACCACTCGATCATGCGATGCATGAAGCCCTCGCAGGCGTCGATCTGGGAGGCGAGGATGAACTCGTTGGGCTGATGGGCCTGGGCGATGTCGCCGGGGCCGCAGACCACGGTCGGCACGCCCAGCGTCTTGCGGAAGATGCCGGCCTCGGTGCCGTAGACCACGCTGCCCACCGTGTTGGATCCCGACCAGCTGCGCGCCAGCGCCTTGGCCTCGTCGTTGCCCTCCGACGAGAAAGCCGGCGTCGAGGAGCGCAGCACCGTGCCGATCGTCGCCGCCGGATGCCTGGCCTTCATCTTGGGCAACAGTTCCTTTTCCAACCATTCGATGGCGCGGTCGCCCAGCGCCTCGATCGGCAAACCGGGCAGTTCGCGATAGCCCCATAGGACCTCGCACTCGCGCGCCAGGATGTTGCCTGCCGTGCCGCCGACGATGGTGCCGACATTGAAGGTCGCCGCCGCCGGCATGAACTCGCTCTGCTTCGGCGCCTTGGCGTCGAGCTCGTCCTGCACCGTGTTGAGGTAATGGACGAACTCGCCGGCGAAATGGATGGCGCTGACCCCGAGATGGGTCATCGAGGAGTGCGCCTCGAAGCCGGTGAACTTGGTGATGTAGATCTGCGCGCCCTTGTGGGCGTGCACCACCGTCATCATGGTCGGCTCGCCGATGATGATGGCGCGCGGCTTCGGCACCTCGCTTGCCATGCGGGCGGCGAGGCCATGGGCGCCGATGCAGCCCACTTCCTCGTCGTAGGACAGGGCGAAGTGGATCGGCTTCTTCAGCTTGGCGTTCTTGAACGCCGGCAGCATGGCGAGGCCGATGGCATAAAACGCCTTCATGTCGCAGGTGCCGCGGCCGTAGTACTTGCCGTCCTTCAGGGTCAGCGTCCAGGGATCGGTATCCCACGGCTGGCCGTCGACCGGCACCACGTCGGTATGGCCGGAGAGCACGACGCCGTCCTTCACATTCGGCCCGACGGTGGCGAAGAGATTGGCCTTCTTGCCGTCCTCGCTTGGCACCAGCTTGCTGTCGATGCCGTGTCCCTGAAGGTACTGCTGTACGTACTCGATCAACGCCAGGTTGGAATTGCGCGAGGTGGTGTCGAACGCCACGAGACGGCGCAGCATTTCGACCGAGCCGACGATCTCCCCTGCCATGATGCTCCTTGATGAGGCTTAGACGGATGTCCGGCCGATCATGGTCAAAAATTCGCGTCGTGTCTCGCCATTGTCGCGGAAGGCGCCCAGCATGCGGCTGGTCACCATGGCGACGTCGGATTTGTGCACGCCGCGGGTGGTCATGCACTGGTGCGCCGCCTCGATGACGACGGCGACGCCGCGCGGCTGCAGAACCTCCTGCAGGGTGTTGGCGATCTGCGCCGTGAGCTTCTCCTGGATCTGCAGGCGGAAGGCGAAGGCGTCGACCACGCGGGCGAGCTTGCTGATGCCGACCACGCGCTTGTCGGGCAGGTAGCCGACATGGACCTTGCCGATGATCGGCACCATGTGGTGCTCGCAGTGCGATTCCAGGCGGATGTCGCGCAGTACGACGACCTCGTCGTAGCCTTCGACCTCCTCGAAGGTCCGCTGCAGCATCTCGCGCGGGTCCTCGTCGTAGCCGCGGAAGAATTCCTCGTAGGAGCGCACGACGCGATCGGGCGTGCCGACCAGGCCCTCGCGATCGGGGTCGTCGCCCGCCCAGCGGATCAGCGTGCGTACGGCAGCTTCCGCTTCGTCGCGCGACGGACGGGTCAGGCCCGTGGCAAGCGAGACCATCTCGCTCTTCTTCACCATCTTGTTCATGGTCGTTTCCCTCAATTGAGCCGGCGCCACTGTCCTATCGAATCAATTCAGCTTCCGGTCTGGGCTAGGCAGGTCGAGTGAAAATGTGGGGATCTCGATATCGAAGTTCTCGCCGGATTCGCTCACCATCTGGTAGGCGCCGCCCATGAAGCCCGAGGGCGTGGAGAGCGACGTGCCGGAATTGTACTCGAACATCTCGCCCGGGCGCAGCAATGGCGTCTTGCCGACGACGCCCGGCCCCCGCACTTCCTGCACGCGCCCTAGCGCATCGGTGATCTTCCAGTAGCGGCTGCGCAACTGCACTGCGACATCGCCCGCGTTCTGGATACGGACGAAATAGGCCCACACGAATTGCGACTTCGCGGGATCGGAATCCTCGGGCAGATATTGCGGCCTGACGGTCACTTGGATGGCACGGGTTGTGGCTGTGTACATGCGAGTTCCTGAAGTCCTGACATGGGACGTTCGCGCAAAAAGGTCAAATCGCGCAATGCCCCTACAGCCAGCGCGGATCAGCGGTGAAATCGATGGTGAGCCAGCGCTGCGGCCCCTCGCCGCCCAGCGCGTCGGCGATCTCGCGCCGGATGGCGTCGACTTCGGTGACGTTGTCGATCCGCATGCCCTCGGGTACCGCGAGGTGGATCTCGATGAACTCGGCGCGGCCGACCTTGGCGGCGTAGCTGGTGTAGGTCTTGAAGCCGCGGCGGGCAATCACGCCGTCCATCACGCTGCGGACCTTGGCGTCGAGCTCGGGCGGCGTGATGAGCAACACCTCCTGCAGCGCCTTGCGCACGGTGCGGATCGGCACGAACACCAGGCAGATCGTCAGCAGCGCCAGCACGACGGGATCGACATAGGGCGTGAGATGACCGTACGGCGTGCCGCGCAGCGACCAGGCGATGCCGAAGGCGACCAGTAGCGCCGAGGTGATGGCGGCCGACATCAGCCAGCTCTGCGCGTCGAGCCGCACGAAATCCGAGCCAACGCGGCGGTTGGCGTGGAGCTCGTAGAAGAACATGCTGAAGCAGGCAATGCAGACGATCACGGCGTAGGTCATCGCCCAGTCGAAATCGAGCTGCCGGCCGCCAGCCAGGAAGCTGTCGACGGCGTTCAGGAAGGCATAGAAGCAGAGCAGCATCAGCGTGCCGCCGTTGAAGGCCAGCACCATGGGCTCGATGTGCCAATAGCCGAACTGGAAGCGGCGGTTGGTGCTTTCACGGCTGACCAGGCGCGAGACGAACAGCGCCAGGCCCGACATGGCGGCGTCGATGGCGGCGAACACGCCATCGAACACGATCGACAGCGAGCCCGACAGCAGGCCGAACACGACGCCGAACAGCGAGACGACGATCGTCACGCCGATCGACAGGCGCAGCAGGCGTTGCTCGGCGGTGGCCTGGGGCATGACCCAGCCTAGTCTTCCGGACCGCCGGCGTCTCGCCGGCGGTCTGGAAGATCAAATGGGAAAAATCAGACAAGTCGTCGTGCCGTGCGCCAGAAGCTTGCCGGCGCTGTCATAGAGCTTGCCTTCCGAGGTGCCGATGCGCGAGCCGACGTTGATCACCTTGCCTTCGGCCTTCACCGGGCCGGTCTTGTCGGTCATGGCGCGCACGTAGTTCACCTTGATCTCGACCGTGGTGTAGCCGATGCCGGCCTTGAGCGTGGTGTGGATGCAGCAGCCCATCACCGAATCGAGCAGGGTGGCGGCGATGCCGCCATGCACGGTGCCCAGCGGATTGAAGTGGTCGAAGACCGGCGTGTAGTCGAAGACGACGCGGCCCAGCTCGACCTCCGACACCCGGAAGCCCAGCACCTTGCTGATCGGCGGCGCCGGAAAACGGCCCTCCAGCAGGCCCTTGAACAGGCTGAGCCCGTCCATGGCACGGGCCTGCTCGAGAGGCACCACGCCGTAACCCGCTTCGCTCATCGTCGTCTCCGTCATCGCGCTTGCGTGCATATACACATTTGCACTTGGCCATCGCAAGCACCCGGATTAGTCTGCCGTCATGTCCGGCCTCCGCCTCTCGCCGCTCGACTGCACCTGCTTTCGTATCCGCGGCGCGGCGCGGCGTGTGACCCAGATCTACAGCAAGCATCTGGCGTCGACCGGGCTGAAGATCTCACAGTTCTCGCTGCTGGGTTTCGTGACGGCCCAGGGCCCGGTGTCGATCGGGCGGCTGTCCGACCTGCTGGCCACCGACCGCACGACGCTGACGCGCAACCTCGGCCCGCTCCTGAAGGACGGTCTGATCGAGCGCGCCCAGTCGGGCGACAAGCGGCGTCACGACCTGGTCGCGACGCCCGCCGGCCGCGCCCTGTTCAAGCGCGCCCTGCCCCTGTGGGCCGCCGCCGAGCAGGAGGTGCGCGACGCCATGGGTGCCAAGCTCACCGCCGACCTGCACGGCGCCATCGAACGCTCGATGGAGAAGCTCGCAGCCCTCTAGAGGTTGGCGGCGAAGAAGCCGAGTTCCAGTTCCATCGCCCGGCGATAGTTGGCGCGCACCGCGGGCGTGTCGATGGCGTGCTTGTCGAGCAAAGCCTCCAGCCGCACCGCCAGCGCCTCGAAGCCGGGATCGGAATAGGTCTTCACCCAGTCGGCGTAGGCCGGCGCGACGTTGGTCCTGGCAAGCGACTGGCCGAGCCAGGCGTAGAGCCGCATACAGGGCGTCATGGCCGCAATGGTCTCGCCGAGCCGGCCACGCCGGGCGGTGTTCAGCAGGAACTCGACATAGAACTTGGTCGCCGCGACGGGCGTCACGCTTGAAAGGTCGATCTGCAGGCGCTCGGTGTAGCTCCTGTGCAGCTTCAGCTCCTCGACGACGCCCGAGATCAGCTCCGAGAAGTCGTAGAGGTCGTCGCGCGAGGTGCCGTTGGCGAGACAGAAGGCGTATGCGCGCGCAAAAGCTTCGAGGAAGTAGGCGTCCTGCGCCACGTAACGCTTGAAGCTCTCGACCGGCAGGGACCCGTTGCCGAGTCCCTCGACGAAGTCATGTATGCGGATGCGCGCGCCCAGGTCGCCGTTGATGTCCCACAGGCGCTGCGCCAGCGACATGGTCAAGCCTCTTTACTGGACCGCGGGCCCGGAAGCCCGCGGTCCGGAAGAAATATCAGCCCAGCGCCTGCACCAGGTCGGCGATGATGTCCTCGGCGTCCTCGAGGCCAACCGAGATGCGGCAAGTGCCGTCGCCGATGCCGAGCTTGGCCCGCTCCTCGGCGCCGATGCGCATGTGCGTCGTGGTCGCCGGATGCGTGACCAGGCTCTTCGCGTCGCCGAGGTTGTTGGAGATGTCGACGAGCTTCAGCCGGTTCAGCGTCTCGAAGGCCGCCCACTTGCCGGCCTTGAGGTCGAAGGTGACGACGCCGCCGGCGCCCGACATCTGCTTCATGGCGAGCGCATGCTGCGGATGGTCCTTGCGGCCGGGATAGAGCACGCGGCCGATCGCGGGATGGGCGGCGAGCGCATCGGCCACGCGCGAAGCGTTGGCGCAGTGCCGCTCGATGCGCAGGCCCAGCGTCTCCATGCCCTTGACCAGCACCCAGGCATTGAACGGGCTGAGCGAGGGGCCGGTGTTGCGGATGATGGGCTGCAGCTTGTCGAGGATGAATTCCTTGGAGCCCAGCACCGCGCCGCCCAGGGTGCGGCCCTGGCCGTCGATGTACTTGGTCGCGGAGTGCACGACGATGTCGGCGCCCCATTCCAGCGGCCGCTGCAGGATCGGCGTGGCAAAGGCGTTGTCGAGCACGACCTTGGCGCCGGCCTTGTGGGCGAGGTCGCACACTGCCTTCACATCGACGATGTCGAGCATCGGGTTCGAAGGCGATTCGAACAGCACGGCTTGCGCCGGCTTCGATAGCGCCTTCTCCCACTGCGCGAGATCGCCGCCGTCGACGAATTCGCCCTGGATGCCGTACTTGGGCAGCAGGTCGGCCACGATGTAGTGGCACGAACCGAACAGCTGGCGGGCCGCGACGACGCGATCGCCCGACTTGAGCAGCGCCAGCAGAGTGAAGAACACAGCCGACATGCCGGTCGAGGTGGCGCGACAGGCCTCGGCGCCTTCGAGCGCGGCCAGCCGGTTCTCGAACATGCTGACGGTCGGATTGCCGAAGCGCGAATACTGATAGTGCGTGCTCTCGCCCTTGAAGGTGGCCTCGGCCTCCTCCGCGCTCGAGTAGGCGTAGCCCGAGGTCAGGTAGAGCGCCTCCGACGTCTCGTCGAAGTTGCTGCGCAGCTGCCCGCCGCGCACGGCGCGCGTCTGCGGCCGCCACGTCGATTGATCGGCCTTCGCCTTCTTCTTGGGAATCGTTCCGTCCATTGCCCTCTCCTTACGTCCGCGCCTTTGTAAGGACGCGCAACGAAAAAGCCCCCGACCTAGAAGGACGGGGGCTTTTGCGAGAGCCTCCGACCTTTTAGCGATTTTTAACGTGGTCGCAAGCCGGTCGGCTCAAATCTCCACGAGGCGTTTCTATACAGACGAAGAAGGGGGTGCGCAAGCACCCCCTTCACCCGCCTCTTGTCTCAGTGTTTCTGCCTGGCCAGCGACTGCTCGCGCAGCTTGCTGAGCGTGATGCGCGAGGTCAGCGCCTCGGGATCGGTCTTCACGTGGATGATGGCGGGCTTGGCCGCCGCCACCGCGCGCTCGAACGCCGCGGCATAGTCTTCCGTCTTCTCGACCGTCTCGCCGTGGCCGCCGAACGCCCGCGCGTAGGCCGCGAAGTCGGGGTTCTTGAGCTCGGTGCCGACCACGCGCGTCGGATACTCGCGCTCCTGGTGCATGCGGATGGTGCCGTACATGCCGTTGTCGACCACGGTGATCACGATGTTGGCGCCGTGCTGGACGGCGGTCGCGAACTCCTGGCCGTTCATCAGGAAGCAGCCATCGCCCGCCAGCGACACCACCATGCGATCGGGTTCGGCGATCTTCGCCGCCACCGCCGCCGGCACGCCGTAACCCATGGCGCCGCTGGTCGGCGCGAGCTGGGTCTTGAAGCCGCGATACTGGAAGAAGCGATGCAGGAAGGCCGCGTAGTTGCCCGCGCCGTTGGTGATGATTGCATCGTCGGGCAGGCGCTTGTTCAGCCAGGCGATGACCTCGCCCATGTTCACCGTGCCGGGCAGCGGCCCGGGCTTGATGTTGTCGAGGTACTCGGCGTGCGCCGCCGCGGTCTCGGCCTTCCAGCGCTTGCCATCGACCGGCCTCATCGCCTTTGCGGCGGCGGCGAAGTTCGCCATGCCGCTGTTGATCGGCAGGGTCGCCTGGTAGACGCGGCCCAGTTCCTCGGCGCCGGCATGGACGTGCACCAGCTTCTGCTTCGGGACCGGCAGGTCGAACAGCGTGTAGCCGCCGGTTGTCGCCTCGCCAAGTCGAGGGCCGACGGCGATGATGAGGTCGCAGGCCTTCAGGCGCTTGCCCAGCGCCGGTCCGACGCCGACGCCGAGATCGCCGGCGTAGTTCGGATGGCGGTTGTCGAACAGGTCCTGGTTACGGAACGAGGCGCAGACCGGCAGGTCGTTGGCCTCGACGAAGGCCCTGATGTCGGCGCAAGCCTTGGCCGTCCAGCCGCCGCCGCCCACGATCACCATCGGCTTCTCGGCCGCCGCCAGAAGCTCGCGCAGCGTCGCCATGTCCTCGGCCGCCGGCGCGCCGCGCGCGATCTTGTAGGGGCCGGCGTCCGGCACCTCGACCTCGTCGACCAGCATGTCCTCGGGCAGCGCCACCACGACCGGGCCGGGCCGGCCGTTCAGCGCGGTGTGAAATGCCTGGCTGATCAGTTCGGGGATGCGCCGTGCATCCTCGATCTGGACCACCCACTTGGCCATCTGGCCAAACATGCGGCGGTAGTCGATTTCCTGGAAGGCTTCGCGGTCGGAGGCCTCGCGCGCCACCTGACCGACCAGCAGGATCATGGGCGTCGAATCCTGGAACCCGGTATGCAAGCCGATGCTGGCGTTGGTTGCACCCGGACCGCGCGTGACGAAGGCGATGCCGGGCTTGCCGGTGAGCTTGCCGTAAGCCTCGGCCATGTTGGCGGCTCCGCCTTCCTGGCGGCAGATGACGAAGCGGATGGAGTTGCGCTGGGCGTAGAGCGCGTCCAGCGCCGCCAGGTAGCTTTCGCCCGGCACGCCGAAGATCGTGTCGGTGCCGTGGATGCGCAGCTGATCGATCAGGACTTGGGCGCCGCTGCGCCGCGGATGAGAGCTCGTCATGGCTTTCCCTTACTTCGTGGGTGAAATCGGGTTCGACACCAACATCTTGTTGCCGATGTCGTTCATATATTCTCGGCTCTTCTGCAAATAAGGTCGCTCTGCGGGATCATCCGCCATCGCAGGGCGACGCCTGGTGCCGACGGCGAGCTCTTCGCGGGCCGAGATATGCATGATCGCGCTCACATTGCCGACGTCGCCGGCGAGGAAGCCGACTACAGTGTCGGGATGCTTTTCTTTTTCGCGCAGCGCGAGAAACTCTCGGACGATGCCCGCCTCTAGCTCGTGCGTCCGATGGTCGGCGATCATGCAATTCCTCCCATTTCCATGTCGATTGTGTGACCTGCACAAATCGATCTCAACCCTGCCATCTTCGTGATCCGCTTACGGTGGACTTGAGCCGTGATTCAGCGCATAAAGCCTGCATTGCGATACTGGCCGACGAGCATCATCATGAGTCTCGGCACGATCGCGGAGCGCTACGCCGGTCAACGTCTTCTCGTGAGCTTCTTGGTCATCTGTCAAATGTCATCGAAACGCTTGGACCCAGTCGTCCAGCAAGCGCGAGCCGGACTCCGCTCTATCCTTCCTCCAGCCCCGAGCCTTGAATGAGTCGCAAATTGTTTGTGGGCAACCTGCCCTACTCGGTCACGTCTGAGCGTCTGTCAGAAGCCTTCTCTCAGTTCGGCACCGTTACCTCTTCAAAAGTGATCGTGGATCGCGAGACCGGCCGCAGCCGCGGCTTCGCGTTCCTCGAGATGGAAACAGATGATCAGGGCGCCTCGGCCATGCAGGCCATGAACGGCGCGTTGCTCGATGGCCGCTCGATCGCGGTCCGTGAAGCCGTCGAACGTCAGCCCGGTGGTGGTGGCGGCGGTGGCTTCGGTGGCGGCGGTGGTGGTGGTCGCGATGGCGGCGGCTTCCGTCCGCGCGGTCCGCGTCCGCCTTACGGCGGAGGCGGTGGTGGCGGCGGCGGCTACGGCGGCGGCGGTGGCGGTGGCTATCGCGGCGGCGGTGGTGGCGGCGGCTACGGTGGTGGCGGCGGTGACCGCGGCGGCGGAGGCGGTGGTTACCGCGGCGACGCTGGCGGCGGCGGTGGCGGCCCGATGCGCGATCGACGCGCCGACTTCTCCGGCGGTCCGCCGCCGGCTGGCGGCGGTTTCGATGGCGGCGGTGGTGCTCCTGGTGGTGGCGACTTCGGCCGTCCGCCGCGCCGTCATGGCGGCGGCGGCGCAGATCGCCCGCGTCGCGAGCGCGATTACGAGCCGCGCAAGCGCGGCTTCGACGACGATCAATAGGCCGCTGACAGCGACCTGAACGAACGGAACGCCGGGGGCTCTGCCCCCGGCGTTTTCGTTTGGCCATCATGACGGTCGAATGAGAAGTGCTATGCTCCCAACCCTCTATCCGGAGGGTGGGCATGAAGCGACGGACCGCGCTCTTGGGCTCCCTGGCGGCCGCTGCCGCCGCATCGACGGCCATAAGCTCGGCAAGGGCAGAGACGCCGGTCGACTTGCAGCTCGTGCTGGCGGTCGACGTGTCGCGCTCCATAGACGAGGTCGAAGCCGAGCTGCAGCGTCGCGGCTACATCGAAGCGCTCACCAACGATCGCGTCATCGATGCCATCCTGTCGGGCGAGACCCAGCGCATCGCCGTCTGCTACACCGAATGGGCCGGCACGCATTATCAGGTGGTGGTGATCGACTGGACCGTGATCGACAGCCCGTCCGCCGCGCGCCGCTTCACTGAGAAGCTCGCCGAGGCGCCGCGCCAGTCGCAGAGCTGGACGGCGGTCGGCGCCGCGCTGGCCCATGCCGGCCAGCGCTTCGACAATTCGGGCTTCGTCTCCAAGCGCCGCGTCATCGACATCTCGGGCGACGGCCGCACCAACGACGGTCCGCCGGCCGAGCTGGTGCGCGACCGCCTGGTCGAGCAGGGCATCGTGGTCAACGGCCTGCCGGTGATGATGAACCGCACCAACTTCGGCCGTCCGCCCGACCTTACCCTCGACAAGTACTACGAGGAGAACGTCATCGGCGGTCCGGGCTCGTTCATGATCGTGGCCGACAACTTCGACCATTTCGGCCGCGCCGTGCGCACCAAGCTGGTGCGCGAGATTTCCGGCGCCGACGTCACGCGCCGGCCAGTACCTGCCTGAGGCGCTCGAACGGCTGGGCATCGCGCGTGAGCTGCACCGGCATGCCGAGATGGCCGAGCGGATAGCGGAAGACATTGGCGTCGGGCAGCCGCCAGCGTTGCGCGACCGCCAGGCCGTCGTCGTAAGGCACCCAGCGGTCGGTCTCGCCCAGCACCGAAACGATGTTCGCGGGCGCGATCGCGGGATCCGCAGTCGGATCGATCAGCTCCGACAGGTGGGCCAGCGCCTCGCGCGACCAGCCAGCGCGCGCCAAGGCACGATCGAGGCCGAGCGTGACGGCGAGCGCGCCGCCGAAGGTCACGTCCTCGATGCGGCCGGAATGGCTGATGAGCATGACGCCGTCGGGCCGCGCCTCGGCCGGCCACAGGTGGCAACGGCTGGCAGCCTGCTGGGCCACGAACGACGTCATCGAAATGCCGGCGAGGCCCACCTTGCCGCCGAAGCGCTGATGGCACCAGGCGATCAGCAGCGCCGATTCGATCGCCTGCCCGGCGATGAGGTCGATCGAGCTGGTCGGTCCCGCGGCGAAGAACGGCTCGCCGCCATAGCGTCCCGGCATGGCGCGCAGGCCGTGATAGGGCGAGATCGGCTCGACCACGCGCCAGCCCAGCTCGGCGAGCCGGGTGGCCGGGCCGCGCGAGACCGTCAGCAGCTCAAATTCCAGGCAGAGGCCGCTGCCGAAGATCAGCGTCGGACATGGTCCCGCGTCGGCTGGCTCGACCACGCGGGCATAGAGCGCTTCGCTGCCCGGCCGCTGCCCCAGTCGCGGCGCGGGCGTCGGCGCGCGCAACCAATACTCGCGCAGGCGGTCTCGCATCACCGGCCGCGAAACGGCGACGGTGCCGACATCGACGGCGGTGTCGTAGAGGCTGTCCGGCCGGGCAATCGCCGGTCCAAGGGTGTGCTCGACATCGGCGGGTTGGTCGATCTCCCAGCGCGCCGATGGCGGCCGGGTCGGAAACAGCAACGGATAGAACGAGGCGCGCGTCGCCAGATGGCGGGTGGCGGTGGCACGGCGCCGATGATCCAGGACGAGGCCGTCCTCGTCGGACGCATCGTCGAACAGCGCGGTTTCCCATGCCGAGCGAGCGGCCTCCGCCGCCACCTTGCGCGCCGCATGGCGTGCCAGCACCGATCGCAGGTAGGACTCCGGCCAGGCCGCGACCGGCGCACCGATCTCGTCGCGGAAGCGCGCCGTCTCGTCGCCGGCGGCGTTGGCCGCCGCCCACAGGCGCGACAGCGGAAAGTACCAGCGTTTGAGGCCGAACAGGCCGGCCTGGTCGACCCACGGCTTGGCCAGCAGCGCCCCCAGCGGCGAGCGAAACAGGACGTCCATCGATCAGCTCCCACGCCGGCGGTTCCATCCGGTCACAAACCGCTTTAGGGTTGGCAGCATCATCGCCACTCGCTACGTCCTTCGGCAATGGAGACCTCTTGATGCTGGCCAACGACCCCGTGACACAGGCACGGATCGACCTCACGACCGCCCTGCGGGCCGCCGCGCGGCACGGCCTCAACGAAGGCGTGTGCAACCACTTCAGCATGACCGTGCCCGGCCGCGAGGACCTGTTCCTGGTCAACCCGCAGGGCCTGCACTGGTCGGAGATCACGCCCTCGGACCTGGTGATCGCCGACGGCGCGGGCAACATCGTCGAGGGCAAGTACGCGGTCGAGGCAACCGCCTTCTTCATCCACGCCCGCATCCATGCCGGCAACCCGCGCGCCAAGGTCGTGCTGCACACCCACATGCCCTACGCCACAGCGCTGACCTCGATCCGCGACGGCCGCATCGAGATGTGCACCCAGAACGCCTTCCGCTACTGGAACCGCATCGCCTACGACGACGACTATGCCGGCGTCGCGCTCAGCAACGAGGAAGGCGACCGCATGTGCAGCGCCATGGCCGGCAAGGACATCCTGTTCCTGCGCAACCACGGCGTCATCGTCTCGGGCCCGACGGTGGCCC
Source organism: Reyranella soli (assembly GCF_007992495.1). Lineage (GTDB taxonomy): Bacteria > Pseudomonadota > Alphaproteobacteria > Reyranellales > Reyranellaceae > Reyranella > Reyranella soli. The sequence goes on from NZ_BKAJ01000121.1 coordinate 42,188, forward strand.
AGACCTACGACGATCTCTACTACCTTGAGCGTGCCGCCATGGTGCAGGTGCTGGCCATGCAGACCGGCCGGCCGTTGCACAACATCGACGCCAAGCTCGCCGAGCACACCGCCAACCAGATCGCGGGCGAATCCCAGCAGGCCCTGCTGCATTTCGACTCACTGAAGCGCCTGCTCGACCGCGATGAGCCGGGCTGGCGCCGGCTCGCAGCCTAAGGAGCGCCGGATGCGTATTGCGATTTTCGCGGCGGCCCTCGGGCTGCTCGCCACCACGACCCAGGCCTCTGCGCAGAGCTACGGCCTGCCGCCAGGTCCCAAGCTCGGTGAGATCGAGGTCAAGGCCTACCAGAAGATTCCCAAGACCAAGGTCGCCGTCCAGCTCACGTCCGACACCCACCTGTCGCGCGAGCTGCGCCGCGAGGTGATGACGCGCCTCTCCAAGCGCGGCAACGAGGTCGGCTTCTCGGGCGGCAACGTCATGCGCATGGACGTGAGCTACTTCGACTTCACCGACAGCAGCCGCGGCGACTACAGCACCCAAGGCGGCCAGCCCTCCTACGCTCCGCCGGGCTCCAATCCGCGCATGGACCTGCCCAGCAATGCGATCCGGCGGCGCGATGGGCTCAGCTCGCCGACCAGCGTGCCGACCTTGCGCGTCACGCTCACCCTCTACTCGACGGACGGCGGCAAGGTGCTGTGGGCAGCGACGGGTTCGTGCGGCGCCCAGGCCGACAAGGCGCAGAATGCCGGCGAGGCGATCATCAATCGAATCTTCGACAACGCCGACAAGAGTCAGACCGGCGACGCCGGCTGCCCGCTTTAGCGCGCCCTGCTGTCACAACCCGGAGGAATTGGTAATGCCGCGTCTGGCTCCGCTCGACCTGAACCAGCTCACGCCCGAACAGAAGAAGGTGGCCGACGCGATCGTCGCCGGGCCGCGCGGCGGCCTGCGCGGGCCGTTCGAGCCCTGGCTCAGGAGCCCGCACCTTGCCGACCGCGCCCAGAAGCTCGGCGAGTATTGCCGCTTCAACAATTCGCTGCCCCGCGACCTCAGCGAGCTCGCGATCTGCCTGGTCGGCCGCCACTTCAAGGCGCAGTACGAATTCTATGCCCACGCGCGGCTCGCCAAGGAGGCCGGGTTGTCTGAAGCGATCGTCGAGGCGGTCCGCACGCGCCAGACGCCACCCTTCACGCGCGACGTCGAGAAGGTCGTCTACGACTTCGTCAGCGAATATCTCGCGACCAACCGAGTCGCCCAGCCCAACTACAAACGCGCCGTCGACGCCTTCGGCGAGCAGGGCGTCGTCGATCTGGTGGGCGTGTGCGGCTACTACATGCTGGTGTCGATGACGCTCAACGTCTTCGAGATGCCACTGCCACCGGGTGAGCCAGAGCCGCTGGCTTAGCGTC
>NZ_BKAJ01000122.1 GCF_007992495.1 Reyranella soli
GCGCTCCGGCAAGAACATGAGCGCCACAGAGTGGCGACGTCATCACGGGACGTAGCCTTGGGGAGTTCGATGCGGATCGGCAGGTTCCCTGGGGCTCGGCGGCGCGTAGCCGGGAAACTCCTTGAAGGTATAGGGCGTGTACTTGTCAGCACACGCCCCCACCAAGCCGACAAGGGCAACGATGGCGAACTGGAGAAGGCGTTGCACGTCGTCGTCCCTCACTTGAAGCGCGGCATGACCTCCTGACAGAGCAGCCGCAGCGCCTCCAGCACCTGGGCGTGCGGAATGAGACTGCCCGGGTTGAGCTCGGCCAGAATGCCATTGAGGCCGAGCACGGCGCGCAACTCTTCCAGGCGGTCGATGACACGCTCGGGCCTGCCGACGATCATGCGCTCGCGCAGAACTTCCTCGTAGTCGATGTTCTGCATCTTGGCGCCGCGCTCGGCGCGATTCTCGATGGCACGCGCGCCCGAGGCGCTGGCCGAGGCGGCCAGTCGATCGCCGATATAGCGCAGCAGATGCATGACGCTCTCGCGCGGCTCCTCGCGTGCCTTCTCGTCGGTGTCGGCGACGTAGACCGGCACGCGCAGATAGACCTCGCCCTCGCCGGGATGACCTGCCTTCTTCCAGGCCTCGCGATAAGTCTTCACCAGCGGTGCCAGCTCGGAGATGTTGCCGGTACGCGCGGCGACGAAGATCGGATGGCCGAGCTCGGCCACCTCGACGTAGGTGTCGGGGCTCGCCGCGGCGACACGGATCTCGGGCCAGGGCTGCTGCAGGGACTTGGGCGCCAGCCGGACGTTCTCGTAGGTGAAGTACTTGCCCGAATGGCTGAAGCGTTCCTCGGTGAAGGCACGCTTCAGGATATGCAGCGTCTCGGAGAAGCGTTCGCGGCTTTCGCCGTAGTCGACGCCGTAGGTCTTGTAGGTATGGGCGAAGCCCGAGCGGCCGACACCGAAGATCAGGCGGCCTTTGCTCAGCTGGTCGACAGTGGCGACCTCCTCGGCCAGCCGCAGCGGATGGCAGAGCGGCAGCACCTGCACGGCCGTGCCGATCTTCATGCGCTCGGTGCGCTGGGCGATCGTCGCGGCGATCATCATCGGCGAGGAGAGCACCGAGCGCTCGGGCGCGAAGTGCAGCTCGGCGAGCCACATCGCGTCGAGGCCCCACTCTTCGGCGGCATCAACCTGCGCAAGCGAATTGGCGAAGGACTGCTGGGCGGTCTCGCCGGGCAGCGCCTGAAACTCGTGGAACATTCCGAATTCCATCGGTCCTCCTCGACAGGCGGCCATGGTATGACCGAATCATGCCGTCCAAAAGGGTCCTGATTGCCGGCGCAACCGGTCTTGTCGGCTATGCCGCCCTGAAGCACTTCGGCTCGCAGAAGGACTGCGAGGTGATCGCCCTCTCGCGTCGCCAGCCGGACGAGACTTTCGGAGCGCGATGGCATCCGCTCGACCTTACCGACGCTGCAGCCTGTGCGAGCCTCGTCTCCGGGCTCGGCGCCATCACCCATCTGGTCTACGCCGCGCTCTACGAGCGGCCGGGGCTGGTCGCGGGTTGGCAGGAAGACGAGCAGATCCGCACCAACGACCTGATGCTGCGCAACCTTCTGGGGCCTCTGGAGCAGGCATCGTCGTTGCGCCACGTCGCCCTGCTGCAGGGCACCAAAGCTTACGGCGTGCATGTCCGGCCGCTCACCGTGCCGGCGCGCGAGAACCGCTCGGAGATGCACGAGCAGCCGAACTTCTATTGGAACCAGGAGCGCTACCTGCGCGAGGCCCAAAGTAAAGCGGAACTGGCGGGCAAGGCGTGGAGCTGGTCGATCCTGCGGCCGGTGCTGATCGTGGGCGATTCCGTCGGCAGCGCCATGAACGTGATCCCCGCCCTCGGCGCCTACGCCGCGATGATGCGGCGCGCCAGCAAGACTAGGCTCGACTATCCCGGCGGCGTCGGCCGCGTGGCACAGGCGGTCGATGCCGACCTGCTGGCGCGCGCCATCGCCTGGTCGGGCGAGTCGACGAAGGCGCGCAACGAGATCTTCAACGTCACCAATGGCGACGTCTTCGTCTGGCCAAATGTGTGGCCCGCCATCGCCGATGCGCTGGGCTTCGAGCCGGGCGAGCATGTGCCGCTCCGCCTCGACAGCGAGATCCGTCCGCAGGAGGCGGCATGGGCCGAGATCCGCGCGGCGCACGGGCTGACGTCGGGCACGCTCAAGGAGTTCGTCGGCCTTTCGTTCGAATATGCCGACTACACGATGGGCTACGGCCGCGACCGGCCCGGTCCGCCCGCCATCGTCTCGACCATCAAGCTGATGCAGGCGGGCTTCTGCGAGGTGATGGACACCGAGATGATGTTCCGGAAGGCCTTCGCCGAGATGCAGGCCAAGAAGCTGCTGCCGCCGCGCTGACCATACGCCTCGATCAGTAGAAGATCGACAGGTCGGGTGCCGGCGTCTGAGCCTCGCCGGCGATGTCGGGCGTTCCGTACTGGATGAAGCTCTCCGGCAGGGCGGCGCCCCAATAGGTACCGGTACCGCGCTCGCGCTCGTTCCAGGTCACCGGCCGCCAGTCGGGTGCCAGCACGAGGTAGCTGCCCGAGTAGATCTCTACGCGGTTGCCGCCGGGCTCGTAGGAATACAGATAGAAGCCCTGCGAGTTGTTGTGCTTCGACGGGCCGGCCTCGATGAAGACGCCGTTCTCGACGAGGATATCGGCAGCGCGCAGCACGTCCTCGCGATTGTCGACCCACAGCGAGAAGTGATGCAGGCGACCGTGCCCACCCTTCACGTCGGCGACATAGGCGAGCTGGTGGTGAATGGCGTTGGGGCTCATCCACGAGCCGATCTCGTTCTTGCCGTCGTCGAAGACGACCTGCTCGCGCAGTTGGAAGCCGAGCAGTTCCTGGGCGAAGCGGCGATTGGTGGCGACGTCCGACGCCAGGAGCGCCAGATGGTCGGTACGACGCACGCCGACGCCCCGGCCGGTGTATTTCTGCGGCTGGTTCTTCAGGGCCGAGCGCAGGCCTTCCGCGGCTTCGTAGCGCTGTTCCTCGAAATAGATCTCCATGTGATGGCCGTCGGGATCGCGGAAGCGGAAGGATCGGCCGCGGCCGAAGTCGCCGTTGGTCCAGCCGATGCCCAAACCCACCTCCTGCAGTGCCGCGGCGCGGCGTTCCAGCGCTGCCGGACTTGTCGCCCGCCAGGCAATGCCGCCGACGCCCGGCGACGGCGCCTGGCTGAGCTTCAGCGTGCTGGCGGCATAGTCGCCATAGCCGCGCAGCCAGGCGGCGGCGGCCGTGCGCTGGACGACCTCCATCCCCAGGAGATCGCGGAAATACCACAGGCTCTTCTCGAGCTGTGGCGTCAGAAGCTCGACCGAGCCGAGGTGGGCGATATCGTGCAGCGGTTCCGGCGACGTCATCCATGAAAGCCTGAGCAATCACCTCACAGCCTGCCTTGACCCAGATCAATCGGCAGCGGTCCGTTGGTCGCGCGATGAGCCAGGTCGGAAAAAGAAGGACCCGGATCGCGATCCGAAGATCGCGGCCCGGGTCCATCGACGCCCCCTCAAAACACTGGCGCGATTACTTCAAGCTGTCGGAAATCTGCTCGAGGTTGGCCTGGGTCTGATTCGCGATGTCGCTGACCTGCGCATTGCGATTGACCCACTGGCGGGCCACCGGCGGCACCTCGAAGCCCATCACCGTCTCAGGCAGCTGGACCTTCAGATTGCCTGTCATGGTGAGACAGACGACGGCCAGGAAGCCGAGCTTGACCGTCCATCCGAGAAGAAATCGCATGCCCGGATGATAGTTTCACAGGCTCCGCCATGACAGCAAACGATCGTATCAATTGTGTAGGGCGTTTCGCGTCATGTTCTTCCGGACCGCGCGCTTCCAGCGCGCTCATGAGCTTGAGCGCGCTAAAAGCGCGCGGTCCGGAAGAGCATGAGGACTACCGCAACGCAAAGCTCGCGCGCACGTGGTCGGCGAGATCGCGCGCGGCGGGCGACAGGCCGGGCGGTGCGTAGAGATTGATGCGGAACTCGGGCAGCGGCGGCAGGCGCGCCTCGCGTGCGGCCTTGCCGTCGAAGATCTCGAAGCGCGGCGGCACCGAGGAGCGCAGCAGCGGCGCCACCGCCAGCCCCGCCTCGATCGCGGCATAGACCGGCTCGAGTCGGCTCACCTCGCAGACCGCGCGCCAGTCGCGCCGCAGGCGGCCCAGCGCCTCTACGGCGACGGGACGGAACACGCAGGTCGGCGCGCCCAGCGACACCGGCAGTGGATCGCGCAGATGGGCCTCGCCGCCCGATGCGCCGACCCAGACCAGCCGGTCGGTGCGCAGCGTCTCGCCGTGGCGGCCGCAGTCGGTCTCGGTGGTGAGCGCGAGATCGACGGCGCCCTTGCGCAGCTCGTCGCGCACGACGCGCGAATCCTCGCACACCAGGCTGACGCGCACGCGCGGCTGCGCCTTGGCGAAGCGGCGCAGGATCGGCGGCACGAAGCTGCCGATGATGTCGTAGGGCACGCCGAGCCGCACCTCGCCCTCGAACGAAGGCGTGCGCATGGCCGACCACACCTCGTCGTTCAACGCCAGCAGGCGCCGCGCCTGGGCAAGCAACCTCTCGCCCGCCGGCGCCAAGGCGAGCTTGCGGCCCCGGCGTTCGAACAGCCGGCAGTCGAGCGCCTCCTCCAGCCGCTTGATCTGCTGGCTGGCGGCAGCCTGGCTGACGCCCAGCGCCGAAGCGGCGGCGGTGACGCCGTCGGCATCGACGACGCCGACGAAGGCGCGGATCAGGGAGATGTCGAGGTCTCTTCTCATAACGGATACTGAACGATCATATCTAAAACATTCGTTTTCATTATAGCAGATCTGCTCTTACCGTCATCTGCGATCGGAGGACGACGAATGATCACAGGTCTTTGGCTGCCCATCGTGACGCCGTTCAAGGATGGCGCCGTCGACTTCAAGAGCTACGAGCGGCTGATCGAGCACTACCTGGCGTCCGGCATCGACGGAGTGTTCCCGCTCGGCACCACGGGCGAATCGCCGGCCCTCGATGCGGTGGAGATCGACGAACTGGTCGAGCGCACCGTGGCGACGGTGGCCGGCCGCGTGCCGGTGTTCGTGGGCGTCGGCGGCAACGCCACCGCCAAGGTCGAGAAGGAGCTGAAGCGCCTGGAACGCCATGCCTTCGAGGGCATCGTCTCGGTCTGCCCCTACTACAACCGGCCGAGCCAGGACGGGCTCCTGGCGCATTTCCGCGCCGTCGCCGCGGCGACCGACCGTGACGTGCTGATCTACAACATCCCCTATCGCACGGCGGTGAATCTCGCCAACGATTCGCTGATCGAGCTTGCCGAGGTGAAGAACATCGTGGGCGTGAAGGACAGCTCGGGCAGCATCGCCCAGTCACTCGAGCTGCTGGCGCGCAAGCCCAACGACTTCTCGGTGCTGACCGGCGAGGACGCGCTCTACTTCACCATGATGGCCAACGGCGCCGAGGGCGGCATCCTGGCGGCGAGCCATGTCATGACCGAACGCTTCGTCGAAGTCGGGCGGCGCTTCGCTGCCAACGACATCGTTGGCGCGCGTGCCGCGTGGGCGCCGCTCGCGCCCCTGGTGCCGCTGCTGTTCGCCGAGGCCAATCCGATGCCGATCAAGTACCTGTTGTGGCGTCAGGGCCTGATCGCTTCGCCGGAGTGCCGCCTGCCGTTGACGCGGATCTCGGACGGCCTGGCGCGGCGGCTCGATGCCATTGTCGGCGAGCGGCTGGCGGCATAACGCTCCGGAGCGCGGACCTCCAGGTCCGCTCATGCTCTTCGTCTTCCGGACCGCGAGCTTCCAGCTCGCTCATGATTCATGAGCGAGCTGGAAGCTCGCGGTCCGAAAGAACATGAGCGGACCTGGAGGTCCGCGCTCCAAAGAACTAAGCCCTCGCCTTCAGGAGATCGCGGATCTCCGTCAGCAGCTCCTGCTCCTTGGTCGGTGGCGCGGGCGGCGGCGGGGCGGCAGCTTCCTGCTGGAACAGGCGGTTCATGCCTCTGATCACCAGGAACAGGATCCAGGCGATGATGATGAAGTTCACCGTCACGGTGATGAACTGGCCGTAGCCCAGGGTGGCGCCAGCTTTCTTGGCGGCGTCGTAATTCGTGGCCTGGCTCGACGCCGAGGTGAGGCCGATGAAGTAGTTGGTGAAGTCGAGCCCGCCGAAGACGCGGCCGATGATCGGCATCATGATGTCGTTGACCATCGAATCGATGATCTTGCCGAAGGCGGCGCCGATGATGACGCCGATGGCGAGATCGACGACGCTGCCGCGCATCGCGAATTTCTTGAATTCCTGGAGCATCTCCACCCTCCGTCGGTTGGACCGGTCGTCGGTCGTCAGGACACGCGAAGCAGCACGAGCAAAGCAGAAACGGTGATCACCGAGAAGGCCGTCGACAGCAGAACTGACGCTGAATTCTGCTCGACCGCAATGTCGAACTGCTTGGCCAGCACGAAGGCGTTGGCCGCCGTCGGCAGGGCCGCCATCAGCAGCGCCACCTTGCCCGGCACGGATGTTAGGTCAATGAACAGCGGCAGCACCAGCCACGCCGCAAGCGGCTGCAGCAGGAGCTTGATCACTGTGGCGCATCCCGCCTCGGCAAGCCCGCTCCTGATCGACTTGTCCGACAGGAAGAGGCCGATGGCGAACAGCGCACAGGGTGCCGCCGCCGCGCCCAAAAGGTCGAGCCACTTCTCGACCGGCGTCGGAATCGGCAGGCCGACCGCGGACACCACGATGCCCAGCGCGATCGACACGGGCAGCGGATTGCGCGCCACGTTGAACGCCGCGCGCAGGAAGGTCCTAAGCGGCCCGTGCCCCGCCGCCACCTCGAGCTCGATCAGCATGACGCCGATCACCATGGCGACGATGGCGGTCACGATCACTGTCAGCATGGCGGGCGGCAGTCCGCCCTCGCCGAATGCCGCCAAGCAGAGTGGCACGCCCATGTAGCCGACATTGCCCCAAGAGGCGGCGATGCCCTGCAGGCTCATGGCGGCCAAGCCACCCCCCTTGCCCGTCACTCGCGAGACCAGCCGGGTCGTCGCCATGCCGAGCAGGAAGGTCGCCAGGACGACGACGCCGAAGCCCAGCATCAGGGCCGGGTCGAGCACGGCGGCCACCGGGGTGCGCGCCAAAGTGCCGAAAAACAGCACCGGCAGGGCGAAATAGCTCACGAAGGCGTTCAGGGCGGCGGTCGATTCCCCGCCCAGGATGCGCCAGCGGCCGGCCAGATACCCCGCCAGGATGACGCCGAAGATCGGCAAAGCGACGTTGAGAATGGCCTGCACGGGGCTGCCAGCGCCTTCAATTTCAGTTCTTGTAACTCATTAGGAAATTGACATAAATAACACAAATCCCATAATATTTCGGCACCATAACGAGGCCGCACCCGTCCCCTCCGCCAGCGGCCCGGGAGAGATCGAAAATGCGTCTGTTGATCGCCAGCATGGCCGCTTTGGCGGCTGTCGCCCTTGCCGCCCCGTCCTACGCCCAGACCCCGGAAGACAGCACGACGGCGCCGGCAGCTCCGGCCCCGGTTCCGACCGCCAAGCCCAAGCCCGGCACGGCGGCCTACTGCCAGAGCCTGAAGACGTCCAGCTCGCGCAGCTCCTGCCTCAAGAAGGTGAGCAGCGCCAGCAAGACCACGACGACCAAGGCGTCGGCCACGACGGCCAAGAAGACCAAGAAGAGCACGACGACGCCGGCCGCGCCCAAGCAGCCCGACGTCGGCCAGCTCAGCGCCCCGCCGGCCGCCGCTCCTGCGGCGACGACGCCGTCGGGCAGCGTCGCCGTTCCGCCGCTGCCGCAGAAGACCATTTGACGGGCGAAGCCCGTCACCCTGAGCGCAGCCGAAGGGTCTACAGCGCGACGAGGCCCCTCGACTTCGCTTCGCTTCGCTCGGGGTGAGAGATAAAGTCGCCTCCCATTTTTCGGGAGAGCGACATGGCCGGCCATTCCGCGGCGTTGATATCGACCGAAGAGCTCGCGCGCCGCATGGACGCGCCGGGCCTTCGCCTCTTCGACTGCACGACCTATCTGCGCCCCCGGCCCGAGGGCGGCTACAACGTCGAAAGCGGCCGCGCCAACTACGACCAGGGCCATATCCCGGGCGCCGCCTTCCTCGACATCGCCGGTGAGATATCCGAGCCGGACTCCAAGCTGCGCTTCACCATGCCGTCGCTGGGCGCGCTCACCACCGCCTTCGCGGCCAAGGGCATCGGGCATGGCACCTTCGTGGTGCTGTACAGCCATGCCTCGCCGAACTGGGCGACGCGCGTCTGGTGGATGCTGCGCGCCATCGGCTTCGACGACGCGGCGATCCTCGATGGCGGGCTCGACAAGTGGAAGGCCGAAGGCCGGCCGCTCAGCACCGCCGTCACGCGCTATCCGGCCGCGACACTCACCTTGCGCGGACGGCCCGAGATCTTCGTCGACAAGGAGGCGATCAAGGCGGCCATCGGCAAGACCGACACGCTGACGCTGAATGCGCTCAGCCACGACCAGCACAAGGGCACAGGCGGCGTCGTCTACGGACGCGCCGGACGCATCGCGGGATCGTCATGCGTGCCGGCAGCGAGCCTGTTCGGACCGGACAAGACCCTGAAGCCGATCGCCGAATTGCGCGCCGCCTTCGAAGGCGTCGGCGCGGCACCGGACAAGCGCGTGCTGGTCTATTGCGGCGGCGGCATCGCCGCCACGCTCGACGCCTTCGTGCTGACGGCTCTGCTCGGCCACAAGAACGTCTCGGTGTATGACAACTCAATGCAGGAATGGTCCAACGACGCCAGCCTGCCGATGGAAACCGGTTGATCGAGGAGGATGCCATGCCCGCTTACATGATCGTCGAGGTCGAGACGACCGACGAGGCCCTGATGGCCGAATACCGCAAGCACACGCCGGGGCTGGTCGCCAAGTTCGGCGGCAAGTTCATCGTGCGCGGCGGCAAGACGCGCACGCTCGAAGGTGGCTGGACGCCGCCGCGCGTCGTGGTGCTGGAATTCCCGAGCTACGAGGCGGCGGAGAAGTTCTACGAGTCGCCGGAATACAAGCCCGTGCTCGAGATGCGGCTCAAGGCCGGCAAGTCCAAGGCGATCCTCGTCGACGGCCACAGTGGCTGATTCTGGGGCTGATACGGCCGCGTATCGCGCGGTCGGCACTCTCTACAACGCACTGATGACCGCCCTGATCCTGGGGCTGGTCACGCGGCGTGGTGAGGACACCGCGCGGGAATATGTCTTTCGCCATTTCCGCCGGCAGCACCTCGAGAAGTTCTTGCCTGGCTTGCAGAAGCTCGGCATCGCCGGCGTGCCCGACGCGCCGGCCTGTGCGCTCTATCACTATCATTCGAATGCGCTGGGCGGCGTGAAGACGGGCTACCTGCGCGAAAGCGACAGGAAGGCCTGGGTGCGCTATCCGCCGCCGCGCTGGATCTGGCGCGGCACGGCGATCGCGGCCGTGCCGCATGCGGTGTCGGCAGCGATGCTGCACGGCTGGCACGGCCACAACGGCGTGTCGCTCGGCAATCCGGGCCTTGGCTTCGTCTGCACCGGCATGACGGTCGACGGCATGCCGGGCCTCGAAGGCTACTATTTCGATTACGGCCGGCCGCTCAAGGAAGAGGAGCGCGTGCGCTTCGCCTACGGCAAGGAAGAGATGCCGCGCGTCGATTGGGCGGCGCAGCCCAAGCTCGAGACGGCGAACTGGCCCGAGGAGCGCCGGCAGCGCACCTTCCGCGCCTATGCCCTGGAATATCTGCGCACCATGCTGCCGACGCTGCAGGAGCTTTTAGGACCCGCCGACGCGCAGATAGAGCTCGGCCGCGTGGCGCGCCTGGTCGGCCTGCAGTTCCATGAGGAGACGGCGCGCGACATGGGGCTGCCGACCGACGTCGAGCGCGGCGACCTGCAAAGCGCCCGCGACTTCGCGCGTTGGCTGGCGGCCGTGCTGGCGGCAGAGGGCGAGGAGGTCGAAACCTCGGAAGCCGATGGCGCGGTGACGGTGAGACAGGACGGCTGGCGTGCGGTGCGGGAGTTGTCGCTGCCTGATCCGCTGAAAGCCTTCGATGCCTGGAACGAACTATGGTTGGGCGCGGCCGCGGCGCACGACCGGTTCCTGAAGGTTCAGACGACGCGGTCGCTCGGCGATCGCGGCTGGCAGGCAGCCTGGCGGATCGCCGCCAGGTAGCAGCCCGGCAGCCTGTGGCCCGCGACGCTGTCACCGAGGTCGTCGAGGGCAAGCCAGCGTGTCTCCAGATGCTCGTGGCTGAGCACGACGGCATCGTTGCCGACCAGGCGGCAGACGAACGGCAGGATGCGCACGAAGCGGCTGGGAAGGACCTCGAACAGATGCTCGTCGAGCGCCGCACCGACCTCGACACTGAGCCCTGCCTCTTCGCGCACCTCGCGTTCGAGTGCCGTGGGATGATCCTCACCCGGATCGGGCCGCCCGCCCGGTAGATCCCATTCGTCGCGCTCGTTGAGCAACAGCAGGACGCGGCCGCGATCGATCAGCACGCCTTTCACGGAAATCGGGTACGTGGCCACGCCTCTCAATAGACGAAGCCGCGTCGATAGAGCAGCGCGCGCTCCGCCGTCCTGTCTCGCTGGCAACGGGCGGGCTGAATGATCCGGTCCGTTCCTGGACCAACCTGGGCAGCCGCGAACGCGCAATCCGCCTCCCCGGCCAGCCACGCCTGATGCGCCTCTCCCAGAAGAGGGAGCGCTGCTTCGAGCGGCGGATTGAAGGGGAGCTTCGCGGCCGCCTCGTCCCACTTGGCGGCCTGCCGACGCAGCGAGGCGTACTCCCTGTCGAGGATTGCCGCCCACGCTTGTCCCTCGGCCGAGGCGCAGTACATCGCCTGATGGGCTCTGGAATCGAGATCCGTCGTGTCCACGCAGCGACGAGTCTCCTGGCCGATACACCGGCGCGTCGCTTCCGTACCCGTCCGGAGCTGCTCCTTCTCCGCCGACGCGATGCACTCCAGGATTAGATGCTCGCTCGCCCTGAAGTCCGCTGCCGAATGCTGCGCATTGGCCTCGGAAGTCGTGCCGACAAGGCAAAGCATACCGACGACCGTCAACAAGCTTCGCATCGCCATCTCCCGTCGGCGCGCAGGCTATCGGGCCTCGTCGCGGCCGGCATCCGGACAAAGAAAAGGCCGGGGATTGCTCCCCGGCCCTTCCGTAACATCTGTCGTCGACTGGACTTAGAAGTCCATGTCGCCGCCCATGCCGCCGCCCGGCGGCATGCCGGCCGGCGCCTTCTTCTCAGGCTTCTCGGCGACCATGGCTTCGGTCGTCACCAGCAGACCGGCCACCGAAGCGGCGTCCTGCAGGGCGGTGCGCACGACCTTGACCGGATCGATGATGCCGGACTTGATCATGTCGACATAGTCACCCTTCTGGGCGTCGAAGCCGAAGTTGGCGTCCTTCTGGTCGAGCATCTTGCCCGCAACCACCGCGCCGTCGAAGCCGGCGTTCTCGGCGATCTGGCGGACCGGCGACTGCAGCGCGCGGCGCACGATCTCGATGCCGACCTTCTGGTCGTCATTGGCCGAGCGCAGCTTGTCGAGCGCACGGATGGCGTACAGCAGAGCCGCACCGCCGCCCGCGACCACGCCCTCTTCCACGGCCGCCTTGGTGGCGTGCATGGCGTCGTCAACGCGGTCCTTCTTCTCCTTGACCTCGACCTCGGTCGCGCCGCCCACCTTGATGATGGCGACACCGCCGGCGAGCTTGGCCAGGCGCTCCTGGAGCTTCTCGCGGTCGTAGTCCGAGGTGGTCTCCTCGATCTGCGCCTTGATCTGCGAGATGCGGCCCTCGAGGTCGACCTTCTTGCCTGAGCCGTCGACGATCGTGGTGTTCTCCTTCTCGACGATGACCTTCTTGGCCTTGCCGAGCATGTCGAGCGTCACGTTCTCGAGCTTGATGCCGAGGTCCTCGGAGATCAGCTGACCGCCGGTCAGGACCGCCATGTCCTCGAGCATCGCCTTGCGGCGATCACCGAAGCCCGGCGCCTTGACGGCAGCGATCTTCAGCCCGCCGCGCAGCTTGTTGACGACCAGGGTGGCCAGGGCCTCGCCCTCGACGTCCTCGGCCACGATCAGCAGCGGCTTGCCCGACTGCACGACCGCCTCGAGCACCGGCAGCATCGCCTGCAGGCCCGAGAGCTTCTTCTCGAACAGCAGGATGTACGGGCTGTCGAGCTCGGCGATCATCTTGTCGGCGTTGGTGATGAAGTACGGCGAGAGATAGCCGCGATCGAACTGCATGCCTTCGACGACGTCGAGCTCGGTGTCGAGGCTCTTGGCCTCTTCGACCGTGATCACGCCCTCGTTGCCGACCTTCTTCATCGCCTCGGCGATCATCTTGCCGATCGACTTGTCGCCGTTGGCCGAGATGGTGCCGACCTGGGCGACCTCGTCGGAGCCCGTGATCTTCTTGGCGCGGGCCTTGATGTCCTCGACCGCCGCGTCGACGGCGAGGTCGATGCCGCGCTTGAGGTCCATCGGGTTCATGCCGGCCGCAACCGACTTCACGCCCTCGCGCACGATCGCCTGGGCGAGCACGGTCGCCGTCGTCGTGCCGTCGCCGGCGATGTCGTTGGTCTTCGAGGCCACTTCGCGCACCATCTGGGCGCCCATGTTCTCGAATTTGTCGGCGAGCTCGATCTCCTTGGCGACGGTGACGCCGTCCTTGGTGATGCGCGGCGCACCGAAGCTCTTGTCGAGCACGACGTTGCGGCCCTTCGGACCCAGCGTCACCTTGACCGCGTCGGCGAGAATGTCGACGCCGCGCAGCATGCGCTGACGGGCATCGCCGCTAAAGCGGACTTCCTTGGCTGCCATTGCTTATCCCTCTTGGTTGGATTGAGTGTGTTGTCTGGATGGCGGAGCGATCAGGCGGCCTTCTTGGCGGCCGCGGCGGAACCCTCGAGGATTCCCATGATGTCGCTCTCCTTCATGATCAGATACTCGACGCCGTCGAGCTTGACCTCGGTGCCGGACCACTTGCCGAACAGGATGCGATCACCTGCCTTGACGTCGGGAGCGACCAGCGCACCCTTCTCATCCCGGGCGCCCGGGCCGACGGCGACGACTTCGCCTTCCATCGGCTTTTCCTTGGCCGTATCCGGAATGATGATGCCGCCCTTGGTCTTCTCTTCCTCCGCGACGCGCTTGACCACGACGCGATCGTGAAGCGGACGGAACTTCATGCTTCTTCCTCCAATATCCCTGGTTGAACCTGCGCGGCTAGGCAGCCGCGACGGAAAGGACTGCTATCAGCACTCTCCTGTGGTGAGTGCCAACGCGCCTGCGATTTAGGGGTGTGGACGGAATGAGTCAAGGCGCGGGAACAAAGTCACTTCGCATTAGCAGCAATCTCAAGGGAGTGCTGCTAATGCCTTGATGTGAAACGAATTTTCTTGGATTTTTGTTAAGCGTGCGTGACTATTCCCTTACGAGCGTTGTGTCAAGGAGTGCTCGATGGACCGTAGTTTTACTGCGCAGCTCAACAACTATCGCCTGACGACCGCCGAAATCCTCTATTGGATGCCAGATCACCGGCATGTCCTGCAGAGTTTCGTATGGCAGAACCTGGATCTGGCGCCGAGGTTTCCCGCCCTCACCAAGTTCCTCGACTTCTGGGAACACAATCTCGACGGCAAGGTGCACCGCGTGCGGGTGGCCAACGCCCAGCTGATCAAGCCGGCCGAGTTCCGCTTCTCCAACGGGCTATACGCGCTGCACTGATTTCCGTCGTCCCGACCGGAGCGCGAAGCGCGGAGTGGAGGGACCTTCTCTCCACAACAAGCCGCATATCGTCGAAAGAAGATCCCTCGACTGCGCCGCCTATGGGCGGCTTCGCTCGGGATGACGAGCTATTTCGTATTCCGCAGCCGTGCGCGCGATCAGCTCGGCGACCGACGGGATGTCGGCCACGCCCGACACGGAGTGACCGGCGCTCCAGATGTCCTTCCATCGTTTGGCATCCGGCTTATCGCGTTCCGCCGCGTTGATGTCCTTCGCGATATCGATCGAACCGCGCATCGGCAGGTTGTCGGGATCGAGGCCGGCGGCAGCGATCGACGGTCGCAGCATGTTGGTCTCGAGCCCGGTGAAGGCGCGGGTCAGCAGCACGTCGTCGAGCCGGCTCTTCACCAACATTTCCTTGTAGCCGTCCTTGGCCAGGCTCTCGCGCGTGGCGATGAACTTGGTGCCCATGTAGGCGAGATCGCAGCCCAGCGTCTCGGCCGCGGCGATCGCCTGGCCGTCGGCCATGCCGCCTGCCATGACGACGATGCCGTCCCAGAATTTCCGCACCGCGCGCACGAAGGCGAACGGATTGACCCAGCCGGTCTGGCCGCCGGCGCCTGCCGTCAGCAGCACCAGGCCGTCGACGCCGGCGGCGACGGCCTTCTCGGCGTGGCGCACGGAAGCGACGTCGGCCAGCACCAGGCAGCCCGCGTCCTTGAGCGGCTTCAGCACCGGCTCGGGCGAGCCGACGCTGGTGATGACGATCTCGACCTTGTGGCGCAGGACGGCAGCGAGATCGTCGGGCACGCGCGTGTTGGAGCGATGCACGATCAGGTTGGGGCAAAGAGGTGCCGTGGGCTTGCCGGTCTCGTCGGCAGCACGCTTCAAGTCGTCGGCCATGTCGGCCAGCCAGCGGTCGAGTTCTTCTACGGTGCGACAGTTCGCGGTAGGGAACGAACCGATGACGCCGGCGCGGCACGCGGCCTTCACCAGCGCCGGCCCGGACACCAGGAACATCGGGGCTGCGATCAGCGGCAGACCGAGGCGACTTTTCAGCGAGGCGGGCAATGACATGGCCAAGATTACCTCAGCGCGTGATGGCGAGAAGCATGATCCCGGCCGTCACCAGCAGCGCCGCAGCAACGCGGCGCGGGCCAAAGCCCTCCTTCAGGACGACCGTGCCCAGCACCGTGCCAAAGATCACGCTGGTTTCGCGCAAAGCCGTTACCGGCCCGAGCGGCAGGTGCTGGGCTGCGACGAGATAGGCGAGGAAACCCACCACGGACACCGCGCCTGTCAGCAGCCCCAGCGCGCCGTAACGTCGGGCGTAGGCCAGGACGGCGGCGTGCCGAACGGTGATGCCATAGCAAAGCATGCCCAAGCCCGTGACGATCTCCAGACACGCCTGAAAGCCCAGCACCGTGCCGGCGGTGCGCACGCCCAACCCGGCGAAGGAGCTGTAGGTGGCGACCGAGACGCCGGTCGCCAGGGCAAAGCCCACCGCGCCGCCACTGGCGCCGGCGCCGAAGGAAAGGGCCATGATGCCGAGCGAGATCATTGCGACCGCCGCGACCTGGCCCAGGCCCAGCGTCTCGCCGATCGCGAAGAAAGCGGCGATCGTGGTCAGCATCGGCGCCAGGCCGCGCGCCAGCGGGTAAACGACGCTCATGTCGCCGACACCGTACGAGCGAATCAGAAGAGCGTAGTAGGCGAACATCACCGCGGCGGTGAGAGCCAGCCACTTCCAGCTCTCGGGCGCGGGCCAATCGACGAATGGCAAGGCAACCAGGCCGAACAGCAATCCCACCGTCCGGATCGCCACCATCGTCAGGACGCGATCGCCGGCCGACTTCATCAAGGCATTCCAGACGGCGTTGGCGATCGCCGACAGGATGACCAGGCCGTAGAGCAGCGCCGCGGACATCAACCGATTACCGGGCGCATCCTGCGGGCGGTCAACGGCCGAGACGCCGTCGAGCCGCCACGCAGACAGTTGTAAGGTCGCGAGCCGCGACGAGAAATCAGACCGCCGCGGCGAGGCCTTCCTGCTCGATCGTGCGCTTCACGGCCGGGCGATTCTTCATGCGCTCGTAGTGGGCGGCGCAGTTCTTGGGCAGCGTCATCTTCATGCGCGCCGCGGCCCAGAACTCGACGTAGAACAGAGCGGCGTCGGCGATCGAGAACTGGCCGGCGACGTACTCCTTGCCCTCGAGCGCCTTGTCCATGATGGCGAGGCCCTTCTCCATGATCTCCTTGCCGCGCGCCTTGACCGTGTCGTGATCGGCCTCGCTCGGCGCGTAGTTGGCCGGACGGAACATGCGCGAGAAGCCCTGCATGTGCATGGTCGAGACGACGTAGTCCAACGCCTCGAGGACCTTCGCCTCGCTGTCGGGATCGCTGGGCAGCAGGCCCTTGTCGGGATTCTTGCGCGCGAGCCAGGTGGCGATCGCCGGGAACTCGGTCAGCACCGAGCCGTCGTCCTTCACCAGCGTCGGCACCTTGGACTTCGGATTGATCTTCACGAAGTCGGGGCCGTACTGCTCCTGCTTGGCGCCGTCGATCTTCTGCAGATCGTACGGCTTGCCGATCTCCTCGAGGAGAACGTGGATGCCGATCGAGCAGGCGCCGGGCATGTAATAGAGCTTCATGGCTAACTCCCTTGAGTTGGGTGGTCGTCGTGGACGGCGGACGCTAGAGCGTTTTCTGATCGGATGGAACCGTCCCGGTTCCATCCGATCAGAAAATCGCGCAACGGTGATGTTGGCTTCACAGGGCACATTCCGCTCGGCTGATTCCAGCCGGGCGGAATGTGCTCTAGCATCGCCGCCACAATGGGGGAATCACAATGCCGGCAGACAATCTCCGATCGCTTGTAGGGACTTCACAGACGAAAGTCGGCACGTTCCTCTTCGAATTCGCGACACCGGGCATCGGTCAGATCCTCAAGGCGGCGGGTGCGGACTTTGCGGTGCTCGACATGGAGCACACTGGTTTCGGATTCGATACCGTCCGCCAGGTAGTGCGGTACTGCCAGGCCGCAGGGCTACCGCTGGTGGTGCGCGTGCCGAGCCAGCAGCGCCATCACATATCGCGTGCACTCGACACCGGCGCGGACGGCGTCATGGTGCCCATCGTGTCGTCGGTCGAGCAGGCCAAGGCGGTGCTGGATGCCGCCAAGTACTGGCCCGACGGCACGCGCGGCGTGGCACTGGGCCTGGCGCACGAGCGCTTCGCCATGCGCGCCGAGCCATTGGTGCCGCGCTTCGCCGAGCAGAATGCGCGCACCGCCATCATCCTGCAGGTCGAGGATCCGCGCGGCGCCGCGGCGGCCGACGAGATCGCGGCGATGCCCGGTGTCGACATGCTGTGGCTCGGCCACAACGATCTCTCGGTGGCGCTGGGCGAGCCGGGCGCGTTCGATCATTCCGATTTCGCCAAGGCCGAGCAGGCGACGATCGCCGCCGCGAAGAAGCACGGCAAGTCTGCGGGCCGCTTGGCGGTCGACGCCAAGCAGGGCGCCGAGTTCGCGGCGATGGGTTACGACTTCGTTTCGATTGCCGGTGATGTGTGGCTGCTGCAGCAGGCGTTTGCGGCGGGTTTGGCGACGGTGAAGAAGGGATAGCTGGGGGCGCGCCACTCCAGTGGCGCGCCCCCAAGCTACGCCCTGATCACCACCGGCAATGAGCGGATGCCGCGGATGAAATTCGAGTAGAGCCTGACCGGTGGCCCGACGATCTCGACGTCGAGGTCGCGCAAAAGCATCTCCTGCCACAGGATCTTCAGCTGCATCTCGGCCAAACGGTCGCCGACGCAGCGGTGGATACCCGCGCCGAACGACAGGTGATGGCGCGGCCGCGGCCGGCCGACGATGAAGCGCTCGGGCTCCTCGATCGCGGTCTCGTCGCGATTGCCCGAGACGTACCACATCACGACCTTGTCGCCCTGCCGGATGGTGCGGCCGGCCAGCTCGCAATCGCGCGTCGCGGTGCGCCGCATGTGGATCACCGGCGTCTGCCAGCGGATGACCTCCGACACCAGGCTGTCGATCAGTTTCGGATCGGCCTTGACCTTGGCGAGCTCGGCCGGGCTCTCGCGCATCGCCATCAGGCCGCCGGTCATCGAATTGCGCGTCGTGTCGTTGCCGCCCACGATCAGCAGCCCGAAGTTGCCGATGAACTCGCGCATCGGCATCGCCTTGGTGGCCTCGGCGTGCGCCATCATCGAGATCAGGTCGAACTTGGGCGGCTGGGCAGCGCGTTCTTTCCACAGCGCGGCCATGGTCTCGGCCATCGTCGTGAGCTCGGCCATGCGCTCAGCCTCGCTCTTCACCACGGCGTCGGCCGCCTCGATGTTGGCGATGGCGACGTCCGACCAGTGCGTCAGCTTGCGCCGCTCCGCCTGCGGGAAATCGAACAGCGTCGCCAGCATCAGCGCCGTGAGCTCGGTCGAGACGCGATCGACCCAGTCGAAGGTCTGGTTGCGCGGCAGGCCGTCGAGCACCGCCGCCGTGCGCTCGCGGATCAGGCCTTCCATGTTGGCGAGGTTGGTCGGCGCCACGATCGGCGCCACCGTCTTGCGCTGCGCGGTGTGGCGCGGCGGGTCCATGCGGATGAAGTTGGGCAGCTCCTGGCCCTTGGGCTGGTCGGCGATCTGGATGCCGCCCATCTCCGAGGCCGAAGAGTAGGTCGCGTGGTCGAGCTCGACCTTCATGATGTCGGCGTAGCGCGTCACCGACCAGTAGGGCCCGTACGGGCTGTCGGCGTGGCGATGGACCGGATCGTCGCGGCGCATCGCCGCGAAATGCTCGCGCCAGGTATCGTCGCGATAGAGCGTGGGGC
This sequence comes from Reyranella soli, assembly GCF_007992495.1. Classification (GTDB taxonomy): domain Bacteria; phylum Pseudomonadota; class Alphaproteobacteria; order Reyranellales; family Reyranellaceae; genus Reyranella; species Reyranella soli. The sequence continues at coordinate 18,651 of NZ_BKAJ01000122.1, forward strand.
TGCTGACGTCGGCGAGGGCGAGAGGTGGCGCATTCATGGCGACCCTATGAAAAGACGCCGGCCTGTTGGACGGCAAGGGCGAAGAGAGCGATGGCAACGACCAGCAGAAGCCAGCGTGTTCCCGTTGGATTTTCCAATGCGGCGTTGGTCGGATTGGCGGGATCGTAGTGGACGTCGACGACCGCACCCTTGGGATAGCGGGCGGAGACGCCGGCGGCATAGGATTCGCTCGCCGACATGGTCACACCGAGCTTGACCTGGCGACCGACGTAGTCGACGTCGTTCACGCGGTAACCATACTCGACCGCAGGCGCGTAGGTGACCGTCGTCCGCCCGTCGGAGCGATTTTCGATGCGCTCGGTGCCGCTGCTGAGCACGGAGCCGCGCACCAGCGGCCAGTCGGCCGCCCGGCGCGACAGGCGCCAGCTGGCGATGAAGAACAGTAGCACGAGCAGCCCAAAGGCGGCCGCGAAGATGACAACGGGCGTGTTGGCGTGCGGATAGTGCTGCTCGATGAGGTGCGGCGCAGCCGTTACGAGCCAATAGACGATGCCCACAAAGACGATCACGCCGCCGACCAGGATCGCCAGCCCCTTGCCAACGCCTTCGGGCACGCCGCGTTCGAGCACGCAGTTCTTCGGGTTGGCCGGGTCGTAGTAGACGGTGACCGCCGCACCAACAGTATAGCGGCGCAGTGTCGCCTCGGTGTTGGCGCCCCCTGAATCCTCGCCGACGCTGATGCGGTCGCCGCGTATCTTGCGGCCGCCGACAGAGAACTCGTATTCCACGGCCGGCATTGTCTTCACCGTCGTGGTCTCGCCCGCGAAGCGGTGGTGCTCCGCCGCGGTGCCACTCTTCACGATGCGCCCGACCGCCGTCGACCAGCCCGCGGCACGCCGCACTTCCAGCATTTTGTTGGCGACCGCGACCACGAACAGCACGACCATGGGCAGGAAGATCAGGCCGATCCAGAAGTAGTCGGAATTGCCGAACGGCACCCATTGGCGCACAAGGCCGGCAAGGACCACAAGCGCGATCGAACCGACCACAATCGCCACCGCCCAGGTCGGAGGTTCGGACGACCGCCGCTTCGCGGCAGGCCGCGACTCTTCTTCCTCCTCGTCGGCCTCGCGGTCCCAGGTGAAGACCTCTCGCCAGCCGGGCTCGCGCGCGCAATAGCGCAGCAGGACGGCTGTCGCCTGTTCGGCAGTGAACGGCCGGGCGGGATGGCCCTCGCGATGCCCATCGTCGGCCGTCACGTCATAGGTGCCCTCGGGCCGGGCCGTCACCTCGATATTGGAGCCGTCGTCCTCATCGTCGAGGACGACATACCAGCCCTGGGGGTGGGGCGCGCCGTCGAACGCCCGGCCGATATCGTCGGCCGACGGATCGGTCGTGAACTTGCCGTTGATGCAGAGTTCCATGGCCATAGCTGGCTGCCCCTGAGCCCGTCCCCTGAACGCTCAGCACGGCCCGTGCAAAGGTCAAGCATTTTTGCCGCAACAGCTCTGTATTTGGCGCGTTGACAGGCGAAAGGCGGGGGCGCACACCGTCGCGCCGCCGCCACCATGGCGGCGTTTGAGCTTTATGGCCCCTGACAGTACCAGCCCGTCGACCGTCACCGACGCTGCCCACCCCTCCCATGACCACGGCAAGGCCAGGGCTGCGCTGATCGTCGGCGCGCTGGGGGTGGTATTCGGCGACATCGGCACCAGCCCGCTCTATGCGCTGCGGGAGACCTTCCTGCACGACACCAGCCTGGCGCCGACGCCCGACCACGTGCTTGGGGTGCTGTCGACCCTGTTCTGGGCGGTGACCCTCACCGTCACCATCAAGTACGTCACCCTGATCATGCGCGCCGACAACAAGGGCGAAGGCGGCGTGCTGGCGCTGGCGACCCTCGGCACCCATGGTCTGAACGGCAAGGGCCGGCGCATACGGGTCGGCATCACGCTGCTGGCCGTGATCGGTCTCGCCTTGTTCTACGGCGACGCCATTATCACGCCGGCGGTCACGGTACTCTCGGCCGTCGAAGGCCTGTCGGCCGTGGCGCCGGCCTTCGAGGCGTACGTCGTGCCGCTTGCGCTGGTCATCCTGGTGGCGCTGTTCATGCTGCAGTCGCGCGGCACTGCCGACGTCGGCCGGCTGTTCGGCCCGGTGATGCTGGTCTGGTTCATCGTGCTGGGCGTGCTGGGCGCCTGGCAGATCGCCAAGAACCCGTCGGTGCTGCGGGCGATCAATCCGCTCTATGCCGCCGACCTGATCGCCGACCAGGGGCTCGGCATCTTCTGGGCGTTCGGCTCGATCGTGCTGGCCGTCACCGGCGCCGAGGCGCTCTACGCCGACATGGGCCACTTCGGCCGCCGCCCGATCCGCACCGCCTGGCTCTCGCTGGTGATGCCCGGCCTGCTGCTCAACTACTTCGGCCAGGGTGCGCTGATCATCGAGAATCCCGCCCTCATCCGGCAGGTCTTCTTCGAATTGGTGCCGCAGGACTACATCATCTTCCTGGTGGCGCTCGCGACCTTCGCCTCGGTGATCGCCTCGCAGGCCGTCATCACCGGCGTATTCTCGCTGACCCGCCAGGCGATCCAGCTCGGCTACCTGCCGCGCATGGCGATCCAGCACACGTCGGAGACGACGATCGGCCAGATCTACATCCCCCGCGTCAACTGGATCCTGATGATGGGCGTGGTGGCCCTGGTGGTGGGTTTCGGTTCGTCGGGCGCGCTCGCCGGCGCCTATGGCCTTGCCGTCACCGGCGCCATGCTGGTCGATGCCGCACTCGCCATGGCCGTGGCGATCCTGGTCTGGAAGTGGCGCTGGCAGGTCGCGGCCCTGGTGTTCGGCCTGCTGGCGGTGCCCGACCTTGCCTTCTTCATCGCCAACGCGCTGAAGATCCCCGACGGCGGCTGGCTGCCGCTGGTCGTGGCGTCGCTGGTCTACTTCACCATCACCACCTGGCGGCTGGGCCGCCGCATGGTCGCCACCGAGATGAGCGAGGGCACCCTGCCCTTGCGCCAGTTCCTCGAGCGCATGGAACGCGCGCCCGACCGCGTCGCCGGCACCGCGGTGTTCCTGACGGCCGATGCCAGCCATACGCCGGCGGCCTTCCTGCACAACCTCAAGCACAACAAGGTGCTGCACGAGCGCATCATCATGCTGCAGGTCGAGACCATGGACGTGCCGCGCGTGCCCGAGGCCAACCGTGTCGAGGTCGAGCGGCTGGGCAAGGGGTTCCATACCGTGGTCGCCCGCTACGGCTTCACCGAGCAACCCGACGTGCCGGAGGCGCTGCGCGCCTGCCGGCCGCACGGCATCGCCTACGACGAGATGGAGACCAGCTTCTTCCTCGGCCGCGAGACCCTGGTGCCTAGCCAGCATTCCAAGCTCGGCAAATGGCGCCGCGACTGGTTCATCTCGCTCTCGCACTCGGCCTCGGCCACCAAGACCTTCTTCCGCATCCCGCCGAACCGCGCTATCGAACTGGGCAACCAGATCCAGATCTAGCCTTCGGCCCCCTCTGATGCCCCGCACGACGCTCGTTCTACTTCCCGGCCTGATCAACACGCGCCGCGTCTTCGAGCATCAGATCGAGGCCCTGTCCGACATCGCCGACTGCATCGTTCCCGAGCCGTGGCACCACGAGACGATGGGCGCGATGGCCGAGGCGGCGCTGGCAATGGCGCCGCCGACCTTCGCCCTGGGCGGCTTCTCGATGGGCGGCTACGTCGCCTTCGAGATGTTGCGCCGCGCCTCGCACAGGGTGGAGCGGCTGGCCCTGATCGACACCCAGGCCGTGCCCGACTCGGCCGAATCGACCAAGCGCCGCCGCGCTCTGCTCGATCAGGCCAAGGTCGGCCGTTTCCGTGGCGTGCAGCGCACCCTGCTGCCGCAGCTCGTGCATCAGCGCCACATCGACGATGCGGCGATCGCCCAGCCGATCTTCGACATGGCCCAGGAGATCGGCGCCGACGGGTTCGTGCGCGAGCAGCGCGCCATCATCGATCGCGCCGACAGCCGGCACCTGCTGGTCGACATCGACGTGCCGACCGTAGTGATCGTCGGCCGACAGGACCAAGTGACGCCGCTGCCGCGCTCCCAGGAGATGGCGGCCGACATCGCCAACTCGCGACTGGTCGTGCTGGAAGAATGCGGCCACATGAGCCCGCTGGAGAGACCGGCGGAAGTCACCGAGGCCCTGAGGAGATGGTTGAGCCAATGAACACAGTCTATGCCCGCGAGGATTATCTCGGCGCCGACGAGTACATCGATGTGGTGCGCAAGTCGGGCCTCAACCGGCCGATCGAGGATCGCGGGCGTGTCGAGCGCATGCTGGCCCATGCCAACCTGATCCTGACCGCGCGCCAGGACGGCCGGCTTGTGGGCTTTGCCCGCTCGCTGACCGACTTCTGCTTCTGCTGCTATCTCTCCGACCTCGCCGTCGACAAGGCCTGCCAGGGCCAGGGCATCGGCAAACGGCTGATCGAGGAGACGCGGGTGCAGGCCGGCGGCGAGGTCACCACGACGCTGCTGCTGTCGGCGCCGACGGCAATGACCTTCTATCAGGGCATCAAGATGCCCAACGCGGATAACTGTTTCCTGTATCGCAGGAAGCGCTAGCGGGCGCCCGCTCGCTCATGTTCTTCCGGACCGCGCGTGGCCTCGCGCGCTCATGGTCATGAGCGCGCGAGGACGCGCTGCGGTCCAGAAGACTATGAGCCCCTACTTCATGACCTGACCGCGGATCTCACCACCCTTGTTCGCGGCGGTGTGGATGTTGAAGTACCACTTGCCGTCGGCGAGGTCCTTGGCCTGTGCGTCGGTCAGCGTCGCTTCGCCCTTGATCGGGGTGGTGACGGCGCCGTTCACCGGAACGACGACGCCGGCATTCGTCTTGGCGTCGGCCGGGCCGTGGAAATGGGCCGCGGTCGCGGGACCCGTCAGGTCCTTGTAGTTCACGGTATAGGTGAGCTTCTTGCTGGCGGGATCGTAGGTCGCCGTCAGCGCGCCGGTGCCCTTGCTGTCATTGGGCGGGACCTGCGTCGATGCCTTGAGATCGGCCTTGTAGTTGACGGCCTGGGCGAAGGCCGCCGGGGCCAGGGCCAGGAACGATGCGGCCATCAGGCCGGCGACCGAGGAGCGAAGCAGCATTCTGCGCATGATCCCTACCTCCCTTGTAGACAGACGTCGACGCCAACGCATCATGCACCCGGACGTTGCCCGGACACGTCATCACAAGCAGTTGAGTTCACGGAAAGTCGATCAGCTCGGCATCCTCCACGGCGTAACGGGCATAGCGGAAATCGCGGATCTTGGTCAGGCGACCATCGGCCCAGTCGATCAGCATGAAGTAGATCGGTGGCCCCGCCGGCTCAGCCGGATCGAGCACCACGACTGCCGGCCGCCCTTCGACCAACCCCGGGACGAGATGCCAGTCGGTGGTCTGGCTGTAGTTGCCGAAGTAGCGGCTGACCTCGCTGCGGCCGTTGAGCCGCGTGCGGTTCACGACCTCGACCTTCACTTCGTCGGCGAGCTGGGCGCGCAGCGCGTCGAAATCGCGGGCGTTGAAGCGCGCCACGTAGGCGGCAAGCCGTTGGCGGTCGGCCTCGGCCAGCACCGGCGGCGGCCGGTCGTCGGGCTCGGCGGCGAACTCGCTCAAGCGCTGGCGGCCGCGATGCAGGTTGGCTTTCACCGCGGGCACCGTGCTCTCGAGCACTTCGGAGATCTCCTCCAGCGAATGGCCAAGCACGTCCATCAGGATGACACTGCTGCGCTGGGCTACCGGCAGGCGCATCAGGATGCGCAGGCTGGCGGCGGCGGCCTGGCGGCGCTCGATCGCACTGTCGGGGTCGGCGATCGTCTCAAGCTCTTCCTCTCCGTCCTGCACGCCCTCGCGGCGGGCGCGGCGGCGCAGGAAATCCAGAGACGCGTTGTGGGCGATGCGGAACAGCCAGCCCTCGGCATTGGCGAGCGGGCCAGTGTGCGGGAAGGCCTCGATCGCCTTGATCAGCGTCTCCTGCAAGACGTCCTCGCCGTCGATCACCGAGCCCGTCATGTGGGCGCAGTAACGGTGCAGCCGTGGCCGCAGCTCGGCCAGCAGGCGCTCGAACTCTGCTTTGGGGTCGGTCATACCCACCTCTTATGCCAGCACGACGTTCGGGACGGGCCAAAGGATTCGACTTTTTTCGCGAATCCTTTGCCGGCGGCCGGACGTCTTCCCGGGACAGTAACGTCCAAGGAGACAGCCATGAAATGGACCCTGGTACGCTATCGCGCCAAGCCCGAACGGGCCGACGAGAACCAGCGCCTGAGTGCCGCGGTGTTCGACGAACTTTCAGCCAAGTCGCCGGCCGGGCTGCGTTATGCCGTATTCCGGCTGCCCGACGACACGTTCGTCCATATCGCGATGTCGGACGACGGCGGCCCAGCCCTGTCGAGCTTCGAGAGCTTCCGCGCCTTCACGAAGGACATCCGCGAGCGCTGTGCCGAGCCGCCGCAGCCGGCCGAGCCTGCGATTGTCGGCAACTACGGCATGCTTGCCTGAACCGGAGGAATGATCATGCAGCACGACATCGTTTCCGGCGCGGAATGGCTGGCGGCGCGGCAGGCGCTGCTGGCCGAGGAGAAGCAGCTCGCCGAGTTGCGGGCGCGGATCGTCGAGCGGCGCCGGGCGCTGCCCTGGACGGCGGTCGACAAGGCCTATGCCTTCGACACGCCGGCCGGGCGGCAGTCGCTCAGCGATCTGTTCGAGGGCCGCGGACGGCTGATCGTCTATCACTTCATGTTCGCGCCGGAATGGACGGACGGCTGCCCGGGCTGCTCGCAGCTCGGCAACCATCTCGACAGGCTCGACGAGCAGCTGGCCCGCCACGACGCCACCTTCACTGCGGTCTCACGCGCGCCGATCGACAGGATCGACGACTACCGCCGACGCCGCGGCTGGCAGTTCCGCTGGGTGTCCTCGCAGCCGTCCGACTTCAGCTACGACTATCAGGCCGCCTACCGGCCCGAGCAGGTCGGCCAGGAAGTGGTCTACGGCTTCGAGCGCACCCGGATGGACCGCGAGGACGTGCCCGGCACCAGCGTGTTCGCCCGCAGCGCGGCGGGCGAGGTGTTCCACACCTACTCCGCCTACACCAATGGCGGCGACATGCCGCTCAGCCTGACCTATCTCAGCCTGCTCGGCTGATCAGCGGCCCTGCTGGGCCCGCACGGCGCGCTGATACTGGCTGGCGAAGCCCTGCAGTGTGTTGGTGAGCGGGCCCGCCATGCCGTCGGCCTGGGTCGAGAGCTGGACGGTGATCGACGAGCCCGTGAGCATGGTCTGCAGCAATTCGGCCGACTTGGGCTGGGTATAGGAGCAGGCGCCGCCGGTGCAGATGCTGGTCGACACGAACGGCCAGTTGTCGACCTGCATGCTGGCGCTCGAGCCGACGCCGTCGGCCACGATGGTGAGCGTGGTGTAGGCCACCGAGTAGGTCACGATCAGGAACGTGCCCAGAAGGTTGTTGGGGCCGCCGTCGATCATCGCCGACACGGTGCAGTCCTTGCCCTTCTCGTAGTTGCAGTTCATCACCCACTGGTTGGGCGGCTGGTTCTGGCCCATGGGCTGGGCCACGGCGGAGGCGGCCAGAAGACAGAGGCCCAGACCGGCGACAACAGATCGTTTCATTTTTCTCTCTCGTTAGCCTTCGGCCAACGTATCAGGTCGTTGCCTCTTCTCCGAGAACGATCTCGCTCCGGTCAAGACACCTGTCGAACGGCGAGCTCGAAGGCCTAGTAGTGAAACAGGTGACTGCAATGCTAGCCGCACCAGGCTCGATATGGGTCTAGTGAAACAACAGCGAGAGATACGTTCCCACAGACAAGGCGATCCATATCATCTTCGCCATCGGCCGCTTTCGAAGCCAATACAGAAGAGGAGTGACAACAAAGAAGAAGAGCCCAACCCCAAGCCCAGAGGTTCCAATATCGCCAGACCTGAAGCATCGCCACCATGAGGACAAGGCCTATCAAGACGCCTGGCACCCAGGCGCGTCGCTCGGGATCTGAGACCGGCCGAGGTGAGTCCGGTTGCAGGTCGCAGCCGAGTTGTAGCCGTTCTAACTTGCCGCCACATCCCCCACCACGCGCACTCTCACCCGGACCGAGTTGCCGGGCAGATAGGCGAGCGGCATGTCCTCGCTTTCGATGGTGCTGAGGGTCTTGCGGTCCGCCCCGGCGGCGACGGCGCGGTCGTTGGCGATGCCCTGGGCGGCGGCGATGGCGTCGGTGCGGGTCATGTCCTTGAAGATCTGGTCGCACTCGCCCGAGACCTGGGCGATGGCCGCCCCCACGGCATTGGCGCAGTCGCCGTGCTGGACATGGATCACCTGGGAGACGCCGGGCAGCTTGTCAGGGATCAGGAAGGCGCCGCCGCCGACGGCGATCAGGGGCACGTCGCCGGCCTCGGTCTTCATGCGGTCGATCGCCTCTTCGGCGAGGCGCGCGGCCGCGGCGAAGACCTTCTGGCAGGTGGCGGCGTCGAGATAGGCGACCTTGGCCTTGTCGCCGAGCTGCAGCACGTCGCTCGCGATGGCGATATCCGTGGTCGTGAGCTGCCTGCCGCCGAAGGCAATGCCGTCCCTCAGCAGCCGGTAACCCACCGACACCGGCCCGACCTTGATCGGCCCTCCAGCGGATTCCAGCGAGACGTGGCTGCCACCGCCCAGGCCGATCGACAGCAGGTCAGGCATGCGGAACAGCGTGCGCACGCCGCCGACCTTGACCACCGAGTTGGCCTCGCGCGGGAAGCCGTGCTTCAGCTGGCCCACGTCCGTCGTCGTGCCGCCGACATCGACCACCATGGCGTCGCCGAGGCCGGAAAGATACGCCGCGCCGCGCATGGAATTGGTGGCGCCGGAGGCGAACGAGTACACCGGCAGGCGCCGCGCCTGATGCGCCTCGGCCACCGTGCCGTCGTTCTGGGTGATGAACAACGGCGCGGCGATGCCGGAATCGGCGATCGCCTTCTCGAAGGCCGCAATCGTGTCGCGCGACAGGTCGGCCAGGGCCGCGTTCAGCAGTCCGGCATTCTCGCGCTCCAGCAGGCCGATACGGCCGAGGTCAGACGAGCAGGTGATGACGGCGTCGGGCAGCTCGGCCGCGACCAGCTCGGCCGCGCGCTTCTCGTGGCTGGGATCGAGTGGCGAGAAGATCGAGGAAATGGCGACCGACCTCAAGCCCTTGGCCTTCATCTCGACTGCTGCCTTGACGACGGCCGCTTCGTCGAGCGGCATGAACGGCCGGCCGTCATATTCGTGGCCACCTTCCACCATCCACACGCCGCCACGCACCAGCTCGGCCAAGTCCTCCGGCCAGTCGCAGAACGGCGGCAAGGAGGCCGAGGCCGGCATGCCAAGCCTGAGCGCCGCGACCTTGGTCAGGTGACGGCGCTGGACCACGGCATTGATGAAATGCGTGGTGCCGATCATCACGCCATCGATGCGCTTGCCCGCCAGCACGCCGGTCGAGCCGAGGCTTTTCAGCGAATCGAGGATGCCCGTGGTCACGTCCTCGCTGGTCGGCGCCTTTACGGCGCGCACGACTTTGCCTTCCTCGATCAGGACGGCGTCGGTGTTGGTGCCGCCCACGTCAATGCCAATGCGTCTCATGCCTCGAACACGCTCCTGAAGTCGATGTCATAGCCGAAGGCGCGCGGACCGACATGGTCCAGGCCGCGCGGCGAAAGGAAAACGGCGGGCGGCGGCAGGGCAATCACCGTGACTCGCTGGCCGTAGCGTACCGTCTCGCTGCCGACGGCTTCGCCGGACACCAAATCGAGCACGCAGATCAGGTCGGGCGTCATGGCGAGCGGTTTGTCGTCGCGCCAGGCCACGATCCACTCGTTCTGGAAGTTGATGGTCATGGCCGAGCCGCGCCAGTCGTCGAGCCCGTCCAACCGCAGCACGCCGCGCAAAAAGCCCTCGGTGGCGCGGCGCGCCACGTCGAGCACCTTGCCTTTGTATAGAAGCTTGCCCGGCTCGACTGACAGGATGGCGGCGATCGGGTCGTCATGCTTGCGCTGCGCCTCGCGCACCGCCTGGCCGATGGCGATGGCCTTGGTCGTGGTGCCGTGGATGCCCCATTTCTTGACCTCGGCGCCGGTGCGCGGCGGCTGACAGGTGGCGGCGACCGAACCGTATTCGACGCAGATCTTGCGCGCCACGCGCTCGGTCCATTTCCACGTCGGCACCTTGTGCACGATGCTCTCGAAGCCGCGCACGTCGACTGCCGTCAGGGGATAGGGCGTCAGCCCACCGACCGCGACCGAGGTCATCTGCGCCTCGGGATAGGCCCGCCCCATGGTGTCGGAATCGACCACGGGAAGATCGAGGTGCGCCGCCGCCATGAACGGCCGCACGCCGTTGGCGCCGCCGATCTCCATGCTCATCAGGGCGCGGAAGCGGCGGCCAAGATGGCGCTCCATCGCCGTGACAGCGCGGGCGAGCGTCAGGCTGTCGGTCAGCCGCTCCTGGCCGACCAGCGGCGCCCCCATGTTGGCGACGGTGCCGACCCAGTCGTCGTCGGCAAGGTCGGCCGAGTCCATCAGCTGCACGCGATGGCCGTCGCGATAGAGCGCGCGCATGTTGAGCAGCGGCAGATAGGGATTGCCGCCGCCGCCCGTGCCCAGCACCCAGGCGCCGACCGCCAGCGCTTCGATGTCGTCGAGCGAGAGTTCCCGCAGCGTCACGCGAACACGCTCTTGAAGTCGATGTCGTAGCCGAAGGCGCGCGGACCGACATGGGCCAGGCCCTTCTCGGACAGGAAGACCTTCGGCGGCGGCAGGGCGATCACGGTGACGCGCTGGCCGTAGCGAATGGTCTCCGTGCCGACCGCCTCGCCCGACACCGAATCGAGCACGCAGATCAGGTCGGGCGACATGGCGATCGGCTTGCCGTCGAGCCAGGCCACAATCCATTCGTTCTGGAAGTTGATCTCCAGCGTCGCGCCCTTGTGGTCATCCATGCCGTCGAGCCGAGTCTTGCCGCGCAAAAAGCCTTCGGTGGCGCGGCGCTCGACGTCCGCGACCTTGCCCCGGTAGAGGATCTTGCCCGGCTCGACGCCGAGGATGGCGGCGATGGGATCCTCGTGGCGCCGCTGGGCCTCGCGCACGGCGTGGCCGATGGCGATGGCCTTGGTGGTGGTGCCGTGGATGCCCCATTTCTTGACCTCGGCGCCGGTGCGCGGCGCCTTGCAGGTCGAGGCGATCGAGCCGTATTCGACGCAGATCTTGCGGCTGACGCGCTCCATCCACTTCCAGGTCGGCACCGAGTCGACCACCGATTCCAGGCCGCGCACGTCGACGGTGGTGAGCGGACAAGGTTTCAGGTCACCCACGGCGACGGAGGTCATCTGCGCCTCGGGATAGGCGCGTCCCATCATGTCGGAATCGATCACCGGGCGCTTGAGATGCGCCGCCGCCATCAAGGGCTGGATGGAATTCCCGCCGCCGATCTCGAGCGACATGATCCCGCGGAACCTGGTGCCGGTGTGCTCCTCCATCAGCGCCACGGCGCGGGCGATGGTGCGGCTGTCGGTCAGGCGCTCCTGCCCCACCAGCGGCGCGCCCATGTTGGAGACGGCGCCGACCCAATCGTCGTCGGCGAGTTCCTCCGCGGGCATGAGCTGCACGCGATAACCCTCTTTGTAGAGGGCGCGCATGTTCAGAAGGCCGAGATAGGGGCTGCCGCCGCCGCCCGTGCCAAGCACCCAGGCGCCGACGGCCAGAGATTCGATGTCATCCAGTGTAATGTCGCGTAACGGCACGTTCGTATTTCCCGATATTTCTATGTAGCGCCTGCTGCAGTGCTGACAAGCGCACCTTAGACGCTGACGAGGTCGGTCAGTCGGCAGTAGTTGCGTCCGCCGATGCGGCCGAGTGGCGCGTAGCGGCCGATGTCGACACGGCCGTCGTCGATCAGGCCAGGCGCGGTGTGGATCATCACCACCTCGCCGGCGATCAGCGTGCTGGCGCCGGCGAAAGGCACCATGCGGTGCAGCTGGCATTCGAATTGCACCTTGGATTCCGCGACGCGCGGCACCCTCACCCGCGTCGAGGGGACGACATGCAGCCCGGCATGGCCGATTTCACTCTGCTCCGGAGGCAATTCGTCGGCGCAGAGTTGCACGGCCAGCGCCAGTTCCTCGGGCGCGGTGTTGATGACGTACTCGCCGAGGCGGCTGATGTTGGTCAGCGTGTCCTTGATGGGCCCGTTGTCCTGGTTCTGTCCGTCGCGATACCCGCCGTCGCGCTGACCGACGATGATGCCCAGCAGCGGCGGCTCGGAGGAGATCAGGAAGAACTGGCTGAACGGCGCTGCATTGATGACGCCTTCCGGCGAGAGGCTGGTCACCAGCGCGATGGGACGCGGAACGATGCAGCCGCTGAACAGCTTGTAGCGGGTTTGCGCCGAGAGATGCTCGGGCAGGATCGTCTCGCTGGCGACCGCATCGCGCTGTGATGAGCCTTGCACCGCCGACCTCCATCATCGTGCAGACGCTTTATTGTTGACACATTCGAGAGCCGACTACCACTATGTTTCGAAAGACGAGCCACTGTCTCGATTAACGAGACACGCTTTTCGCGAACGGGTTTCAGTGTCGGAGGTGTCGTATGCCAGTTCGGTATGTTCTCATCACGCTCAAGCCGGGCGTGACCGCCGAGGCCTACGAGAAGTGGGTGCGCGAGTACGACTACAAGGTCGCGGCGACCCGCGAGAACCTCATCAAGTACGAGGTCTACCGCATCACCTCGCCGATCAACGGCCACGAAAATGCCGGCTGGACTCACCTCGAGCGCATCGAGATGAAGAGCCTCGAGCAGGCAGCCATCGACGCGAAGACGCCGTCGGGTGTCGAGCTTCGTCGCCAGCTGTGGGGCACCTACGTGGAGAAATCGCAGATGATCGATTTCGCCACCGAAGTGGTGAAGTAGTCACGCGATGATCCCGGGTATCCTCAACGTCGGCCATCATCCCGCATCGCACGCGGTCGAGGTGGCGCAATTGGGCGAGAGTGTCGGCTTCGAGCAGTTCTGGGTCGCCGACGAGCGGTTCTACCGCGACGCCTATGCGTTGCTGACGGCAGTGGCACTCAGCACGCAGCGGATCACTATGGGCACCTGCGTCACCGATCCGTACACGCGCCATCCGGCGCTGACGACCGTGAGCGTGGCGACGCTGGACGAGATGTCGAACGGCCGCGCGCTGTTCGGCCTGGGTTCGGGCATCTCGGGCTTCATCGAGCTCGGCCTCGAGCGGCCGAAGCCGATTGCAGCCATGCGCGAGGCGATCGAGCTCTTCCGGCGCATGCTGACCGGCGAGGTGGTGGATTACGACGGCAAGATCATCAAGTTCCACAGCGGTCGGCTGAACTTCATGCCACCGCGCGCCACGATCCCGGTCTACGTCGCGAGCAACGGGCCGCAGGGTCAGCGCATGGCCGCCCGTATCGCCGACGGCGTGATCATGGAAGCCTGCTCGCAGCCCGAGGAGGCGGAGGCCTTCGTCAAGGGGGTCCGAGATGCGGCGAAAGAGGCCGGCCGTGATCCGGCCTCGGTGCGCTGCATCGCTCGCCTCAACGCCTGCGTGGCGTCGGACGGCAAAGCGGCGCGCGACGCCGTGCGGCTGCGTGCGGGTCGCATCATGGCGGCGGGTCGCACGGTGTTCGCGACGCACGACGAACTCGGCCTCAGGCTGCCGGCGGCCGTGCTGGCCGAGGTCGCCGACGTCCCCTATGCGGCAGGCGGCGCGCCGTACGAGCGCATCCTGCCGCACGTGACGGACCGGCACGTCGATGCCGTGGCGCTGGCCGGCACGCTCGAGGACGTGACGGCTCGTGTCGCCGCCCTGAAGGCGGTCGGCATCGACGGCATCACCATCTCGCCCTATGCGCCGCCGGGCGAGACGACGGCGTCCACCGTCCGGGCGCTCGGTCCCGTGATCGCCGCGGCCTGACCATGCACGTGCACCGCGCCACCAGTGTCCGGCAGGCCGCCACGATGATGGCGGCCCTGGGCGCAGGCGCACGGTTCCTGGCGGGCGGCACCGACCTGCTGATCCAGTTGCGCCGCGGTGCGCTCGCCTGCGATCACCTGATCGATATCGGCCGCATCGCCGGCCTCGACGGCATTGCCATAGAAGGCGATGCCGTCCGTATCGGCGCCCTGACTCTTCATCATGCTGTCGAGCGGCACGCGGGCTTCGCCGGTCCTTTGCGGTCCCTCATCGAGGCGTCGCGCGTCGTCGGCGGCTGGCAGGTTCGCAACATGGCCACGATCGGCGGCAACGTCGCCAACGCCTCGCCGGCGGCCGATCTGGTGCCGGTGCTGTTGTCGCTCGACGCCACCGTCGAACTCACGGGCGCCGACGAAACACGGCGTCTGCCGCTGCCTCAATTCCTGCTTGGCCCGCGCCGGACCGCCGCCCGCCGCGACGAAGTGCTGACGGCCTGCCACTTTGTGCCGCCGGCCGGGCGCCACGCCACGGCCTTCTTGAAGGCCGGCCGGCGCAAGGCGATGGAAATATCGATCGTGAACGTGGCGGCGCTGCTGGCCGTGGACGACGCGGGCCGTTGCCGGAGCGCTCGCATTGCCCTGGGGGCGGTCGGCCCGGTCGCCTTTCGGGCCACCGATGCCGAGACCGGCCTGCAGGGAGGTCCGCTGTCGGACGAGGCGTTCGAGGAGGCGGGAGCCGCCGCGGCGGCGGCGAGCACCCCGATCGCCGACGTGCGCGCCTCGGCGGTCTACCGTCGCCATCTCGCGGCCCGGCTGACGGTAAAGACGCTGCGGCTCTGCCGTGAGCGTCTGCAGGAGGTGGCATGAGCACGCGGCTGTTCCGTCTGCACGTCAACGGCGCGGTCCGCGAGGTCGAGGCGTCGGAGTCGGCGACCTTGCTCGACGTGCTGCGCGGGCCGCTGGCGCTCGTCGGCACCAAGGCGAACTGCCTCGAGGCGGAGTGCGGCGTCTGCACGGTGCTGTTGGACGGTCGAGCGGTGACGTCATGCCTGGTGCTGGCGGCGCAATGCGAAGACCGCGAAGTCGTCACCATCGAAGGGTTGGCCGAAGCGGGCGAACCGCATCCGCTGCAGAGCGCGTTCCTCGAGCACGGCGCCGTGCAGTGTGGCTACTGTATTCCCGGAATGATCATGACGGCGGCGGGGCTGCTGCGCGAGAAGCACGACCCGGACGACGAGGAGATCCGTGAGGCGATGGCGGGCACGCTCTGCCGCTGCACGGGATACGGCAAGATCGTCGCGGCGATCAAGGCGGCGGCGCGCAACATGAGGCAGGGGCGATGAGCGGCGCGACTTCCCATCGGTATGTAGGTCGTCGTGTGGTTCGGCTGGACGGCGCACCGAAGGTCCGCGGCGAAGCGGCCTATCTGGGCGACCGGGCGGTGCCGGGTCTTCTGCACGGCGTCGTGCTGCGCAGCCCCCATCCGCACGCCTTGATCCGTCGCCTCGACACGCGCCGCGCAAGCGTGATGCGGGGGGTACGGGCGGTGATCACGGCCGCGGACGTCCCAGAGACGCGTTACGGCATCTATATCAAGGATGCGACGGTATTCGCGCGTCATCGCGTGCGTTTCGCGGGCGAGGCCGTGGCGGCCGTCGCGGCCGACACGCTCGAAGCGGCACGGGCGGCCGTCGCGGCGATCGAGGTCGACTACGAGCCGGTGCCTGCGGTGTTCAACGCCGAGGACGCGCTGCGGGACGATGCGCCGCTGGTGCATCCGGAATGGGAGCAATACGATGCCGCGCCGATCCTGGTGCGCCTCGGCAACCGTTCGACGCGCGGTGTCATCCGTGTCGGCAACGTCGAGGAGGGCTTCGCCAAGTCCTTCCGCATCTTCGAGCATCGCTTCACGACCGCAAAAGTGCACGCGGGCTACACCGAGCCGCGCGGCGCCATCGGCTTCTGGGACGACGATGGCAGTTGCACGGTCTGGTCGTCGACGCAGCTCCCCTTCGCCGTCCAGGAGACCCTGGCCGATGCGGTGGGCCTGCCATCCAGCAAGGTGCGCGTCGTGGCGACGACCTTGGGCGGCGGCTTCGGCGGCAAGCTGACGGTCGGCGTCGAGCACCACGCGGTGCTGCTGGCGCGCTCGGCCAGGGCGCCGGTGAAGGTCGTGAGCACGGTCGAGGAGGAACTGACCTCGTCCCTACCGCGTCAGCCGGCCATCGTCGACGTGAAGACCGGCGTCGACCGGGACGGCCGCATCCTCGCCAAGCAGGGGCGCATCATCCTCGACACCGGCGCATTCTCCGGATCAGGACCACAGACCGCCTCGAGCTGCACCAACACGCTGCACGGTCCCTACAACATCCCGAACGTGCTGCTGGAAGGCGTCTCCGTCTACACCAACAACATCACGACGGGCGCGTTCCGCGCGCCGTCGGGCCCGATCGGCAACTTCGCCTGCGAATCGCAGATGGACATCATCGCCGACTCGCTCGGCATCGATCCGCTGGAGCTCCGGCTCCGCAACATCTTCCACGAAGGCGACAAGGGACCGTCGGGCGCGGTGCTGGCGGCCGTTGGTCTCGAAGAATGTCTGCTCCGCGCCGCCGACGCGATCGGCTGGAACGAACGCCGGCCGGGCAAGGACCGCGGCAAGGGCATCGCCTGCGGCTGGTGGATGACGACCGGCATGACCTCCGAGGTCGACGTCACGCTGCATCGCGACGGCCGCGTCGTGCTGAACAGCGGCGCCGTCGAGATAGGCACGGGCGCCCTCACCGGCGCGGCGCAGGTCCTGGCCGACGATCTCGGCGTTGCGGCGGAGCAGGTCACGGTCATCGGCGGTGATACCCGAGACTCGCCCTACGACTACGGCGCCCAGGGCAGCCGCACCACGTTCTGCGTCGGCAATGCCTGCAAGAACGCCGCCGTCGAGATGCGTCGGGCGCTGGCGATCATGGCGGCGCCCGTGCTCGGCGTGGCGCCGGACGTCATCGAGCTGCGCGACGCCGCGGCGCATGGCGACGGGCGATCGATTCCGTTCGCGGAGCTGCTCGGAGATGAGGGCGTCAAGGTGCGTGGCGTGTTCACAGCGCCGGCCGTTCCACACGAGGCGTCCCGGCTCGAGAACCACATGTCGCCCGCCTGGCATGCGCCGAGCTTCCACGCCCATGCGGTCGACCTTTCGGTCGACGAGGATACCGGTGACGTCACGGTCCATCGCTACGTCGTCGCGCAGGATGTGGGCTTCGCCATCAATCCGACCTACGTCGAGGGCCAGATCGAAGGCGGCGCCGTGCAGGGCATCGGCCAAGCCCTGTTCGAGGAGATCGTCTCGCGCGACGGCATCGTGCAGAACCCGAACCTGACCGACTACAAGATGCCGACCATGCAGGATGTCCCGACCGTCGAGACGATCCTCGTGCAATATCCCACTGCGCACGGCCCATCCGGCGCCAAGGGTGTCGGCGAGCCTCCCTGCATCGAACCGCCGGCGACGATCGCCAATGCCATCGCGGCCGCAACGGGTGCGCGCGTGCCGACCTTACCCATGACCGCGGAGCGCATCTGCGCGGCGCGGGGGCAGATCGAGGCATGATGGTGGTCAGTGTGCGCATGAACGGTCATCTGCGGCGCTTCATGCCGGACAATGCGTCGACGATGGCGGATGGCTGAGATGGCGACTCGCACGCGCACGACGAAGACGGCCACCAAGAAAGCGACCAAGGGCGATCGCAGTCAAACCGTCGAGCGTGCGCTCGAGGTTCTCGCCGCATTCGACGATGCACATCCCGAGCTCGGCATCCGCGAGCTGGCTCGAATGTTGCAGATGGATCGCACGGTGGTTTATCGGATCGTCGCGACGCTCGAAGCGCGCAAGTTCCTCGAGCAGAACCCGGCAACGCGCCGCTATCGCATCGGCCAGGCGGCCTTCATGACGGGTCAGTATTATGTGCGCTCCAACCCCATCTTCAACGCGGCGGTGCCGCGCCTGCAGACGGTGGCGACGACGCACAACGTCAACGCCTTCCTCGCGACACTGCACGAAGACTCCGTCCTCTACATGAGCTCGATCCAGCTTCGCGAGCCCATCACATTCCTGTTGTCGGCAGGCAGCCGCGGCCGCCTGCATACGACGTCGCTCGGCAAGGTGCTGCTGGCAGGCCTGGAGGATGCCCAGGTCGAGAAGACCCTGCGGCGCATCCGCATGGTGCCGCTGACACCACGCAGTCAGGTTTCGGTCAAGGGCCTGATGAGCGAAGTGCGACAGGTACGCCGCCAGGGCTATGCGACGTCGCGCGACACGATGGTGATGGGGCTTGCGAGCGTGGGGGCGCCGATCCGCGATGCCAGTGGCGCCGTGGTCGCGGCGATCAGCCTGTCGCTGCCGAGCGACGAAGGAGACGAAGCCTTCATGCGCAAGCTGACGCGCACGGTGATCCAGTGCGCCCAGGAGATCAGCCTCGCGGTGGGCGCGACGATCGATGGGTGTGTCGATGCTGCTTAGAGAAGGGGGTACCGAAACATGAGCAAGTTGCGGCGACGGTCGGTCTTGGGAGCCGGCGTGCTGGGCGGAGTTGCGGCGTCATTGGGCGCGCCGCTGGTGAAACGCGTCGAGGCCGCGGATCCGCGGACGCTGACCGTGGCGTCGACGACGGACGTCGATACGCTGGATCCCGCGTCCTTCCGGACCGACGGCGCCTACACGGTGACCACCAACGTGTACGACACCTCGGTCGGCTGGGAAGTCGCGCCGTCGGCCACCGTTCCCGGCGTCTCGACAGCGGTCCCCTCCAAGTTCGTCCCGAACCTCGCCGAGTCCTTCGCGACCGAGGACGACGGCGCGACCATCGTGCTCAAGATCCGGCGCGACGCCAAGTTCCCGAGCGGTCGGCCGATCACGGCGCACAGCATCAAATACATGCTGGATCGCGGATTGCAGTCGCCGGGCTACGTGCGGCTGACGATTCCGCGGTACCTGCGCGTGACGTCACCGGACAGCTTCATCGTACGCGATGACTACACCTTCGTGATGAAGATGCCCGGACCGACGCCGCTCGCCTACCACATCCTCTCGCTCTGCACCCTGTCAGTCGTCGACGAGGTGATCGCCAAGGCCAACGCCACGCCATCCGATCCCTGGGCGACGGATTGGTTCCGCCGCAATACGACGGGCGGCGGCGCCTACACGCTGGCCAAGAACGAGCCCGGCGTCGGCCTCGTGATGGAATACAATCCGGGCTCCTGGCATCCCAAACCGTTCTTCCAGCGCGTCAACAGCCGCTTCGTGCCGAACGAATCGGACCGCATCCTGCTGCTGAAGCGCAGCGCCATCGACATGATGACCGGCGTCGGCATGTCACCGCGCAACATCAAGGCGCTGGAAGCGGAACCGAAGATCCAAGTCGTCTCGGTACCCGATACGAGCTGCCACTTCCTGTGCATGAACGGCAAGAAGGCGCCGCTCGACAACGTCAAGCTGCGCCAGGCAATCAACTACGCCATCCCGATCGACGCGATGCTGCAGAACCTTCTGTTCGGCTATGCGACCCAGATGAAGAGCCCTCTGCCCTCGCTGATGCCGGGCTACGATCCGACACTGTCGCCCTATCGCTACGACGTCGCCAAGGCCAAGGCGCTGGTGCAGGAGGCAGGGCTGGGCAGCCAGCCCGTGACGCTGGAACTCGCCGTTCGCGTCGGCTGGACGACCCACGAGCAGGCCGCCACCTGGATCCAGGCCGAGCTCGAGAAGATCGGCCTGAAGGTCGCGATCGTGCGCGAGACGGACGCGGCCTTCCGGCAGGCCGCGATCGGCGGCAAGCACCTGCTGTCGATCGAGGCTTGGCAGTCCTGGGTCAACGACCCGATCTTCCACATGAACGCCAACTTCCACAGCACGTCGACCAACACCAACAGCTCCTTCTACAACAATCCGGTGCTCGACAAGCTGCTGACCGACAATATGCACGAGCCCAACGCGGAGAAGCGCGCCGCGGCGGTGAAGGAGGCGCAGACGATCCTCATCAACGACGCGGTATGGGGCTTCCTGTGGTACGAGAACTGGACACGCGTGGCGCGCAAGGATCTCACCGGCTTCACCAAGCGCTGGGATACCTTCGATCGCTATCGGGATCTCCGGCTCAAGAGCTGAGGAGAGCGACTTGCAGTTCGGCCGCTTCGTTGCCAAGCGCGTCGCTCTGGTGATCCCGACCCTGTTCGGCGTGATCACCGTGGGCTTCTTGCTGGCCTACATGCTGCCGGGCAATCCCGTTCTGGTGCGGGCGGGCCTGCTCGCCACGCCGGAATACATCGCCGAGATGACCCAGAAGATGGGTCTCGATCAGCCCTGGTACGTGCAGTACGGCCGCTATGTCGGCGGCCTGCTGCATGGCGATCTCGGGCAGAGCTCGTCGACCGGGCGGCCGGTGCTGGAGGACTTCCTGCAGCGCCTGCCTGCGACGCTCGAGCTCACCCTGGCGAGCCTCTGCATCGCGGTGGCGATCGGTGTGCCGCTGGGCGTGCTGTCTGCGGTGCATCGCAACACGCTGCTCGACCATGTCGGCCGGGTCGTGAGCGTGTTCGGCGTGGCGATGCCGACCTTCTGGATGGGCCTGATCGCCATCCACCTGTTCTACTACGAGCTTCACCTGGCGCCGGCGCCGCTCGGCCGCATTGCCATGAACCTCGAGCCGCCGACGACCGTCACCGGCCTCTATGTGGTGGATTCGCTGCTTACCGGCAACTTTCCCACGTTGTGGTCGAGCCTGGGGCAGCTCGCCCTGCCGGCCATGACGCTCGGGCTGAGCGTCATGGCGCCGGTGGCGCGCATGGTGCGCGCCTCGATGCTGGAGGCACTCGAAGCCGACTATATCCGCACTGCCTGGGCGGCGGGGCTGCCGGCGCGGCAGGTCATCTACGGCGATGCCCTGCGTAATGCCCTGATCCCCGTCGTCACGACCTTCGGCCTGGTCTTCGGCTTTCTTCTCGCGGGCAACGCGGTGGTGGAAAGCGTGTTCGCATGGCCCGGCATCGGCAACTACGCCGTCTCGGCGCTGCTCACCAAGGACTCCGGTCCGCTGCAATCCTTTGTGCTCTTCGTCGCCTTCAGCTACGTGCTGGTGAACCTCGCGGTCGACATCCTGTACGGGCTGATCGACCCGCGGATCAGGCTGTCATGAGCGTAGTGGCGCAGGACGTCGCCGACGACCGTGACGATGATGCCATCGTCGCGCCGACCGCACGCTGGCGACGGGCCGCGCGATGGCTGCGCCGCAATCCTGTCTCGGCGGCCGCCATCGTGGTCATCGGCCTGCTCGTCTTCATCGCGGTCTTCGCGCCGGTGCTGGAGCCATACAAGCCGGACGTGCCCGATCCGATGGCCGTGCTGAAGCCGCCGTCGTGGGCGCATCCGCTCGGCACCGACGGTTTCGGACGCGACGTCCTGTCCCGCATCATCGATGCGACGACCCTGGACCTCAGCATCGCTCTCGCCGCGACCCTGGTGGCGCTGTCGATCGGCATGGTGGTCGGGGCGCTGAGCGGCTACCGCGGCGGTTGGGTCGATTTGATCGTCCTGCGCCTGGTCGATGTGTTGATGGCCTTCCCGGCTTTCGTCCTGGCCATGGGCATCACGGCGGCGCTGGGCAACAGCATCGCCAACGTGGCGATCGCGCTCTCGATGACACAGCTCCCCGCCTACATACGCCTGGTGCGCGGCGAGATGCTGCGCGTGCGTACGCTGGAATATGCCGAGGCGGCGGTCTCGATCGGCAATCCATCATGGCGCGTCGCCCTGGTGCATCTCCTGCCCAACTGCCTGCCGCCGCTCACCGTGCAGGCCACTCTGGCGATGGGCTACGCGGTGCTGACCATGGCGTCGCTGTCCTTCATCGGCCTCGGCATCGCACCGCCACAGAGCGAATGGGGGTCGATGACCGCCGACGGCGCCACCTACATGTCGACCGGCGAATGGTGGCTCTTCGTCTTCCCCGGCGTCGCCATCGTCGTGACCGTGCTCGCCTTCAACCTGGTCGGTGATGCGTTGCGCGACCTTCTCGATCCACGGCTGCGGGGAACGCGATGAGCGCCCTGCTCGAGGTCGAGGATCTGTCGGTCGAGTTCGCGACCGACGACGGCATGGTGAGCGCGGTGGACGGCGTGACGCTGTCGGCGAAAGCGGGTGAGATCCTGGGCATCGTGGGCGAATCGGGCTCGGGCAAGTCGGTGCTGATTTCTGCCATTCTGCGGCTGGTCAGGCCACCCGGCCGGATCGTGAGCGGACGGCTGCGCTTCGAAGGCAACGACCTGCTGGCGTTGCCGGAAGCGGAGCTCGAGGCGATCCGCGGTGCGCGCATCGCCCTGGTGCCGCAGACGCCCCGCACCTCGCTCAATCCATTGATGACGGTCGGCCGCCAGGTCGAGCGCCTGCTGCGCCTGCATCGCGGCATGGACAAGCGGGCGGCTCGGGAGGCCGCGATCGCCATGCTGGAGCGCGTGCGCATTCCCGACCCCAAGCGGCGAGCCGGCCAATACGCGCACGAGCTATCGGGCGGCATGTGCCAGCGGGTCATGATTGCCATGGCGCTGGCGACCGAGCCGCGCCTGCTGCTGGCCGACGAGCCGACGACCGGGCTCGACGTGTCGATCGGCGCGCGGATCCTGGAGCTGCTGCGCCAGCTCGGCGAGGAGTCCGGCGCAGCCATCATCCTGGTGACCCACGACCTCGGCGTAGTGGCTCAGACTTGCCATCGCGTCGCCGTGATGCATGCCGGCCAGCTTTCGGAGCTGGCCGGGGTCGACGAGCTCTTCGAACGGCCGCTGCATCCCTACACGCGGGCGCTGGTTCGTTCGATCCCGCGTATCGACCAGCAGATCGCCCTCCAGCCGATCGCGGGCGCCGTGCCCTCGCTGGTCAACGTCCGATCGGGCTGTCGTTACGTCCGGCGCTGCCCGGATGCACTGGCGGCCTGTCGACGGCAGCGGCCCCCCTTGATCGCCGCGGCGAACGGTCGTCGAGTCGCCTGCCATGCCGTGGAGCAGTCGAATGTCGTTCGTTAGCGTCCGCGGCCTCGACAAGCATTTCCCAGTGCGGGGAGCCGGCTGGCTGTCCCGTCGCAACAGGCCAGCTCCCGTCGTGCGCGCGGTCGACGGCATCTCCTTCGACATCGACCGGGGTCGTACGCTCGGCCTGGTGGGCGAATCGGGTTGCGGCAAGTCGACGGTAGCGCGTTGCGTCACGCGCCTGCTGGCGCCCTCCGCCGGGACCATCCGCATCGGCGACAAGCAGCTCGACCGGCTGGAGGGCGAGCCGCTGCGCGCGGCGCGCCGTGACGTGCAGATGGTGTTCCAGGACCCGCTGGCGGCGCTCAATCCACGCATGTCGGTGGAGCGCGCGGTGTCGGAGCCGCTGCGGCTGCACACCACCCTGAGCCCGGCAGAGCAGCGCGAGCGGGTTCGCGAGATCCTGACCGAGGTGGGGCTGCGCACCGATGTGATGGGGCGCTATCCGCACGAGCTATCGGGTGGCCAGCGCCAGCGCGTGAACATCGCCCGCGCGCTCGCCTGCGCGCCGAGCTTCGTGGTCCTCGACGAGCCGACCTCGGCGCTCGACGTGTCGCTGCGGGCGCGCGTCATCCTGATGCTGGAGGAACTGCGGGAACGCCTCGGGCTCACCTATCTCTTCATCTCGCACGATCTCGCGACCGTGAAGTATCTCGCCCAGCGTGTCGTAGTGATGTATCTCGGCACCGTGGTGGAGGAGGCAGATACCGACGAGCTGTTCGCCCATCCTCGGCATCCCTACACGCGGGCGCTCCTGGCGGCCGTCCCCGTGCCCGACCCCAAGGTACGCGGGGAGCCGTTCGTTCTGTCGGGCGAGATTCCCAGCCCGCTGGAGCGGCACGAAGGCTGCCCCCTGCGCTCACGCTGCCCCATGGCATCCGCCATCTGCGCCCAGCCCGTCGTGCCCCGCGAGGTGTCGCCGGGCCATGTCGTCGCCTGCCACTTTGCCTGATCAGACTGGCATTGCGTTGCCAAGCCTCCCAACGGCTTCTATGTAGCGGCCTGCTTCATTGCTGACAAAGCAGTAACCAAGGAGATACCGAGCAATGTCCGAGCCAATCAAACTGGTCGCTTTCTGCGGCAGCCTGCGCAAGGCCTCGTTCAACCGCCTGGCGCTGAACGCATTCGTCGAGAGACTTCCGGCTGGCGTGACGTCGCAGACGATCGAGATCGATTGGCCGCTCTACAATGCCGACGTCCAGGCACAGGGCTTCCCGGCGCCGGTGCAGGCCGCGCAGCAGGCGATGCTCGCGGCGGACGGCATCGTCCTGGTCTCGCCCGAATACAATTACGGTCCGTCGGGCGTACTGAAGAACGCCATCGACTGGCTGTCACGCATGACGCCGCAGCCCTTTGCCGCCAAGCCGATCGCGATCTTCGGTGCCGCAGGCAGCGTGCTGGGCTCAGCGCGCGCGCAGTACCAGCTGCGCCAGATCCTGGTGTTCCTCGACGGCCGCCCGGTCAACAAGCCCGAGGTCATGATCGCCCAGGCGCAGAACCGCTTCGCCGACGGCAAGCTGACCGACGAGGTCGCGGGCAAGCTTCTGGCCGATCTCGGTGCGTCGCTGGCGCTCGCCGTCCGCCATGCCAGGGCCGCCGCCAACGTCAAGTAAAGGTCTTACTGGAGCGC
>NZ_BKAJ01000123.1 GCF_007992495.1 Reyranella soli
CACTAGTGAGGGGATATGCCCGACCACATCACTCCTTGCATTCGGTCATGCAGTCGCCGGCCCAACGCTCCGCTCTTTGCCAGACTTCTCCATGAATCTTGTTGGACGTAGATTCTGTTAGGGATGGATCGCTACTCGGCAATGATTCTCTGGCGTTGGTCATCGCCTGCCGCCATCGTTGCGGCGGCACCCCGGCGAACCGCTTGAACACCGTCGAAAAGTGCGCCTGCGTTTGAAATCCGACGCTGAGGGCGACGTCGACCAGTGGCACGTCGGAGTCGCGCAACATGGCTTGCGCGCGTTCGATGCGCCGACGCAGCATGTATTCGTGCGGTCGTGAACCGGTCGCCCGCCTAAACTGGGCGGCGAAGTGCATTCGCGAGAGCCCGGCCGCCGCCGCCATATCCGACAGCCTGATGCAGTCCGAGAGACGGCTGTCGATGTGCTCGACTACACGTCGTAACCGCCATTTCGGCAGGGCCGCCTTGCTCCGCGTGCACGTGAGCGCTGGCTGCTGCACTCGGCAAAGCGCGACGAGGCGCGTGACGAGCGCGACGCATACGGCATTAGCATAGAGCGCGTCCACACCATGCCGCAATTCGTCGACCACCAGAAGCGCGCGTGTCAGCCGTTCGAGGATCGGGTCGCAGGTGATGCGAGGGTCAGTGATCCAGTCTTCGTTAACCTGGTCGTATAGCGCTTGCAAGTTTTGATGAAGCGGAGCACTGGCCACTTCCACATTCAAGTTGTCGCCTACTCTCCGTTGGCCCGTTCGTTTCACCACGAGGAGATTCACGGTATCCGAGCCTTTGTCGTCTTCTTGACCGGTGACAATGAACGAGATGGTGATCCTGCCGATGGCAAGCCGGATAGCAAGAGCGGTTCCCTGGACCTCGCTTGCATGATGACCTTTCCAGCCTTCCCGACTCTGCGTGTTGTCGCCGTAAGGCATCAACTGGAAGAACATTGGTTGCACCCCGTCGTTCGGAAATTGTGCACCATGCTCGGTGGTTCGCGTTGCTGTCTCCACTTGGCGATGGTTGCGCCGCCTGCAACCTTGGTCGGAATCGCTTATACCTTGGTATGGCCGGCCGGCGCCGGCGCTTGGCACTGCTGTGTTCAAGTCAGGGTCACTGTGCAGCTTCGGGTGAACGCTTTGGCCCGCCTAATGAGGATGGGGATGCAATTGGGTTATGCCGCTGCGATTCCTGGCGTACGGCAAGACCTCTCCGGGAGAGCCGCGACTCGTTCGATTGGAAACAGTTCCATCAAGCGCGCTTGGATCATTGGCGGGATGGCTGGCTATTCTCGCGTGCCGTCGACTGCCGCAAGGGCGGCAAATTCGGCATCGGCGAGAACGATTTCTTTTGCCACCTGGAAAGCATAGCCGAGTCGATGATGGTGGCTGTTCTCAACTGGACGCTTGGCTTCAAACGCAAGGATCGTTCGCCCAGAATCTGGTGCCGAAATCCGGCCGCAACAAAGCCACGACCCGACGCAGAAGGGCGAGCCTTAGGCAGGAAGGCCGCCATGATCGCGACCTGTTTGGGAAGCCGGAAATAGAAATGCTCGATGCCGTTGAAGTTGCCGCCGCGCCACTCCGGCAAAATGGCACCGCACAAACGACGATGCGGGACCTTCTTGTGACTGGATGGGTTACGCGGCGGATTGGATCAGTTAAGGCTGGTGCGCTCCCCCAACCATTCCGGACGAAAAGCCCCGCCAACTTCGCCTTGAGCTGATCGATGCGAGGCCGCCCGATCACGTCTGCAAGGGAGCGGTTGGGTGCGGCCCTTGGACCGCCCGGGTGACGACTCGGGTCGGCGGTCCTCGCGTCATCGGTAGGCGAGGGGAGCCCTGATCGTGCGGGCCGGCGTGTCGGCACGCCCCGACAATGGATCAGCTCCACCAAGTCGGCGCTACCCAAAGGGACTACTTCAGTTGCAGCGGCTGCACTATCTCGGTTTCGTCCAGCCCGACCTGGCCTATCGCGACAAGCCTGGCCGGCCCACCACCCACTGGCAGGTCAATCCGGCCCTCGCCGCCGAGCGCGGGCCTTCCAGGCTGTGGTGGGCGCGAAGCCGGTCAGTCGGCGACAGCCCATGGCGACCGGCGAACAGGCTCGCTGCTCGCAAGCCTCTCCAGTGCTCTCTTGCGCGCGGCACCGCGCTCCCAGTCGGACACCTGGATCAGCCCGGCGACCTGGCGGATCAGGGCATCCTCGTCCGGATCGAGCGCGCCATCGGCGTAGGCGACCGTCCACAACATCTCGATGATCTGCACGCGCATGTCGGCACTGGCATGCCGGCAGATCTGCTGCGTGAAGGGGAAGTACTGGGTGGACCGCTGCATCGCCTGATCGGCCTGCTCGACAAGAGACTGCACGCTCTTGGCATCGAGGCTGAACATGCGGACGAGCAGCTGCTCGATGGTCCGTCGCTCGACGGCATTGACCTTGTCGTCCATGCGCGCCAGCTCGATCAGCAAGGCGGCGACCGCCAACGGGAGGTCGTCAGCAGGCTTCTCCGAAGTCCACTCGCCGCGACCGGCCAACAAGTCCAACAGACGATCAAACATGCCGCCTCGGATGCCACGCCAGTATGTCCGGGAAAAGGCATTTGGATCCCGCCCCGGTGGATTGCAGCGATTCAATGTTGGGGTGACGGGGACTAGACTGGCCGGTCATGTCACCGTTTACTTGGCTGCCCGGCCTCGCAGCCGACTCCCTCAGCGCCATTGCCTCCGCGCTGGCCAGCGTGTCGCCCCTGAACCAGGCCGGCTATCGCATCGCCGTCACCGGCTTGCAGCGCTCGGGCAAGACGGTGTTCGTCACCTCTTTCGTGCACGCGCTCCTGCACGCCAAGGATGCGCCGGTCGAGGCCTTTCCGTTTTTTCCCTGGCGCGAGCGCGTGCG
Source organism: Reyranella soli (assembly GCF_007992495.1). Taxonomy (GTDB): domain Bacteria; phylum Pseudomonadota; class Alphaproteobacteria; order Reyranellales; family Reyranellaceae; genus Reyranella; species Reyranella soli. The sequence continues at coordinate 2,915 of NZ_BKAJ01000123.1, forward strand.
CGAGGTCGAGCTGCAGGACATTCCCGGCCTGCCGGCGTTCCCCTACCGCGATCGCCTCGCCGACCTTCTGGCCGAGCCGCCGCATTGGCCCGCGCCCACCGAAGGGCTGAGCGCCGTCCGGGTGCGGTTGCGCCTCGCGCCGGCGGCGCGGCTCGACCGCCGTCTGCTGGAACCGCAGACGCTGCATCTCGATCTCATCGACTATCCGGGCGAGTGGTTGCTCGACCTGCCGCTGCTGTCGCTCGACTACGAGGAGTGGTCCGCCGAGATGGAGGAACTCGCCAACGCCGGCAAGCGCACGGCGCTGTCGGTGCAGTGGTCGGCGCAGGCTCGAGCGCTCGATCCCGCGGCCAAGGAGGATCCTTTCGCGCTGGCCCACATCGGCAGCGCCTACGTCGACTACCTGAAGCGCTGCCGGTCGGAAGGCCTGTCCTTCCTGCAGCCGGGCCGCTTCCTCGGCGGCACCGCGCCGCTCGAGACGCTGTTCTTTCCGCTCAGCCGGGCGCGCTCCTCGCGCTCGGGTACGAACGGCGCGGCGCTGGCCCGGCGCTACGAGGCCTACCGCAAGCTGGTCCGGCGTTTCTACGAGCAGGTGTTCGGACGGCTGCGCCGCCAGGTCCTGCTGGTCGATCTGCTGACGGCCCTGCAGCAAGGCCAGGAATCCTTTGCCGACCTCGCACTCGCGACGCGCACGGTCGTCGAGGCCTTCGAGGATCTGCGGCATCCGCTGGCCAAAGTCTTGCCGATCGGGCGTCTCGATCGCCTGTCCCTGGTCGCGACCAAGGCCGATCACATCACGTCGGGCCAGCTCAACAATCTGGTCGGCCTGTTGCGCGACATGCTGGGCGAACCGTTCATGCGCGCCAATGCCCGGCAATCCGGCCTGCTGGCCATCGCCTCGGTGCGGGCGACCGCGCAGGTGACCCGGCTATGGCAGGGCGAGGCGATGCAGTTCCTGCGCGGCGTGCCGCGCGGCCGTTCCGACGCCGTCGAGGTGCGCCCGGGCGAGATTCCCGGCCAGATCCCCGATCGCGGGAGCTGGCCGGGCTTCGTGTTCAACATCCGGGATTTCGAGCCGCCGCGGCTCGGCGCGCCTTTCGAAAAGCCCCTGCCGCACATAAATCTGGACAAGGTCCTGCAATCGCTGATCGCGTGAACGACGCGGGGCCACCACGGAGGCGACATGACCGTATCGACCACCGACCGGCAGCTCGTGGACCGCGAGTTCCAACCAGGTGAACTGCCCGTCGCCGAGCCGACGCCAATCGCCCAGGCTGAGCAGGTCGGCAACGGAGACGAGGGGCGACCAAGCCTGGCGGCCTGGCTGGCGATGGGCTCGGCGGCCCTCATCGTCCTGCTGATCGTCGCCAGCGCAGCGGTGACGCTGGCCGAGAGCACGATCCGCGAGGGCAGCGTGCTGGACGGCCTCTATCTTGCCGCGCTGGTCGGGCTGTCGGGCTCGCTGGCCTGGCTGGCTGCCCGGCAGACACGAGCCCTGCGCAAACTCAAGTCGGCGGAACGCGCCCGCGAGATGGCCGTGCAGCTCGCCAAGCTCGACGGCGCCGGCAGCGGCATGCGGCTCCTCGCCGCCCTGCGCGCCGTCTATTCCGACAAGCCTCTGGTCCTGGGCCAGCTCAATGCCGCGGCGCTGGCGCTGCAGCCGCATCATTCCGACCGCGACGTCATCGACCTGCTCAATCGCGAAATCTTCCAGGCGATGGACCGCGAGGCCGACCAGCGCATCCAGAAGGCGGCACTTCGCGTCGCCTTCGGCGTGTCATCCTGTCCGCACCCCGCCCTCGACGCCGTCGTGGTGCTGGTGATGAGCGTGATGCTGATCCGCGATCTCATGGCCGTCTACGGCTTGCGCCACAGCCTGCGCAGCCTGTTCCGTGTCATGACCCGTTCGCTGTTCCTCGCCTCCTCGACGGCGCTGATGAGCACGGCCGTCGAGTTTGCGATGAAGGCGGCGCAGGACCGCCTGGCTGCTGCCGTCGTCGGCACCGCCGGCGAGGCACTCGTCGTCGCCCGACGGATGCTGGCGCTGGGCGCGGTCGCGAAGGCCGAGATCCGCCCGCTGCCCCCAAGCTGACCCTCAAATTCCTCTCCCCCCGCTAGGGGGAGAGGCTAGGT
>NZ_BKAJ01000124.1 GCF_007992495.1 Reyranella soli
GGGGGGGCTTCGACAGCCCGTGCAACCCCCTCACCCAACCTCTCCCCCTAGCGGGGGAGAGGAGCATGAAGGCCTAGCCTACTTGCGGTCGACGCCCACCGGCGAGGTCGTGTGGCTCGCCATGCTGATCAGGCCCTGCGACATCTGCGGCGGCGGCGGGTTGCGCGGCGGCACGCCGATGGCGGCGCGCTCCCGGACGGCCTTCACCTCGGCGCTGCGCCGGATCAGGTTGTAGCGCAGGTCGGTGTAGAGGTTCACCGGGAACGGCATGTTGGCGTTGAAGTCGATGATCAGCACCACACGCGTCTCGTTGGTCTGGTTCTTGACCCAGTGCTCGCGCGTATCGTCGAACACCAGCGGCTCGCCTTCCTTCCAGAAGAAGTGATGGCCGCCGATCTCGATCCAGCACTTCTCCGGCTCCTTCGGCACGATCAGCGGATAGTGGAAGCGGATCACGCCGGCCGCCGAGCCGCGATGGGGCTCGATCTCCGCCCCGCCGGCCAGGATGCTGAACAGCGCCGTGTGCACGCCCGGGATGCGCGAGATCGCCTCGTAGGTGTCGGGCACCGCGGCGGTGTTCTCCTTGACCTCGTGGCCCCAGATCTTGAGCAGGAAGGTGCGCCAGGCGCGGCCGGGCACGAACAGATCACGCGGATGGACTTCGTGCAGCGCCGGGATCTCTTCGTGATGGCTCAGCAGGTACTGCAGGTCGGCCTTGATCTTGTCATGGCTCTTCTTGAGCTCGGCCAAGACCGGAAAGACCCGGATCGCATCCTCGCCGCCCAGCGGCAGCTTGGGCATGCGGCGCAGGATCATGTCCGACATCTTGAGATTAAATTTCTCGATGGGCTCCTGCGGGACCCAGATGTGCTTGGTCAGATAAAAGCGGCCCTTCTGGCCGACAGGGGTATTGTCTGTATCCATGGCCGTCCTGAACGGGATGACTCCTTGGGGAGGGGGAATTTCATATTACCGGCGGGCTTTTTCAAGACCTGGCTTTAGGCTGGGCGGCGCGGCCGACGGTCTCAATTTCCTACGTCAAGCCTCGGAAAACATGTAACAATTCCAAAGCTGGATTACTATAGACCAAGATGTTCCGCTTTGCCGATGTCCCATTGTCGCTGTCCGGGATGACCAGAATCGCCGGTCGGCGGGTATTTTTGCGGGCTCCGACCATGGACGACTGGGCCGAATGGGCGGAGCTCAGGGCCCGCAGCCGGGCCTTTCTCACACCGTGGGAACCGACCTGGCCGGAGGATTCCCTGGGTCGCGACCACTACCGCCGCCGCCTGCGCCAGCAGGCCCGCGAATGGCGGGCCGGCGAGGCCTATAGCCTGTTCATCTTCACCAACGAGGGGCGCCGGCTGGCCGGCGGCATCAATCTCAGCAATGTGCGCCGCGGCGTCGCCCAGGCCGCCGCGGTCGGCTACTGGATGGGCCAGCCCTATGCCGGCCAGGGCCTGATGACCGACGGGCTGCGCGCCACCTTGCCCTTCGTGTTCGACGATCTCCGGCTTCACCGCCTGGAGGCCGCCTGCTTGCCTCACAATGAGCCGTCCAAGGGCGTGCTGGCCAAGGTCGGGTTCCACGAGGAGGGGCTGGCGCGGCAGTACCTCCGCATCAACGGCCAGTGGGCCGACCATCTGTTGTTCGCCCTGCTGCGTGCCGACTACGATGCCCTCCTGAGAGCGGCCCGCTAGACGGCCGTCACCCCGGAGGAGTTCTTCATGCGCAACCTGACGCCGACCAGCATCACTCAGGCTTTTGCCGACTATGCCAAGAACGCGCCGTCCGAGCGCACCCGCACCCTGCTGGTGAGCCTGGCCGGCCACCTGCACAGCTTCGTGCGCGACAACAAGGTCACCCAGGCGGAGTGGGGCGCGGCGATCGATGCGCTCACGCGCGCGACCAGGTTCACCGACGACAAGCGCAACGAATACATCCTGTTCTCGGACCTTCTGGGCGTCTCGTCGCTGGTCGACATGATCAACGCGGCGACCACCGGCACGCAGTCGTCGGTGCTGGGGCCGTTCCTCATCGAGAATTCGCCCGAGCTGCCCAACGGCGGCGACCTGTGGAAGGGCCAGGTCGGCGAGCCCCTGGTCGTGCATGGCCGCATCAGAGACGGCAAGGGCGCGCCCGCCAAGGGCGCGATGCTGCAGCTCTGGCAGAACGGCGGCAACGGGCTCTATTCCCAGCAGGATCCCAAGAACTCGCCGACCAACTATCATGGCCAGCTCAAGGTGGCCGACGACGGCACCTTCTCCTATTCGACGGTGCGGCCGATCGCCTACACCGTGCCCGACGACGGCCCGGCCGGCGACATGCTGCGCGCTCTCGGCCGAAACGCCTGGCGGCCGGCGCATCTGCACATGATCATCAATGCGCCCGGCCACAATCCGCTGATCACCGAGTTCTTCCCCGAGGACGACAAGTATCTCGACGGCGACGCCGTGTTCGGCGTGCGCGCGGGCCTGGTGCTGCCGTTCAAGAAGGTCGCCGACCGAAAGGAGCTGCCGGCCAATCTCGCGGCGCGCGACACCCTGCCGATGCCGGTATGGACCGCGACGCTCGATCTGACGCTGCCGTCGGCCTGAATGCGTCTTGTCGGCGTTCGCGGCGTCTCCAAGGTCTTTGCCAACGGGGTAGAAGCTCTCGCCGACGTATCGCTCGACGTACGGGTGGGCGAGTTCGTGAGCGTGCTGGGGCCGTCCGGCTGCGGCAAATCCACGTTGCTGCGCCTGCTCGCCGGGCTGACGGAGCCGACGGCAGGCACCGTCGAGTGGTCGGACGAAACGGGCAAGGCAGATCTCGGCTTCGTCTTCCAGGAGCCGACCCTGATGCCGTGGGCCACCGCGATCGCCAACGTCGCCCTGCCGCTGAAGCTGCGCGGCATGGCGAAGAGCGAGCGCGAGGCGAGGGCGGCCGAGGCGCTCGGCGATGTCGGGCTGAAAGGCTTCGAGCGTGTCTGGCCGCGCGAGCTGTCGGGCGGCATGAAGATGCGCGTGTCGCTGGCCCGCGCCCTGGTGATCCAGCCCAAGCTGCTGCTGATGGACGAGCCGTTCGCCGCCCTCGACGAGATCACGCGGCATCGCCTGAACGACGATCTGCTGGAGCTGTGGCAGCAGAGCGGCGTCACGGTCGTGTTCGTCACGCACTCGGTCTTCGAATCGGTGTTCCTGTCGCAGCGTATCGTCGTGATGGCAGCGCGGCCGGGCCGCGTGTCGGCCGAGCTTGCCGTCACCGAACCCTATCCGCGCAGCCAGGGCTTTCGCACCTCGGCGGAGTATGCGGCCTGGTGCCGGCAGGCTTCGTCGCGACTGGGCGAGGCGATGGCGGCATGACCGACGCCAAGGTGATCGCCCCGATCGTGCTCGGTGTGCTGATGCTCGCCCTGTGGGAGGGCGTCGTGCGCGCAGCCGCAATCCCGTCCTACATCCTGCCCGGCCCGATCCTGGTGGCGAAGACGCTGGTTGCCGACTGGGGCACGCTCGAGCCGTCGCTGCTGGTCACGGTGCGCATCACGCTCGAGGCGCTCGCGGCCGCCGTCGTGATTGGCGGCCTGCTCGCCATCCTGTTCTCGCTGTCGCGCTGGGTCGAGCAGTCGCTGTTCCCCTACGCCATCATCCTGCAGGTGACGCCGATCGTCGCCATCGCGCCGCTGATCATCGTGTGGGCCAACAATGTCGAGCTCTCGTTGCTGATCTGCGCCTGGTTGGTGGCGTTCTTTCCGATCCTGTCGAACACCATCCTCGGGCTGCGGTCGGTCGATCCCAACCTGCTGGACCTGTTCCACCTCTATGGCGCCGGCCGATGGCGGACCCTGGTCGATCTGCGCCTGCCCGCGGCGCTGCCGTACTTCCTGGGCGGGCTGCGCATCTCGGGCGGCCTGGCACTGATCGGGGCGGTGGTGGCGGAGTTCGTGGCCGGTACTGGCGGCAATGCCTCGGGCCTCGCCTGGCGCATCCTCGAATCGGGCTATCAGCTCAAGATTCCGCGCATGTTCGCGGCATTGGTGCTGATCTCGGCGATCGGCATCGTGATCTACCTGGTGCTCAGCTGGCTCAGCCACCTGCTGCTGCGGCGGTGGCACGAAAGCGCCCTGGATGGCGAAAACTGAACGGCCTACTTGAGGCTGTCCAAGAACCTGCTGACCGGCTTCTCCCAGAACGCCACACCATCTTCGTCGCCGACGAAGGTGTGGCCATTGCCGTCGAATTCGCCGAGCGGGCGGTAGGTGCCGTTGCCGCCGGCCTTGTTGTAGGCGTCGACCATGCGCCGGGCGAGGGCGGGGCTGAAGAAGGTGTCGTTGGCGGCATAGATCCAGAGCACGGGCAGTCGCGCCGTCTCACCGTACCAGCCCGCGGCCTTCACCAGCTCGCCAGGCTTGCAGTTGCCGATGCGTCCGTCCCCGATAGTCTGGCGGCCGCCGCGGCCGCCGGCGACGTTGATCATGCCGGCGACGCCGCGCGGATTGCGGCTCGACAGCGCCAGCGTCGCCCAGCCGCCGGCCGAATGGCCGACGACGATCGAACGGTCGGGCAGGACGTAGCGTTGCTTGCGCATCACATCGAGCGCGGCCTGGATGTCCTCGGCGCCGTGCAGGCCGGCTGTGTAGTAGTCCGGCTCGTCGCAGTCTCCATAGCCCTCGGCCCATCCGCCGCCGGTGTCGCCATACCCGCGGCGCAGCGGCAGGACGACGACATAGCCGCGTTCGACGAACCATGACGACAGCGGTTCATAGCGCGGCAAATCCATTTCTGGCCGTTGCCAGGCGGTGGCCGGCGAGCCGTGGTTGATGATGGCCAAGGGACGGCGCTGCTCGCCCGGCGGGCGCATGACGGTGGCCAGCATCGACACGCCGATGACCTGCTCGCGCGTCTGGGCCGAGGCTTCGCCGGCGAGAAGCAGCGCCAGCAGGGCAGCGAATAGACGGCGTGGCGTCGTTGTCATGCTCTTCCGGACCGCGCGCTTCCAGCGCGCTCGTGATCATGGGCGCGCTGGAAGCGCGC
>NZ_BKAJ01000125.1 GCF_007992495.1 Reyranella soli
GGTCCAGAAGATTACCGCCCGCTGCGCCGGGCCTGCTTGCCGCGTCCGCCCGAGCCGGTGCGCACGCCGCGGAAGACGCGGCTGTGCTGCATCTTGCCGAGATGCACGCCGACATTGGCGCTGGCGGCCTGGCCCGGCAGCTCCAGCTCGTGGGCCTCGAGCCGCCGGATCTCGTCGCGGATGCGGGCGGCCTCCTCGAACTCGAGGTTGGCGGCGGCGTCGCGCATGCGCTTCTCCAGCTCGGCGATGTGGGTGCGCAGGTTGTGGCCGACCAGGTGCACGTCGCCGGACACGCCGGTATCGACCGTGTAGTGGTCGCGCTCTGCGGTCGACTGCAGGATCTCGGCGATGTTCTTCTTGATCGAGGCCGGCGTGATGCCGTGTGCCTCATTGTAGGCGACCTGTTTGGCGCGCCGCCGATCGGTCTCGGCCATGGCGTACTTGATCGAATCGGTCATGTGGTCGGCGTAGAGGATGACCCGCCCGTCGACGTTGCGGGCGGCGCGGCCGATCGTCTGGACCAGCGAGGTCGGCGAACGCAGGAAGCCCTCCTTGTCGGCGTCGAGGATCGCCACCAGCGCGCATTCGGGAATGTCGAGGCCCTCGCGCAACAGGTTGATGCCGACCAGCACGTCGAACGCGCCCAGCCTGAGATCGCGGATGATCTCGATGCGCTCCAGCGTGTCGATGTCCGAATGCAGGTAGCGGCAGCGAATGCCGGCCTCGTGCATGTACTCGACCAGGTCCTCGGCCATGCGCTTGGTCAGCACCGTAACCAGCACGCGCTGGCCCTTCTTGGCGCAGTCGCGGCATTCGGCGATCAGGTCGTCGACCTGCTTCTCGACCGGCCGGATGATCACCGTCGGGTCGATCAGGCCGGTCGGGCGGATCACCTGCTCGATGAACGCGCCCTGGGTGCGCTCCATCTCCCACGGGCCGGGGGTGGCGCTGACGAACGTCGTCTGCGGCCGCAGCGTTTCCCATTCCTCGAACTTGAGCGGCCGGTTATCGATCGCCGAGGGCAGGCGGAAGCCGAACTCGGCCAGCACGCTCTTGCGGTTGAAGTCGCCGCGGAACATGCCGCCGATCTGCGGCACCGTGACGTGGCTCTCGTCGACGATCAGCAGAGAATTCTCGGGGAAATACTCGAACAGCGTGGGCGGCGGCTCGCCCGGCTTGCGGCCGGTGAGATAGCGCGAATAGTTCTCGATGCCGGCGCAGGCGCCGGTCGTCTCCAGCATCTCGATGTCGAACAGCGTGCGCTGCTCCAGCCGCTGCGCCTCGAGCAGCCGGCCGGCGCGGTTGAATTCGTCGAGCCGCTGCTTGAGGTCGGTCTTTATCTGCTCGATCGCCTTCTGCATCGTCGGCCGCGGCGTCACATAGTGGCTGTTGGCGTAGACCACGATGTCCGACAGCGTCGCCGTCTTCTCGCCGGTCAGCGGATCGAACTCGACGATCGATTCGATCTCGTCGCCGAACATCTCCATGCGCCAGGCCTTGTCCTCGTAATGGGCGGGGAACAGGTCGACCGTGTCGCCGCGCACGCGGAAGGTGCCGCGCTGGAAGGCATTGTCGTTGCGCTTGTACTGCTGCTCGACGAAGCGGCGCAGCAGGCTGGTGCGGTCGATCTTCTGGCCCTTGTGCAGCCGGAAGGTCATGGTCTGGTAGTTCTCGAGCGGGCCGATGCCGTAGATGCACGACACCGAGGCGACGATGATCACGTCGTCGCGTTCCATCAGGGCGCGCGTCGCCGAGTGGCGCATGCGGTCGATCTGCTCGTTGATCGACGAATCCTTCTCGATGAAGGTGTCGGTGCGCGGCACGTAGGCTTCGGGCTGATAGTAGTCGTAGTACGATACGAAGTACTCGACCGCGTTGTCCGGGAAGAAGCCCTTCATCTCGCCGTAGAGCTGGGCGGCCAACGTCTTGTTGGGCGCCAGCACCAGCGACGGCCGGCCCTGCGAGGCGATGACGTTGGCCATGGTGAAGGTCTTGCCCGAGCCGGTGACGCCCAGCAGCACCTGGTCGCGCTCGCCTTCCGTCACGCCGGCGATGAGCTGGCGAATCGCCTCCGGCTGGTCGCCCGCCGGCGTGTAGTCCGACACCAGCTTGAAGGGCTTGCCGCCGACGAGCTCCGGCCGCCGCTGGATGTACGGCATATGGAGCGGGACGGTTGAAACCGCGAGATTCTTTGAGGCCATGGCCTGCATTATATGATGCTCGGCCTGTGCACCGGCAATGCTACAGCTTGCGGGATGCTGCCATTCCCTGACATCGGGATGAGCTAGGCCCGATGCCGGACTTGCTTGCTCTTCCCTTCCTGGTCTGCGTCGCCGTGGCCTGCATTGCAGGCATGGTGAGGGGATTCGCGGGGTTTGGCGCCGCGATGATCATGACTCCCATCTTTTCGGCGTTCTACGGCCCGGCTGTCGGCGTGGCCCTTTGCCTGTTCCTGGAGATCGCCGTTGCCCTGCCGGTGGTTCCGGGCGTCGTCAGCCTGGTCGATTGGCGTCGCATCGGCCTGCTGCTGGTGGCGGCCGCCGTGGGCGTTCCCGTCGGCAATCTCGTGCTGACGCTGGCCGCCCCCGAGCCGATGCGCTGGGCGATCTCGGCGATCGTGCTGGGCGCGGTTGCCTTGCTGGCAAGCGGCTGGCGCTTCGCCGGCCAGCCGCGGCCGGCGACGACGTTGGCCGCGGGTGTCATCAGCGGCTTTCTCAACGGCCTTGCCGGCATGGCCGGTCCGCCGATCGCTTTCTATTACCTCGCAGGTGACGAAACCGTGACGCGCGTGCGTGCCAACCTCACGACCTATTTCGTGTTCGTCGATCTTGTTGCCATGGCAGCCTTCGTTGGCCGCGGCCTGGTCGACTGGGACACGGTCGGGCTCGGCCTGGTCATGGCCCCGGCCGTCATGCTGGGCGGCGTGTTGGGGACAAAGTTGTTTCCCCTGGCCACCGAGGGTTTTTACCGACGCCTCGCGCTTGTCCTGCTGGTTGGCGTGGCGATCGGCTCCTTGATCCTGTGAGCGGGAACGCGTAGCGGAGCGGCATGAAGATCTGGGACAAGATCGTCGAGGGTGTGACGCGGCTCGCCAACGGCGAATCGTTCGGCTCCCTGCTCGGTGTCACGTCGCCGCCGGCCGACGACGGCGCGCATCCCGGCCTGCGCCAGATCGCCTTCACCATCGGCGTGATCGCGCTCGGCGCCAAGATGGCAAGCGTCGACGGCGAGGTCTCCGAGGCCGAGGCCGCGGCCTTTCGCGATTTCTTCCAGGTGCCGCCGGGCGAGGAGCGCAACGTCGAGCGCTTCTTCAATCTCGCCAAGCGCGATGTTGCTGGTTACGAGACCTATGCGCGTCAGCTTGCGGCGCTGTTTCCCGATGCGCCTGAGATCCTGGAGAACGTGCTCGAAGGTCTGTTCGGCATCGCCAAGGCGGACGGCCCGATCGACCTCGCGGAGGCCGACTACCTGCTGGAGGTCTCGCGCCTCTTCGGCCTAAGCAGCGCGCGCTACGAGCGCGCCAAGGCGGCGGCGCTGGGTGTTGTCGAATGCGAGCCCTGCATCATCCTGGGCATCGATCCGCTGGCGACCGACGAGCAGATCCGCGATGCCTGGCTGCGCCAGGTCAAGGCCAACCATCCCGACCGGCTGATGGCGCAGGGCCTGCCCGAGGAGGCCATCGCCATCGCCACCCGCAAGCTCGCCCTGATCAACGACGCCTACGACCGGCTGCGGCGCGAGCGCGGCCTCGTCCCTGCGTGATATGGCCTGCGTGATCGAGCTTCCGTCGCCCAATCATGCGGCGCGCCAGTCGGCGGTCGACGTCCTGGTGCTGCACTACACTGAATTGCCGCTCGACGAATCGCTGAAGGTCCTGCGTGACGACAAGCGGCCCAACCGCGTCAGCGCACACTACGTCCTGGCAGAGGACGGCACCGCGTATCGATTGGTGCCCGAAGATCGCATCGCCTGGCACGCCGGCCGCTCGCACTGGCGCGGTCGCGATGCCCTCAATGGCACGTCGATCGGCATCGAGATCGTCAACCTGCATGGCGATCGACACGACTATCCCGATGCGCAGATCGCGGCGCTGATCGCGCTCTGCCGCGAGATCATCGGCCGCCATCCCGCCATTGTGCCGCGCAACGTGGTCGGCCATTCCGACATCGCGCCCAAACGCAAGGTCGATCCAGGACTGCGCTTCCCCTGGGCGACGCTGGCGTCGGGCGGCATCGGCCTGTGGCCGTGTGCCGGCGCGAAGCCGATCGACGGCGACATGCAGGTGGCCCTGCAGCGCTTCGGCTATCCACCCGCCGTCGAGGTGACGACAGATGATATCATCGCCTCGTTTCAGCGCCGCTTTCGACCGTCCAAGGCCGACGGAGCAGACGATCTCGAGACCCGCGCCCTGCTGGCCGACCTGCTTGACCAGGTGAGGCACCAAGCCTAGCTAAGCGCCTCAGGTCAGACGGCTGGATGGCTGCACTGGGCGGGCAACCGCTTGGTGAGGAAAGTCCGGGCTCCACGGAGACACGGTGCCGGCTAACGGCCGGCGGGGGCGACCCCAGGGAAAGTGCCACAGAGAACAGACCGCCGGGCGGGCTCGCTCGCCAGGCAAGGGTGAAACGGTGGGGTAAGAGCCCACCGCGCGACCGGCAACGGAAGCGGCATGGCAAACCCCACCGGGAGCAAGACCAAATAGGGGCGGCACGCCGGGCAACCGGCAGCGGTGTTTCCGCGTCGCCGCCCGGGTCGGTCGCGCGAGGCGCTCGGTAACGGGCGTCCCAGAGGAATGGCCATCCATCGCCGCAAGGCGAGGACAGAACCCGGCTTACAGGCCGTCTGACCTGCTCCTCAGGCCGTGCAAAAGAGACCACCTGACGGTGGTCTCTTCAAGTGAAGGGCAGGCACTGAAAGTGGTTCAGCCGTTCTGGACCGCCGCTGCAGCCTCTCGGATCACGCCGATGACGACGTCGGGCTGGGAAAGCATCGGCACGTGGCTGCTGGCGACTTCGGTGACCTTGGCGCCCATGCGGCTCGAGACCCAGCGCTGCAGGTCGGGGTGGACGGTATGGTCCCTGGTGGCAAGCACGTACCAGCTCGGCTTGCTCCGCCACGCGACCTGGTCGGCGGTGAGCTTCTGCTCATTGAACAGGTCGACATTCGGGGGGAAGAGCGTCGCCCACACCAGCTTCTGCTCGGCTTCCGGCAGGTCGCCCGCGAAGAATTTGGTGCCGGAGGGGAGCATCCAGGCCAGGTTGTCGGCGACCTCGACGCAGCTGAAGATGTCCGACGGGTACTTGTTGAGCTGGTCCTGTACGGTCTCGCCCGCGTCGGGCGCGACCGCCGCGATGTAGACGAGGCCGGCGACGCGATCGTCCATGCCCGCGCCGGTGATGGTAGCGCCGCCGTAAGAGTGGCCGACGAGCAGTACCGGACTGCCGACGCGGTTGAGCGTGCGCTTCACGGTGGCCAGATCCTCCTCGTAGGACTCGAGGCTGTACTGCACTGCGATGACCTCGTGACCATCCGCCTGCAGTGCCGGGATCACCTTGCTGAAGCACGAGCCGTCGGCCCAGATGCCGTGGCAGAACACAATCGTGGGCTTCTTCGTTGTCATGTCGTGTCTCCTTCCATCCGCCGCGGTTGAGATCGATCGCTCGCTGGTGCGGCCCTCCAGCGGGTGATGGCGGTGGCCTTCGCAGCTCCCTCCTTACGAGGGGCCAGCGAGTGGCCGGAAATAATACACGACCAGTCGTCTATTAATTAGACAAATGGTCAGGCGAGGAGGCACGGCAACACGCATCGCTCGAAGCTGTCGAACGGCGCCCTGCTGCGTTCGACCTTCGCCCGCATGACCGCTCCTTCAAATGTATCGATCAGTGCGGCGGCAAGCTGGCTGGCGTCTCTGCCCGGCGCGAGTTCCTTGCGGACCTGCGCCTCGCGCAGACAATCGGTGAGGGACGTCGACCATTCCCGATAGATCGTGGCCAACTTGGCGCGCACCTCCTCGCTCGAAGGCGTGACTTCCAGGGCCATATTTCCGATTAGGCATCCGAACGCGTATTGGCGCCGCTCGTGGAAATCCGCCAGACCGGCGAAGTAGCGAGTAATGCGCGATAACGGAGATGTACGGTCGTCTGTCAGGATCCACCCGTAGAGCTCGACAACCGAGTCCCAGTACTCGCTCAGAACCTCGACCGCGAACGCTTCCTTGCTGTCGAAGTAGTTGTAAAACGAGCCCTTCGGTACTCCAGCCGCTGCGGTGATCTCCTGCACGCCGGTCGCGTTGAAGCCTCGGCTGCTGACGAGGTCGCCCCCCTTTTTCAGGAGTCGCGAGCGCGTTTCGGGGTTGGCTGGTCTAGGCATGTGAAATATATGACCGGTCGTCTTTTTAATTGTCAATCGAAAAAATGGAGTAAGTGCGAAGCATGCTTCGTCGCTGCCCGACGGCTCAGGCTGCAAGGGGCCGCCGGGGCACGATGACAGCATTGCTTGCAACGCCGTCGGACGGCGCAAGCCATGGCATGGGCAACGCTTCTGGCCCCATCCCCTGGCCCCTTCTGGAGCGCCAGAAGTCGCGATAGCGAAATTGCGATCGAACAAACTAGAGTTATTAACCTGGGATTTTCGCTGACTTAAGTTATTGTTTGTGCAGGAATTTCCAATCCAATCAAGATCTGGAGACGGGACGACCTGGGAGAGCCTATACTTGGGACCGATTCAATTCCTTGCGGTTCAGAGAGAGGGGTAGACAATAGATTTGGTAGCTAACCGCTTCAGATTCCTTGTGGATTCTTGCTCTTCTGCATTGCTTCCCTGAAATTCCCATGGTATCCCATAGCATCCCGTCAAACAGGCCGAGGCGTGGGGCACCGGTCGCGGGGAGTGCAGGGGGACTGGGCCGGTGGCGTTTCGGTCCGAAATCCTGATCAAGCTCGACAAAAAAGGCCGGGTTTTGTTGCCCGCTGCTTTTCGCGACGAACTGCCTGCCGATGACCGGGGTGCCTTCGTGCTCTATCACTCGCCCAACCTCGCTGGAGTCGTAAACGGCAACTCGCGTGCCGGCTTCGACGCCATGCTCGATCGGTTGCGCGCCGAGGCGCTCGGCCCCAAGGGCGCCCTCAAGGTCGCGCTCGACGACGAGGCCTTCGATCCGGCGGGCTACCTGTCCGCATCCGCCCGCACCATCGCCATGGAGCCCGACGGCCGCTTCTCCCTGCCGGCCGAGTTCGCGAGCGTGCTCGATGTCACCGACGGCGTGATGCTGGTCGGCAAGGGCGACAAGTTCCAGCTGTGGAATCCGGGCCGCTGGCAGGCCCGCCGCGATTCCGATCGCGACAAGATGGCGGCGTTCGTGCGCGGCCTCGGGGCGGGTGACGCATGAGCGAGCGCCACATCCCCGTCCTCTTGAACGAGGTCGTCGATGCGCTGCAGCCGCGCGACGGCGGCCGCTATGTCGACGGCACCTTCGGCGCCGGCGGCTACACTGCGGCCATGCTCGATCGCGCCGACTGCCAGGTGATCGCCATCGATCGCGATCCTGACGCCATCGGCGCCGGCCGCGCGCTTGCCGAGCGCTACGCGCCGCGGCTGCGCCTGATCGAAGGCCGCTTCGGCGACATGGCCGATCTGCTGTCGGCCGAAGGCGTCGAGGACGTCGACGGCGTGGCGCTCGATCTCGGCGTGTCGTCCATGCAGTTCGACCAGGCTGAGCGCGGCTTCTCATTCCGCGCGTTCGGCCCGCTCGACATGCGCATGGAGAAGAACGGATCGTCGGCCGCCGACTTGGTGAACGAAGCTGACGAAGCCGAGCTCGCCGACATCATCTTCCGCTACGGCGAGGAGCGCCGCAGCCGCCGCGTCGCCCGCGCCATCGTCGAGGCGCGTAAGCTGAAGCGCATCGAGACAACCGGCGAGCTGGCCGAGATCGTGCGTCGTGCCGTCGGCCCGCAGGGCCGCGACGAGAGCGACCCCGCGACCCGCACCTTCCAGGCGCTGCGCATCGCCGTGAACGACGAATTGGGTGAGCTCGAGCGCGGCCTCGCGGCAGCGGAGCAGGTGCTGGCGCCAGGCGGCCGCCTCGCCGTGGTGTCCTTCCATTCGCTGGAAGACCGCGCCGTGAAGGAATTCGTGCGCAGCCGCGCCGGCCGCACGCCGGGCCCGTCGCGCCACGCGCCGCCGCGCGCCGATGCGAAGCCTGCAGAGCTGCGCGATCTCACGCGCAAGCCCGTGTTGCCGTCGGACGCCGAGATCGCCGCCAACCCGCGAGCCCGCTCGGCGCGCCTGCGCGTCGCCGAGAAGATTGGAGGCCGCGCATGATCCATCGCGGACTCGTTTTCTGGTCGATGGCTGCGGTCGCCACCGCGATCGGTCTCTTCACCGTCAAGTACAAGGTGCAGGACCTCGAGGAGAAGATCGACCGCACCAACCAGAAGATCATCGAGAGCCAGCAGGCCACGCACATCCTGCGGGTCGAATGGGCTCACCTCAACGAGGCCGAGCGCATCGAAAAGCTCGCCATCAAGCATCTCAAGCTCGAGCCGGTATCGGTCAAGCAGGTCGTACGGCTCGATTCCCTCAAACCAGCAGATTCACAGCCCCCGCGACGCGATCCACCACTCCCTTCCCCCCCACGAACGGGCAACGACGTCCCCTCGTCGAGCTTGCCCGGTGGTGGTCGCGTCGCAGCGGAGGCCGGCAGCCCCTCGCCGGCCTCCGCACCCCCTCCAGGGCGTTCGACCGGACCCACGACGCCCCCTCGACCGGCCATGATCCAAGAGCCGGCAACAGCGGGTCCGGTTGGCGATGGCCAGAGCGCCGCGGTCTCCATCGATGAGATCCTTTCGAGAAACGAAAAGGACCGTCGATGAAGCTGTGGCGCAAACGAGCCTCGCCCGACCCGGCCGCCGCGGCAAACGCGGCGGCCGGCGCGCGTTACGGATCGCCGCAGGAGCGGCTCAAGGGCGACGCCCAGGAGACCGCGCGCCAGCGCCTGGTCATCGCATCAGGGCTGTTTGCCGTGGTGTTCGTCGCCATCGCGTTGCGCATGGGCTACGTGTCGCTGCTGCGCGACGGCGCGGAGCCGACGCAGCGCGTCGCCGCCCGCGGCGGCGCGATCCAGTCGGAGCGTGGCGACATCGTCGACCGCAACGGTGCGGTGCTGGCGACCTCGATCCCGGTGATGTCGGCCTTCGTCAATCCGCGCTTGCTGCTCGATTCGACGGATGCGGCCAAGAAGATCGTCTCGGCGCTGCCCGACCTCAAGTACGAGGACGTCAAGGGCAAGCTCGAGGAAGACAAGACCTTCGTCTGGATCAAGCGCGGCCTCAGCCCGCGCGAGCATGACCGCGTCAACCGTCTCGGTATTCCCGGGCTGGAGTTCCAGGCCGAGGAGCGTCGCATCTATCCGCAGGGCACGGCGGCGGCGCACATCCTGGGCTATGCCAGCGTCGACAATGCCGGCCTGGCGGGTGTCGAGCGCTACTTCGACCAGCAGCTGCAGAGCGGCGAGACGCTGCAGCTCGCCATCGACCTTCGCCTGCAGCGCCTGATCGAGCGCGAGATCGCCCGCGCGGTCGAGAAGTTCTCGGCGATCGGCGCCACCGCCATCGTCATGGATGCGACCAACGGCGAGATCCTCGCCATGGCCTCGCTGCCGACCTACGATCCCAACTCGGCCAAGACCATCACCAACGAGGCGCTGTTCAACCGCGCCACCTTGGGTGTCTACGAGCAGGGCTCGACCTTCAAGATCTTCAACACGGCGATGGCGCTCGACACCGGCAGGGTGACGCTGAACTCGGTGTTCGACGCCACCTCGCCGATCAAGATCGACCGCTTCACCATCAACGACGACCACGCCCAGCGGCGGCCGCTGACCGTGCCCGAGCTGTTCAAGTACTCGTCCAACATCGCCTCGGCCAAGATGGCGGTGGAGATGGGCAGCGAGACCCAGAAGGCCTTCTTCGACAAGATCGGCTTCCTGAAGCCGCTCACCACCCAGCTCACCGAACTGGCGGCGCCGCTCTATCCGCGCAACTGGATGAAGATCAACACCATGACCATCGCCTTCGGGCATGGCATCTCGGTGACGCCGCTGCATCTGGCGACCGGCGCGTCGGCGGTGGTCAATGGCGGCACCCTGTATTCGCCGAGCCTGGTGAAGCGCAACGCCGCCAGCGATCCCGGCCGGCGCGTCATCCAGGCCAAGACCTCGGTGA
Organism: Reyranella soli; assembly: GCF_007992495.1. Lineage (GTDB taxonomy): Bacteria > Pseudomonadota > Alphaproteobacteria > Reyranellales > Reyranellaceae > Reyranella > Reyranella soli. The sequence continues at coordinate 10,224 of NZ_BKAJ01000125.1, forward strand.
TGATGCGCCAGCTGCTGCGCCTGAACGCGGTCGAGGGCACCGGCAAGAACGCCGACCTGCCGGGCTACGAGGTCGGCGGCAAGACCGGCACCGCCGAGAAGCCGTCGCGCGGCGGCTACCGCCAAAAAGCCCTAATCAGCTCGTTCGTTGGGGCGTTCCCGATGAACGATCCGAAGTTCGTCATTCTGGTGTCGATCGACGAGCCGAAGGGCACGAAGGATACGTTCGGCTTTGCGACGGCCGGCTGGGTGGCGGCGCCATCGGTGAAGGTCATCATCGAGGGCATGGCATCGCTCTACGGCATCCTGCCGGGCGACCTGAAGCAGGGCCTGCCGCCCATCGAGATCGCGTCGACGCCCGTCCCGGCGCCGGTGCCGCCGCCGCACTTCGTGCCGGCGAGCGCCCGCCATCGCGGCGGCGCCCAGGAACAGCGTAAGGCTCTGCCGGTACGGCCCGGCCCCAACCAGGCCGCGGCCGCACCCCAAACGGGAGTGCGTCGCGTTGCTGCTGAGTGACCTGATGCGGGAGAGTGCCAACGCGGCGACCACGCCCCCCGCGTTGCCACGCGACCCAGCCCTCTCCGGTCTGACCCTCGATTCACGTAAGGTCGGGCCGGGGTTCCTTTTCGCCGCTCTCGTCGGCAACCGGCAGGACGGCACGGCCTTCGTCGCCGAAGCGGTGAAGCGTGGTGCGGTCGCGATCCTGGCCGCGCCCGACGCCAGCCTGCCGCCGCTCGATCCCTCGATCGTCGTCGTGCGCGACGCCAATCCGCGGCGCCGCGTCGCCCTGATGGCGGCCGCCTTCGCCGGCGCGCAGCCCGCTACCATCGCCGCCGTCACCGGCACCAACGGCAAGTCCTCGACCGTCCATTTCGTGCGTCATATCTGGGCGAATCTCGGCTTCAAGGCAGCAAGCGTCGGCACGCTCGGCATCTTCTCGCCCGGCCTGACGCGCGAAGCCGGCCTCACCACGCCGGACCCGGTGCAGCTGCACGAAGACCTGGCGATCCTGGCGCGCCAGGGCGTCACCCACCTCGCCATCGAGGCATCGAGCCACGGTCTCGACCAGCACCGGCTCGACGGCCTTCGCCTGTCGGCTGCCTGCTTCACCAACCTGACGCACGAGCACCTCGACTATCACGCCTCGATGGAGACCTACTTCGCGGCCAAGGCACGGCTGTTCGACAGCCTGCTGCCGGAAAGCGGCACGGCGGTGATCAATGCCGACAGCGACCGCGCTCAGGCGCTGATGGCGATCGCAGCGCGCCACGGCGTGCGCTGCTGGACCTATGGCGCCAAGGGCCGCGAGTTCCGCCTGCTCAAGGATCAGGCGACATCGGCCGGCCAGCATCTGGCGGTCGAGATCCTGGGCGAGCTGCATGGCATCGAGCTGCCGCTGGTCGGCGGCTTCCAGGCGTCCAATGCGCTGGGCGCGCTGGCGCTCGCCGTGGCGACCGGCGGCGATGTCGACCGCTCGGTCGAGGCGCTCGGCAGCGTGACCGGCGCGCCGGGCCGCCTGCAGCTCGTCGCCCGCCATCGCACCGGCGCCAACGTCTATGTCGACTATGCCCACAAGCCCGAGGCGCTCGAGACCGTGCTGTCGACGCTGCGGCCGTTCGCCCGCGGCCGGCTGGTCGTGGTGTTCGGCTGCGGCGGCGATCGCGATCGCGCCAAGCGGCCGGTGATGGGCGAGATCGCCACGCGCCTCGCCGATCTCACGCTGGTCACTGACGACAATCCGCGCAGCGAAGAGCCCGAGGAGATCCGCGCCGAGATCGTGCGCGGCATTCCCGCCGACCGGCGCAACTGGATCGAGGTGCGCGACGGCAGGCATGCCGCCATCGAGCGCGGCATGGCCTCGCTCAGGAGCAAGGACGACCTGCTGCTGATCGCCGGCAAGGGCCACGAGACCGGCCAGACCATCAAGGGCGTCACGCATCACTTCGACGACGCCGAGGTGGCGCGCGAATTCGCCGAGGCGGTGTCGTGAGCGCGCTGTGGACCTCCGATGAAGTGGCTCAGGCCCTCGGCGCGACGCTTGTCGCACCATTCGAAGCCAATGGCGTTACCTTCGACAGCCGCGCCGTCGGCAAAGGTGATCTGTTCTTCGCCTTGAAAGGCGAGACGACCGACGGGCACGGCTTCGTGACCGAGGCGATGGAGCGCGGCGCTGCAGCGGCCGTCGTGTCGAGCGACGTCGAGAATGCCGACGGCACCTTGATCCGTGTTCCCGACACCATGAAAGCCCTGGTCGATCTCGGCCGCGCCGCCCGCCGGCGCAGCAAGGCCCGCATCGCCAGCGTCACAGGCTCGGTCGGCAAGACCAGCACCAAGGACGCGCTGCGCGCCATGCTGTCGGCCCAGGCACCGACCTCGGCCAGCACCGCCTCGTTCAACAACCATGTCGGCGTGCCGATCAGCCTGGCCCGACTGCCGCGCGAGGCGCGCTACGGCGTGTTCGAGATCGGCATGAACCATCCCGGCGAGATCGAGCCGCTGGCCCGCCAGGTCGAGGCCCATGTCGGGGTCGTGACCAATGTCGGGCCGGTGCATATCGGCTTCATGGGCTCGGAAGAGGCGATCGCCGACGAGAAGGCCTGCCTGTTCGCCGGCATGGCCCAAGGTGCAGTGGCCGTGCTCAATCGCGACAGCCGGCACTATGAGCGCATCGCTGGCCATGCGCGGCACTTCGGCGTGTCGCGCATTGTCGGCTTCGGCCGCAGCGAGAGCGCGGACGCCCGGCTTCTCTCCTGCGACCTGCAGGATTCGGGCAGCGATGTTGTCGCCTTGATCCATGGCCGGCGCATCGAGTATCGGCTTGGCGCGGCCGGTGAGCATTGGGTGCTGAACAGCATCGCGGCGCTCGCCGTCGTCGAGGCACTCGATGCAGACGTGATGCAGGCGGCCGCCACGCTCGCCGGGGTTTCGGCTTCGCCGGGCCGCGGTGCGCGGCGGATGCTCAAGTTCGGCACTGGCACGGTGGAGCTCCTGGACGAGAGCTACAACGGCAACCCGGTGTCGGTTCGCGCCATGCTGGCCGTGCTGGCCCGCACCGCGCCGGCAAAGGGCGGCCGCCGCCTGTTGGCGCTGGGCGACATGCGCGAACTGGGCGAGGGTGCCGACGCCTATCACGCGGCGCTCGCCGATGCGGTGTCGGCGAGCGGCGCCGTGCAGGTCTACCTGTGCGGCCCGCACATGCGGGCGTTGTGGGACAAGCTCGCGCCGTCGCAGCGCGGCGTGCATCGGCCGGATTCGGCTGCGCTGGCAGGCGAAGTCGCCGCGGCGGTGAAGGCAGGAGATGTGATCGCGGTGAAGGGTTCGTTGGGTTCGAAAATGAAGATTGTCGTCGACGCCATCCTGGCGGCCAGCGGCGGCGAGGCGGGACACTAGATGTTCTACAACCTCCTCTATCCGCTGGCGGACGTCTTCAGCCCGTTCAACCTGTTCCGTTACCTGACGTTCCGGTCGATTGCGGCGTTCCTGACGGCGTTGGTGCTGAGCTTCCTGATCGGCGGCAGCCTGATCCGCTGGCTGCGCAGCAAACAGGCGCAGGGTCAGCCCATCCGCACTGACGGGCCGGCCACCCACCTCAGCAAGAAGGGCACGCCCACCATGGGTGGGCTCTTGATCCTGATCACGCTCACGGTGGCGACGCTGCTGTGGGCCGATCTCACCAATCGCTACGTCTGGATCGTGCTTGCCATCACGCTGGCCTTTGGCGCGGTCGGCTTCTGGGACGACTATCTCAAGGTCACCAAGAAGAACCCCAAGGGCGTGCCGGGCAAGATCAAGCTCGTGATCTCGATCCTGGTAGCAGGGATCGCCGCCTACCTGATCGCCCAGGCCTCGCCTTCGTCGCTGCGCTACATGATGGCGCTGCCGTTCCTGAAGGACGTGCTGCTGCCGCTGGGCCTGATCGGCTTCCTCGCCTTCTCCGTGGTGGTGATGGTCGGCGCCTCCAACGCCGTCAACCTCACCGACGGTCTCGACGGCCTCGCCATCGGCCCGGTGATCATGGCCTCGGCGGTGTTCGGCCTGATCGCCTACGTCGTCGGCAACACCATCCTCACCAACTACCTCTATCTCCATCACGTGCCGCGCTCGGGCGAGCTTGCCGTGCTGCTGGCGGCAATGATCGGCGCGGGCCTGGGCTTCCTGTGGTTCAATGCGCCGCCCGCCATGGTCTTCATGGGCGACACCGGCTCGCTCGCCATCGGCGGCGCACTGGGCGCCGTCGCCGTCGTCACCAAGCACGAGATCGTGCTGGCGATCGTGGGCGGCCTGTTCGTGCTCGAGACCGTGTCGGTGATCGTGCAGGTCCTGTCCTTCAAATGGACCGGGCGCCGCGTCTTCCGCATGGCGCCGCTGCACCATCACTTCGAGCAGAAAGGCTGGGCCGAGCCCACCATCGTCTTCCGCTTCTGGATCATCGCCGCCATCCTGGCGATGGCTGGCCTCGCCACCCTGAAGCTGAGGTGAGGGGATGATCGATCTCGGCATCCTGAAAGGTTCTTCCTTCGTCGTGCTGGGGCTGGCGCGCTCCGGCTTGGCGACGGGACGCGCCCTGAAGGCGGCCGGCGTCGACTACATCTGCTGGGACGACAACGCCGTCTCGCGCGATGCCGCCGTCGCGGCCGGACTGAACGTCGCCGACCCTGCGGGCATCGACTGGTCGCGCATCGCCGCACTGGTCATCAGCCCGGGCATTCCCAGCACCTTCCCCGAGCCGCATCCGGTGGCCGCCGCGGCTCGCGCGGCCGGCAGGAAGATCATCTGTGACGTCGAGCTGCTGGCGCGCGCCCAGGACAAGGCGAAGTACGTCGCCATTACCGGTACCAACGGCAAGTCGACGACGACGGCGCTGATCGGCCATATCCTCGCCGCGGCCGGCGTGCGCTGCGAGGTCGGCGGCAATATCGGCCGCGGCGCGCTCGACCTCGCGCCACTCGGCGCCGACGGCGTGTACGTGCTGGAGCTGTCGTCCTACCAGCTCGAATTGCTGGAGACTTTCCATGCCTATATCGCGGTGTGGCTCAACATCACGCCCGACCATATCGACCGCCATGGCGACCTGGCAGGCTATGTCGCCGCCAAGGAGAACATCTTCGCTCGCCAGCAGGTGCACGACTGTGCGGTGATCGGCATCGACGACGAGCCATCGCGCGCCGTCTACGCCAAGCTGGCGCAGCGCGGCATCGCCACGGTGCCGGTGAAGCTCGAGATGCCGGTCGCCGGCGGGGTATCGTACCGCGCAGGCATGCTGATCGATGCCGACGGCTACATGGTCGATTTCGCCGACGTGCCGACCCTGCCGGGCGACCACAACGCGCAGAACGCCGCCTGCGCCTGGGCGGCCTGCCGCTGGCTCAACGTGCCGCGCGAGGAGATCGTCGCGGGCCTGAAGACCTATCCCGGCCTGCCGCATCGCCAGGAGCGGGTCGCTTCTGTCGGCACCGTGGTCTACGTCAACGACAGCAAGGCGACCAACGCCGACGCCACGGCGCGGGCGCTGTCGTCCTACCGCGATATCTACTGGATCCTCGGCGGCCAGGCGAAGGAGGGCGGCGTGGCGCCGCTCGCGCCATGGTTCGACCGCATCCGCCACGCCTTCCTGATCGGCGAGGCGACAGAGCTGTTCGCCGGCCAGCTCGAGGGCAAGATCACCTACAGCCGCTGCGGTGACCTGAAGTCGGCGCTCGACGCTGCCCATGAGCGCGCGCAGCGCGAGGCCAAAGGGAACGCCGTGGTGCTGCTGTCGCCGGCCTGCGCCTCGTGGGACCAGTGGAAGAGCTATGAACATCGTGGCGATGCATTCCGTGCCATGGCGCGCGCCCTGCCGGGTGCGCAGGTTTTGGGGAGAGCAGCGTGATCCAGGTACCCCGTGACGACCGCAGCGTGATCGGCCAGTGGTGGTGGACCGTCGACCGCTGGTCGCTGGGCGCCATCCTGGCCATCATCGGCTTCGGCGTCATGCTGACGCTCGCCGCCTCGCCGCCCGCCGCCGAGCGCATCGGCGCCGATTCCTTCGTCTTCGCCAAGCGCCAGTTCTTCTTCCTGCCGATCGCTCTGACGCTGATGCTGGCGATCTCGCTGGCCTCGCCGCGCCACATAAGGCGGCTGGCGCTGCTGGTGTTCTGCGGCAGCGTGCTGTTGCTGGCCGCCACCTTCGTCATCGGGGTCGAGATCAAGGGCGCGCGGCGCTGGATCTCGGTGCCCGGCCTGTCGAGCGTGCAGCCCTCGGAATTCGTCAAGCCCAGCCTGGCGGTGATCTCGGCCTGGCTGCTGGCGCAAAGCCGCGCCGAACGGCGGGCGCCAGGCTACATCCTCTCGACCCTGCTGGTCGGCGGGGTGCTCGCCTTGCTGGTGATGCAGCCCGACCTCGGCATGACCGTGGTGGTGGCGCTGGTCTGGGCGGCCCAGCTTTTCGTCGTCGGCCTGCCGATGTGGGTTGCGGCCTTCGGCGTCATCGGCGGTGCTGCCGGGCTGGTCGGCGCCTACTTCACCTTCAGTCACGTGCGTAGCCGCTTCGACCGCTTCCTCGATCCCGCGTCGGGCGACAACTACCAGGTCAACACATCGCTCGAAGCCTTCATGAACGGCTCGCTGTTCGGCCGCGGGCCGGGCGAGGGGACGGTGAAGGCCCAGCTTCCCGACGCCCATACCGACTTCGTCATGGCGGTCGCGGGTGAGGAATTCGGCCTGATCGTCTGCCTGATGATCCTGTCTCTGTTCGCCTTCGTCACCATGCGCTCGATGTCGCGCGCCTCGAAGGAGACCAGCCTGTTCATCACGCTGGCGGCCACCGGGCTTGCCGTGCAGTTCGGCCTGCAGGCCGCCATCAACATGGCCTCGACCATCCAGCTCATCCCGGCCAAGGGCATGACCCTGCCTTTCATCTCCTACGGCGGCTCCTCGGCGCTGGCGATGGCGATCTGCCTTGGCATGCTGCTGTCGCTGACGCGCGAGCATGCCGGCTTGCGGGAGGCGGTGTGATGGCAGAAGCGCGCCCCGTGGTCCTGGCTGCAGGCGGAACCGGCGGGCACGTGTTCCCGGCCGAGGCGCTGGCCGGTGAGCTCGAGGCGCGCGGCGTGCCGTTCACCCTGGTCACCGATGCGCGCGGCCGCCAGTGGCAGGGCGCGCTGTCGGACCGGCCGATCCACTATATCCATTCGGCCAGTCCCAGCGGCTCTCTCGGCCAGCGGCTGAAGGCCATGATGTCGCTCGGCCTCGGCTTGTTCGACGCTTGGCTGGCGTTGGGCCGCATCGGTCCGTCGGCCGTCGTCGGCTTCGGCGGCTATGCGTCCGTGCCGACCATGGTGGCTGCCCGCCTGCGCCGCCTGCCGGCGATGCTGCACGAGCAGAACGCCGTGCTGGGCCGCGCCAACCGCATGGTGCTGGGTGGCGTCGAGCGCATCGCCACCTCGTTCGATTCCACCCGCTTCATCGCCGACGGCGACGGCCGCGCCAGCCTGGTAGGAAATCCGGTACGCGAGGCTGTGCGCCTGCTGCGCGACCAACCCTACCGTGCGCCGGGCGAGGGTCGCGTCATCGACCTCGTGGTGTTCGGCGGCAGCCAGGGCGCCACGTCGTTCAGCCAGGTCGTGCCTGAGGCGATTCTTTCGTTGCCGCAGGCGTTGCGCAGCCGCATCCGCCTGGTCCAGCAGTGCCGCTCGGAGGATTTCGACAAGGTGCGCCAGCGCTACACGCGCGGCGGCGTGGTCGTCGAATTGGCGCCGTTCTTCACCGACCTGCCGCAGCGGCTGGCGGCGGCGCATCTGGTGATCGGCCGCGCCGGCGCCTCGACCGTGGCCGAGCTCGCGACCATCGGCCGGCCGTCGATCCTGGTGCCTTATCCGTACGCCGCCGACGATCATCAGACCGCCAATGCCCGCGCCTTCGAGGCGGCGAGCGCATGCATCGTGATGCCGCACGCCGAGTTCAGCGCGCCGGCCCTTGCCGGCCATCTGTCGGCACTGTTCGGCGAGCCGCAGCGGCTCACCGCCATGGCCGCCGCCGCCCATGCCGTGGGCCGGCCCGATGCCGCCGCACGCCTTGCCGATCTGGTCGGCGAGATGACCAAGACATTCACGCCTGCAGGAGCCGCCGCATGAGGGCAATGCCGCTCGATCTCGGATTGATCCACTTCGTCGGCATCGGCGGCATCGGCATGTCGGGCATCGCCGAGGTTCTGCACAATCTCGGCTACAAGGTGCAGGGCAGCGACATCGCCGACGGCGCCAACACGCGCCGGCTGCAGGAGATCGGCATCAAGGTCGCGATCGGCCATCGCGCCGACAACATCGCCCACGCCCAGGTCGTGGTCGTGTCGAGCGCCGTCAAGAAGGACAATCCGGAAGTGCTGGCCGCCCGCGCGCGCCTGCTGCCGGTGGTGCGCCGCGCCGAGATGCTGGGCGAGCTGATGCGCTTGAAATGGTCGGTGGCGATCGGCGGCACGCACGGCAAGACGACGACGACCTCGATGGTCGCGGCCATGCTCGATGCCGGCGGGCTCGATCCCACGGTCATCAACGGCGGCATCATCAACGCCTACGGCACCAACGCCCGGCTGGGTGGCGGCGACTGGATGGTGGTGGAGTCCGACGAATCGGACGGCTCGTTCCTGCGCCTGCCGGCCGTCATCGCCGTCGTCACCAACGTCGACCCCGAGCATCTCGACCACTACGGCACCTTCGACGCGCTGAGAGACGCCTTCGTGCGTTTCGTCGAGAACATCCCGTTCTACGGCTTCGCCGTGCTGTGCGCCGACCATCCCGAGGTGCAGGCGCTGATCCCGCGTATCGCCGATCGTCGCATCATCACCTACGGGACCGGGGCCAACGCCGACATCCGCGCCATCAACCTCAAGCTCGACCGCGGCGGCGCCGACTTCGACGTCATGGTGCAGAACCGCGCCACCAACGAGACGCGCACCATCGTCGACCTGCGCCTGCCGATGTTCGGCCAGCACAACGTGCAGAACGCACTGGCCGCCGTCGCCGTGGCCCAGGAGATGGGCCTGCCCGACGAGACCATCCGCCGCGCGCTGGCGGGCTTCGCCGGCGTCAAGCGGCGCTTCACCAAGACCGGCGAGGCGCACGGCATCACGGTCATCGACGACTACGGCCATCACCCGGTCGAGATCGCCGCCACCTTGCGCGCCGCGCGGCAGAGCTATGGCGGCTCGGGCCGGGTGATCGCGGTCATGCAGCCGCACCGCTACACCCGGCTCGCCAGCCTGCGCGACGATTTCGCGACCTGCTTCGGCGATGCGGATGCCGTCCTGATCGCCGATGTCTACGCCGCCGGCGAGGCGCCGATCGAGGGGGTGAACCGCGATATGCTGGTGAACCTGGCGCGGCGCGCCGGCCATCGCGACGTGACGGCGCTCGGCGGACCGGGCGATCTTCCCGGCCTGATCTGGCAGATGGCGCGGCCGGGCGATGTCGTGGTCTGCCTCGGCGCCGGCAACATCACGGCCTGGGCGCATGCGCTGCCCGGCCAGCTCCAGCAGATCGCCGCCGAGCAGGCCGGTCTGCGTTCGATCGCCAACGATCACGGTCCAGGGACGGCGGCATGATGGCGCTCCAGGCCCGTCCTCACCTGATCGACCGGCTGCCGAAGCCGCGCGGCCGGCTGACCGCCGATGCGCCGCTGGGCCAGCAGACCTGGTTCGCGACCGGTGGGCCTGCCGAAGTGCTGTTCCGTCCGGCCGATGTCGAGGACCTCGCGGCGTTTCTCGGCGCGCTGCCGGCCGACATGCCGGTCACGGTGCTGGGCGTGGGCTCGAACGTCATTGTGCGCGACGGCGGCATCCGGGGCGTGGTGATCCGTCTGCTGCGCGGCTTCACCGGCATCTCGGTCGAAGGCTACGAGGTGGTGGCCGGCGCCGGCGCGCCTGACCTCAATGTCGCGCTGACGGCGCGCGAGCATTCCCTGGCCGGCCTGGAATTCCTGAGCGGCATTCCCGGCACCGTCGGCGGCGCGTTCCCGACCAATGCCGGCGCCTATGGCGGCGAGCTTGCCGAGGTGCTGATCTCGGCCCAGGCGGTCGATCGCGCCGGCCGGATCTTCACCGTGACGCCGAAGGAGCTGGGCCTCTCTTATCGGCACAGCGATGCGCCGGCCGACTGGATCTTCACCTCTGCGCGGCTGCGGGCTGCGCCCGGCGACCAGCTTGCCATCACGCGCCGCATCAACGAGATCGACGGGGCGCGCGCCGATTCCCAACCGCGCAGCCGCACCGGCGGCTCGACCTTCGCCAATCCGCCCGGGCACAAGGCGTGGGAGCTGATCGATGCTGCCGGCTGCCGCGGCCTCAAGGTCGGCGGCGCGCAGGTCTCGGAGAAGCACACCAACTTCCTGATCAATACCGGCGCCGCCACAGCTTCCGACATCGAGAAGCTGGGCGAGGAGGTGCGCCGGCGCGTGTTCGACAAGAGCGGCGTGCGGCTCGAATGGGAGATCCGCCGCCTCGGAGAGTTCCAATGAGCCGGAAAGTTGCGGTCCTGATGGGCGGCTGGTCGCCCGAGCGCGAGGTCTCCCTGGTGAGCGGCAAGGCCTGTGCCGAAGGTCTGCGCGAGGGCGGCCATCAGGTCATCGAGTACGACGTGAAGCGCGACCTGCGCGCGCTGATCGAGTTCCTGCGGCCAGCGGGCGGCGGCGGCCCGGACGTGGTGTTCAACGCCCTGCACGGCAAATACGGCGAGGACGGCTGCATCCAGGGCGTGCTGGAAGTCCTGGCCGTGCCCTACACCCATTCCGGCGTGCTGCCGTCGGCCATCGCCATGGACAAGCCGATGACGCGCCACGTCTTCACGTCGCTCGGCATGCGCGTCGCCGAAGGCCGGGTGATCGAACGTCAGTCGCTTGCCTGGGGTGATCCCATGCCGCGACCCTATGTCGTGAAGCCGATCGACCAGGGTTCCAGCATCGGCGTGCACATCGTGCGGGAGGGCGATAATCTCGCGGCGGTGGAGCTCGCGGAGGCAAAGTTCGGCGATCGCGTCCTGGTCGAGAAATTCGTGCCGGGTCGTGAGCTCACGGTCGCGGTGATGGGCGACAAGCCGATTGCCGTCACCGAGCTGCGCCCACGCACGCGCTTCTACGACTACGAGGCCAAGTACACCGACGGCGTCACCGAGCACCTTGTGCCTGCGCCGATTCCGGCCGAGGTCTACGAGCTGGCCAAGGATTGGGCGCTGATGGCGCACGAGGCCCTGGGCTGCAGCGGCCTGACGCGCAGCGATTTTCGCTGGGACGATTCCAAGCCCGACACCAGCGGCCTGGTGGTGCTGGAGATCAACACCCAGCCCGGCATGACGCCGCTGTCGCTGGCGCCCGAGCAGGCCAAGTGGGCCGGCATCTCGTGGTCGCAGCTCATGACCTGGATGGTCGACAATGCGAGGCATCCGGCATGAAGGCCGATCCCACCGAGGCACCCCGCCGGCGCGACTATGACCGCCGCAAGAAGCGTGCGCCGATCAAGAAGATCGGCCGTCCGTTCTGGCGCCAGCCGTTGCTGCTCGGCCTGATCGTGCTGCTGCTGGGCAGTGGCGGGGCCGGCGGCTGGTGGGCGTGGCGCGAGGGCTGGCTGGTCGAGGCGCGCAATCGGCTGGACGCGGTCGGCCTTGCCATCGTTGGCGCCGTGACGCCCTTCAAGCTGGTCGACGTCTCGGTCGAGGGCCGCGATTACGTTGAACGCAGCGCCATTTTGGGTGCGCTCGGGGTCAAGGCGGGCGATTCGCTGCTGGGCATCGATCTGCAGGCCTCGCGCCAGCGGCTGGAGGCGATCGACTGGGTGGCCAGCGCCACCGTCGAGCGCCGCCTGCCCGACACGCTCTATGTCACCCTGGTCGAGCGCCGCGCCGTCGCCATCTGGCAGAACGGCGACGAATACACCCTGATCGACCGCGATGGCCGCACCGTGCGCGCCAGCCGCATGCCGCCCGGGGCGGAGAAACTGCTGCTGCTGGGCGGTCCCGGCGCGCCCGAGCATGTCGGCGAGCTGCTGCTGCTGCTGGCCTACGAGCCGGCCGTTGCACGCGAGCTGCGCTCGGCGGTGTGGGTCGGCCAGCGCCGCTGGAACCTGGTGCTCAACAACGGCGTCGAGATCTGGCTGCCCGAGGAGGATGCGGTCGCCGCCCTCCAGCAGCTGGTGAAGCTCGACGACAAACACAAATTGCTCTCGCGCGAATTCGGCGTTGTCGATCTAAGATTGCCGGACAAGCTCTATCTCAAGAAGCGCTCGGGCGATGCGACGCCTGGACCGGTGTGAAATGCTCGGCGAACGTTTAGTGTAAAGCGTAGCGACGGGGGAGATCGTGGCTAAGACAAGAAACGGCGTGATTGCGGCTCTCGATATCGGCACCAGCAAGGTCGTCTGCTTCGTGGCGCGCGTGGACGGCCAGGGGTTGCGCGTGGTCGGGATCGGCCATCAGCCGGCCCAGGGCATGCGCTCGGGCAACATCGTCGACATGGAGGCCGCCACGCGCGCCATCTCCTCGGCGGTGTCGACCGCGGAAGAGATGTGCGGCGAGCACGTCCGCGAGGTCATCGTCGGCGTGAGCGGCGGCTCGGCCGCCTCGCACAACCAGAGCCTCGATGTCGCCATCGGCCATCACGAAATCGGCGAGCGCGACGTGCGCCGCGTCCAGCAGCATATCCACCTGCCGGCCGAGACCGCCGACCGCGACATCATCCATTCCGAGGCCATCGGCTTCTCGGTCGACGGCACGCCGGTGCGCGACGCCCGCGGCATGTTCGGCGAGCGGCTGGGAGTCGAGGTCCACCTGGTGACGGCGGCCAGCGGTTCGATGCGCAACCTGCAGGTCTGCGTGCGCCGCGCCCATCTCGAGATCGCCGACCGCGTCGTCGCGGCCCATGCCGCCGGCCTCAGCTCGCTGGTGTCCGATGAGCGCGACCTCGGCGTCACCCTGATCGACATGGGCGGCGGCACGACCTCGATCGCCGTCTTCTATGAAGGCCATCTCGTGCACGTCGACAGCATCCCGGTCGGCGGCGAGCACGTCACCCGCGACATCGCCCGCGGATTGTCGACGCCGCTTGCCCATGCCGAGCGCATGAAGACCCAGATCGGCCGCGCCGTCGCCAAGCCCAACGACGAGTACGACATCATCGACGTGCCGTTGATCGGCGAGGAAGATCGCACGCGTCCCAACCACATCCCGCGCTCGATCCTGGTCGGCATCATCCGGCCGCGCGTCGAGGAGACATTCGAGCTTGTGCGCAGCCGACTCGAGGCCAGCGGTGTGGATAAGTTGGCAGGTGGACGCGCCGTTCTGGTCGGCGGCGGCTGTCAGCTCGACGGTGTGCCCGAGGTCGCAGCGTCGATCCTCAACAAGAAAGTGCGCACCGGCGGTCCGCTGCGTCTTGCCGGACTCGCGGATTCAACTGGTGGACCGGCATTTTCTGCCGCTGCCGGTTTGCTCGCCTTCGCGCTCAACAACCACGCGGCCGGTCAGGCCCAACAAGTGCCGACGGAAACGCCGTCGAGTCGAATCGGGCGGATCGGTAGTTGGATTCGGGAAAACTTTTAGGCAATATGTTGTGCGGGGAAAGGCAATCCCCACAGGCTATTGATAAGAAGTAAGAAAAGCCGGTGGCGGTGAAGGGTCCGGCCAAGAATGGGTCCACGCCGCTGCTCCGAGCAGATAACCCCCTCGTTTGCGTGGAGAAGCCGTATGACAATCAACCTCAGTCTCCCCCAAAAGGAGTCCGAGATTAAGCCGCGTATCACCGTTATCGGCGTCGGTGGCGCGGGTGGAAACGCCGTCAACAACATGATCAGCGCCGCGCTGGAAGGCGTGGAGTTCATCGTCGCCAATACCGACGCTCAGGCGCTCGGCGGATCGCTCGCCGACCGCCGCGTCCAGCTCGGCATCACCATCACCCAGGGCCTGGGCGCAGGTGCCCGTCCCGAGGTCGGTCGTCAGGCCGCCGAGGAGGCGCTGCCTGAGATCCTGCAGCTGCTCGACGGCGCCAACATGGTGTTTGTCACTGCCGGCATGGGCGGCGGCACCGGCACCGGTGCGGCGCCGGTCATCGCCGCCGCGGCGCGCGAGCAGGGCATCCTGACCATTGGCGTCGTCACGAAGCCGTTCCACTTCGAGGGCCGCCGCCGCATGCAGTCGGCCGAGCAGGGCATCACCGAGCTGGAGAAGGTGGTCGACACGCTGATCGTCATCCCCAACCAGAACCTGTTCAAGATCGCCAACGAGAAGACGACCTTCGCCGACGCCTTCAAGATGGCCGACGACGTGCTGCACATGGGCGTGCGCGGCGTCACCGACCTCATGGTCATGCCCGGCCTGATCAACCTCGACTTCGCCGACATCCGTACGGTGATGGGCGAGATGGGCAAGGCGATGATGGGCACCGGCGAGGCCGAGGGCCAGGATCGCAGCCGCGTCGCGGCCGAGAGCGCGATCTCCAACCCGCTGCTGGAAGACCACTCGATGAAGGGCGCCAGGGGCGTGCTCATCAACATCACCGGTGGCCTCGACATGACCCTGCACGAGGTCGACGAGGCGGCCAACCGCATCCGCGAGGAAGTCGACGCCGACGCCAACATCATCTTCGGCTCGACCTTCGACGCCACCATGCAGGGCCGCATGCGCGTGTCGGTGGTCGCCACCGGCATCGCTGCCCTGGCCGCCCAGCAGCCGGCACCGAACTACCTGTCGCTCGACATGAACCGCCCGGTGCAGACCGGCCAGCCCGCGCTCAGCCGTCCGGTAGCGCCGCCGGTCGGTCGCGTCGCCATGCCGGCCGCCGCGGTCGCCGCGCCCGTGCCGCCGGCACCGCCGGTCGCCGCCCCCATGGTCGCCGCCACTCCTCAGATGATGGCGCCCGTGGCCGCTGCCCCGGCTCCCGCACCGGCCGCCGCGGCGCCCGTCGCTCCGGCACCGGTGGCACCGCCGATGCCGGCGATGGCCGAGATGCCGATCCCGGCTCAGATCGTCGCCGCGCCGGTCGAGCTGGCGCCCGCACCAGCCCCCGTCGCCGCTCCGGCGCCCGTCGCACCGGTGGTGCCGGCTGCTCCGCCGATCGCGGCAACGGCGGCGCCTGCTCCGGTCGCGGCTCCTGCCGCCACGCCGCCGCGTCCACTGGTCGACGAGAACGACTGGCGGGTCAGCCGTCCGGCGGCCAGGCCGGCCGTGCGGGCCAGCGAGCCCATCGCGCGACCGGTTGCCGCGCGGGCGGCCAGCGAAAGCCGCGCGCCGAACCTGTTCCAGCGCATCACGGGCGCCTTTGCCGCACCCAAGCCGATGGCGGCTCCGCCTGCCGAGCCGATGGCGCCGCGTCCTGTGCCGGAGAATGTCGTGGCGGTGGCTCCCAAGCCCGCGCCGCGGCCGGCGCCGGCGCAGGCTTCGATCAATCTCGACGTCACCGAGCGCGCCAAGCCTGCGCGAGATGACGACGACCTGCAGATTCCCGCGTTCCTGCGTCGGCAAGCCAACTGACGTAGGCCTGCAAGTTTCTCCACGCATTACTTGAGGGGCCCGTTGCGGCCCCTCTTTTTTCGGCCCCGGCGGTGATATAAACGCGCCGGCGCAACAGGTTGTTGAATGGGTATGTGGAAAGCGGCTTTTACCGGGTTTGCCTTGGCTGTCGCGACGCTCGGCCTTTCAGGCTGCGGCTCGTCGGACGACGACAAGAACTACGTCGAGCAACCGGTCGAGGTGCTCTACAACCGCGCGCTCGATGATCTCGGTGCTCAGGAGTACAAGGCGGCCGCCAAGGGCTTCGAGGAAGTCGACCGGCAGCATCCCTATTCGGTGTGGGCGACCAAGGCGCAGATCATGGCGGCCTTCGCCTACTACCAGTCGAACAAGTACGATGAGGCCGTCATCGCGCTGGACCGCTTCATCCAGCTCCATCCCGGCCATCGCGACATCCCCTACGCCTACTATCTGAAGGCGCTCTGCTACTACGAGCAGATCTCCGACGTCGGTCGCGACCAGCGCATGACCCAGCAGGCGCTCGATGCGCTGGCCGAGGTGGTCAAGCGCTTTCCCGAATCGCCCTATGCCCGCGACGCGCGCCTCAAGGTCGAGCTCGCCATCGACCATCTCGCCGGCAAGGAGATGGCGGTCGGCCGCTACTACCAGAGCAACCAGCAATATGTCGGCGCCATCAACCGCTATCGCGTGGTGATCGAGCGCTACCAGACGACCACGCACGTGCCCGAGGCACTGCACCGGCTGGTCGAGAGCTATCTGTCGCTCGGCGTGAAGCAGGAGGCGCAGGAGGCTGCGGCCGTGCTGGGCTACAACTTCCCGGGCAGCGAATGGTATCAGGACAGCTACTACCTGATGACCGGCGAGGGCGGGCCTGCGCCATCCGACGAAAAGCGCGGCTGGTTCTTCGGCCTGTTCTGATCCTGCATGCTGGTCTCGCTTTCGATCCGCGACTTCGTGCTGATCGAGAAGCTCGACCTCGACTTCGTGCGCTCGCGCCGCGGCGGCCTGGGCGCGCTGACCGGCGAGACCGGCGCCGGCAAATCCATCCTGATCGACGCACTCGGCCTGGCGCTGGGCAACCGTGCCGAATCGGCCGCGGTGCGGCGCGGCTCGGCGCAGGCCTCGGTGGCGGCCTCCTTCGACCTGCCCAAGGACCATCCGGCCCATGCCGTGCTGGCCGAGCAGGGACTGCAGGACGATGACGCGCTGACCTTGAGGCGCATCATCGGCGCCGACGGCCGCGGTCGTGCCTTCGTCAACGACCAGCCGGCCTCGGTGGCGCTCTTGCGCCGGCTGGGCGATACGCTGGTCGAGATCCAGGGGCAGATGGAGCAGCACGGCCTTTTGGACATGGGCACGCATCGCGCCTCGCTCGATGCTTTCGCCGGCCTGGAAAAGCAGGCCGAGGCGGTGCGCACGGCCTGGCATGCCTGGCGCGCCGCCGAGCAGGCGCGCGCCGACGCCGAGGCGGCCGCCGCCGCGGCGCGCCGCGACGAGGATTTTCTGCGCCATGCGGTGAAGGAGCTGGAGGCGCTGTCGCCCAAGCCCGACGACGAAGAGAAGCTTGCCGAGGAGCGCCAACTGCTGCGCGCCGGCAGCGCTTTGGGCGAGGCGGTGACCCAGGCGATGGCTGAGCTCGAGCATGGCCGTGGCGCGGTCGGCGCCTTGCGCAACGCGCATCGGCTGGTCGAGCGCAATGTCGACAAGGCGATGGGCCGGCTCGACACCGCGCTGGCGGCGCTCGACCGGGCGCTGAGCGAAGCGACCGAGGCGCAGGCCCAGCTCGAGGCCGCGCAGGCGGCCTTGGAGTTCGATCCGGCGCGGCTGGAGAAGGTCGAGGAGCGGCTGTTCGCGCTGCGCGCGGCGGCGCGCAAGCACAATGTCACGGTGCCGGATCTGGCGGCGTTGGCCGAACGCTTCGCCGCGCAACTGGCGGCGCTGGACGATGGCGAGGCCGGGCTCAAGCGCCTGGCCAACGAGGCGAAGGCGGCGCGCGCCGCCTATATCGCCGCCGCCGAGGTTCAGTCCGCCGCCCGCCGCAAGGGCGCGGCGCGGCTCGACAAGGCGGTCGCCGCCGAGCTCGGGCCGCTCAAGCTGGAGAAGGCCAGGTTCGTCACCGATCTCGCACCCTTGTCCGAGACCGAATGGTCGGAGAATGGCACCGATCGCGCGCAGTTCACGGTCGCCACCAATCCCGGCACGCCGCCGGCGCCGATCGCGCGCATCGCTTCGGGCGGCGAGCTGTCGCGTTTCCTGCTGGCGCTGAAAGTCTGCCTGGCCAAGGTCGGCGATGCGGCGACCATCGTGTTCGATGAAGTCGATTCGGGCATCGGCGGCGCCACGGCGGCCGCGGTCGGCGAGCGCCTGAAGCGCCTGGCCAAGGACGTGCAGGTGCTGGTCGTCACGCACTCGCCGCAGGTCGCGGCCGTCGCCGACCGCCACTGGCTGATCCGCAAGACAACGACCAGGAGTGCGGCCAGCACTGATGTATTGGCGCTCGACGCCAAGGGCCGGCGCGAGGAGATTGCCCGCATGCTGTCGGGCGCCGAGGTCACGGCCGAGGCGCGCGCCGCCGCCGATCGGTTGCTGGCGGCCGCGGGCTAGGAGAAGACGATGTCGCGTGCCGCGAAGTTCAAGGCTGCCCTGTCGGTTGACGAGATGACCGAGCGCCAGGCGCGTGCCGAGCACAAGCGGCTGGCCGAGGAGATCAAGCACCACGACAAGCTCTATCACGAGCAGGACTCGCCCGAGATCTCCGACGCCGACTACGACAAGCTGCGCCAGCGCCTGAAGGCGATCGAGGCGCGCTTCCCGCAGCTCGTCGACATGTTCAGCCCGACGCAGCAGGTGGCGCCGCTGCCCAGCACGGCCTTTGCCAAGGTCCGTCATGGGCGGCCGATGCTGTCGCTGGACAACGCCTTCACCGACGAGGAGCTGCAGGGCTTTCTGGATCGCCTGCGCCGTGCACTGGAACGGGAGACCGATCTCAAGCCCGATGCCGAGATCGCGCTGGCCTGCGAGCCCAAGATCGATGGCCTGTCGATAAGCCTGCGCTACGAGGACGGCGAGTTCACGGTTGGCGCGACGCGCGGCGACGGCACGACCGGCGAGGACGTCACGCCCAACCTCAAGACGGTCAAGGACATCCCGCACAAGCTGAAGGGCAAGTTTCCCAAGTCGATCGACGTGCGCGGCGAAGTCTACATGGAGCGCCGCGCCTTCGAGGAGATGAACAAGCGCCAGGAAGCCGACGGCGAGAAGACCTTCGCCAACCCGCGCAACGCCGCAGCGGGCTCACTGCGCCAGCTCGATTCCTCGATCACCGCCAAGCGGCCGTTGCGCTTCTTCGCCTATGCCTGGGGCGAGGCCGAGCCGCGCTCGTGGAAGACCCACAGCGAATACCTGAAGCTGCTCAAGGAGTGGGGCTTCAAGGTCAATCCGCTGTCGAAGCTCTGCCGCACGCCGGACGACGTGCGCGCCTTCTACAAGGACATGGGCGTGACGCGGCCGTCGCTGCCCTATGACATCGACGGCGTCGTCTACAAGGTCGACCGCATCGACTGGCAGGAGCGGCTGGGCTTCGTCAGCCGCGCCCCGCGCTGGGCGATCGCCCACAAGTTTCCGGCTGAGCAGGCGCGCACGCGGTTGAACGGCATCTTGATCCAGGTCGGCCGCACCGGCGCGCTGACGCCGGTGGCCGATCTCGAGCCGGTCAATGTCGGCGGCGTCATGGTGGCGCGCGCCTCGCTGCACAATGCCGACGAGATCGAGCGCCTGGACGTGCGCAAGGGCGACATGGTGATCGTCCAGCGCGCCGGTGACGTGATTCCGCAGATCCTGGGTTTCGTGCCCGAGGAGCGACCCAAAAAGACCGAGAAGTTCCATTTCCCGACCCATTGCCCGTGTCCGCTCAAGACCAAGGTCGCGAGCGAGGAGGGCGGCGTGGTGCGGCGCTGCTCGGGCGGTCTGGAATGTCCGTTCCAGCAGGTCGAGCGGCTGCGCTACTTCGTGTCGCGCAACTGCTTCGACATAGAGGGGCTGGGCGGCACGCACATCGAGAACTTCCATCGCGACGGGCTGCTGAAGGTGCCGGGCGACATCTTCCGGCTGCCCAGGAAGATCGACGAGATCAAGAAGCGTGAGGGCTGGGGCGACCTGTCGGTGCGCAACCTGATGGCGGCGATCGAGGCGCGCAAGACCATCTCGCTCGACCGCTTCATCAATGCCATCGGCATCCCGCTGATTGGCGAAGCGACTGCCAAGATCCTGGCGCAGGAATATGGCGACGTCGACGTCTGGCTCGATGAGATGCTCAACGCTGCCAAGGAGCGCAAGAAGAAGCCGGACGACGTGAAGAAGGAGAAGGCGGCGGCCGAGGTCGGCGAAAGCTACGGCCGGCTATGCAACGTCGAGCAGATCGGCGTCACCACGGCCGACGCCATGTGCACCTTCTTCAGCGAGGGCCACAACGTCGAGGTGATCCGCGACCTGCGCAAGCAGCTCACCGTCGAGGCGGTGGCGCGGCGCGTCGTGGCGGCCGACGCCAAGCTCAAGGACAAGATCGTGGTCTTCACCGGCGAGCTCTCCACGATGACCCGCGACGCGGCCAAGGCGCGCGCCGAGGAACTCGGCGCCAAGGTCACCGATTCGGTGTCGAAGAAGACCAGCCTGGTGGTGGTCGGTGAGAATGCCGGCTCCAAGGCCCGCAAGGCCGCCGAGCTCGGCATCGAGACGCTGACCGAAGAGGAGTGGGTGCGCCTGTCATCCTGAGCGTAGCGAAGGATGACAGCGTTGATGTCGCATGCACCAATAAAAACGGCCGGGCATTGCCCGGCCGTTTCTGTTTTTCGATGTCCGATCGCCTTATTGGATGACGATCTCGACGCGGCGGTTCTGCGGCTCGCGCACGCCGTCACCGGTCTGCACCAGCAGGCCCTGCTCACCGCGGCCGATCACCGTGATCGCCTGCGCCGGCACGCCTTCACGCACGAGCGCGTCCTTCACGGCGTTCGCGCGACGCAGCGACAGCGCCATGTTGTAGGCTTCCGGGCCCGACGTGTCGGTGTGGCCGGTTGCCGTGATGCGCGCATTGCCCTTCTGCTTGAAGGCATCGGCCGCCTGCTTGATCGTGGCCAGCGCCTGCTGGCTCAGGTTCGAGCGGTCCCAATCGAAGAACACCATGAACGACGGCGGCGCAACCGGCGGCGGGGGAGGCGGCGGAGGCGGCGCTGCGCCGCCGAACTTGACCTGCACGGCGGCAAGCAAGGCGATGTTGTTGTTGGTCCAGGACGTCCCGGCGACCTGCGGATTGGTCGTGCCGATATAACGGCCTTCGAGGTTGAAGCGCAGGTTAGGCGTGGCGTTGTAGCCGACACCCAGGATGCCCTGATAGGCGAAGGTCGTGCTGCCGAGATTGTAATCGGAATCAATGAAGCCGACGCCGGCGCCCGCGCCGATATAAGGCACGAAGGTGCCCGTGGCGTTGAAGTCATAGAGGAAGTTGGCCATCGTCGTCACCTGGCTGATCTGTCCGGTGATCGCGCGGCCGCCAAAGAAGTTGCCGTTGTTGTTCTGGCGATAGAGGCCTTCGACTTCGACGCGCGGGCCGATGAAGTCGTAGCCGAACTTGCCACCCAGCGCCCAGCCTGTCTGCGGCGAGACGTTCTGGCCGAGGATCGTCGTGTTGAACAGCCAGTTGAGGCCGCCTTGCACGCCGAAGTACACGCCGGGCATCTGGACATCTTGAGCTTGAGCGGTAGCTGGCAGTGCCGCGATGGCTGCCACCGCAATCAAGACCTTCTTCATGCGTATCTCCTCATGGAGGATTTCAGGATTTCAGAGAGGTTTGCTTCGCGTTGGGACTGAGGCAATTGCGTAGCGCGCAGACTCTACGCTTGGCGATTTTCAGTCGCCACAAAATGGCGCCTGCGTCGACGCATTCCTGCCTCGGTGTGGTCTCGAGGTAACAGTTGTGGTCATGCTGTGACTTCGTACGATTTCGCACCAATTGATTTCTCATCGACGAAGTGATTTCTCATCGACGAAGAAGGAATCGATTTGTGAGATGAAGGACGAGGTTGCAGAGACTGTGTAGGTCACTCGTCAAACGTGCCAGAATGCGCTTGCCCGGTCGCTTTCTTCAGGCCCGGCGGAATGCTAGAGCCAGCACCGTCTTGCTGGAGTGCCTGAATGGATTTGTCTCGTTTTCCGCGCCGTCGCTACACACACGCCCCCACGCCCATCGAACCGCTTCCTCACTTCACCAAGGCCCTGGCAGCAAGCTGCCCCGGCGGCGTCGGCCCGGAGATCTGGATCAAGCGTGACGACCTGCTGGGCCTGTTCCCCGGCGGCAACAAGACCCGCAAGCTCGAATTCCTCGCTGCGGACGCGCTGGCCCAGGGGTGCGACACGCTGATCACCTGCGGCGCGCCTCAGTCCAACCATTGCCGCATCACGCTGTCTGCAGCGATCAGGGAAGGCCTGAAGTGCCGCTTCGTGATCGAGGAGCGCGTGCCCGGCAGCTACAAGAAGGAGGCGGGCGGCAACAATTTCATGTTCGAGCTGATGGGCGTCGAGGCCATCACTGTCGTTCCCGGCGGCTCGGACATGGGCGCCGCCATGTCGAAGATCGCGCAGGAACTCGCCTCGCTCGGCCGCAAGGGCTACGTCATCCCGGGCGGCGGCTCGAACGCCATCGGCGGCCTGGGCTACGTCGCCTGCGTACAGGAGATGGAGCAGCAGTGGGCCGACATGGGCCTGGCGCTCGACGCCGTCGTGGTCGGCTCGGGCAGCTCGGGGACTCATGGCGGCATGGTCGCGGGCTTCTTCGGCAACCACATCAAGATCCCGCTGATCGGCATCGGCGTCAGCCGCGACCCCGCCGACCAGGAGCCGCTGGTCTACAAGGAGGCGCAGGCCGTCGCCGATCTTCTCGGCATCGGCAAGGTGCCGCGCGAGGCAGTGAAGAGCGTCGGCGGCTTCTGGCAGCCGAAATACTCGATCCCCAATGCCAAGATGGTCGAAGCCGTGCAGATGCTGGCGCGCACCGAAGGCGTCCTGCTCGATCCGGTCTACACCGGAAAGATCATGGCCGGCCTGATCGGCCTGGCGCGCCAAGGCTACTTCAAGCCCAACGCCAAGGTGTTGTTCATGCACACCGGCGGACTGCCGTCCCTGCACGTCTATGAGGACGTCATCCTCGGCCGGGCCACCGTGGACGCCTAGTGGCTCTGCGCAGTGATTATGACGGGCCTATGTGGAGCGATTCGAGGATCGGCAGATCGTGCTGGCTCATTCAGGATCGCGAT
>NZ_BKAJ01000126.1 GCF_007992495.1 Reyranella soli
CTCCGAAGAGCATGAGCCGGCCGGAGGCCGGCGGTCCGGAAGAGCATGAGACCTACACCGCCTCACCCGCTGCCCAGCCGCTCGACCAGGCCCACTGGAAATTGTAGCCGCCCAGCCAGCCGGTGACGTCGACCGCTTCGCCGATCACGAACAGGCCGGGCACCTTCTTGGCTTCCATGGTGCGCGACGACAGTTCATCAGTGTCGACGCCGCCCACCGTGACCTCGGCCTTGGCGTAGCCCTCGGTGCCGGTGGGCACGATCTTCCAGGTCTTCAAGCGCTCGGCCAAGGCATCGAGATCGCGATCGCGCGCGTTCGCCATGGTCCCTTCGTTGGCAAGGTGCTGCGCCAGGCGTTGCGGCAGCACTTCGCCCAGCACCGTGCGTAGCTCCGCCTTCGGTCGCGTGCGCTTGCGCTCCTTCAGGAAGGATGACGCATCGACATCGGGCAGCAGGTCGATCGCGATCTCCTGACCGCCTCGCCAGTAGGACGAGATCTGCAGGATGGCCGGTCCCGACAAGCCGCGATGGGTGAACAGCATGGCCTCACGGAAGCTGGCGCGGCCAAGACGCGTCACCACCTCCAGCGACACGCCGCTCAGCTCCGGCACGTTCAGCGTGAGCGGCACCAGCGCCGGCCGCGTCTCGGTGAGCCGCAGTCCGAAGCGGCGGGCGACGTCGTGCGCAAAACCGGTCGCGCCCATCTTGGGAATCGACAGGCCGCCCGTGGCCAGCACGAGAGACGACGAGGTGAACGCACCGTGGTCGGTCGTCACCGTGAAGCGATCGGCCTTGTCGATGCCGGTGATGCGATGCGCCACCTTCACCTCGACCTGGTTGGCGGCGCACTCGGCCAGCAGCATGGCCACGATCTGCCGCGCCGAGCCGTCGCAGAAGAGCTGGCCCAAGGTCTTCTCGTGCCAGGCGATGCGGTGCTTGCCGACCAGGGCGATGAAATCGTGCTGGGTGTAGCGCGCCAGCGCCGATTTGCAGAAATGCGGGTTGGCCGACAGGAAGGCTTCGGGCCGGCTGTCGAGGTTGGTGAAATTGCAGCGCCCGCCGCCCGAGATCAGGATCTTCTTGCCGACCTTGTCGGCGAGCTCCAGCACCAGCACGCGCCGCCCGCGCTGGCCGGCGCCGAGCGCACACATCAGGCCGGCCGCGCCGCCGCCTGCGACGATGACGTCGTATTGCTGGCTCACGCCAGCGCCGTCCTCACGATCCAGAGGCCGAGGACGAGGCCGGCGATGGCGCCCACCACCGAGCCGCCGACATAGAGCGCGGCCAGCAGATGCTCATGGCGTTCCCACAGCAACACGGCATCGAGCGAGAAGGCCGAGAAGGTCGTGAAGCCGCCCAGGATGCCGGTGGTGAGAAACAGCGGTATGTGGCCCGGCTGGCCGCCGCGCTCGGCGAACCAGCCGGCGACCAGGCCCATCACCAGCGAGCCCAGGATGTTGATGACGAAGGTGTGCCAGGGGAAGTGGGTTCCGAGGAAATGCGCTACCCAAACGTTCATGCCGTGCCGGATCGAGCCGCCGATGCCCGCCCCCACGAACACCACCAGATATGCCATCATCGCCGGCCGCCTCCGAAGCGCGTCTTCCAATCGGGCATTGCGGTCTTGTAGGGCAGCGCCGTCGCCTCGTACACGCCACGCGCCACGGCGCGGGCGAGGCAATCGGCCGCTGCCGTACCGAGCTCGGTCAGTACCGGCGGCTCACCACCCGATCCGGCGAGGCCCGTCGAGACCGCGAACACCGTGTCGCCGTCGTTGGGCGCGTGCACTGGGCGTAGCGCCTTCGATAAGCCGTCGTTGGCCATGATGGCCAAGCGCTTGCACTCAGCCTTTGTGAGCGTGGCGTCGGTCGCGACCATGGCGATGGTGGTGGCGGTGGCCGGCGCCGGCTGACCCTTGAAGCGCACGGCAAGCGCCTCGGGTGGAATCTTCTGAGGCCAGCCCAGGCCGCCGAACTCCGCTCCCTGCTCGTAGGGCGCCGCCCAGAAATGCGGCCCATCGCCAATCAGCGCCGAGCCGACCGCGTTCACGGCCGCCAGTGCACCGACAGTGAAGCCCTGCCGCGTGCCTGTGCTTGCCGAACCGAGCCCGCCCTTTGCAGTGACCGTGGTGGCGCCGAAGCCCGCGCCGACTGTGCCCAGCGCGAAGTCCTGTGCGGCGGCGAGCGTGGCGTCGCGGCCGAGATCCCAGTAGGGCGGCCGCTTGTCGACGGGCTCGGTCAACCACTCCTTCGCGCCGCCGTTCGTCAGGTCGAACAGGATGGCCTGCACCGCCACCGGCAGGGTGAGGCCGCCGAACTGCGCGCCCTTGCCCTGGCGGCACAGCACGGCGGTGACGCCGCCTGCGGCATCGAGGCCGTAGAGCGAGCCGCCCGACAGCACGACAGCGTCGATCATGCCGCGCGTCATCTCGGGCTCGAGCAAGGTGACGGCGCGATCGCCCGGCGCGCCGCCCAACGTCGCCACGCTTGCCACGACGCTACGCTCGAACACCGCCACGGTGACGCCCGTCGCCGCCTGCGCATCGTGGGCGTTGCCGACCAGGATTCCGGGTACGTCGGTCAAAAGGTTCCTCACGTCAGGTGCTCACCGCCATTCACATGGATGGTCTGGCCGGTGATGAAGGTGCCCTGCGGCCCGACCAACAGGCGCACCATGGCGGCGATCTCGTCGACCGTGCCGAAGCGTTTCAGCGGGATCGGGCGGTTCATGCGGCTGGCCGGCGCCGGCCCCGCCGACGCAGCGCGCGCGGTTTCGATGGCGCCGGGCGCCAGCGCGTTGCAGGTGATGCGATGCGGCGCAAGCTCGACGGCGAGCGCGCGCATCAGCCCTTCCAGTCCGGACTTCGATGCCGAGACATGGCAGCGGTTGGGCGTGCCGACATGCGTGGAAACGCCGGAGATCGCGACGAACGCGCCGCCCTGGCCCTTGGCCACCATCTGTGGGATGAAGGCCTTGCCCAGCAGGAAGGCGCCGTCGAGCGCCACCGACAGGATCTCGCGCCATTCCTCGAACGACATGTCGAGGAACGAGGTCTGACGGCGCAAGCCCGCGTTGCTCACCAGGATGTCGACGCCGCCGAACGCCTTGGCCGCCTGGTCGGCGAGCCGCGCCGGCACCTGCGGATCGGAGACGTCGCCCATGGCGGCGACGGCCTTGCCGCCCGCCGCAACGATCTCCGCGACCACGGCGTCGACCGCCGCCTTGTCGGCACGGCCGTTGACCAGCACCGACGCGCCGTCGCGCGCCAGGGTAAGAGCGATGGCGCGACCGATGTTGCGGCCCGCACCAGTGACCAGGGCGACCTTGCCCTGCAAGGGAAGTGATTCTGATGGCATGGCGGGCAAACTGCCAGTCTGCTCGCCGCCTGTCGACATGGTCCGAATGGTCGATTTCTTGCACTTCCGGCGGCGACCACGCGAAAGGAGCAGAATCGATGCTGACGATCACCGCCGTCATCCGCGCCAGGAAGGGTCACGAGGGCGCGTTGCAGGAGGCCCTTCTGGACGTGGCGCGACATGTGCGCGCCAACGAACCCGACACGGTGGGCTTCTTCATCTCGCGCGATGCGGCCGACCCGACGGTGTTCACCACCTACGAACGATTCACCGATCGGGCCGCCATGGACCGGCACAACGGTTCGGATGTCGTGGCGAAGTTCTTCGCGATCGCCCAGCCGATCCTCGACGGCAACGTGACCCTCGTGACCTGCGAGGAGATCTTCACGAAGGCTTAGCCGGCGACGATGTAGGCCTTCAGCGCCTCGGTCTCGTGCTGGGTCTCTTCCAGCCGCGCCTTGACCACGTCACCGATCGAGACCAGCCCTAAAAGCTCGCCGCGATCGACCACGGGAAGATGGCGGAAGCGGCCACTGGTCATGGCCTGCATCACCTCTTCGATCGAATGGTCGGGGTGGCAGGTTATGACATCGCGGGTCATCACCTGACGCGCCTCGAGCTCCATTGCCTTGTCGCCATGGGTTGCCATGGCGCGCACGAGATCGCGTTCGGAGACGATGCCGACGACCGAGCTGTGCTCGTTGAGAACGAGGACCGAGCCGATGCGCCGTACGCTGAGCTGCTTGGCGACCTCTGCCACGGTGGTGCTGGGCATCACCGAGAAGACGAGAGCGCCCTTCTGCGAGAGAATGTCGGAGACGAACATGGTTCCCCCTCCGCAATGTTGTCCAACGGGTAAGTTCAGCAACGTAGTGCCGCGGAGAAAGGTTGCGGGCCTAGAAGCCCTCCTAGACGACGCTCTTTCAGCCCTCGTCCTTCCCCGTCCGGCGATTCCATCACGTGTGAAGCAGGTACGCCAGCGTCGATTTGTGCATTTCAAGTGGCCTTTTCCCCGCCTCGCGGGCCTGCTAGGAGCGCGCGCAATGACGCCCACGCCCTCCCTGTCCTCGCCCCGGCAAAAGGCCGAAGCGCTGGTCTATCTCCTGGCCTTCATCGCCTGCATCCCGGCCGCCAACTGGATGATCGGCAACCTCGGAACGGTGTGCGCGCCGCCGCACGGCCCCTGCCTGGTGCCGGTCTGGCCGTGGGGACCCAAGGGCATGCCCTTGATGGCGCCGTCGGGCGTGCTGCTGATCGGCCTCGCCCTGGTGCTGCGAGACATGGTGCAGCGCCGGCTCGGCCGCGCCGCCGCGCTCACCGCCATCGTCGCCGGCGCCCTGCTGTCGGGCGCGGTGGCGCCGCCGCCGCTGGTCTATGCCTCGGCCGCAGCGTTCCTGCTGTCGGAGCTGGCTGACTTCGCCGTCTACACGCCGCTGCAGTCGCGCGGGCTGGTACTGGCGGTGTTGGCGTCGAGCCTGGTCGGCTTGGTCGCCGACAGCATCCTGTTCCTGTGGCTGGCCTTCGGCAGCCTCGACTTCCTCGCTGGCCAGATCCTGGGCAAGCTCTGGATGGTGCTGGCCGCCCTGCCGTTCATTCACTGGATCAGGAAGCGCGAACTCTCCCGGTCCGCAGCGTGACGCGACGGACGAAGTCTCGGCTTGCATGCCGGCTCTAGGCGCTTCTTAATCGCGTCCGTTTGATGGGGGAATTCTCGATGTACAAGTCCATCCTGGCCGTGTCCGAAGGCGGACCGGATGCCGCCATGTCGTTCAAGCTCGCGGCCCGCGTGGCCGGGCTGTTCGACGGCTGCGTCGACGCCTTGCACCTGCCGGTCGGCCCGGCCGGCGGCATGGTGGGCGGCCTGGCGATGAGCGGCGAGGCGATGCCGCTGATCATGAACATCGACGACGAGCGTCTCGAGGCGCGCGCCAAGGAGAGCGAGCGGATCTACAGCGAGCTCATCGCGCCGGTGAAGGGCGCCACCTTCACCGCCGCCAAGACCGCGACGCTCGACACGCTGGTGGCGATGGGCCGCTGCTCGGACATCATCGTGCTGGGCCGGCCCGGCGCCGACCCCGAGAACGTGGCGCCGGCAACCGTCGAGGCCGCCATCCACGAATGCGCGCGCGCCGTCATGATCGCGCCGCCCAACCCCGGCAGCGGCAGCTTCGACAACGTGATCGTGGCGTGGAACGGCAGCTTCCAGGCCGCGCGCGCCGTCGAATATTCCCTGCCGTTCCTCGCCAAGGCGTCGAGCATCACCATCCTGGTCGTCGGCAGCACGCCCGACGATGTCGGTGCGGCCTACCTTGCGCGCAATCTCGGCCGGCATGGGCTGAAGACCGAGGTCGACGCCATCGATCCCGGCGCCGTGTCGGGCCGCGCCCGCGGCCGCGCCTTGCTCGACTATACCCATGGCAAGGGCTCCGACCTGCTGGTGATGGGCGCCTACGGCCGCGGCCAGGTCCTGAGCTTCCTCGGCATGGGCGGCGCCACCGGCAAGGTGATCTCGTCCTGCCGCGTGCCGCTGTTGATGGCGCACTAATGGCGCACTAGGCGGTGACCGATTCGCCGATCTTGTCGAGCATCGAGGTCAACCCTTCTTCGCGGCTGGCCGCATTGTCCTTGCCGTCGAGGAAGGCGACCTGCTCGACGAGCAGCAGGCGCGTGCCCTTGCCGTCGGCTGAAAGCGCGACCGTGGTGAGCGACACCGAGACCGGCTCGCCGCGGCTGGTCATCGAATAGCTGAACACGATGCGGCGGTCCGGCACGATGTCGAGATAGAGCGTGTCGGCGACGAAGCGCGGATCGTCGCTTGGCCCGAAGCGCTTCAGCTCGCGGCCACCCTCGCGGAAATCGAAGCTCTGCTCGGCGATCACCCAGCGTCCCGGCACGTCCCACTGGGCGCGCGCCTTGGGCTCGGCCCAGGCGGCGAAGACCCGCGCCGGAGCGGCCTTGTAGCGCCGCTCCAGCCGGATCGTGCCGTGCTGAACCGAGCGCGCCGTCATTGCATCTCCAGGAACCTTGCGAGCTGGTCAAACAGGCCGCGCGTGCCTTGCTCGCGGCTGCCGGCATCGTCGTAGCCGTCGAGGAACACGGCCTGCTCGGTATAGACCAGGCGCGTGCCGGTGCCGGCCGGCTTGAGCTCGGTCGTGCCGAGCGAGACCGAGATGCGCGTCTTGTCCAGGTGCATCTCGTAGGTCAGCACGATGCGCTCGTTGGGCACGATGTCCTGGTAGATCGCATTGTAGTAATGCATCGGTCCGCCCGGCGGCCCGCCGCTCACGCTCTCGCGACCGCCGACCTTGAAGTCGAGCTTGAGATTTGACTTCTCCCAGCCCTCGGGTCCGACGAACCAACGCGCCTTCGATTTCACGTCGGCATAGGCTGCGAACACGCGTGACGGCGCCGCGGCGAAGGTGCGCTCGATGGTGAAGGTCGCGTGCTTGGTCGAACGTTCGGTCATCTGCTGCTCCTAGGCGGCGCGCTGCTGGCTGAACAGCCGGTCGAGATTGCCGAGGCCGATGCGCGTGCCCTCCTCGCGGCCGGCGATGTCGTCGTAGCCGTCGAGGAACGCACCCTGCTCGGTGAGCACCAGCCGCGTGCCGCCGGCAACGTCGAAGAACTCGATGGTCGCCAGCGATACCGAGATGCGCCGGTTGTCGAGATGCATGTCGTAGGCGTAGACGATGCGCTGGTCGGGCACGATGTCGAAGTAGTGCGCATTGAAGACATGCCGAGTGCCGCCGGCCGGGCCGGTCACGGCGTATTCGCGTCCGCCGACGCGGAAGTCGAAGATGTGCTCCGTCACCGGCCATTCGGCATGGCAATAGGCCCAGGCCGTCTTCGCCTCCTTGCTCGACCAGGCGGCGAAGACGCGGTCCGGCGTCGAGGGATAGACACGCTCGATGGTGAAGGTGGCATGCTTGGCGTTGCGGATCGTCATTACTTGCTCCGGGGTCTTGTGGTGGGGTCGGTCTCGACCAGGAATGCGCCCAGGCGATCGAGGCGCCTCTCCCAGCTGGCGCGCCGCTCGCTGATCCAGCGTTCGGCCGAGTGCAGCACCTGGGGCTCGATGCGGCAGGTGCGCACGCGGCCCACCTTCTGCGACCGCACCAGGCCGCTCGCCTCCAGCACCGCGAGATGCTGCACCACCGCCGACAAGGTCATGTCGAGCGGTTGGGCGAGCTCGCTCACCGAGGCCGGGCCCTGGCTCAGCCGCTCGACCATGAGGCGTCGGGTCGGGTCGGCTAGTGCCTGGAAGGCGAGGTCGAGGGGTGCCGGTTGATAGTTAAGCATATACTTAACTATTGTCTCAAAGCGCAGTTTTCAAGGGCTTTTTTAGCGGCGGAAGTAGCTTACGGGCAGGCGCCGGCGGACTGGGTCAGGACGTCGGGATTGCTGCAGGCCGAGCAGGCATTGCCGTAGGTCTTGCGGGTGCCGTCGCGGTGCAAGCCACAGGCTGGCCGGTATTCGCGGGTGCACATCTGCGGCCGGGGATCGGCGCACGGGCCGCCCGCCACCGGCATCGATTCGGGGGCGAGCTCGCCGCGGACCATCATGAACATGAAGGGTTGCGGTTTGTAGTCGCTCAACGAGCCGACGATGGCGATCTTCGATCCCAGCGCCGGCAGCGGCGCCAACGGCCGCGCCATGGCGATATGCAGGTCGGCGACGTTGCCGGCCTGCGCCTCGTCGGTGATGGCGGCCTCGATGACGTCGGGCGTGGCCGAGATCACCTTCACCGGGATTTTTATGCGCGTGCCACCGCCCTGCTGCTTGTCGACGATCGCCTGCCATGTCTTCTCGGCGGCGGCGCGATTGGCCGGCGTCGTGTCGCGATGGCGCAGGATCAGCGCCCAGTCGACGAAGGAGAGCGCGCCGGGATCGTTGTCCTCGACGAGCTGTATGGCGAGCTCAGCCGGCGTCAGCGCGCGCGGGATCGACTTCACGAAGCCGCCCGGCGGCGCCTTCTCGCCGGCGACGACACGCGCCAGCAATTCGTCCCAGCCCTCCTCGCTGCCGCGATAGAGGCGGTAGCGCGAGCGCACGTAACGATCGATGTCCTTGGCGGCCGTGTCGTTCTTGGCAGCGCGGGCGATGGCGATGGAGCGCGCGGCGAACCAGAAGCCCAGCGCGTCGAGCGGCGTGCCCTCGAGCTGCGCCACGGCGAGCTGATAGACGTCCTGCAGATTGTCGGGCTCGGCCGTCACCGATGCGCGGTAGTAGCGCCGCGCCTTGTCGTAATCCTTGACCTGGAGGGCGGCATAGCCCAGCGCGCCGTTGAACACCGCGCTCATCTGCTCCTTGGCGCGGGCGAAGGTGGCGTCGTCGAGCGTGCTCGGCTTCTGCCACTTGGCCAACGCGCCAACGCCGCGCTCGGCGCCGGCGACCATGGGCTCGATCGCCGCCTTGTCGCCCTGCACGGCGCGGGCGCGGGCGGCGTAGACGCGATGGGCGAGGGCATGGACGTTGTCGGGATCGATCTGCAGCAGCTTGCCGGCGACGAAGTCGGCCTTGGCCGGCTCCTTGGCCGCCATCCAGGCGGCCATTGCGTGCTCCAGCGATTCGGTGCGCAGGATGCTGCCGGGATACCAGGCGGCGAAGACCTCCATCGCCGTGGCGCGCCTGGCCGGGTCCTGCGTCTTGAGCGCCGCCTGGAAGTTGTCGTACTCGGCGGGATTGGCGAAGCTGCTGCGCGCCTGGCCAGCCGCATCGAGCGACTGCAGGGCAAGCGCCAGCGACAAGACGAGGACAACCCACCGCAACACGATCACTGCATCTCCTTTTTTCGCCGCGGCCTGTCAGCCTGACGAGCCCCAGCCGGAAAGGCCGTGACCGCTTTGTCGAATTAAGGCAGTGTTCGTAGGTTACTACGGGCAGGGACGAAGACAATGATCGAACAGCGCTCAATCCTCGCAGCGCTCGTCGCGGCCTGTATGGTCACAGCTTTCGCCGCCGGCGGCTTCGCCCAGCAGGCCGCGCCGCCGCCGGCCGTGCTGGTCCAGGCCGCCGAGCTGACGCCGATCGCCGAACGGTACGAGTTCATCGGCCGGACCGCCGCCGTCGACAAGGTCGAGCTGCGCGCCCGCGTCAAGGGCTTCCTCGGGCCGCGCAAGTTCAACGACGGCGACATGGTGAAGAAGGACGAGGTCGTCTTCACCATCGAGCCGGAAACCTATCAGGCCGCGGTCGACCAGAAGCTCGCCCAGCGCGATTCCATGCAGGCCGCCCTCACCAACGCCGACCTGCAGCTGAGCCGCGCCACCGAGCTGCTGCGCACCAACACCGGCACCAAGCAGACCTACGACCAGCGCCTGTCCGAGCAGCTCCAGGCCAAGGCGAACCTCGAGGACGCCCGCGCCCAGCTGCGCGATGCCGAGATCCAGCTCTCCTACACTACCATCAAGTCGCCGATCGACGGCCGCATCGGCCGCGCTGCCGTCTCGCCCGGCAACCTCGTCAGCCCGGACTCCGGCGTGCTGGCGACGGTGGTGAGCGAGAGCCCCATTCGCGTGCTGTTCCCCGTGACGCAGCGCGAGTTGCTCGACGCCAAGCGCGACGCCCAGATCGGCGATCCGCCGGCGGTCCGGCTGAAGCTCGCCGACGGCAGCATCTACCAGGAGAAGGGCAAGATCGACTTCATCGACATCACCGTCGATTCCAAGACCGACGGCCAGATCGTGCGCGCGACCTTCGACAACAAGGACAATCTCCTGACCGACGGCCAGACGGTCCGCGTCCTCCTCGAGGAAAGCAAGCCGCAGACCGTCGTGACCGTGCCGCAGCAGGCGGTCGCCCTCGACCAGACCGGTCCCTATCTCTTCACCGTGGACGACAAGAACGTGGTTCACCTGCGGCGCATCAAGACCGGCATCGTGCGCAACGGCATGCTAGTGGTGACCGAAGGGCTGAAGGAAGGCGAGAAGGTCGTCATCCAGGGCCAGCAGCGCATCCGCGACGGCATGACGGTGGCGCCGAGCGCGGCTCCGGCCCAGCCCAAGAAGTAGCGCCATGACGATCTCATCGCTGTTCATCCGCCGGCCGCGGTTGGCCTTCGTCGTCTCGACGGTCATCACCATCGCCGGCCTGCTCGCCATCACCGCCCTGCCGGTGGCGCAGTTCCCCGACATCGTGCCGCCGCAGGTCCGCGTCACCGCGACCTACCCCGGCGCCTCGGCCCAGGCGGTCGAGGAGAGCGTGGCCCAGGTGATCGAGGGCCAGGTCAACGGCGTCGAGAAGATGATCTACATGAAGTCGACGTCGGGCGGCGACGGCAGCTATGCGCTGACCGTGAGCTTCGAGGTCGGCACCAACCCCGATCTCAACACCGTCAACGTCACCAACCGCATCAATGCCGTGCTGGCGCTGCTGCCGCCCGAGGTCCAGCAGCTCGGCGTCACGACTAAGAAGCAGTCGTCGTCGCTGTTGCAGGTCGTGGCGATCTATTCGCCCAAGGGCAGCCGCGACGGCCTGTTCCTCTCAAACTTCGCGACCATCACGCTGCTCGACACGCTGCGCCGCGTGCCGGGCGTGGGCGATGCCACGCTGTTCGGGCCGCTCGACTACTCGATGCGCATCTGGCTCAACCTCGACCGCATGTCGAGCCTCGACATCACGGCCGACGACGTGGTCAAGGCCGTGCAGGCGCAGAACGTGCAGGCCGCGGTCGGCCTGGTCGGTGCCGCGCCGCTGGTCGACGAGGTCGGTTTCCAGCTCAACATCACGACGCAAGGCCGCCTGGTCACCACCGGCGAGTTCGAGGACATCGTCGTGCGCGCCAGGTCCGACGGCGGCCTGGTGCGCATCAAGGACATCGCCCGCGTCGAGCTCGGCGCCAAGTCCATGGATTCGATCGGCCGCTACAACGGCAAGCCGGCGGCCGGCATCCAAATCTACCAGCTGCCCGGCGCCAATGCGCTGGCGACCGCACAGGGCGTGCGCAAGGCGCTGAAGGACCTCGAACCGCGCTTCCCCGACGACGTCTCCTACAACGTCATGTACGACACCACGGTGTTCGTCGAGGCCACGATCGAGAGCGTGATCCACACGCTGATCGAGGCCTTCGTGCTGGTGGCGATCGTGGTCTTCATCTTCCTCGGCAACTTGCGCGCCACGCTGATCCCCATCATCGCCGTGCCGGTGGCGCTGATCGGCACCTTCGCCGTCATGCTGATGCTGGGTTTCTCGGCCAACACCATCTCGCTGCTGGCCCTGGTGCTGGCGATCGGCATCGTGGTCGACGACGCCATCGTCGTGGTCGAGGCGGTCGAGCACATCCTCGAGCACGAGCCCGACCTCACGGTCGCCCAGGCGACCGAGAAGGCGATGGGCCAGGTCACCGCGCCCATCATCGCCATCACCCTGGTGCTGCTCTCGGTGTTCATCCCGACGGCCTTCATCCCCGGCATCACCGGCCAGCTCTACTCGCAGTTCGCGGTGGCGGTGTCAGTATCGATGGTGATCTCGGCCATCAACGCCCTGTCGCTCTCCCCGGCGCTGTGCTCGCTGATCCTGCGCCATCGCAAGAAGCCGCGCGGCGTCATGGCCTGGCTGCAGGGCGGCATCGACAAGAGCCGCGACGGCTACGTCCGGGTGGTGACGCCGATCGCGCGGCGCGGCTTCATCTCCCTGCTGCTGGTCGCAGGTTTTGCGCTGGCGACCGGCGGCATCGGCAGCCTGGTGCCGTCGGGCTTCCTGCCCGACGAGGACCAGGGCGCGTTCATGGCCGAGGTCCAGCTTCCCGACGCCTCCTCGACCAATCGCACGCTGAAGTCGATCGAGGAGGTCGAGCAGACGATCATCGGCAAGCCGTGGATGCAGAGCATCTTCACCGTCTCGGGCTACAGCATCCTCGACGGCCTGAACCTGCCCAACCGCGGCCTGGTCGTCGTCGAGCTGAAGCCGTTCGCCGAGCGCAAGGATCCGACGCTGACGGTGTTCTATGCCCTGCAGGAGGTGAACAAGGCGTTCGCCCAGATCGCCTCGGCCAACGTCTTCGCCTTCAACCTGCCGCCCATCATGGGGCTGGGCAATTCGTCGGGCTTCGAGTTCGTCGTGCAGTCGCTGGCGGGCGCGCCGCCGGTCGATCTCGCATCCGTCGCCCGCGGCCTGATGATCTCGGCGCAGACCGCGCCCGAGCTCGCCAACGTCTTCACGACCTATGCCGCGACGACGCCGCAGATCAACCTCAAGCTCGACCGCGAGCGCGCCCAGCAGCTGGGCGTCAGCATCTCCGACATCTTCTCGGCGATGCAGACGACGCTGGGCGGCACCTACACCAACGACTTCAACCTGTTCGGCCGCGTCTGGCAGGTCAAGGTGCAGGCCGACGCGCCCGACCGCGGCAACGTCAACGACGTGTTCCGCGTGCGCGTACGCTCGTCGAACGGCGAGCTGGTGCCCCTGCAGGCCGTGGCCAATATCGAACTGGTGACTGCGCCCTCGTCGATCGTGCGCTACAACAACCTGCGCTCGGTGGTGCTGAACGGCGCGCCGGCGCCCGGCTTCTCCTCGGGCCAGGCGATCGCCGCCATGGAGCGGCTGGCCAAATCGACGCTGCCCGCGGGCTATGGCTACGAATGGACCGGCACGGCGCTGCAGGAGAAGGCGGCGAGCGGCCAGACCGGCTTCATCCTGGCCCTGGCCGTGCTGTTCGCCTACCTGTTCCTGGTCGGCCTCTACGAGAGCACGGCGATCCCGATCGCAGCGCTGCTGTCGGTCGTGGTCGGCCTGTTCGGGGCGGTGACGGCGCTCTTCCTCACCGGGCTCGACAACAACATCTTCGCCCAGATCGGCATCGTCGTGCTGATCGCGCTCGCCGCCAAGAACGCCATCCTGATCATCGAGTTCGCGATGGAGGAGCGCGCGCACGGCAAGGACATCGTCAGCGCGGCGACCACGGCCGCGGGCCTGCGCTTCCGCGCGGTGATGATGACGTCGTTCGCCTTCATCCTGGGCCTGGTGCCGCTGGTCATCGCCTCGGGCGCGGGTGCCGCGACCCAGCGCGCTGTCGGCACCGCGGTGTTCGGCGGCATGATCGCGGCCTCGATGCTGGGCATCTTCGTGATCCCGGGCCTGTACGTCGCCTTCCAGACCTTCCGCGAGAAGGTGAAGGGCCTCGGCAGCAAGCCGGCCACGGTCCAGTACAAGGTCGTGGATCCGGGGCAGTAGCCCGAAGCGCCAGCCAATCTCTTGCCTTATCAAGCTCCTCTCCCCCTAGCGGGGGAGAGGAATATGAGTTGAGGCGAGGAAACGCCTGCGAAGAAACGCCCGCCTACACCTTCCCCGCGAGCTGGTCGCGGATCGGCAGGCTGCGGATGCGCTTGCCGCAGGCGGCGAAGATCGCGTTGGCGAGCGCCGGCGCGACCGGCGGCACGCCGGGCTCGCCGACGCCGCCCAGCGGCTTGTCGAACGCCGTCGTGTTCACCAGATGCGTGCGGATCTCCGTCGGTGCGCCGTCGATGCGCGTCAGCTCGTAGCCGTCGAAGTTGGTCTGCACGACGCGGCCGTTCTTGAAGGAGATCTCGCCCAGGGTCGCCAGGCTGATGCCCTGTATGGCGGCACCCTCGAGCTGCGAGCGCACGCGGTCGGGGTTGACCACGGCGCCGCAGTCGAAGGCGATGTCGACCCGCGGGATGGTGAGTTCACCCCTTGGCCCGACCGCCACCTCGGTGACGACGGCGGTGTAACTGACGAAGCTGCGATGCGCGGCGATGCCAAGCCCACGGCCTTGCTCGAGCTTGCGGCCCCAGCCCGCTTCGGCCGCCGCCTTCTCGACCACCGCACGCAGTCGCCCGGTGTCGAACGGATAGCGCTTGGGATCCTCGCCGTAGAGCCAGGCATCCGACATCGCCCCGGCATCGATCAGGCGCGGCGGCCCGATCAGCTCCAGCAGGTAGTCCTTGGGATCGCGTCCCACGGAAGCCGCAAGCTCCGCCACGAAGCTGTGGATGGCGAAGGCATGTGGGATGTTGGACACGGAGCGGAACCAGCCGACCCGTGTGTGCGCCGCCGCCTCCGGGTTCTCGACCCGGAGGTTGGGGATGGCGAAGGGATTGTCGACGGCGCCCATCGCCAGCTCGAGCGGCGCCTCGTGCTTGGGATCCGGCATGAAGAGCGCGAAGATCGACGGGGCCACGGTGCGGTGCAGCCAGGCGACGGCCTTGCCGTTGGCGTCGACACCCGCTTCCACCCGCTCGACCGACACCGTGTGGAAGAAGCTGTGCTGCAGGTCGTCCTCGCGGGTGAAGGTGAGCTTCACCGGACGGCCGCCCATGGCATGGGAGCAGATCGCCGCTTCGCTGGCGAAGTCGGGTTTGGACTTGCGGCCGAAGCCGCCGCCCAGCAGCAGGGCGTGCACGATGACCTTGTCGATCGGCACGTTGAAGCGTTTCGACAGGTCGGTGCGGACAGCCTCGGTATTCTGCACGCTGCACCAGACCTCGCAGCCCTGGGCCGTGACACGGGCGGTTGCCGACGGAGGCTCCATCGGCGCCTGCGCCAGATGCGGCACGTAGTATTCCGCCGACACGCGCTTGGCCGCGCTAGCCAGCGCGGCATCGACGTCGCCGTCGTTGCGCGCCACCTTGCCGGGCTTGGCCGCGGCCGCCTCCAGCGTCTTGCGGTACTCGACGGAGTCGTAGCTGGCGTTCGGCCCGTCGTCCCACTGGATCTCGAGCTGGGAACGTCCCTTGATGGCGGCGAAGGTGTTCTCCGCGATCACGGCGACGCCGCCCAGCGGCTGGAAAACCACGGGCGGCGTCGGCGGGTCGATGGCCACGACCTTGAGCACACCCGGGACCTTCATCGCCTTGGCCGCATCGAAGCTCTTGACCTTGCCGCCGAACACCGGCGGCCGCGCCACGACGGCATAGGCCATGCCCTCGACGCGCGCATCGATGCCGAACATCGCCTTGCCCGTGGTGATGTCCATATTGTCGATCAAGGGCACGTTGTCCTTGCCGATGTAGCGGAACTGGCTCGGGCCCTTGAAGACCAGTTTATCCTGAGCTGGCACCGGCCGCGCCGCCGCGCCCTTGGCGAGCGCACCGAAATCGAGGCGCCGGCCGCTGCCGGCATGGACGATGCCGTTGTTCTCGGCCTTGACCTCGGTGACCGGCACGCTCCAGCGGGCGGCCGCTTCCTGCTCGAGCATCTGGCGGGCCGCCGCGGCGATGCGGCGAAGCGGCTCGAAGTGATGGCGCATGCTGCGCGAGCCGTCAGTGTCCTGGTTGCCGAAGCGCGTCTGATCGCCCGGCGCCTGCAGCACCTTGACGCGACCGAGGTCGGCTTCCAGCTCGTCCGCCACCACCATGCCGAAGCTGGTGCGGATGCCCTGGCCCATCTCGGCGCGAATGCAGAGCAGGGTCACGGTGCCGTCCTCGGCGATGGAGAGGAAGAGGCGTGGATCGTCCTTCAGCCCGCCGGGCATGCCGTCACCGCCAAACTTCTTCTCCTGCGCCAGCGCCGGCGAGGAAAGACGGACCGAGAGCACGAAGCTGCCGGCAGCGAGACCGAGCAGAACCGAGCGGCGCGCGACGTTCGCGACTTTAATGATGTTGGTCATGGTCATGCCCTCCCCTATGCCTTGCCCGAGGCGCGCTTGATGGCGTCGCGGATGCGTGGGTAGGTGCCGCAGCGACAGATGTTGCCGCTCATGGCGTCGAGGATCTGCTGGTCCGTGGGTTTGGGCGTGTCCTTGAGCAACGACGCCGCCTGCATGATCTGTCCGGTCTGGCAGTAGCCGCACTGCGCCACGTTGAGCTCGCGCCACGCCTTCTGCACCGGATGATTGCCGTCAGCCGACAGGCCTTCGATGGTGATGACCGCCTGGCCGTCGATGTCGCCGACCTGGA
The DNA here is from genome assembly GCF_007992495.1 of Reyranella soli. Classification (GTDB taxonomy): domain Bacteria; phylum Pseudomonadota; class Alphaproteobacteria; order Reyranellales; family Reyranellaceae; genus Reyranella; species Reyranella soli. The sequence goes on from NZ_BKAJ01000126.1 coordinate 16,213, forward strand.
TCTGGCAGGACCGCACGGCCGTGCCGTCGACATGCACGGTGCAGGCGCCGCACAGCGCGCGCCCGCAGCCGAACTTGGTGCCGGTCATGCCGACGATGTCGCGCAGATACCAGAGAAGCGGTGTCTCCGGATCGCCGGTGAAGTTTTGTGCTTTGCCGTTGACGGTGAACTTGCTCATGGCTGGCCTCCAAGGGGTGTGGTGGCGAACGATCATGTTCGCGCCACGGTGCTTGCTTGAGCGCCCCGATCGATCGAGTGTCGAATGACGTTCCTGGCGCTATGGGCGACGGAAAGGCAGCGATCGAGGTCGCCGCGAGCCTAGCCGACTCGCCGGAGTTTCACCATCGCCGCATCGATTCGCAGCATGGCCGGTGAAGATATCCTTCCGCGATCACCTGCCGTACTGCTCGCCGCTGACCTTCTCCATCCAGTCGACGGTCTTGCCGTCGAGCGCTTCCTGGATGGCGATAGGGGTCATGGCCGTGGTCGCCTTGGCGCCATGCCAGTGCCTCTCGCCGGGTGCGGTCCAGATGACGTCGCCGGGCCGGATCTCCTCGACCGGCCCGTTCCAGCACTGGACCCAGCCGCAGCCCGCGGTGACGACCAGCACCTGGCCCAGCGGATGGGTATGCCAGGCGGTGCGGGCGCCGGGCTCGAAGGTGACATAGGCGCCCGATACGCGAGCCGGATCGCGCGCCGGGAACAACGGGTCGATGCGGACCGTGCCGGTGAACCAGTCGAGCGGGCCCTTATTGGACGGCTGCGCGCCGTTGCGCTTGATCTCCATGTCTTTCTCCAGTCAGCGCGGCTCCAGGCGCAGCGTCGTCGCCAGGATCTCCTGCTTCACCATCGCCTCGGCGTACGGGCCCGGACCGTACTTGCGCAGGAACTCCCCGCTCACGCGCTCGATCGCAGCAGGGTCGTGCTCCGGTATCGCCTGAACCGCCAGCTGGCGGCCCGCCACCTCCAGCATGGCATCGCCACCGGCCGCGAGGTCCCGGTACCAGCGCCCGCGAGCGCCGCGGTACGAGCGCACGAAGACCGCGTCGTCGGCAACCACTACCCAGATCACCACGGCGCTCTCGGGGTGCTTGCCGGTCCAGATCCTGACTTCCTTTGTGCTGCGCAGATCGCGCAGGGCATCCACGTCGAAACGGGTCATGGCCAAGATGTAGGCCGACCCGCGGCCAGAACTAGGCCCTATAATCGGCATGCACTTATGAGCTGGTTCGACTAATGCAAGCGCGGCACCCTGGACGACCTTCTGGCCTTCCTGGCCGTAGCCCGCGAGCGCAGCTTCACCAAGGCTGCGGCCAAGCTCGGCGTCTCGCAATCGGCGCTGAGCCATACCGTCCGCCAGCTGGAAGCGCGGCTGGGCGTGCGGTTGCTGACGCGGACCACGCGCAGCGTCTCGCCGACCGAAGCCGGTGAACGGCTGCTCGCCACGATCGGCCCGCGCTTCGAGGAGATCGACACCGGGTTGGCCAGCCTCAGCGTTGCGTTACCGTAAGTAGTCAAGCCTGCATGCACTGCTGTCAGCGGTGCGAGAGGTTTCTGAGGTTTGCGAGGTTTCCGAGAGAGAGCCTAGTGGAGTGCATTGGACTGCACCCCCTATCTGTTGGGGGCCGGTACACACTCCGTAATTTAGATAGTTAAGATAGTTAAGATGTTGGAATCCTCCTCATCAGAGGCGTGGAGGCCGGCTGGCCCGTCCGCAGGCAAGCGACCGGACGGGCCGCGTGCGGTGCCTGCCGCAGCCTTGTGGTCTCGGATCAACGATGCAAAGAGCAGGAGCGCGGCGCGGCAACGCAACAGGGCGAGAATATAACCAAAGTAGGAATCTGTCAATAACTTGAGTTGGCGACGGCGAGGCTCGTTTTCAAGAGTTTTTGCGCTCCATAGAGGGGTCTAACGCGCAATAACACCACCCTTGTGTCGCCGCACCCGAGTGCCAGCAGTGCCATCAACCCGCGGCACGCGGATCCAACCGATCTAGTTCAGGCTCTTCATGCGGTCGTAGATGTGCACGAAGTCCTTGGTGGCCTGTGGCAGGAGAAGCAGCGATCGAGATTCTCGTTGGTCACCGACTTGTCGGCGTTGAACGCCTTTCCATGACGACATAGCGGAAGAGCTTGTCCTTAGCGGGGACGCTTATCGAAGACATCCTTCGCCACCGGCAACGCCGAGAAGACGTTGGGCCAGCCGACATAGAAGGCGAGATGGGTCAGGACCTCGGCCGCCTGTGCCTGGGTGACCCCGTTATCCATCGCCCGATTGAGATGGTAGGTCATCGGGGCGACCTGACCGGCCGCGATCAAGGCGCTGACCGTAACCAGGCTGCGGTCGCGCGGCGCGAGGCCCGGACGCTTCCACACTTCGCCGAACAAGCGACCTGTCGTGTATTCTTCCAGACCCGGAGCGACCATCCGGATCTCCTCAAGCATCTGCCTGGGTTGTTCCGCGCGAGTCGATGGTGAGTCGATCAGAACGAGGAATACGATCGTCGCCGCCAAAAGTTTCATTCGACCTCCTGTCATCCCCGTTCAACTAGGGGACAGGAGGCGCCTTGATTGGCGGCGGGTCCTCGATAGCGCCTATCGGCCCCGCTCGCCTCATTCGCCGTTGGGCGTCGGCTGCCGCGGATGGATGTAGTCCTTGAAGTCGTCGAAGCCCTTCCACGCCGGCTCCGGCGGCTGGTAGTCCGGCCGTGGTGCGTACGTCGACGGCTCCTCGCCGCCCGGCGTCACGATGTAGCGCGGGCAGTTGGGGAAGATCGCGCGCGCCTGCACGCGCACCAGGAGCTGGGCGCCGGCGAAGCGCTGCATCAAGGGATCGTCGCGGCTGACGCTCGCCGTGCCGTTCACACGCAAGCGCCGAGGCTTCTCGCCCATGTCGATGAACAGCAGCCCGACGCCCGGATTGACCAGAATGTTACCCAGGCTCTTGAACATGCCGTTGCCGTCATAGTCGGGAAAGGCGAGCTCGCCCGGACCGATCACCCTCACGAAGCCCGGCGTGCCGCCTTTGAAGGAGCAGTCCGGCCGGCCGTCGGCGTCGGCCGTCGCCAGGAAGAAGAACATCGATTTCTCGATGAAGGTGCGGTCATTGTCGGTGAAGGCTTGGCGCGTCAGCTTATCTTCCAGCCGGTCGGAGATGCGCCGGCTGTCGAACTGGTCTTGCAGACGGCGATTGCCGTCATGGAACATGACGCTGTCAGGCATACATCCACTCCCTATGTTTTTTTATTCCAGGTGAATATTCGCCGCCTTCACGACGGGCGGCCAGCGCTCGATTTCGGCGGCGATGTGGCGGTCCCCTACAGCTCGCAGTCCCGCGTACTGGAAGTTAGAATGGCAATCGCCGGGGAAATCACATTAGGAAAGCATTTTGCGGTCACGTCCTGCCATATGGCTCGCTCTTCTCACAGCCGCGCTGCATTTATGGGCGAACGGCGACTACGACTACCACCGCGACGAGCTCTATTTCATCGTCTGCGGTCAACACCCGGACTGGGGCTACGTCGACCAGCCGCCTTTGGTCCCGCTGCTCGCCGCACTCATGCACGCCCTGTTTCCCGACTCGCTGACGATGTTTCGTCTGATCCCGGCGCTGGCTCATGCGGGCACGGTTGCGCTCTCTGCCGAAACGGCTCGCAAGCTCGGTGGCGGCAGCTGGGCCCAACTGCTCGCCGGCATCGCAGCACTCTTCTGTCCGCTCCTGCTTGCTTTCGGGACGATTTTTTACACGGACTCGCTTCAACCGATCGCCTGGTCGTTCTGCGCATACGCACTCATCAGCATCATCCGCGACGACAATGAACGCTGGTGGCTCCCGATCGGCTTGGTGATTGGTCTGGCGTTCATGGTCAAATACACCATCGCGTTCTGGGTTGCTGCTCTCCTGATTGGCCTGCTCCTGACATCGGCACGCGGCCGTCTTGCCCGCCCAGGCCCCTATGTTGCTGCCGTGGTCGCCACCCTCATCGTTTTGCCCAACCTGTATTGGCAATGGGTTCATGGATGGCCGTTTCTCGAATTCGCCGCGGCGGTGGCTGAACGCAACGATGTCGTGCAGGCGCCCTGGACCTTTGTGTTGATCCAGATACGCGACCTCAACCCGGTACTTGCGCCGATCTGGCTCGCGGGGCTTGCAGCGTTCGCGTTCTGGCGTCGGTTTGCGGACCTTCGCGTCATCGCTATCGCGTACTTGCTTCTGCTAGTGGCGATGATCGCGCTCCACGCTAAATCCTATTATGCAAGCGGCGCCTATCCCGTTCTCTTCGCCGGCGGAGCCGTGGCATTGGAGGCGTGGCTCACGTCGCGACGCCTGCGCGCGGCGCTGCTTGTCGGCGTTGTGCTGCTTAGCTTGCCACTGCTCCCCTTCGTCGTTCCCCTACTTCCCATCGAGCGTTTCGCTGCCTATCAAGGCTTTCTCGGTATCACTCCGGAAGGCACCGACGAAAAGTTGACGTTCGGCCGTCTGCCACAATTCTATGCCGAGATGCATGGCTGGCGCGAACTCGCTGCCCTGGTCGGCCATGCCTATCAATCGTTGTCGCCAGAAGAACGAGCGGATGCGGTATTTTTCGCGGACAACTACGGGGAGGCGGCGGCAGTCGACATCTTTGGGAAACATTGGGGCCTGCCATCCTCAATCAGTGCGCATAACAACTATTACCTCTGGGGTCCGCATGGACATGTCGGAGACGTCGTCATCCACGTGGGGGGCCGCCGCGAAGACTTGCTCAAGGTCTACGCCTCAGTCGAGGCAATGGGCAAAACCGACAACCCCTGGGCGCTTCCTTTTGAAACCGGCCAGACGATCTGGATTGCCAGGAAAAGGTTCAAGAAGCTGGATGACGACTGGTCGAACTTGAAGCACTACCATTGCAAACCGTGTTGAGCGCAATGGAGAGGGCAGCGCTTTACCGCAGCGCCGCAACGACGGCTGGGCGCCGTTCAAGAAGTTCGATGTAATCTTACGTCCTGTCGGTGCCGGCACCGATGCGATCGCTGAGCGCCTTGTCGTGCAGGGTCGTGTCCTGGCCCGGCGGGGCGATGCGGACGGCATCTTCCAGGCTCAGTGTCTGGCGCCACTCCTCTTCCGGCCGCGAGCGGCCGTCATAGCCGATCTGGTCGACGCCCCAGTAGAGCTCGAGGTGATGGCCGTCGGGATCGAGGAACTCGACCGAGACCTGGCAGCCGGCGCGACGGCGGCCCTCGAAGACGATCTTGGCGCCGTACTTCTGGAGATGATCGCGGGCGCGGAACACCTCATCGAGCGTCGCGAGCTCGAAGGCGATGTGATGCAGGGTCTTCTTGGCGTCACCCGTCGCGGGCAGGCCGCCGATCAGGGCGAGACAATGGTGATCGCCGTTGCAGCGCAGGAACACCATGCCGCCCGGCATCTTATCGCCGCCGTAGATGTCGGAAATCCGGAAGCCCAACACCTCGGTGTAGAAGCGCTTCGAGGCTTCGATGTCGGAGACGTTGACCACGACGTGGCCGAGCTTCTGGACGGCAAAGGGCGGATTCATGCGACGAGCCTCCCGTGTTTCAGCCAGCATATCGCGTCGTCGAGGCGGTCGTCGCCCCAGAACAGCTCGCCCTTGACGGCGAAAGTCGGCGAGCCGAAAACGCCGAGCCGGCGCGCCTCGTCGGTGGCGGCGCCGTAGACGCCGCCGATCCGATCGGACTGCGCCTGACCCACGACCCGTGCCGGATCCTGGCCGACCTCCCTGAGGCTTGCCGACAGGTTGGGCTCCATGCCGGGCTCCTGGCCGTCGACGAACCAGCGGCGATAGCTCGCCACGATATAGGGTTTGCCCCAGCCCTCTTCGAGGCCGAGCAGCGCCACGCGGTTGGCGCGGTCGAACTCCTGCAAGGGATAAGGCGCCGGCACCTTGACGGGCAAGCCATACAGGCCGGCGCGCCGTTCGATGTCGCGCCACATGTAGCCCATCTTCACCGGCTTGTTGGCGAACGGGCTGTTGTTCTGCACGCGCATGATGGCGCGCACGCTGAACGGCCGCCAGTTGAAGCGCATGCCCGTGGCCGCCTCGACCTGCTCCAGTCGCGACACGGTGAGATAGGTGTAGGTGCTCCCGGTCGAGAACCAGAAATCGATGGCGTCGGGCATGGACTACCTTTTGTAGTGGCGCTCGGCCATCATGGCCCGAACGACGTGACCCAGAAAGGGCTGGAGGGGAAGACGCATGGCGAAATCGCCTAATCGGTTGTCGGCCAGCGAGGCCGTGCTGCGCATGGCCCAGAAGCGGCTGAAAGCCCGCGACCTGGTCGAGGCCTGCCTCGACCGCATCGAGGCGCGCGAGGGTCAGGTCCATGCCTGGGAAGCGCTCGATCCCGATGGCGCGCGCAAGCGGGCCGATGTGCTCGACAAGCGCAGTCGTCCCACCGGCCCCCTGCACGGCATCCCGCTGGCGGTGAAGGACATCATCGCGACCAAGACGATGCCCACGACCTGCGGCTCGCCGATCTACCGCGACCATGTCGTCGGCAAGGACGCCGACTGCGTCACGCGGCTCGTGAAAGCCGGCGCCATCGTGCTGGGCAAGGCGGTGACCACCGAGTTCGCCGGCGGGCATGCCGGCAAGACGCACAATCCGCACAATCTGCGCCACACGCCGGCTGGCTCCTCGTCGGGCTCGGCGGCGGCCGTCGCCGACTTCATGGTGCCGGTGGGCTACGGCACGCAGACCGCAGGCTCGGTGATCCGGCCCGGCGCCTTCAACGGCGTCGTGGCCTACAAGGGCAGCTACGGCTGGGCCGACATGACCGGCATCAAGGCCTACGCGCCTTTCCTCGACACGCTGGGCTTCTTCGCCCGCGAGGCCAACGACCTGGCGTTGATCCGCGCCGCCTACGGCCACGCCCCGGCAGATCCGATCCCTGGGCCGCCCGCGCGGCCGCCGCGCATCGGCCTGATCCGCACGCCGTGGTGGGACATCGCCGAGCCCTACAACAGGAAGAACATCGAGGAGGCCGCGCGCACGCTGCGGGCCGCCGGCGCCCGCGTGCGCGAATGGCAGGCGCCCGACAACTGGGCGAACCTGATGCAGGCGCAGCATCGCATCATGACCAAGGAGGCGACGCAGTCCTATGCCAAGGAACGCGCCCGCTCCTCGCACCTCTTCTCGCCTATCATGCATGGCGTGATGGAAGAAGGCGACGCGGTGAGCCGCAAGCAGTACGCCGACGCCAAGAAGCGCCGGCGCACCGCCCTCGCCCAGCTCGACGATGCCTGGACCCGGTTCGACATCCTGCTGGCGCCGTCGGCCAAGGGCGAAGCGCCGTCGGGCCTGGGCAACACGGGCGATCCCATCTTCAACCGCTTCTGGACGCTCTTGGGCACGCCCTGTATCGCGCTGCCGTTCAACACCGGGCCGTTCGGCCTGCCCTTGTCGGTGCAGCTCGTCGGCGCGCGCGGCACGGACGACCAGCTGATCGCCTGGGCGCGCTGGGTGGAGCGCAAGCTCTCGTGAGCTTGCAGCTTGGCCTGATCGGCTATGGTGCCATCGGCAAGCATGTCGAGGCGGCGCTCAAGGCCGGCAGCATCGAGAACCTCGAGCTGGTCGCGGCCCTGGTGAAGCGGCCGCGCAATGAAGGCCTGTTGACCCACGAGCCCGACCGCTTCTTCGCCCATCGCTTCGATGCGGTCGCGGAATGCGCCGGCCACGAGGCGGTGCGCAGCCACGGCCAGCGCGTGCTGGAGCGCGGCGCGGACCTGCTGGTGACGTCGGTCGGCGCCTTCACCGACACCACCCTGTTCGAGCGCCTGCTGGCTGTTGCCAAGGCCAACGGCAAGCGCCTGATCCTGCCCTCGGCCGGCATCGGCGCGCTCGACATCTTAAGCAGCGCTGCGGTCGGCGGGTTGGACAGTGTCACCGTGACCGTGCGCAAGGATCCGTCGGCCTGGAAAGGCACGGTCGCCGAGACGCTGGTCGATCTCGACACACTCACGCAGCCGCACACCGTGTTTGACGGCCCGGTGCGCGAAGGCGCGCGGCTCTATCCGCAGAACGTCAACATCTCGGCCGCCGCCGCCATCGCCGGGCTGGGCCTCGACCGTACGCGTGTCGTGATCGTGGCTGATCCCACGATCAGCACGCACATCGTCGAGCTGGAGGCCAAGGGAGCCTTCGGCCGCTTCACCTTCATGGAGGACGTGGCCGTCAGCGAAGAGAACCGCAAGACCGGCAAGCTGGTCGCCATGGCTATGGTGAAGTCGGTACGCCAGCTCGCGTCGACATTGGTCGTGGCGGCTTAGTCTTTGCTGGGGGCGCGCCACTCCGTGGCGCGTCTTCTCATGCTCTTCCGGACCGGAAGAGCATGAGTCCTCTGCGAGAGCTCAGTGCCTCGGGACCAGCGTCCAGACCGGATCGAGCACGCGCAGGCGGCGGCCGTGCAGCAGGGTCAGGCGCTCGCGGTAACCGAGTACCTGGATCTGCACGACGTCCTCGAACTCCGGCGGCAGCTCCTCGGGCTGGAGCACCGGCAGCAGCCGGACTGGCTGGTCGGCCTCATGAAGCTCGGAGGCCATGCGCGCTTCGTTGACGCGAAGACGGAGAAGGTTGGCTAGTACTGCACTCGCATTCATTGGTGCCTCCTTTGGGCCCATTCGCGAGGATCAGTACGGGGGTTGGCCCCGGCCTTATGTGAGTTTCGTCACACCGGCTGCATCGCCATAAAAATGCCCAATATGGTGACCGAGCGTTCATACATAGCCCGGCCCTTCGATCACCGGATGAGCCAGCAGGAACTCTTCGTCGATTTCGACGCCGATTCCGGGCTTTTCCAGCGGCCGCACGCAGCCGTCCTGGCCGATCTTCCAGGGCTCGCTGCCCAATTCATCGCGGAACTTGTTGGCCACTGACAGGTCGGCCTCGAAGTATCCGCCGTTGTCGATCGAGGCCAGGAAGTGGATCGAGACGGCGTGGTTGAGGCCGGTCATCGAGCTGTGCGGATGGACCGGCAGCTTCCACATCGAGGCCGCCGCAGCGATGCGCTGCACCTCGGTGACGCCGCCGCTCTTGGAGAGGTCGGGCTGCAGGATGGTGATGTTGCCGTCCTCGATCACGCGATGGAACTCGAAGCGCGTGTAGTGGTTCTCGCCAGCCGCCAACGGCGTGCGGCCGAACCCCTTGGCCATGGCGTAGGAGCGATGGTCGTGCGCCGGGAACGGCTCCTCCAGCCAGCCGATATTGAGCTCGTCCATCGCCGGCATGACGCGGCGCACGTCGGCGACGCTGTAGCCGGTGTTGGCGTCGGTCAGGATGGCGACCTCGTCGCCGAAGCGGCGGCGGATCGCCGTCATGCGCGCAATGTCGGCCGCGACCGTGTCGCCGATGCGCAGCTTCAGCGCGCGGTAGCCCGTCTCGACCATGGGCACGGCCTCGGCGACCAGCGAATCGGGCGCCTGATAGCCGAGCGAGATGCCGCCGGCATAGGCCGGCACGGGCTTGTTGGTGCCGCCTAAAAGCTTGTAGAGCGGCCAGCCGACGGCCTTGCCCTTGATATCCCACAGCGCCTGGTCGACGCCGCTCATCGCCATGGCGGTGGCCGCCCCCATGCCGTGGCTGCCGAGCTGGAACTTGTAGATGCGGGCCCAGATGCCGACCGTGTCGGTCGCGTCCATGCCGACGACGAAGCCCTTCAGCGTGGTGTTGATCAGATGGCCGATGCTGCCCGGTGAGCGCGCATGGTGGCTCTCGCCCCAGCCGACAATGCCGTCCTCGGTCGTCACCTTGACCATGACGCAGTCACGCTTGGTCATGGTGCCGATGCCCAACGACACTTGCTGCTCCTTCGGCACGCGGAAGGAGGTGGGGTAGGCTTTGACGTCGACGATTTTCATTGCAAGCACTCCTCCAAAACCGTCATCCCGAGCGAAGCCGCCCCCTCGACTTTGCTCGGGGTAAACTCCGGGCGGCGTAGTCGAGGGACCTGTTTTTGTCGACAGAAGGCTAAAAAGAGGTCCCTCCACTCCGCCTCGCTGCGCTCGGCTCCGGTCGGGATGACGGATGTGGGCTAAGCCACCTTGTACTTCTTAAGCACGTCCCGATCGATCTCGATACCCAAGCCCGGCCCCGTCGGCACCTTCACGATCCCCTTCTTCTGCTCGACCGGCTCCTGCGCCAGGTGATCGCGCAGCGGGTTCGGCGTCTGCTCGAACTCCAGCATGGGCGGCATCGGACGGAAGGCCGGCGGCTGGTCGGGCAGAGCCGCCAAAAACTGCACCGTGGCGGCGAGCCCGATTGCCGAGCCCCAGGCGTGCGGCACGCATTCGACGCCGAAGGCGCTGGCCAGCGTCGCGATCTTGCGGCACTCCGAGAAGCCGCCGGCGGCGCAGAGGTCGGGCTGCACGATGTCCATCGCCTTCTTGGCGATGACGTCGCGGAAGCCCCAGCGCGTGAAATCGTTCTCGCCACCCGCTACCGCCATGTCGAGCGCCCGCGTCACCTCGACATAGCCGTCATGGTCCTCCGGGCTGATCGGCTCCTCGAACCACAGGAGGTCGTGCTCCTCCAGCATGCGGCCGAGCTTGATGGCGTTGGGCACCGTGAAGCAGTGGTTGGCGTCGACCGCGAGCTTGAGGTCGGGCCCAATCGCCTGGCGCACCGCGGCGACGCGCTTGGCGTCGAGCTTCAGGTCGCCCAGACCGATCTTCATCTTGATGGCACGGAAGCCGTCGTTCTTGAACTCCAGCGCCTCCTCGACGGCTTCCTCGATCAGCCGATCCATGTCGATGAAGTAAAGGCCGGTGGCGTAGGGAATGACCTCGCCGCGATAGGCGCCGCCGATCAGCTTGTGCACCGGTTTGCCGACGGCGCGACCCATGATGTCCCACAGCGCGATGTCGATGCCCGAGATGGCCGAGATCGCCATGCCGGTCGTGCCGTAATCCTTGATGCGATTGTAGAGATCCTCCCAGATCGCCTCGACGTCGAACGGATCGCGGCCGACCACACGCGCCTTGTACTGGGTCTCGATGAAGGTCTTGGCCACGGCCGACGGCCCGTAGCACTCGCCCCAGCCGGTGATGCCCTCGTCGGTCGAGATCTCGACCACGCAGGACGAACGCGTGCCGTAGACCCAGCCGCGCGCGGACACGAACGGCTTGTCGACCTTGCATTGCAGGATGTGGCAGGCGACGTCGGTGATCTTCATTGGCTCCTCCCGGGCGGCGCCTCCCGCAAACCTGAAGGGCCTTCTCGCGTGCGCGCCACACTACTTTGCCCTGAGAGTTGCCAGAACGTAAATTTTGTACTGAGTTGGACGCCATGCTCTCGCCTGCCGCCCATCATGCCCAAGTACGATGACATTGCGGCCGACTATGCCGCCTCCAAGCAGCTTCCCTATCGTATTGCGGTAGAGGCGCCGACTTTGTTCGCCCTCGCCGGCGATGTTCGCGGCAAGACCATCCTGGACCTCCCCTGCGGCGACGGAACCTACGCACGCGCTTTTGCCAGGCGCGGGGCTGCCTCGGTGTTGGGCGTGGACCTCTCCAGCGGCATGGTCGAGCGCGCCCGGATGAGCGAACGCGAGGCCCCTCTCGGAATTCGCTACCAGGTTGGCCACGCCGCAAGCCTCGGCACGCTTGGGGCCTTTGATCTGGTCGTCGCCTGCTATCTGTTCAACTACGCCCGTACTGCCGCCGAACTGCTGGCGTTCGCGCGCACAGCCGCGGCGAACCTGAAGCCAGGTGGACGACTTGTCGGCATCAACGACAACCCATTGACGGCTTTCGGCGGACTCCAGTCCTACGCGGACTACGGATTCTCACGTGACGTGAAGACGCCCGTCCGAGAGGGTTCTCGCATCCGTTATTCCTTCCTCAAGTCGGACGGCACGACCTTCGGATTCGACAATTTCTGGCTGTCTCCGGACACCTATCGCGCTGCGTTTGCCGAGGCGGGTTTCGTGGCCTTCGACTTTGTCGAGTGCCAAGCCAAGCTGGACGACGGCCGGGAGCCCGGCTTCTGGCAGCCTTTTCTTTCAGACTGTCCGCTCACTGGCCTCAGTGCCAAACGGCCGGGCTAGACTAGGCTAGTTGTCGGCAAACCACTCCAGCGACTGTCCATGCGGACCGGTCCAGGCTTTTGGCTCGCCGTCGACCGACAAGAGAAACCGCCAATGCGGCGCCGGCTGAGATGCCCGTGCGGCAATGTCGGGGAAGACCCGCGGCGCCTCATTGCTGATCCAGACCGCGCGCGATCCACGCACGGTATCGACGAAATGCTGGCGTGCCTCGGGAGGGGTCACATAGGCCAACACCGCGGTATGGAAGACGACGAGCGTCGCCTCAGCCGGTGCTTCGGCCATCAAGGGTTCGAGGTCGCGCAGGAGATCGCCACGCACGACACGCGGCGGATCGCGTCGCGCGACGGCAAGCGCCGCACGGAGATTGGCGCGGCGATCATCCTGCTCCGGCCAGATCAACGCGTTCAGCCAGGCCATGTCCTCATCGGACATGACGTCCAGCGGATTGAGATCGAGACCGGCGCGCCAGACGATGCGCGGCGGCGCGGCCGGCAGCGGTGCCGGACCTGTCACGGCACAGCGGAAGACGGGCGCGTCGGGACTGGTCGGCGCCATACGGACGTGTCCCCAATCGTAGCCATAGAGATCGGGCAACAGGCAGAGGCCGGCCGAGGCGCCCACCTCGATGAGAGCAAGCGGCTGCGGCAGCGCCGCCAGCAGCGGCATCAGGACGGCGCAGCGCGCCGGCTCGTTGGTCTGGGTCGTGCGCCGGAGCATCGTGGCGCGAAGCTCGTCGGCACGGTTTGCCACCATGTCGGTCAGCGACGCGATATCGGGCGGCCGTCCGACGATCAGGGTCGCTGCGCCCAACAACAGATTCGGCTGATGTCGCGGCGCCGGCAGGTCGCCCAGGAATCGAAGGATGGCCGCCGACTCAGCGATCTCCCGCGTCAGCCGCTCGTAGTGCGGCGACACTCCCTGGGCTTCGTCGGCCGCGAACCTGCGATAACGATCCGCGAGACGGACCAGCGAATTCTCTATTCCGGACAATGACACATCATGCGGAAGACGTTGTATTCCCGCACCCACACTTCCCGTATGTGGGCGGTCGACTCGATGGTATGCGGAATGAGCATGCTGCCCTCCCTTCGGCATCAGTCCGTGAGCGTGAGCACGTTAAGCGCAAGGCAACCGTCGGACAATCGCGACGCTCACCACGCGACGATACGCAGGCCTGGCCACCGTGCCTGCCACCTTTTCACCTTGGCATCGTAGATTGCCTGCGTGATCTGCTTCTTGTTGGGTCGCACGATCAGGCCCAGCAGGTCCGACAGGCCAAAAGGCGCGTAGACATGAAGTCTGTCCGGACGCGGCTGAACGCCGATCGCCGTGGCCGTGGTCGGAAAGGTCGCTATGGCGTCCTCGGTCGAGACATAGGGCGCCAGCGTATTGCCGAATTTCTCCGCATACCAAATGTGCACGCGCGCCTCGTTCTTGACGTCGATCCACAGGCCGAGATCGGCGAACAGCGCGCGAATCCTCTCGGCATGGCCTGCTTCTGTCTCTTGCGAGAGATCGGCGCCATCGAAGTAGACGAGATCGATGTCGGAGATGCCGTGCGTGGCCGGCAGTCCGAACACATCGTTCCACACGGTCTGGGCGAGACAGCCAGCAACCAGCCAGCAGTCCGGCAGGCCGATCTGCGGCCAACGATCGACGACCGTCGCGACAATCGGGCTGCGCGCCAGGATCGACCGCAGCAGGTCCTCTTCCCTAGCCACGGACCGAGATCAGCAGATTGCCGAGCTTGTCCAGGGTCACGCGATCGCCCGGCTCGACGACGGTCGTGCAATCGAGCTGCTCCAGGATCGCCGGCCCATCGAACGTGGCGTCGATTGGCAGCTTGTCCCGGCTATAGACCGGCGTCTGATGCCAGCCGTCGCTGAACCACACGCGCCGTTCGCCGGCCTGGGCCGCCTTCAGCGTCGGCGCGCGCTCGGTGGTAGCCAGCACGCCGAGCGAGATTTCCGGCCGCACGCCGATCACGGCGGTGTGCAGGTTGACCAGGACCGGCGGGATTCCCGGCAACTCGATGCCGAAGCGGCGGAAGTAGGCGGCAGCGAAGGCCTTGTGCAGGCCCTCGACGCCGATGCTCTCGTTCTCGACGCCGACCGACAGGATATGGCTCTGACCCTGGAACTGCATATCGGCGCTCAGCACCCGGCGCAGCTCGCGCACGGGCACGCCCTCCTTGACGATGGTCCTGCGGCCCTCGGTCGCCTGCTCGGCGTAGATGGCCGTGATCGTCGCATCATCGATCGCCGACAGGGGCTTGTTGACGGTGCGCACATAGTCGTGGCGAAGGTCGGCCACGACGCAGCCCAGCGCATTGGTGATGCCGGGCCGCGCCGGCACCAGCACGGTCGGGATGCCGAGCTCGCGCGCCAGCGCGGTGGCGTGCAACGGGCCCGCGCCGCCGAAGGCGAACAGGGCGAAGTCGCGCGGATCGTGGCCGCGCGACAGCGAGACCAGCCGGACGGCGCCGGCCATGCGGTCGTTGGCGACGCGCAGGACGGCCGCGGCGGCCGCCTCGGCATCGAGGCCGAGCCGCTTGCCGACCTTCTCTTCGATAAGTCCGCGCACATGGTCGAGGGTCACCGGATGGTCGACGCCCAGCAGCCGGTCGGGATTGAGCCGGCCCAGCGCCAGGTTGGCGTCGGTGATGGTAGGTTCGGTCCCGCCGCGGCCGTAGCAGATCGGACCGGGCCGGGCGCCGGCGCTCTCGGGGCCGACGCGCAGCATGCCCGCAGCATCGACCGAGGCGATCGAGCCGCCGCCTGCGCCGATCGTGTGCACGTCGACCATCGGCACGTGGATCGGCATGGCATATTCCAGCTCGAGCTCGCCGGAGACGGTCGGCACGGCGTTCTCGATCAGGCCGACATCGGTCGAGGTGCCGCCCATGTCGTAGGTGATGAGGTTGGGATGGCCCGAGGCGCGGCCGGTATAGGCTGCCGCCATCACGCCCGAGGCCGGGCCCGACATCACGGTGTTGACGGCCGACAGGGCGATGAACTGCGACGAGGCCGTGCCGCCATTGCCCTGCATCACCAGGATGTCGCGGTCGAAGCTCTTGCCCAAAAGCTCCAGCCTGAGGCGCGAGAGATAGCGGTCGAGCACGGGCTGCACCGAAGCGTTGACCGCCGCCGTCACGCCGCGCTCGTATTCGCGGTATTCTGACAGGATGGCGTGGCCCGCCGTGATGTAGCCGTTGGGCCACAGCGAATGCACGATCTCGGCGGCGCGCTTCTCGTGCGCCGGGTTGATGTAGCTGTGCAGGAAATGGATCACGACAGCCTCGCAGCCGAGCGCGATCAATTTCTTCGCTGCTTCGCCGACCGCCGCTTCATCGAGCGGGGTCAGCACCTTGCCGTCGGCGTCCATGCGCTCGGGCACCTCCAGGCGGAGCTCGCGGTCGATCAGGGGATTGAAGGTGCCGCGCAGGCCATAGGGCTGCGGCCGTGTGCGGCGGCCGAGCTCCAGCACGTCGCGGAAGCCCTTGGTGGTGATCAGGCCGACCTTGGCGATCTTGCGCTCCAGCAGCGCGTTGGTGGTCGTGGTCGTGCCGTGCACCAGGGCCTGAACCGTGGCGGGATCGGCATCGGCCGCGGCCAGCGCCGCCATGAAGCCGACGGCCTGGTTGTCGACGGTGGTCGGCACCTTGGCGAGCTTGACGGTGTTGGAACGCGGGTCGACCGCCAGAAGGTCGGTGAAGGTGCCACCGACATCGATGCCGACCGTGAGGTAACGCGGAGCCATGTTTTCTAGACCGAAAGATACTGTTCACGAAGGGAAGCGTCGGCCGTCAGCTCGGCCATCGAGCCGCCGAAGCGGATCTGGCCCTTCTCGATGATATAGGCGCGGTCGGCCACCGCCTGGGAGAAATGCAGGTTCTGCTCGGACAGGAGCACGCAGAGCCCCTCGCCTTTCAGCGCGTGGATGGAGCGGGCCATCTGCTCGACGATGATGGGCGCCAGTCCTTCCGACGGCTCGTCCAAGAGCACGCAGCGCGGATTGCCCATCAGGGTGCGGGCGATGGTCAGCATCTGCTGTTCGCCGCCGGACATGCGCCCGCCCGGCCGCTCGCGCATGTTGGCGAGGTTGGGGAAAAGCGCGAACAGCTTGTCCTCGGTCCACGCCGGCGCGCCCTGCCGCGGCGGCTGCTGGCCGACGGTGAGGTTCTCCATGACGCTGAGCTCGGTGAAGATGCGGCGATCCTCGGGCACGTAGCCCAGGCCCAGCCGGGCGATGCGATAGGGCTGCAGGCGCTCGATGCGCTTGCCGTCGAACGTGACCTCGCCTTTGGCCGCCGACACCAGGCCCATGACGGTCTTCATCACCGTCGACTTGCCGGCGCCATTGCGGCCCAGCAGGGCCACGACCTCGCCGGCCGACGCTTCCAGCGACACGCCGTGCAGGATATGGGCGCGGCCGTAGTAGGCGTGCAGATCCTTCACAGAGAGCATCAGTGGCTGCTCCCGAGATAGACCGCCTGCACGTTGGGATTGGCGCGCACCTCCTGCGGTGTGCCGCCGGCGATGAGTTGGCCGCGGTCGAGCACGATGATGCGGTCGGCCTGGCTGAACACGACGTCCATGTCGTGCTCGGTGAACAGCACGGCGACTTTTTGGGCCCGCGCGAGGCGCGCGGCCAACTCCATCAGGGCGACGCGCTCCTTGGGTGCCATGCCGGCGGTCGGCTCGTCCATCAGCAGCAGGCGCGGCTGGTTGGCGAGAGCCATCGCCAGCTCGACACGCTTGAGATCGCCATAGGCCAGCACGCCGCAGGGACGCTCGGCCTGGTCGAGCATGCCGACCTGGCCCAGCAGCGCGTCCGCCTCGGCCGTGAAGGCGCGGCCGAAGCGGCCGAGCAGCGAGCGCAAGCGGCCGGCGTGCGAATAGAGCGCCATCTGCACGTTCTCTCGCACCGACAGCGAGGCGAAGGTCGCCGTGATCTGGAAGGTGCGGCCGACGCCGAGCCGCCAGATCTGGCGCGGCTTCAGGCCGACGATGTCGCGGCCTTCGAACCGCACGATGCCGTCATCGGGCGCGAGCTGGCCGTTCAGCATGTTGAAGCAGGTGCTCTTGCCCGCGCCGTTGGGGCCGATCAGAGCCAAAAGCTCGCCGGCGTCGACGGCGAAGGAGACGTCGGCCACTGCCTGGACGCCACCGAAGGACTTGTGCAGGCCCTCGACCTGAAGGACGGCACTCATACCGTCTTTTCCCATGATCTGGCCTCACGCCAGCGCTGCGTCAGCGCTTTCAGGCCGCCGACCAGGCCCTGCGGGAAGAGCAGCACGATCGCCAGGATCACCAGGCCCATGACGGCGCGCCAGAACTCGGTACGGCGGGCGACCTCGTCGCGCAGCCAGGTGAAGATGGCCGCCCCTGCCAATGGCCCGGTCAGGGTCTCGACGCCGCCCAGCAGGACCATGATCAACCCATCGGTCGACTGGGCGATGGAGATGGTCGACGGCGAGATGCTGCCCTTGGAGAAGGCGTAGACGGCGCCCGCCAGCCCCGCCAAGGCGCCGACCAGCACGAAGGCCATCCATTGATAGGCGCGCAGGTCGATGCCGATCGCCTCGGCACGCAGGGCCGAATCTCGGCCGGCGCGCAGCGCGTAGCCGAAGGGCGAGAACAGCACGCGCCACAGGAGCGCGATGCCGGCGCCGCAGAAGGCGAGCGCGAGGTAGTAGTAGGTCGTCTTGCCGGCGAGCCAGGCCGACGGCCAGACGCCGAACACGCCGTTGCTGCCGCCGGTGAAGGAATCCCACTGGAAGACGATCGACCAGCTGATCTGGGCGAAGGCCAAGGTCAGCATGGCAAGGTAGACGCCCGACAGCCGCACACAGAACCAGCCGTAGACGACGGCGAAGGCGCCGGCGACCAATGGCGCCAGCACCAGCGCCATCTCCATGGGCAGCCCGGCACGTTTCAGCAGCAGGCCGGCGGCATAGGCGCCAAGGCCGAAATAGGCGGCATGGCCGAACGACACCATGCCGGCCGGGCCCATGATGAAGTGCAGGCTTACCGCGAACAGGGCGAAGCAGAAGATGTCGGTCAGCAGGATGGTGACGTAGCGGTCGGTGGCGATGGGCACGACGAGCAGCAGCGCCAAGCCGATCAGCACGAAGGTCCAGGACGGCACGGTGAGCGGTGGCGCAGGATCGGCCGCGATGCGCTGCGCGGCCTGCGGCTTGCCCAAGAGGCCGAAGGGACGCACGACCAGAACGATCGCCATGATCAGGAACTCGACCACCAGGGTGAGCTTGGAGAAGACGATCTCGGCACCGAACCAGTTGACCGTGCCGATGCCGATGCAGAAGGCTTTCGCGACGCCGATCAGCACGGCGGCCAGGAAGGCGCCGCCGATGCTGCCCAGGCCACCGACCACGGTGACGACGAAGGCATCGGCGATGACGGAAAGGTCGAGCTCGAGGTTGGCGGGCTCGCGCGGGATCTGCAGCGCGCCGCCCAGGCCCGCCAGCACGGCGCCGACGAAGAAGACCGAGGTGAAGAGCTTGGCCTGATCGACGCCGAGCGCGCCCACCATCTCGCGGTCCTGCGTGGCGGCGCGCACCAGGGCGCCCCAGCGCGTGCGCGTCAGCAGCAGCCACATGGCGAGCAGCACCATGGGGCCGATGGCGATCAGCAGCAGGTCGTAGGTCGGGATGCGCCGGCCCAGGATCTCGACGGTGGAGAGGCCGGGCGCGCGCGGGCCGACCAGGTCCTCGGCGCCCCAGACGAAGAGGGCGATGTCCTTGATCACCAGGACGACGGCGAAGGTGGCGAGGAGCTGGAAGAGTTCAGGCGCCTTGTAGATGCGGCGCAGGATCAGCACCTCGATCAGCACGCCGACCAGGCCCACGGCCAGCGCCGCCAGCACGACCGAGGTCCAGAAGCCCATGGGCGTGCGGCCGAGCGCCTGGATCAGGCTGTAGGCGCCGTAGAGGCCCAGCATGTAGAGCGAGCCGTGCGCAAAATTCACGATCCGCGTCACGCCGAAGATCAGCGACAGGCCGGCCGACACCAGGAACAGCGACGCCGCAGCCGCCAGCCCGTTCAGGAGCTGGATGATGATGGAGGCGAAGGTCACTTATCCGTCGTCTCGACCGGGGGCGAAGCCCGGAGCGGAGAGACCTTGCCTGCTTCGGGCAAGATCCCTCGACTTCGCTGCGCTTCGCTCGGGATGACGACGACTTTCGTCGTCGTCACTTGGCCGGCCTCATCTCCTTGATCTCGGCATCCGATGGCAACACGTCCTTGCCGTCGACGAAGCGCCATTCCTTCATGTAGCCCTTGCCGTCCTTGACGCCGAGCTTGCCGACATAGGCGCCCATGGTCGACTGATGGTCGATCGGCCGGTACTCGACCATGCCGAACGGCGTCAGCACGGTGATGCCGCTCGCCGCCGCGATCAGCTTGTCCTGATCGAGCGAGCCCGCCTTCTTGATGATCGCCACCGCCGACATGATGGTGGCGTAGCCCACCACTGAGCCGAGCCGCGGATAGTCCTTGTACTTGGCCTGATAGGCATCGAGGAACTTGGTGTGCTCGGGAGTCTTCAGCTCGCTCCAGGGATAGCCCGTGACGTACCAGCCGTCCGGCGTCTCCTCCTTCAGCGGATCGAGATACTCGGGCTCGCCCGCCAGCAGGTTGAAGACTTCTACGCCCTTGAAGACGCCACGCTGCTGGCCCTCGCGCACGAACTTGGCGAGGTCGGGGCCGAACAGCGAGGAGAAGATCGCATCGGGCTTGGCGTCGGCCAGGGCCTGCACCACCGCGCCGGCGTCGATCTTGCCGAGCGGTGTGGCCTGCTCGGTGACGAACTCGACGCCCGGCTGCTTGGCCGACAACAGCTTCTTGAAGGCGGCCGTGGCCGACTGGCCGTACTCGTAGTTGGGATAGACGATCGCCCAGCGCTTCTTGTTGAGCTTGACGGCGTCGGGAATGAGCATCGCCGTCTGCATGTAGGTCGAGGTGCGCAGGCGGAAGGTGTAGGCGTTGCCCTGGTCCCACACGATCTTGTCGGTCAGCGGCTCGGCGGCGATGAACAGCACCTTGCGCTGCTTGGCGAAGTCGGCGACGGCCAAGCCGACGTTCGACGGGAAGGTACCGACCAGGAACGAGGCGCCTTCGCGGCTCAAAAGCTCCTCGGCCACGCGCACGGCGTCGCCGGGATTGCCGTTGTCGTCGCGGCTCACCACCTCGATCTTGCGGCCGAGCACGCCGCCCGCGGCATTGACCTCCTCGACCGCCAGCTCAAAACCCTTCTTGTAGGGTTCGAGGAAGGCCGGGAAGACCTTGTAGCTGTTGAGCTCGCCGATCTTGATCGGCGCCTGGGCGCCGGCTGGCGCCACGACCGACAGCGCGACGAGTGCCGCGGCTCCGGCCAGAAAAGTGTTACGGGTCAGCATGTATCCCCTCCGTGAAGCAGACCTTTTCCCTGACCGAGCCTAGCGAGCCCGGCCTACGCATCACAAGCCGCTCAGTTCGCGAAAGAAGAGCGCGCCTGTATCCCCCAATGCCCATCCTGACGCGTGACGATGTAGATCGTCTCGAAGCGGCCGATCAGCGAACCGTCCGCCTTCCAGCGGCTGAACGCGACTTTCAGATGCACCTTGTCCGGCCCGACATGGATCGGCGTGCGCTCGTCCCACTGGCTGCGCGCCCAGCCCTCGCCCGCTCGCGCGATGAAATCCGCGAGCTTGTAGTCGCCGTGATTGTTCCAGACCACGACCTTGCCGCCAGCCAACCGCACATGCGGGAAGTTGCAGGCCGCATTGGTCGCCGCTTCGTCGCGGCGATTGAGGCCGTCCATGTAGGCGTCGAGCACCGCCATCGCTTCCTTCAGGGGATCGCTCATCCTGCCCTCACCCGAGCAAGCGCCGTGCCGCCCGTTTCCAGTCGCCATTGGCCGCCAAGCGAGATCGCCGCGCCTTCGATCAGGCCGCAGAGCCGCAGGCGGCGTGCTTCGGCCGCGCCGCTGTCCAGGGCTTGGGCGATAGCGACATCCGGCAGCGGTCCGACCGCGACAGTCACCAGCAGGTCGCCAAGGTCGCTATCGGGATCGAGCTCGCGCGCGGGTCGACGTTCGATCGCTGGATGGTCCAGGTTCACTGCATTGGCAATCAGCGTTGCCGCGGCATCAGCAGCGGCGGCGGATGTCGCGAGCACGGTCGCCGAATCGGCGATGCCCAGGGAGAACGAGCGCCCGCCGCGGCCTGAAGTGGCGATGCCGCGTACCGGCTGGTCGTGGGTGAGGCGTGCAACGCCGTCGAGCGCAGTGGCGAAGATGCCGGCGCGCAGCTCGTGGCCCGGCGTCAGGTGGATGGCGATGTCGCCGCCGTCGTTGACGTAGGCCTTGTCGAGCGTGCGGCCCTTTACCAGCGCCTGCAGTATCTCGTCGGCGACGGCGCCAGCCACCGCGGCCATCGGTGTGATGTAGACCGCGCGATGCGGCCACACGGCCTCGGCCATGCGGCGCGCCACCGGCCCCTGCAGCAGCGGATAGGCATCGCCGACCGGGCGGCGTAGCGTTGGGAGCTCGCGCACCAAGGTCGGCAGGATGTCGCTGAAGCGATCGATCGCCTGAGCATAGGCGCGCTCGACTTCCGATACGGCGCCGAACGCTTCGATGATGAGATCGATCGGCCCGTGCTGCAGATGCAGGCGGCCGTCAGGGAAGCGGGCAGCAATGGCGCTCATTGCCCACCCTCGTCCAGCCGCACCTTGTGGGTGCGCAGCACGTCTTCGAGCGTGACAGCGCGCGAGGCGTAGCCGCCCAGCGCGGCGTAGTCGCTGGCGCGCAAGGTGAACTCGATAGGCGCCACCAGTGCCGGTGTCGGCACGTAGCCGAACGACTTCTCCGGCATCTTGGCAACGTCGACCATCAAGGTGATGCCGCCGCCTGGCCAGACATAGGCGGGCACGCCGCCCAAGGTCACCTTGGTCAGCGCATCGCGCACCGAGCGTGTGAGCCGCACGGGATTCTCGGTGACGCCGGCGCGCAGCGAGCCGCCGGCGCCGGCCATGAACATCACGGTGCACAGCGCGGGCTCGCAGTTCTCGGCGATGCGCTCCACGACATGGCGCACCGGCGCCGGCATATCGGCGGGCTTTGGCTTCAGGTCCTGGTCGAGCTCGAACCACGCCGAATGCTCGCCGGTGGTCGAGACCATCAGCAGCTTCAGGCCGGGCCAGGCCTGCTTGGGATCGATCTTCTCGATGATGTCCAGCGGATCGGAGACGTTGGTGCCACCCCAGCCCAGTCCGGGCTCGGCAACCTGGAAATAGCGGCCAGGAGTCGACTTGCGGCCGCGCACGCGGATGCCCGCGGGCTTCATGTCGAGGAAGCGGCCGCCCTGGTGCTCGCTCAGGACACCGGTGATGTGGTCGTCGACCACGATCACCTCGTCGACATGGCCCTGCCATTGCGGCGCGAACATGCCGATGGCGGCCGAGCCGCAGCCGACGCGCATGCGCTCCTCGCGCGTGCCGTTGACCACCGGCGGCCGGTCGGCCTGCACCACCACGGTCGAGCCATCGTCGATCGCAAGCTCGACGGCTTCTCTATTGCAGAGCGCCAGCAGCGCGTCGCAGGTGACGACGCCCTCTTTCTTGCTGCCACCGACCAGGTGATGCACGCCGCCCAGCGACAGCATCTGCGAGCCATACTCCGCCGTGGTGACGTGGCCCACCGCCTCGCCCTTGACGCGCACCGCGGCCTGCTCGGGACCAAGGTAGCGGTCGGTGTCGATCTTCACCTTGACGCCGCAGTAGCTGAAGATGCCCTCGGTCACGACCGTGACCATGTCGACGCCCTCGTGCTTCGAGGAGACGATGAACGGTGCGGGCTTGTAGTCGGGATAGGTCGTGGTGGCGCCGATGCCGGTGATGAAGGCGCCTTCCCCCTTGCCAAGCTCGCCGCGCCAGGAATCGCTGCCTTCGACGAAAGCGACGCGCGCGAGGTCGGGCTTGGCCAGCAGCACCAGGGGATCGACGCGCACCAGCTTGCCGTCCTCGTTGGCATAGCGGTCGCAGGCGCCGGCGCGGCCCGGCCGGATGCGGCACAGCACTGGACAGGCATCGCAGCGCACGATGCCGGCCTTGGCCTCGGCCTCGGTGAGCGTGATGTCGTCGCTCATGAGCCCCCTCCCTGCCTCCCCCGCTTCGCGGGAGAGGTGAGCGAATTGGCAACGATGGCCTCGCGCAGGCGATGCGGCAACAGCGGCACGCGCTTCGCCCGCACGCCGGTGGCGTGATGGACCGCGCCCAAAATGGCCGGCGCCGTCGGGACCAAGCCGGGCTCGCCGACGCCCTTGGCGCCCGACGGACCCAGCGGCTCGCGATCCTCGATCAGGATGCATTCGATCTCGGGCACGTCGCCGACCGTGGGAATGAGATAGTCGTGCAGGTTCTCGGTGCGGCCGGGGAGGTATTCCTCCATCAGCGCCAGGCCCAGGCCTTGGGCGATCCCGCCTTCGATCTGGCCCTCGACCAGGGTCGGGTTGATGGCCTTGCCGACATCATGGGCAGCAACCATGCGCAGCACCTTCACCGTGCCCAGCTCGATATCGACCTCGACGACGGCGATCTGCGCGGCGAAGGCGTAGGTCGCATAGGGGATGCCCTGGCCGTCGGCATCGAGCGGCATGGTCGGCGGATCGAAGGTGCCCTCGCCCATCAGGGTGCCGGCCGTCGCGAGATCGATCACGCGCACTTCGTCGCCATCGCGCACGGCAAGCTTCGGCCCGTCGAGCGAGAGCGTGGCGTCCGACCCGGCATTGGCCAGGCGCAGGATCTGCTGGCGCAGGTCGCGCCCGGCGCGTTCGGCGGCCTGGCCCGAGACGAAGGTCTGGCGCGAGGCCGAGGTCTTGCCGGCGTCGGCGGTGAGATCGGTGTCGCCCGACACCAGGGCGAACTGGGCGACTGGCAGGCCCAGCGCATCGGCCGCGATCTGGGTCATGATGGTGTTGGAGCCCTGGCCGATATCGACCGCGCCGCTGTAGAGCGTCAGCGTGCCGGCCGGCGACAGGCCGACCCGCATGCGCGACGGGTTCGACATAGAAGTGTTGCCGATGCCGTACCACATGCAGCCGACACCGACGCCGCGCCGCTTCGGACCACCGGGCGCGTTGAAGATTGCGATCTCGTCCTGCGCCTTGCGCCAATGCGGCCGCAGCGCGTCCAGGCACTGGGCCAGGCCGGCGGAATGGGCCAGCGTCTGGCCGGTCGCCGTGGTGTCGCCGACCCTGAGCGCATTGCGATGGCGGAACTCCAGGCGGTCGATGCCGAGCTTGTCGGCCAACTCGTCCATCATCGCCTCGTGGGCGATGGCGGCCTGCGGCACGCCGAAGCCGCGGAAGGCGCCGGACGGCGGCGCGTTGGTGAACCACGCGTCGCCCCAGGTGCGCACATTGGGCACGCGGTAGGGCCCCATGGCATGCACCGGCACGCGGTTGGCAACAGTCGGTCCCCACGAGGCATAGGCGCCGGTGTCGAAGCTCGCCGTCACCTCGCAGGCCAAAAGCCTGCCCTCGGCGTCGCAGCCGAACTTCGCGGCAACGCGCGCCGGATGGCGCTTGGTCGAGGCGGCCATGCTTTCCGGCCGCGTGTAGACCAGGGCGACCGGCCGCCGGAGCTTCCATGCTGCCAGCGCCACCAAGGGCTGGACGGAGAGATCGAGCTTGCCGCCGAAGCCGCCGCCGCAGGCCGTCGGCACGATGCGCACCGCCTCGGGCCGCAGCCGCATGACGATCGCCACCTCGTCGCGGTCCATGTAGGGCGTCTGGGTCGAGACATGGATCTCGATGCGATCGCCGACGCGCTCGGCCCACCCGGCCTCGGGCTCGATATAGGCGTGCTCGACGAAGGTGGTCTCGAACACGCCCTCGGCCACGGCGGCCGAGGTCGCGAAGGCTTCATCGGTCTTGCCACGCCGGACTCCGCCCTCGAGCAGGAGATTGCGCGGCTTGTCGGCCTGCACCAGGGGTGCATCGGGCGCGGTCGCGGCCTCGATGCCGACGACCGGCGGCTCCGGCATCCAGGTGATCGGCACCTCCTCGTCGCGGATCGCGAGCACGACCTCGCGCTCGCCGACCAGGGCGACGACGGCTTCGCCGCGATAGCGCACCTGGCCATCGGCCAGCACCGGCTGGTCCTTGATGTCGGGATAGATGCCGTAGCCGTTCGACGGCACATCGGCCGCCGTCAGCACCGCGGCGAGGCGCCGGCGCAATGGCCCAAGATCACCCAGGGTGAAACGCGCCCGCGCATGCGGCGAGCGCACGACCCGGATCCACAGGGCATCGGCGGGAACATCGTCGGCGCCGAACTTCTCGCGACCCGCGATCTTGGCGATGCCGTCGACCCGCGCCAGCCGCGCACCGACAGCACCACCGGCCGGTGGTGCAACCGGCAGGGATGCCGTTGCATCCATGACGGCGTCGACGATCTTGCCATAGCCGGTGCAGCGGCAGAGCACGCCGCCCAGCGCATCCTCGACGTCGCTGCGCGTCGGCCGCGCCGTCCTGCCCAAAAGCTCGTGGGCTGCCATCAGCATGCCGGGCGTGCAGATGCCGCACTGGGCAGCGCCATGGGCGAGGAACGACGTCTGCAAGGCGGCGAGCGTGCCGTTGCCATCGCCGAGGCCCTCGACGGTCTCGACCGTGCGGCCGGCAACCTGGCCCATCGCCACCAGGCAGGCGCAGACCTGTCTCTGGTCGAGCAGGACGGTGCAGGCGCCGCAGTCGCCGGCGTCGCAGCCGACCTTGGTGCCGGTATGTCCGAGGTCGAGGCGCAGCGCGGCGGCAAGTCGCGTGATCGGCGGCCCCTCCCAAGCGGCCGATCGGCCGTTCAGGGTGAAGTCGACCTTCATCGGGCGAAGCCCATCAGCAGGCGGCGCAGCAGGGTGACGACCACGTCCCGCCGATAGATGGCGCTGCCGCGTACGTCGTCGATCGGCGAGAGCGGCGCGAGCTGCGCGGCATCGACCCGGTCGGCCAGTCGGTCGCGCGGCGCGCCGATCAGCGCTGCCTCCAATGCCGGCAGCCGTTCGGCCACGGGCGAACAGGCACCGACGGCGACGCGGGCGGCGGCGACGCGGCCGTCGGCGAACTCCAGAGTCGCCGCCGCCATGGCGATGGAGATCACGAGATAGCGCCGTGCGCCCAGCTTGAGGAACGCGCTTTCGGCATCATGCCGGGGGCGCGGCACGTGCAGCGCCACCACCAGCTCGCCCGGCGCCAGCGCCGTGCGGCGCACGCCGGTGATGAACTGGCGGAGCGGCAGCCGCCGGGCCGTCGATCCTGCGATCTCGACCTCGGCAT
Organism: Reyranella soli; assembly: GCF_007992495.1. Classification (GTDB taxonomy): domain Bacteria; phylum Pseudomonadota; class Alphaproteobacteria; order Reyranellales; family Reyranellaceae; genus Reyranella; species Reyranella soli. Next base: position 42,604 of record NZ_BKAJ01000126.1, read on the forward strand.
CGAGCGCCAGCAGGGCGGGCACGCCGTCGGCGGCCGGCGAGGCGTTGCAGATGTTGCCGGCCAAGGTGCCGGCGTTCTGGATCTGCCGGCCGCCGACCTCGCGGGCGGCCTGCTTCAGGCCGTCGAACACGGGCGGAAGATCGGCCTCTATGAGTTCGCTCCAGGTCGTGGTCGCGCCCAATCGCCAGCCTGCCGCATCGGCGGTGATACCGCGCAAAACGTCGATGCCGCCGATATCGACCACGTCCTCGTCGATCGCCCGGCCGACCCGCGCCGGATAGAAGTCGGTGCCGCCGGCCAGCACCGTGTGCCGCCGAGCCAGCACGCTCAGCGCCTCTTCAAGGCTGTATGGACGAAGGTAGACACCCATATCGTTCGTGTACGTACGATGACGGTGAGGTCAGTGAGAGTCAAACGAGAGCGCGGGCC